>PLXE01000081.1 GCA_003151335.1 Acidobacteriaceae bacterium
GACATTTCCTTTTTTATTTCTGAGTGGCCTGTATCATACACCTGACTGCCGCCGTCTGCAATACTCCATCTCAGCTTTCAGTGCCCCGTCAGCCGTCCGTGATGTGCTTGCTGCTGGGCAGGAGAGCAGACCTCTGGAGGTGCCGTTTGGCGTGGTGGAAGCCGTCAACGGAAAACATCAAAACGCTGTTACGTCGTGGCCGCGGCTACCGCGATATGAGCTATCTGCTACTCAAGGCACAGCGGCTGGCCGTCACCAAGACCAATTCCTCGTTTTTCATAAAGCTGCACAGAATGCGCACTTCATCAGATTCTCGTTCAGACCAAAATAGTTTCTTAGTTTATGGTGACACTCGGTTCACGGCCGGGATCTTACCCGGGTCCTCAAGCAGGAACTGGGGGTTGATGCGGGCGTTGTGCCAGCGGACTCCGAAGAACAAGTGTGGTCCCGTGGCGCGGCCCGTCGATCCGACCCGGCCGAGCGTCTGGCCTTTCTTGACCTCCTGCCCGGCCTGGACCTTGATCTCGGAGAGGTGGAAGCACATGCTGACGAGGCCGTCGCCGTGGTCGATGAACACGGCATTGCCCTCGAAGAACAAATCCTCGGCGACTACCACCGTCCCGTCGGCGACGGCCAAGACCGGCGTGCCCACCGGCGTGGCGTAGTCGGACCCGGTGTGGTGTTGCGAGGCTGGCTTGCCGTTGAAGACCCGCTTCACGCCGAAGGACTTGCCCGCGGGGAGCGGTCTGGCCGGCGCCCCAAGAGGCAGCGTGAACTCCGCCCACCCCTCTTTGCGCTTCCAGACCTTGCTCAGCAGCGCCTGGTCGCGCGAGTCGCGCTTGAGGTCCTCCGGCGAGGGGTTGGCTTGCGGAATGTCGGGAAGGTCGATCTCCTCGGTCCCGTACTCGTAGGGTTCCACGGAGATGCGGGCGAACTCTCTGTGCCCGGAGCCCCAGAGTGCGATGGTGAGGAGGGCGGGCTTCTGCAGAAGGTCGACCGGATAATAGCAGGTTCCCTCCAATGCGGCCCAAGAGCGCCCCTTCATGCTGCAGCGCTTCGCGCCCGGCGCCGCCCAGCGGATCAGCGTGCCCGGAGCCGCTGAGACCGTATCTCCATGCCCTTGCGCAGCCAAGGTCGGAGGGGGAATCGAGCAGACGAGCGCCACCGCCCCAAGCAGAAGACGGCGGAAAATGGGGAACAGTGGCGACATGCAAAGATATTCCCTTCCGGTGATTCCTCCTACAGGCTTCCCGCTGGTACGTTGTTTCGCGTTGTTCTTAACGTTGCTTTGCATCAGCGGCCTGGAACTTCACAGAAGAACGTTCCCCAAAACAAAAAGGCGCGTGTCGCATCATGGGGTGAGGATAAGGATGGCAGCGACGCGCGCGAGAAAATCCTCTTTGTACCTTAGTAGCTCGTCCGAGCCCGCTCAGTGATGCCGGTCACCGAACGATGTTTGTCAGCACCGGTCACCATGGACGAGCGGAGGAAACTCCGGAGGTGCGCTATCGAAGGTCCGGCTCGCGCTCTTGGTGAACACGATTCAGAGGCCGCGCATGAAGTTCATCATAAGTTGCGGTGGCGGTTTCGTTGTACTGTGCAAACAATTTGCGCCTGCCGTGCTTGTCTTTGACAAGCTCGCTCTTCATTGTCTGCTTGGTGAACACGCTCATGTCGCGCTCTACTGTTTTGGTCTCAGTCATTACCCTCATTCCTGAAGAAAGATATTTAGGAGAGAGTTGTGAACCCGAATCTCGCCGTTATATTCGATGAACCCCAGTTTCCTGAAGCGATTCATAAAAAAACTCACTCGGGACCGGGTTGTGCCAATCATCTCCGCCAGGGTTTCCTGGCTGATCTTAGGAACCACCGTTTCCGGTTTGCTCTCCTTGCCGAACTGGGCGAGCAATAACAGAATTCTCGCCAGCCGCTTTTCGCTGGAATTGAAAAGCTGATCGACTAGGTCCGCTTGGATGCGAGCGTTGCGGGTAAGCAGAAAGGAGACGAACACATTCGAAAATGCGGGTTCTTGATGAAGTGCGCGGACCATTTCCGCTTTGCTAATTCTGAGCAGTGCACATTCGGTCATCGCGGTAGCCGTCGCGAGTCGAAGAGGATGAGCTGAGACCATGCAATCCTCCCCCGCGAATTCCCCGGCGCCCACCAAGGCAAGCGTCGCTTCTTTTCCGTTTGCGGAGGTGACAGTTATTCTCAGTCGACCCGTCTGCACGTAAAAGATCGCGTCGGTAGGGTCGCCTTGCGCGTACGCCGTGTCATTCTTTTTCAGATTGAGAATCTTCCTGCCCAACCCAGCTCTCGCCAGAAAGGCCTGGGGATCGAAAACCATATCGCCATTGGTTGGTTGCGGCTTGGGGGTTTGAAGCCGGGAAGGCTTTGCAATTTCGCCGGTGGCGGGTTTTGCGGATTGTGTGACCCGTTGTGTCGGGCGTGTTTCCCAAGGCCTCTCTGTAGGATTGAACTCCAGCGGGCAATGCGGGGGCTGGTTGCGTTCTAACCGCGTTTGGTCGGAACGCAACCAGCCCCACACGGCCTCGACCTTGTGGTACGGAGCGCTGTCTGGATTCAGCAACTCACCTTGCCAACGGTATCGACCCGCTATTGCGCCAGGAACGCGAGCTCAGTGGAGTCCACTTTCCAACGAGTCAGTGCACCTTTAGGTGACGTCGGCTAGCCTATCAATTCTCTCGAATCGATGTCGCCGCCAACCCGTTCGGCAACTTCACGGACCGTTGCGTACGGCCATCGCCGTTCAGGCGACGCGCTTAGTTCCAATAGGGCTTGGCGCCGTAATACGTGTAGACTTTGGCACCCCAGGTGTGGTCAGCCATGTTCGGCCAATGATCCTTGTCGAAACCGGGAGCGGCCTTGAGCAATTCCTTGTCGACGTTCAGAATGAACCGATGTTCAACCGTGTCGACCGCAAGGGAACTCCATGGAATGGCAAATAACTTGTCACCCATGCCCAGGAAACCCCCGAACGAAAGAACCGCGTAAACGACGCGGCCCGACTCCAGGTCGATCATCAAATGTTCGATTTTTCCGAGGTCTTCCTTTTGGAAGTTCACGACTTTATCGCCGGTTAGGGTATCTGCCGCCAGTACTGTCGGTGTTTTTTCCATTGTTGCTGTCATTATGTCTCCTCTATTTCTGCGTATTCACATGTGTGAATTCCGGGTATTACCTAACTAGGTATATGCCTTAGGACATCCCAAATCTGGTCAAGAGTGAACAAGTCGGATGTGCACGTATCGCAAAACACCCGGCGGCGGTTGGTTGACGCTTTGCGGGGTGCTGACGTGCCGCTCTTCGAGGTTTCTGGCGCGGGTCGGAGCGTTCCTCTCAGCTTTCATGACGGTAGGACTCTGGATCGGCGTAGATAAAATGTTGACTCCATTCAGAGAAACAGTAAAAATCTGAACTTCCTTGCCTTATACCCTCCGCCAATCTTC
>PLXE01000108.1 GCA_003151335.1 Acidobacteriaceae bacterium
CTCTTGACACACCACAGCTAAAGCCGAAGAACTGACAGCAGCTCGCGGCACGGCTGAAGCCGTGCCCTTTCAAATCGTGAGATCCTCATGAACAATTCAGCTTCCGCAGGTTGCACACTTGCTCGCTCAAACTGCATCATTTCTGTGCAGCGCAAACGAGGGACACAATGGCCAAAGAGACTGTAGTTGACATCGAGGGAAGGCACCTGAAGCTTTCGAACCTCAATAAGGTGTTGTATCCCGAAGCTGGATTCACCAAGGGGCAGGTGATCGATTATTACGTGCGCATCGCGCCGGCGCTGCTGCCGCACTTGCGCGGGCGGCCGTTGACCATGAAGCGCTATCCCAACGGCGTGAGCGGTCCGTATTTTTATGAGAAGAACTGCCCGGAGCATCGTCCCGAGTGGGTGCAGACCGCGCGTGTGTGGAGCGAAGGCAATCATAAGTGGATGAACTACTGCCTGGCCGAGGACCTGCCGACGTTGGTCTGGGCGGCCAATCTCGCCGATCTGGAACTGCACACCAGTTTGTCGCTCGGCAAAGACATTTTGCGGCCTACGTTTATTGTCTTCGATCTCGACCCCGGCCCGCCCGCCAACATTGTGCAGTGTTGCCAGGTCGGGCTGTGGGTGCGCGACATCTTCGCCAAACTACAGTTGCAAAGTTTCGCGAAGACTTCAGGATCGAAAGGCTTGCAGATTTACGTTCCTCTGAACACCGCCGTTACCTACGACCAGACCAAGCCCTTTGCGCATGAGCTGGCACGATTACTGGAGCGGCAGCATCCCAACCTGGTCGTCTCCGACATGAAGAAAGCGCTGCGCACCGGCAAGGTGCTGGTGGATTGGAGCCAGAACGACGATCATAAGACCACGGTGTGCGTGTACTCGTTGCGCGCCAAAGAACGGCCGACGGTTTCGACGCCAGTGAAGTGGGACGAAGTTGAGGCCTGCCTGAAGAAAGGCGATGCGAGTTTGCTGGTGTTCGAATCGGATGAAGTGTTGGCGCGAGCGAAGAAATACGGAGACCTGTTCGAGCCGGTGCTGAAGTTGAAACAAAGGATGCCGCTGGTGGAGGCGTTGCAGAAGTTAGAGGCGGGCGCGTCGGCGAAGCCCGAAGCGGCGCTGAAGCGCGCTGCGGCGCCCAGCGAGCCAAAGAAGAAAGCAACCACCCCACGCGCGAAGAGCAAAGCCGGCGCCGCCAAGAAGGCACCTCCGAGACGCAAACGCCTGTGATATTGTTTCCAGCGCAATGAGTCCAGCCAGCAGGAAGAAAAACGACGCTCCGGCTGCGGTAAAAGTAGTCAGCGCGGCGACTCCGGCTCCCGACGCCCCCAATCTCCCGCTCTACGTCGGCACCTCGGGGTGGGCATACACCATCTGGAAGCCCGACTTCTACCCGAAGGAAGTTTCGTCGAAAAACTTCTTGAAGTACTACGCGACGCAGCTCACCGCTGTGGAGGTGAACTACACCTTCCGGCGCCATTTGTCGGAGAAGGCCGCGACCGGATGGATGGCGGATGTCGGCCCCAACTTCCGTTTCGCGCTGAAGGCCAACCAGTACATCACCCACATTCGCCGCCTGCAGAACGTCGAAGAGGCAATACAGCGATTCCTTCCCACGCTGCAGCCGCTGGCCACGCAACTGGGGCCGGTGCTCTTCCAGTTGCCGCCAACCGCCAAGGCTGATGTGGCCGTGCTACGCGATTTCCTGGCGCTGCTGCCGGCCAACTTCAAAGCCGCATTTGAGTTCCGTCACGCGTCGTGGTTCAGCGACGAGATTTATCAGGCCCTGCACGACCGCAACGCGACGCTATGTGTCGCCGAAACCGAGAAGCTCACCACGCCCGAGGTCCGCACCGCCAGCTACATCTATTTTCGCTTCCGCCAGCCCAGCTATTCGGCCGACGATCTCAAGAAGTTGGTCGAGCGGGTGGGACGTTGTGTCGCCGATGGCCTGGAGACGTACGCGTTCTTCAAGCATGAGGAAGATCCGCGCAGCCCGCACAATGCGGTGGAGGTGTTGAGGAGCGTGCGGCAACAGGTCGGAAGCGGGGCGTTGTGAGGGGGACATTTCGTCTCTACCCCATCGAAGAATATTCACCACCCTTCAGCTGCGCTCAGGGCAGGCTCCGACACGGAGATCACGGAGTTTTGTTTCTATAGACTCTTCTCTGTGTCCTCTGTGTCTCTGTGGTGAATGATTTTCTTCGTCCCGTACCTCGCTCGTTATTCCCGTGCGGCCCGCGCGCGTTCATACTCATCTCGTGCAGAGTGCCGATCCCAATCTGCGGCTGCTGAATTCCTTTCTCGACTACCTCAAGGTGGAGAAGGGACTGGCGCCGTTGAGCGTGTCGGCCTATCGCTCCGATCTGGATCAGTACTCCGAGTTTCTGCTGAAGCGCAAGCGCGCGCTGCGCGAGGCGCGGCGGCAGGATGTGCGCGACTTTCTCAATGCGCTGCTCTCGAACGGCGTGGACGGGCGCAGTGTGGCGCGCAAGCTTTCTGCGCTGCGGCACTTTTACAAGTACCTGCTGCTCGACCGCTACATCACCGCCGACCCCACACTGAACATTGATTCGCCGCGGCAGTGGAAGGTGTTGCCGAAATCGCTGGCTACCGATGAGGTCGAGAGCGTGCTGCAAGGGCCGCCGCGAGCCAAGGACGATCGCAGGTCGCAAGCGCTTACCGGCCGCGATCGGGCAATGCTGGAAGTTTTCTATGCCGGCGCGCTGCGGGTCTCCGAGGTCATCAACCTAAAGCTCGAAGACCTGAAGCTGGAGTTGGGATACGTCCTGGTGCGGGGCAAAGGTGACAAGGAGCGCATTGTTCCGCTGGGTCATGCTGCGCAGCAAATGGTGCAGCAATATTTGCAGCATTCGCGTCCGGTGTTGGCGACCGAAAAGTCGTCTCCGTTCCTGTTCATCGCGCGCGGGGCGCGGCCCATCACGCGGCAGCGCGTGTGGCAGGTGGTGAATGACGCGTCCGCCCAATCGGTGCGTCATGCCAGCCCGCACATGCTGCGCCACAGTTGCGCCACCCACATGGTGGAAAACGGCGCTGATTTGCGCACGGTGCAGACCATCCTCGGGCACGCCGACATTTCGACCACACAGGTTTATACGCATCTCGCGCTCGACCGGCTGAATCGGGTTTACAAGGAGCATCATCCGCGGGGCAAACGGCGAACGGGTTCCCCGCCGACTAAAGTCGGCTCGGGATGAGAAAAAATGAAGAGACGTAACGGCGCACCTAAAGGTGCGCCCCTTCAAGGCACGATGAGGAAGCGCGCAGCAACCATCGTCGAGAAAGCTGTGGCGCAATTCCTTCGTTCGCTGCAGGAGCGCAATGCTTCGCCGCACACCATCAAGGCGTACCGCACGGATTTGGCGCAGTTCGCGGACTACGTTGGCCCGCAGAGCTGGCGCGACATCGACCATGTGCTGATTCGCGGCTATCTCTCCAGCCTCTACCAACGTGGGTTGAGCAAGACGTCGGTGGCGCGCGCCCTGGCGGCGTTGCGGTCGCTGTACAAGTGGCTGGCGCAGGAAGGCGAGGTTGAGCAGAATCCGGCGGCACTGGTGGCTACGCCAAGGCTGCCGAAAAAACTGCCCCGCGTGCCCACCATCGAGGAGGTCAACACCGTCCTCGATGCGGCCATGCCCGAGTGTTCGGCGTTCACGGAACGCGACCAGGTGATTCTGGAATTGCTTTACGGCTGCGGCATCCGCAACTCGGAGCTGATCGGCATCAACGTTGACGATATCCGTTGGTCCAACGAACTCATCTTGGTGCGAGGCAAGGGCCGTAAGGAACGATTTGTCCCGTTCGGCGATTCGGCAAAGGCGGCGGTGCAAGCCTATCTACCGGCGCGCCAGCGAGTGCTGGGCGAAACCAAGCGCACGACCGAGCGAGCGGTGCTGATCAACCTGCGCGGCACGCGGCTAACCACCCGCAGCGTAGGCCGCATCGTGAAGCAGATCGCGGTGGCACGCGGACTCTCGCCCGACGTGCATCCGCACACGCTGCGCCATGCCTTCGGCACGCACATGCTGGAGGAAGGCGCCGACCTGCGCGCCATCCAGGAGATGCTTGGCCATGAACGGCTCTCGACCACCCAGCGCTACACGCAGCTCACCGTCAAACACGTGATGGAGGTTTACGACAGGACCCATCCACATGCGAAAGGGGAGCGGGGAGGGTAAAAGGCGCCGCTCTACCCGTGCTCGCCGGACTGTATAATCAACTTTTCCCCTCCCATGAGTTATCAGGTTCTGGCGCGCAAATACCGTCCTCAAAAGTTCTCCGAGGTGATCGGGCAGGAGCATGTCACCCGCACACTGAAGAATGCCATCGCGCAGGGACGCGTCGCCCACGGCTACATCTTCAGCGGCCATCGCGGCATCGGCAAGACGACCATCGCGCGCATTCTGGCGATGGCGCTGAATTGCCAGTCGCAGGACCATCCCGTGCCCGAGCCGTGCGGAGTTTGCGATTCGTGTGTCGAGATCCGCGCCGGCAACGCGGTGGACGTGATCGAGATCGACGCGGCCACCAACCGTGGCATCGATGAGATTCGCGAGTTGCGCGAGGCCGCGCGCTATCGTCCGGCGCGCGACCGCTTCAAGATTTACATTCTCGACGAGGCGCACCAGATCACCGACGCCGCCTTCAACGCGCTGCTGAAAACGCTGGAAGAGCCGCCCGGCCATATCGTCTTCATGATGGCGACCACCCAGCCGGAAGACATTCCGCAGACCATCCGCTCGCGCTGCCAGCACTTCAGCTTTCACGCCGTGCGCTTCGACGACATCGTGCAGCAACTGCGCGATATCGCCAAGCAGGAGGGCATTGCGTACGACGAGAACGCGCTGGCCATGCTGGCGGAGGTGGGCGACGGTTCCATGCGCGACGCACTCAGCATTATGGACCAGGCCATCGCCTGCTGCGGCACCACGCTGAGCGGGGAGGTGGTGCGCGGGCTGGTGGGAACGGTTTCTGCCGACGTGCTGGAAGACGTGATGGACGCAGTGGCGCGCAATTCCAGCGCGGACGTGTTGCGGGCCATCGACCGCCTGCTGGTGGAAGGACAGAGCGCGCAGCACTTTGCGCGGCAGATGCTGCGCTTCCTGCGGAACGTGATGGTGGCCAAAGTGGCGGGGAGCGATTCGCCGGTGCTGCAGATTTCCTCTGATGAACGCGCCCGGGTGGCGCGCGTGGCGGAACGCTTCAGCGAGGAAGACCTGGCGCGCTTCATGCAGATCATGCTGCGCACGCACAGCGATCTGGGTTACAAGCAGGAGCAGCGCTTTCATCTGGAGTTGGGCCTGTTGAAGCTGGTGCATGCCCAACGATTGTTGCCGCTGGAAGAGTTGCTCAGTGGGGAAGCGGGGAAGACGGGTACGGCAGGTTCGTCGTCGCGAACCGGAGGCGCAGGCGCACGGCCGACAGGTCCTGCGGCGGCACGACCGAGTGGCACGTCTCGGGCGACGAGCGAGTTGGAGCCGCAATCGTCGCGCGAGCCGGCGGCATCGCTGTTCACGCGGCCTTCTCCCTTCGAGGCAGACCGCAAACGCAAGAGCGAACCCAAAGCTGAAACCCAGGCCGACTTCGCCAAGCAGGCGGCTGCTTCGGTCCCGGTTCCGAGATCGAACGCACAGGCAGAGCCGGAGATCGCAAACGGAAATACATCGGCTGCGATGGAAGCTGGTGTCGCGACAGCCGTCGCCCTCGAGCCTGATCCGAGTCCGCAACCAAAGAGCAGCGAGATCACAGTGGAGGCGGCGCGCGAGGCGGTGCTGGCAGCGCTGGAAGATGCTGGGCAGCAGATGTTGGCGCACAACCTGGAAGAAGCCGAGTGGTCGCTGCGCGGCATGGAGGTCACGGTGAAGGTCGCCATGTCGCAGGTGCTGATCGATGTGGCGCTGGGGCCGGAACCGAAGCGCGTGATTCAAGCCGCGCTGAGCAAGGCCACGGGCAGGCCGCTGAAGTTCAAGATGGTGAGCGGCGGCGCGCAGATCGCGTCGAAGCCGTCGGCGGTGCGTCCAAGCAACGGCGCGGGGGCGCGCAGCCGGGCGGCTGCCGATCCCATCGTGCAGCGCATGCAGGAAAAGTTTGGCGCTGAGATTCGTACCGTGATCGACAACAAAGATCGCGGGTAAGATTGGGAGAATTCATGGGCGGATTTAATTTGCAGGAAATGCTGGCGCAGGCGCGGGAGCAGGCGGAGAAGCTGCAAGAAAAAATGCAGCATGTCACGGTCGAAGCGTCGTCGGGCGGTGGCAGCGTGACCGTGAAGATGAACGGTCAGAAACAATTGCTGAGCGTCGCTATTGAACCCGAGGTGGTGAAATCGGGCGACATCGAGATGCTGCAGGACCTGGTGACCGCCGCGGTGAACGAGGCGTCGCGTAAAGTGGATGACGCGATGAAGTCCAGTCTGGGCGGGATGTTCGGCGGCATGGGCCTGCCGGGAATGTGAGTGGGGGAACAGGGTGTCAAGATTTGCCGAGCCCATGGCTCGACTGATTGAAGAGTTGAAGAAGCTGCCCGGTGTGGGCGGCAAGAGCGCGCAGCGATTCGCGTTTTATATCCTGCGCTCCAGCGATGAAGACGCGCAGTTGCTGGCGGAGGCGATTCGCGAGGTGAAGGCCAGCCTGCGCCTGTGCTCGGTCTGCAACAACATCACCGACGTCGATCCCTGCACCTATTGCACCAGCGCCACGCGTAACCTGCGGCTGGTTTGCGTGGTCGAGGAGCCGACCAACATCGCCGCCATTGAGAAGACACGGCACTACAACGGCGTCTATCACGTGCTGCACGGCGCGCTGTCCCCGCTGCACGGCGTTGGCCCGGATCAGTTGCGCATCAGCAACCTGGTGAAGCGAGTGGAGTCGGGAGAGGTGGACGAGTTGATCGTGGCGACCAATCCCACGGTCGAAGGCGAAGCCACGGCCACTTATCTTTCGCGATTGTTCAAGTCGGCGTCGGTAAAGGTCACCCGCATCGCCACCGGCGTTCCCGTCGGCAGCGACATCGAGTACGCCGACGAAGTCACCATGCAGAAGGCGATGGAGGGGCGGAGAGAGTTGTAGGGGCCGCGTTTCGCTCTTCGCTATTCGCTCAGAGAAAGAATGCCTGTGCTTCCGGATGTTCTGGCAGGAATAGGGGTCCTTCGACTGCGTTCGGTCGTCGCGGCGACCTCCTCGCTCAGGATGACACCTAATACTTGCAGCTTCCTCACAGCCGAATGTTATTTCTGCTGGCCCGCCGTACGAAGTTTGGCGAAGTAGCTGTTGATTGCGTCGCTCCACTCCTTGGCTGCTACTGCATCCTCGTTTGCGAAAACCTGGACATGCTCGTTCGCCTCGGGCACGAGCGCGGTGCGTTCATAGACGACGGTGACTGCGGTCTTCTGCCCGCCCTCTCGCGTCAGGTGAATATCGATCAGCGTCGTCATGGCGTCGTTCAGCACGTAGGCGTACTGGATGTGTCCAGCCGCCAGATCGAACGCGGTATTCACCCAGACGCTGGTGAATTGTCCCTTCGGAACTTTGAACACGATGCCCGGCTGATCGCGCGCAGGGATGGGATAGATGAATTGCGGATTCCAGTCCGGCGCCCATTTGCGCTCCTCGTCGGCGCCAAACAGCGGTGCGACTTGATCGAAGGGCGCGTCAACCGTGAAGCTGAATTCGGTGCGCGTGTGGAGGGGAGGATCGGCAGAAATTGTTCTACCCTCTCAATTTGGCCAGCAGGTCAGAGGGGTGGACGGGCTTGCCGAGGATTTCGAACTCGTGCCCCTGGGCACGGGCATTTTCCAGCAGGTCGGCGGTGGCCGCTTGTCCTGAGAAAAGCAAAATCTTGCAGTTCGGCAAAAAGCCGCGGATGCTGATAGCCGCCTGGATGCCGTCCATGTCGGGCATGATCACGTCGCTGATAATAAGGTCGGGCTGCAGCGACCTGGCGCTTTCCACCGCCGCAGTTCCGGTGTAAACCGCCGAAGCTTCGTAGCCATTGAGATCAAGAATCTTGGCCAGAGTGTCGGCAATGACTTGCTCATCGTCAACCACCAGAACTCTGCGTCTTGTAACCACGTCCATGCACGCGCTCCTTGCAAGACTCTAGCGAAGCCGGGTTCCGATTGTAGTGGAGACTTCAAGCCGTCCAGAATTCACGTATTGGATGAATAAATTACCTTGTGCGCACCATGACCGGGCCGAATTTTCTCGGTTTGGGGGCTTTGCCAGCGTAACTAGAAAGGTAACAGCAACTGGGTTGCCAAACAGCACCGCCCACAGATGTATCGAGGCGGTCAATCGGGATGACAGGCCTAAAGCGCTTAACGGAGTGGTGACCACGATGTGCGCTAGCTCACAACAGGGGAGTGATTAGTATCACCGCCTGGATGGTCGAGGAATTTGTACATTGGGTGTGGCGGAACAACCGCCGGGCTGTCGCGATGAGGGTGGCAGCAATACCAAATCGGAGATCGCAATCATGGCCTACATCATTACCGATACCTGTACCAAAGATGAACTCTGCGTCGAAGCCTGTCCGACCGACTGCATCCATCCCAAGAAGGACGAAGAGGGATTCGAAGCGGCAACCCAGTTGTATGTGGAACCGGAAGGCTGCATCGATTGTGGCGCCTGCGTTCCGGTGTGCCCGACCAATTCGATTTTCATCGTGGATGAGGTCCCGGCCGACAAGCAGGAATTCATCGCGAAGAACGCTGCGCATTACGCATAGCGCGAAAGGTTATCTATAGGCTTCGGTCCGCGGCGATGGGCGAGAACGCGGACCGCCAAGCCATTGGATGATTTTTTGGGTGCTCTTCAGTCGAGACGGCCCGACGACGGTTGACCACTCCGGCGACGCAGCCTACATTAGTCGAATGAAAATACCCCGCACTGGGGCTTTACTCCTCGCATTGGTTCCCTTTATCGCCATCTGCTTTTCGGTCCCGCTATGGGACAGGGTCTATCCCTTGGTGCTGGGCCTTCCCTTCAACCTGTTCTGGCTGATCTGCTGGATACCGCTGACCAGCATCTGTTTGTGGGGTGCATACCGCCTGCAGGATCGGGGCAGCGATAAAGGCGCAAGCGAATGAAGCCCAGCATGATCGCCCTGGCTGTGATCTTCGGCATCGTCCTGCTGGGCGCAATCATCGGCATCTGCTCGGGACGGCGCCGGCAGATGAACCTGGAGCAGTGGACGGTGGCGGGCCGGGGCTTTGGCGTGATTTTTGTCTGGCTCTTGATGGCGGGAGAGGTTTACACCACTTTCGCTTTTCTGGGGGCAAGCGGCTGGGCCTATTCGCGGGGTGGCCCGACGCTTTACATCATCGCCTACCTGACCTTGGCGTACGTCATCTCCTTTTTCATCCTGCCGGAGATTTGGGAGGCAGGCCGAAAATTCGCCCTGCACACTGAATCCGATTTCTTTCAGCAGCGCTACGGCAGCAAACCCCTGGCCGCGTTGGTGGCGATTGTCGGGGTGATCTTCATCGTCCCCTACTTACAGTTGCAATTGACCGGATTGGGGATAATTGTGGAAGTGGCGAGCCTGCACGCAATCAGCCGTCCGCTGGCGATGTTAATTGCATTCATCATCGTGGCCGGATTTGTTTTTTCCAGCGGCATTCGGGCCGTGGCTTGGGTTAGCGTGTTGAAGGACTCGCTCATGCTGATTGCCGCCTTCAGCATCGGCATAGGAATCCCCTACCACTACTTCGGCGGAATCCGGCCCATGTTCAAAGCGCTGACCCAGGCGAAGGCGGCGCACCTCACCATGCCGGGCAGCACCAGCAACCTGGGACACGCCTGGTATATCTCGACGGTCTTGCTTACCGCGTTTGGCTTCTACATGTGGCCGCATGCATTCGGTTCCGTGTTTACGGCAAAGAGCGGCGATACGCTGCGCCGCAACGCAGTGATTATGCCGCTGTACACCATTACGTTGCCGCTGCTCTTCTTTGTGGGCTTTACGGCGATCCTGGTCCTGCCAGGACTCAAGAGTGGCGATCTGGCGCTGCTGACCTTGGTGAGCCAGACCTTTCCTCCGTGGTTTCTGGGGGTGGTTGGCGGCGCGGGCGCACTGACGGCCATGGTTCCGGCGGCCATCCTGATCCTGAGCGCCGCCACTTTGTTCGCCAAGAATTTCTTTCGGCCAGTGTTCAAGCCGGCCATGAAAGATGATGAGGTAGCCAAGCTGGCGAAAGTCATGGTGGTGGTAATCACCGGCATTGCCCTGTATTTCGCGATCTACAGTTCCACAACGCTGGTCGGCTTGCTGTTGCTGGCCTATGCCGGGATCGCGCAGTTCTTTCCGGGCGTAGTCTGTGGTCTGTACTGGAAGCGCGCAACCACGGCGGGCGTGTTCGCCGGTATCGTGGCAGGAGTGGGCACGGCGATGGCCCTCGTATTCAGCAAACACGACCCATTTATCGGCTTGAACGCCGGTTTTGTCGCGCTTTGTCTGAACGTGCTTGTGACCGTAGCAGCAAGCGTCCTTACTCCCGCGCAACAAGACGGATTCAACGAACCGGGCAGCCGGGCTGCGGCCAGCGCGGTGGCAATTTCCAGTTAGCGGAAGGATGCTTTCGACAAAGATTATGCCTATGCGATCTCCTGCGTGGCTGTACCTGGATCTTCTCAAGAAAAGCATTCTCGAAGAACTGTATGTCGAGAATGAACTCCGCTTGATCTATCTGCGCTCCTGCCTGGATGGACAGGAGAAATTCAGCCAGCAAGTTTTTCTCGACATTCGCCGGCATCGGCCGGCGATGTATGACGAGTACGTGAAACTTCGCGAAGTCGGCATCAACTACGGCAGAACGATCCAGAACCTGGGATTTCAGCATACGATGATCGGCCGCCGTAGATTGGAAAACATCGAATCGTGTCTCGAGCGAGTGCTGGCAGATGGCATTGCGGGCGACTGCATCGAATGCGGCGTCTGGCGGGGCGGCGCAGTCGTCTTCATGAGAGGGTTCCTGGCGGCGCACCAGGTACAAGAGCGCACGGTTTGGGTGGCCGACTCTTTCCAGGGCTTGCCGGCGCCCACGCTGAAAGAAGACGAGGGACTTGATCTCACCGCGGCCCGTTATCCGATGTTAGCCATCGATCTGGAAACGGTGCGGGACTTGTTCGAGCGCTACGGGCTCTTGGACGATCAGGTCCGCTTCTTGCCGGGTTGGTTCAAAGATACGTTGCCTTCTGCGCCGATTCGCAAGCTTTCGCTGTTGCGCCTGGATGGTGACATGTACGAGTCCACCATGGATGCCTTGAACGCTCTGTACGACAAGGTCGCGGAGGGCGGGTTCGTCATTGTGGACGATTACGGCGTGCTTCCCCAGTGCAAACGGGCGGTCACGGAATTTCGCGAGGCGCGGGGAATTAGCGACGCGATCGTTGAAGTGGACTGGACCGGAGCGTTCTGGCGAAAGGGAAGATAAGGCTCGGCCGACCTTACATCGGCATTTCATCACGCATCCTGAAGCAAGCTGGCGATACAGGACTGAACTGCGGCAAAGCTGTTCTCAACGGTGTCCGGCATCTGATGCCCGCGGTTCTCGTAATCCCTAAAGTCCAGCGACACGTACTCTGTCACCAGCTCATCGAAGTTACGAAGCAATACTTCGGAATGAGGATCGAGGCGGCTGATCAAACATAGCCCGGTCGGGCCGGTGCGTATCGTCGTCAGCCTCAAATCCTTGCGCCGCGCCTTAAGGCACAGGGCCAACTTCCATACGTCGCCGCTGTAGAAGTGAGTGGTGCGCACCCGGTCGGAGGTAGTTAGGTCCAAAGGCAGGGAATCGTGAATCATGACGATCGACTGGCGAGCTGCGAATCGCTCCAGATGAATGAAATCCAATAGAGCTTGCTCGAACAGGTGCAGACCGTCGATAAAGGCCAGCGAAAAATTCCGTGCGTCCAAAATCTCGGCTAGATTGTAGGATTCGAAGAAACTGTCGCTGGTCATGGCAAACACGCGAGTGTCCGGAGGAAGAGTGCCCTCAAGCGTGGGCTCCGGATCGATGCCTATGCATTTCGTGTCGGGCAGAGCCGCGCGCAAGGAATCTCCATGGCGGATGCCGATCTCCACGTAGGTTGCCGGCCGCAGAATTTGGTGGACCCAACTCAACACCGTGTAGTAATCGGGTCCGGGCAACGCGGTGGAGGCTTGCGCTATGTGAATCTCGCGCAGCGCGTCATCGTAGGTGGAGGAATCTGGCACGGCTATTACTATATCGGCGCGTGCGCCGGGCGATCAAACCTGCGGTGTGGTCTCACCTGACCCTGAGCGCCATAGGCACGGATAGGTGCGCTTACTGGGTTGGGCCGCGACCGGAGGTGATCGACTTCAGATACGCCAGGACCGCCTCGGCGTCGGCGCGGGTCATGTGAAATTCAGGCATGGGAGAGCGAAGCGGCTTGCCGGTGGTCCAGATTCCGGTGGTGAGCAATGTGATCATCTGGGCATCGTTGGCTGGGGGTAAGCCGCCAATGCGTGGGCACAGCAGCGGCCAATCCTGTCCGGGTTGAGCCGGTAAGTACGGCACCGGCCCACCCGCCAGCCAGCGGCTGTAGTCGAGTTGCCCATTTTGTGTGCGCGGGGTGTGGCAGTTACCGCATTTCGCCACCTCGGTCACAATGTACTTGCCACGCGCAGAAGTCGCATTGCCGGCGCTATTGGTGGCCGTCGCCGCCGGCTTCCTTTCCTGCGCAATTGCGAGGTTGGATGCAGTGGTGATCAGCAGTAGAAATGCGGCGATCGACAGTCCGGCGATCACGCGCCTGAAAGCGAAAGTAACCCTCCAACCTTCAAATACAATGTGAGGCTGCATTGCCCCTCCGTTCTGTCTTGCCGCTAGCCACTAACCACTAGCCCCTGTTTCACTGCCCCAAGATCTGGAAGAAGCGAATGATCGACTCGATCCCGCGATAGAAGTTGGGGATGTGAAACTTCTCATTGGGGGCGTGCAGGTTGTCGTCGGGCAGACCCATGCCCATCATGATGCTGGGAATCTTCAGGTCTTCCTCGAACTGGGTCACGATGGGAATCGAACCGCCCGAGCGGATGTACACGGTGTCTTTCCCGAAGATTTCGTGCATAGCTTCCACCGAGGCGCGCGCGAACTTGTTGTCGGTGTTCACCACGCAGGCCGGGCCCTTGCTGTGCACCTTGATGCTGATCTGGATGCCCTTGGGCGTGACCTTCTTCACGAACTCGGTGTACTTCTTCAGGATGTCGTCGGGGTCTTGCTTGGGCACCAGGCGCATCGAAACTTTGGCCGAGGCGCGCGCGGGAATCACGGTCTTGGCGCCCGGAGCGACGAATCCGCCCGGCATGCCGTGTACCTCCAGCGTGGGACGCGCCCAAGTGCGATAGAGCACGGAGTAGCCCGGCTCGCCAGTCAGCACGCTCGATCCCACTTCGGCCTTGCGATAGTCCTCTTCATTGAAGGGCAGACGCTCCCAGGCCTTCAGCTCATCGGCGGTCGGCTTTTGCACGTCATCGTAGAAGCCGGGGATCAGGATCTTTCCGTCCGCGTCCTTCAACTTGCTGATGATCTCGACCAGCGCGAACAGCGGGTTGGGCGCCGCGCCGCCGTACACGCCGGAGTGGAGATCGCTCTTCGCTCCCTGCGCTTGAATCTCGGTATAGAGCAGGCCGCGCAGGCCGACGCACAGCGTGGGGAGATCGGGCGCGAACAGCTCGGTGTCGGTGACCAGAGCGAAGTCGGCCTTCAGTTTGTCGGTGCCGGCGTTCTTCTTGACGAACTCTTCGATGCTCTCGCCGCCCACTTCTTCTTCGCCTTCGATCAGCACGCGGACGTTGATGGGCAGCTTGCCGTCGCCACCCTTGAACAGCGACTCGAACGCCTTGAGCTGCATCCAGAGCTGGCCCTTGTCATCCACGGCGCCGCGGGCGTAGATGTTCTGATTGCGCTCGGTGGGCTCGAAGGGCGGAGTGTGCCACTCGTCCAGCGGCTCGGCCGGCTGCACGTCGTAATGCGCATAGCATAGCGCCGTCGGCTTGCCCGAGGCGTGCAGCCAGTCGGCGTAAACCAGGGGATGGCCTTGCGTGGCAATGGTCTCGACATGCTCGAAGCCGATCCGCTTCAGGTCGTTGGCCACCATCTCGGCGGCCTTGCGGATATCGTCTTTGTGCTCCTCGGCGGTGCTGACGCTGGGGATGCGAAGCAGATCTTTTAACTCGTCGAGAAAGCGTTTCTGGTTCTCGCGTGCGTAGGAAACGGCTGCGGATGACATAGAAAAAGTTCTCCTTCCAGAACTGGAGCAGCGTGCGTGCGACTGCTCGCAAACACTGATGGCAAACCCCAAAGTATATCGCAAAGAAGCCGGGGAGTTTGTAACGGATGGTACGAGAAGAAGCAGCTATCCGTCGCAGCGGAACATCAGCGCTCCGGTTTTTTCGAGCGCACTGATTCGATGATCTGGTCAATCTTTCTTGCTGTGAGGGCATCGGTGCCATTGCGTTTTGATTCTTCGCCGATGAGCTTGAGGGCTTTGGGCTCGGATGCGGCAAGGCGAACGCGCAGGGCAGAAATGACAACGGCTTCAGTCGTGTCAGGTCGCGGCATCTAGTCGATTCCCCGGTTCAATTATCGGGACGGTAACAGTTTAATCCGCAACTGGGGCGAGCGGGACCAATAACAAGCCCGCTACGCCGTTGCCGCGGTGAGCCGCGCCGGCTCTTCGTGGAAGCGCACGGACACCAGCTTCGACACTCCCGGCTCCTGCATGGTGACGCCATACAGAACCGGCGCCATGCCCATCGTGCGCTTGCTGTGGGTGATGATGATGAACTGGGTTTGCAAGCTCATCTCGCGAATCAGTTCGGTGAAGCGGCCGATATTGGCTTCGTCGAGCGGCGCGTCCACCTCGTCGAGAATACAGAACGGGCTGGGCTGATACTGGAAGATGCCGACCAGCAGCGCCAGCGCAGTGAGCGCCTTCTCGCCGCCGGAGAGCAACAGCACATTTTGCAGCTTCTTGCCGGGAGGCGAGGCGACCACGTCAATGCCGCTTTCCGCCGAGTTCTCGATGTCGGTGAGGCGCATGAAGCCCTGGCCCCCGCCGAACAGCTTGCTAAAGGTGCGCGAGAAGTTCTCGTTGATGATCTTGAAGGCTTCTTCAAACTTCTGCCGCGAGATGGTGTCGATCTCTTTGATTGTGTTCTGGGTATTCTCAATGGCCTGCAACAAATCCAGGCGCTGCGTTTCCAGAAACTCGTGACGCTGCGCGATCTCTTTGTATTCCTCCAGCGCCATCATGTTCACCGGACCCATGTTGTCGAGGCGCGTGCGCATTTCGCGATAGGCTTCTTCTTCACCGGCGAGCGCCTCGGCGGCGACGCGGGGCAAGGAATCGTCGCCCATTAGCTCATGAGGCTGCTGGCTCAACTCCTGCACGCAGGTTTCTGACATGTGCTGCACATCGGATTGCACGCGCGCCTGCGCGGCTGAAAGTTCGCCGCGACGATCGCGCGCGGCATCGAGAGCTTCGCGGGCAGCCTTGAGGGCCTCTTCCAACTCAACGATTCGTACCCGGACCGTCTGCAACTCGGCTTGCAATTCGCGATCGCGATTGTGCGCAAGCTCGCGTTCGGCGGTCCAGCCGACCACCTGCTCCGCTAGGCGAACGTTCTCGGCTTCGCGTTGCTGCTTCTCGGCGGCAGCCGACTCGAGTTGCGATTTCAGCCTCGCCAGTTGCGTCGAGACCTCCGACACCATCGCCTCGACGCGCTGCACCGTGGTCACCGCTCCGCGGCGGCGCTCTTCCAATGTGGCCAGTTGCGCCCGCACTTCGCTGGCGAGCTGGGCAGCTTCGTCACGGCGCAAGCGCAGGCCTTCCAGACTGCTGTGCGCAGCCTGCATCTCCAATTCAAGCTGACGCCGTTGTTCTTCCTGCGCCGACAGCTCATTGCTTTGTTGGGCGATGAACGTCGCTTGCTGGCTGCGTTCCTCGCCGATACGCGCCAGTTCACGCTCGTAAGTGGAGAGCCGCTCACGCACCCGGACCATCTCGGTTTCGAGTTGGCGGAGGGTGTGGCCTGAGGTCATGGCCTGGCGTTCGCCTTCGCGCTTGTCGTCCTCCAGCCGGTGCAGCAGTCCGGTCAGCTCGAAGATTTCGCGGCCCAGTGCGGCTACGCGCATCTCTTCGGCGGCCATGGCGCGCTCCATCTCACCCATTTGTTGCAGTACCTCGCGCAGTTCGCGCTTCATGGAGAGTGGCCCCTGGCTGCGCTGCTTGCCGCCGGTCACGGTGACGTTGTGGAAGCACTCGCCGGACTTGGAAAGGAAGAAGGCATCGGGATTATTCAACGCGAGATCGCGGCCGGCGCTGGCATCGGGCACAATGTAGCCGTTGCCGAGCTTGGGCAGAATCACCTCCAGCGATTTGCCGAAGCCGTTGAGCACGCGAATGCAATGCTTGAGCGGGACCACGCTGTCGGCATGCGCGACCTGGTGCGCGGACTCGTCGAAGAGGAACGAGAACTTCGCCTGCGAGTCTTCGGGATGGACCAGGAACGTGGCGCGGCCATCCACGTCGCTGCGCAGCAGGCGCAGACCTTCGTCGGCTGCATCCCAAGACTTGACCACGATGTAGTTCAGTTCGTCGCGCAGGAAATCGTCAACCACGTGCTCATAGCGATCTTCGACTTCGAGGAAGTCGGCGAGCACGCCCACCGGCGCCAGGCCTTCCTTCATCGCGCCCGAGGTGAAGAGCTTGCGTACCGATTCGGTGGTGTAGCCATGCTCGGTGATGACGGCTTCCAGCGAACTCCTCTTGCCCATCGCGCTGGCGTACTCGCCACGCAGCGAATCCAGATGCCGCTTGCCGGTGGTCTCGGCGGAGCGCTTTTCGTCGAGCTGCTGGCGCGCTTCGCCGATCTGCGCGTTGAGCGCGACCACGCGTTGCGAGGCGGATTCAAACTCCAATCCGAGTTGGCCTTGCTGGCCACCGAACGTTTCCAGTTGCAGAATGGCGGCAGAGGTTTCGTCGTACAGGCGCTGCGCCTCGCGATCGAGCGCGGCAATGCGTTCCTCGGCTTGCGTGATGCGGTTGCGCACCGCAGAAGTCGCCGAGACCGCGATCAGAATGGCGTCGCGACGCTGCTCCTGCTGACGCTCGACTTCCAACAGAGAAGTTGCTGCTGCCGAAGCCTCCTGCTGTCTGGCTTGCGACTCCTGCTGAGCATGGGCAACCTCGACGCTGGCTGATTCGAGCGTGACGCGATTGGCTTCCAGTTCCTGCTGCAGACGCGCGAACTGCGCTGCGGTGTTGGCGGTTTCCGCCTCGGCTGCGGCGGCGCGCGCATCCAGCTCGGAACAGCGCTCGTCGTTGGTGTGGCGGCGGGCGGCGGCGCGATCGATCTCCAGCGAAAGCCGGTTGAGCTGCTCGCGGTTCTCCTGCGCCTCGCGCTCGATGGCGTAGCCACGCTGGGTGCGCTCGCCGTGCTCGCCTTCCATGTGCTGCACAGCCTCAGCCTGCGCGTGTATGGCTTCGCCGATTTCCGTGAGTTGGCGAGCGAGCAGGGAAGCCTCGGCATCCAGCTGCGCGAACTTGCTGACCAACAGCACGCGCAGCTTGGCGCGCATCTCGTCGCGCAACCTGCCGTAGCGCTCGGCCTTCGAGGCTTGCCGCTTCAGCGAGTTCATCTGGCGCGTGACTTCGTCGAAGATGTCGTTGATGCGGGCGAGATTTTGCCTGGCGTCTTCGAGGCGGGCCTCCGCCAGGCGCTTGCGCGTTTTGAATTTGGTGATGCCCGCGGCCTCTTCGATGATGGCGCGGCGGTCGGTGGGCTTGCTGCTGAGGATCTGACCGATGCGGCCCTGCTCGATGATGGCGTAGGATTCCGGGCCGAGGCCGGTGCCCATGAAGATGTCCTGAATGTCGCGCAGACGACAGAGCTTGCCGTTGAGCAGATACTCGCTCTCGCCGGAACGGAACAGCCGGCGCGTGATCGTGATCTCGCCGGCTTTGAAGGTGCGCTTGAATTTGCGGCGGCGAATTTTCAGCACGACGTGCGGAGCAACAGCATCGTGAGCAGCGGACTCAGTCGCGTTCGGAGGCGCGTCGTCATCGTCGTCGCTGTGTCCGGGATGCACTTCTTCGGAATAGCGCTCAACGTCTTCGGCCTTGGCGGCGCGCACGGCAGACTCGTCCCAGTCGTCGGGGAGATCGTCCTGAATGTCGATCTCAGGCTCCAGCGCGTCGCCATAAATTTCGGGATCAACCAGCGTGAGCGAGACCTCGGCCATGCCGGTGGGCTTGCGCTCGCGCGTGCCCGCGAAGATGACGTCCTGCATGTTGACGCCGCGCAGCAGTCGCGCCGATTGCTCGCCCAGAACCCACGAGATAGCGTCGGAGATGTTCGACTTGCCGCAGCCGTTCGGCCCCACGATGGCGGCAATGCCGTCGCCCTGGAAGCGAAGGTCGGTGCGATCACAGAACGATTTGAACCCCAGGATTTGCAGCTTCTTCAGTTTGAGCAACGTCATACTCCCGTTCGGATAGGGCGGGCCTGTCTCGACTGCACTCGGGACTCACGCCGGCGCTATCCGCGATTTCATCTCGACCCAACGAGGAACGCCAAGCCAACTGTACTTTCGAAGGCGAGGGAGGGTCAAGGCATAAAACGCAATATTTAGGGGTCTCCCTGTGGAAACCACACTATATTGCACCACCCATGCAGCAATCGAAAAGCTTTTGAGCGAAAAAGTGATTCGGAGGCAGGAAAAATCGCGAGAGCAACCCCCATTTTAGGGAGCGCCCCCGCCCGATTCAAGGGCAAAAGCCGGGGAGTACCTGAAGCGTCACGAGCAGCGGTCCTGCACCAAAAGCGAAAAGGGCAGACCGGCCTGCCCTTTTCCGCTGGTTACGCGAAACAGCGGAAGCCCGCGCCGAGAGTCCTAATCGACCCTCGACGTAGGCCACCTGCGTACCGCACTGCTCGGTCAGTTTCCGGTTGTCGCAATGAATCCACTGCACGCGCCGTTGGCCAGATGACCCGCGACGAAAGCGTTAAAGTCCGACAATTGCAGAGGACCATTCGAGTCTCCGAGTACGAAAGTGAACAGGTTTTGGCATCCCGTCCCATCCGGCGAACAACCACTGCCGCCATTGAGGCCGGTGTACAGCGTGTGCTGGAAGACGCCGAAGCCGTCTTCCCGTTTAGCTCCCTGTAGCGATGCGCCGCCCACGCCGGAGGTGCAGCTTGCTCCAAAGTTAAAGCAGTCCAGGAACAATCCTGAACTGATGTCGCTGTTGAAGCCCATCCGATCAAACTGGAAGGGCTGGCCGACTCCAGACAGTTGAACGGTAACCACCAAGTCGCCAGCAAAGCCTCCCGTCCCCAGCGCCACGTCCATCGATCCACAAGGCGTGGAGGCCGAACATGGAATTTGCTGATTGTTGGTTTGGGTGAAGGACCCGATCAAGTCATCGGGATTGATGCCAGCCATCCGCGGGAGTCCCGCTAGCTGCTCCACCTCGCCCGACCGATTCTTCCTGTCCCTGGACAGTGCCCCGCAGGCTTGAGCAGGGTCGATCGTCCCACTATTAAACTCCGATGTGGCGAAACCATGGAGTCGCCACAGTATCTGAAGCGGGAATGTCAGCCCCCACGTGATGTTCACGGTGCCGCCGTAAGGAAAGTATGGCGCAAAGGTACCGCCCGTGACGACGAGCGTACCCTGCATCACCGATTGCAGGTGACTGTCGGTCGCCGACATCGTCGTAAAATTGAGCAAACCCGTCAGCGTGCCTGCCCCCGACGTATAGTCGAACTGGATCGGCTCGGTTTGGGTTACGATCGAGCTTCCGTCACTCTGCATGGTCAAATACAACGGGCCGTCCCAGCCGCCCGTAACCGGAGTGGTGGCCGCCGACGTAACCGTGTAGGTTCCGCTCGATGCCAAATTCCCGGTACCGCTGGCTGCGGCTTGCGCAAGGGTGCACGTGCCGCCGCTACAGTAATGGGAAGGGATTAACAAGCTGACGTGCGTGCTGCCTATCCCATTCCAGTGAAGCTCGTGCAGACCATCGGTCAGATTGATTTGATCTTGCGCCAGCCCTGGAACCGCAAGAGCCAACGCTAAGAGCGCAAGAAGTGAGACGGCAAATAAAGCTTTTTGGGCGCTTTTCTTTTTCAAGTTCTCCTCCTAAATGAGATTGTTTGCATCATTTGCAGGGAGTTCCTGGCAGACGGCAGTGGCTTGGCCGCGAGAGAGACTCCACTATCTACTTGGGGCCGTGACGCAGACTCGCAACCTACCCCGGAATCGCGTCATGTATTAGACAATTTGCCCTTGCATGAATAAGTGTTTTCGCGCTTCGCCGCAAGGTCCAAACATGGCGCTTAAGGGCCACTAAAACGTGGGCTTTCCACTTCTCCGCAAAGGTCCAAAGATGGTATTTAATGAGTCACTTGAATGTGGGGTCGGACCTTACACGAAGGTGTTACGAGATTTGCAAATCCGTCAACCCGGCTGATTGCTGACGGCTGATGGCTGACCGCTGATGGCTTTGCTGCTACACTGCGCTTAACTTCGGCGGGTCGAGAGCTCACGTGCTATTGGAACTGCGGGTCGAAAACTACGCGGTCATTGATAACGTGGCCGTGGAGTTCGCGCCCGGCCTGAATCTGCTGACCGGCGAAACCGGCGCCGGAAAATCCATCCTCATTGACGCTCTGGCTTTGCTTCTCGGCGACAAAGCTTCCACCGACACCATTCGTCACGGCACCGACAAGGCCTTGGTTTCGGCGGTCTTCGAGGCCGAGTCCAAAGCCCTGGATGCGGTCCTGGAAGCCAATGGCCTGGATTCCAATTCCGGTTCCGATTCCCATTCCGACGACGGCCAACTGATTCTTCGCCGCGAGATCGCAACCGGCGGCAAGGGTCGCGTCTTCGTGAATAACCAGCCGGCGACGGTGACTGTCCTGAAGCAACTGGCGCCCCATCTGGCGGTGATTCATGCGCAGAATGAGGCGGTGCTGGCGTTCGATGCGGCATCGCGCCTGGCGCTTCTGGATGCATTCGCTGGCGTGGACACATCGGCGGCCGCGGCGGCGTTCGAAAGTTGGAACCAGGTGCGGCATCGCATTGCCGACCTGGAGCGCGATGAGCATGACCGGCTGCGCCTGCTGGACTTGTGGAGCTTTCAGCGCAAAGAGATCGCCAACGCGCGTGTGCAGCCGGAAGAAGACACCAGGCTCGAGGCCGAGAAGCGCGTGCTGGCCAACTCCGAGAAGGTGTTCACGGCAGCGATGGCGGCCTACGAAGCGCTCTATGAAAGCAATACTTCAGCGGCAGCTTCGATTCGCGTGGCGACGCGGCAAGTCGAAGAGTTGTCGCGCTTCGATGAGAAGTTCCGGCAATCCCTGCCCGAGCTGGAGTCGGCGCGCATCACCCTGGAAGACATCGGTCAGGCGCTCCGCGATTACGCCGAAGGCATCGAGGCGTCGCCCGCGCGTCTCGCCGAGGTTGAAGACCGGCTGGCCCTGCTCGATCGTTTGAAGCGCAAATACGGGCCGATCCTTGACGACGTGATCGCGCTCGGCGACGAACTGGAACGCAAGCTCAACGAGATGGAGAACAAGGACGAAGTCCTGGGCGCTCTGAAGATCGAGCTGACAAATGCCGCGGCGAAATATCTGGAGGCGGCGCGCGGTCTTTCCCGCCATCGCTACGAAGCGGCGCGCAAGCTGGAGAAAATGGTGGAGAGCGAGATCAACGAGCTGGCCATGAAGGCGCGCTTCAAGGTCGAAGTTAGCGGCTCAGACGAGGAAGGGAACTGGAGCGCCAAGGGCTTCGACCAGGTGCAGTACCTCATTTCCGCCAATCCCGGAGAGCCGCTGGGCCCGGTCGAGGAAATTGCGTCGGGCGGTGAACTATCGCGCGTGATGCTGGCGCTGAAGACCTGCGTTGAGGCGGGCAGCGCCAGCCGTGGCCGTCACAATGGCGCGCGCGGAGGCCCGGCACAGCGGACGTTGGTGTTCGATGAGATTGACAGCGGCATTGGCGGTCGCGCCGCCGAAGCGGTGGGCAGGAAGCTGAAGCAGCTCGCACGGACCAAGCAGGTGCTGTGCGTCACTCACCTGCCGCAGATCGCGTCGTTTGCCGACCAGCATTACCTCATCGAGAAGCGTGAATCCGGAGGTAGGACCAAGACCTCGGTGCGGCCGTTGAATCCCGAGGAACGCACCCGCGAGATCGCGCGCATGATGAGCGGCGCCAAACTGACCGATACCTCGCTGAAGCACGCCGAGCAGATGTTGAAGGCAAATCAGTAGTCAGTAGCCAGCTGCCAGTTGTCAGTTGTCAGTAACCAAAGGTTCTCCTAATGATTGAGAGCGAAAATGCCGGCACAAATAATCCACGTCTCACAGTGCCCTGGATCATTGTGTCGCTGTGCACCGGGGTAATCGGCTTTTCGATTGCGTTCGTGAGGCTGCCAATTCATTCCCGACAATCGGTTCTCGGCCCAGCTACGTGGATTGATCGTTATGCCGAGGTGATGACACATCCCATCACGATCATCATTGAAGTCATTTGGCTCTGTGCTGCGTTCGCTAAGAAACTACGTAGCTGGTGGCTCTTGCTCTTCACCGGCATTCTCGGGGTCTTCTTGGGTCAGCTAACTCGTAAGCTCCTGGCCTTCTGAGGGCAACCTTACTTGATCGCCCCTTCTTTGCCCGCCAGCCTGCGCAACAGCCCCATCTGTCCGTTGTGGTAGCCCTCGTGATAATGGAGACGCACCAGCGCGTCCGCGACCGAACCTGTGAGCGGCGGTTGCCGCATCTGCTCCGGCACGGGAAGGGCCAGCGCCTCGTCCGAGAGCGCCGCCAGCGCGGTAAGCAGTCGATGTTGCGAATCGCGTAGCAGTCCACGGAGCGTAGCGAGATCGGGCACCTTGTCGCCGGGCCGCAGCGGCTCCGATCCGCGACGATAGTGCGCGGCCACCTCGTCCCCAACCACGGGCGCGCCACCGGCCAGGCCCAGGATTGTGTCGCGGGCAACCACGATGTGTCCCAGGACCCAGTTCAGGCAGTTGCCCGCGCCCGGCGGCTGCACGAGGCTGTCTTCGTTGGTGACTTCATCAAGATTGCGTTTGATAGCTCCGTAGCTGAATTCGTACATGTTCGCAATTTCGTTGCCGGTCATGATCGAGCTCTCCTGCCCAAGGATTGTACAGCGGCCTTTCACCCTCCACGCAGGCTGCAGCAAGTTCTGCGCACCACAGGTATTACTTGCTCGGTATGACCATCTGTTTGTAAACGCGCTCGAAGGGCGCAGGACTGACGCTAACCTCTCCGCGATAGGGATTATCGAGCGCGGCCACCATGAAGACCATCAGCCCGAGAAGCAATGCGGTAAAGACAGTCATCCACAGGTGCATTTTCAGGCTCTCCATATAGAAGAACCAGGTAACCACAATGCAGATCAACGCGCCTAGCAGGATCAACGCCCAGAGCGGTGGCGGCAATTCGGCAGTCACGCTATCCAGACGAATGCTTCGCGACCCCTGCAGAGTATCGAACTCCCGGGAAATGTCCGCCACCAGAATTTTCTGTTCTTCGGGGAAGGGCTCAAACGCCTCAAAATCCCTTTGGAATTTATCCAGAGGCGCCCTGTTTTCAGTTGGTAGGATGCCGCGCCGTTGCTCAGGCCAACCTACGTCGATAACCTCGCGGGTATAAAGGCGGAGATCATTCTGCAGCAAACTACGCGGTGGCTCCGGAAGACCGTTAACGCTGCGATAGAGGGTGGACAAGGCCGCTGCCTCTTGCGCCACTTTGGCTTCCGTGTCGGTGTAGGTCGTCCATGCCCCGATGGCGAGCAAACCCAACGAGACCCCGTAGAGTACGGTTATTCCAGCCAGGTAAAAGCCGACAATATCGTTATGCGAGCACTGCGCGTGCATACCACGAATCCAGGCGCGGGTGGGAAATACCCCTGCCAGGCCGAAGGCAACAAAAAGGCCTACAGTAAGCAGTCCAAAAAGCCAGTTGGGTAGGCTATAAACCCAATACATATTTATTGGCCTGTGCTTTGCTGGCTCCGGAGCTGAATTCGTACATGTTCGCGATTTCGTTGCCGGTCATGGGCAGGCTCTCCTGCCCAAGGATTGTACAGTGTGGGCTTCGCGGGCTAAAGGCAGGCGAAAAAGTCTGGGAGAGATCTGTTGGTAGGAGCCTCCTGCTTCAGCAGGGGGAGCTGGACTTTAGTCCAGCGGACGAGCATTCGTCTTTTGAATCGGCTTTAGCCGCGGGATTTCCCGAGGCCAGCGCTAAAGCGCATGCTCAAAGTCGAAACTTTTCCCGGAGCGCTGAAGCGCTCCTTCCCCCGCATAAATGCGGGGGCTCCCACCAAAAGTCTTCGCAATGATTTTCGCGCAGCCTGCAGCGGCGTCGGCCAAAACCTGTCTGCTCGCCCCGACATCGCATCCCAGTCCGCCCGTCCCCGTTCCCTGCGAAATTTGCGCCTTAGGCTGCTAAATTGTCCCGCTTCAGGCCGTTACCTTGGTGATTCCAGCGCTGCTGCATACAATAGAGTAACCGTGGGGAAAAGCGGGTTTCTACCCGTATACTGGATGCACAAAAAGAATGACTGAAAGCAACGCCAAGACCCTCCTTCTGTTGAAGCCGCGGGGCTTCTGCGCCGGCGTGGTTCGCGCCATTGACATTGTTCGCATCGCCCTGGAGACCTTCGGAGCGCCGATTTACGTGCGCAAAGAGATCGTCCACAACCGCTATGTGGTGGACGAGTTGAGCGCCAAGGGCGCTATCTTTGTGGACAGCGTGCAGGAAGTCCCGGCCGGCGAGCGCATCATCTACAGCGCTCACGGGGTCGCGCCCGAGGTGCGCGACGCCAGCAAGCTGCGCGAGTTGCGGGTGATTGATGCCACCTGCCCGCTGGTCACCAAGGTCCATGTTGAAGCCGTCAAGTTTGCGCGGGAAGGCTATTCGCTCATCCTCATCGGCCACCGCGACCACGATGAAGTAATTGGCACGCTCGGCGAAGCGCCCAACGTTACCCAGGTGGTGGACTCGCCCGAGGAGGTGGAAGATCTGCAAGTTCCCGATCCCAACCGGGTCGCCTATCTGACGCAGACCACGCTGAGTCTCGACGAGACCAGCCACGTTATCGCGGCGCTCCGGGAGAAGTTTCCCAACATCCAGGGGCCGCACGCGCAGGACATTTGCTATGCCACGGAGAACCGGCAAACCGCGGTGAAGGATGTCGCCGGCGAGTGTGACCTGCTGCTGATTGTCGGCTCCGACAACAGCTCCAATTCCAACCGCCTGGTCGAAGTCGCCCGCAATCTGGGGGCGCAGTCCCATCTCATCGAGAACTACCGCTCGATCAAACCGGAGTGGCTGGAAAACGTCAATACGGTGGGTTTGACGGCGGGCGCCTCGGCCCCCGAGATCCTGGTGCAACAGGCCGTGACTTTCCTGGAAGAGCAGGGTTTCACCAATATGCGCGAAATCGAAGTCATGCCCGAGCACGTGCGTTTCGGACTGCCCTCCGAGATCGTCGAGGCCATTGGCGCTGCGCCAGCCATGGCGGAGTAGAGAGGGAATGGAAGGTCCTACCGATCGTGCCGAAGTACGCTTCGGCAAAATCGATGACATCAAGAGCCGGGTGGCGGCCGCCATCGATGCCTCGCGGCGATATCTGTTCTCCATCCAGGACCGCGAAGAGGGCCACTGGTGTGGCGAGTTGGGCGCCGACACCACCCTGGTTTCCGATTACATCCTGCTGCATCGCCTGCTGGGCACCGAAGATCCGGTGCGGACAAAGAAGTGCGCCACCGAGATCCTGAATCGCCAGAATCCCGACGGCGGCTGGCCAATTTACAACGATGGCCCATCCAACATCAGCGCCTGCGTTAAGGCCTATTTCGCGCTGAAAATGGCGGGCTACAGTGCCGATCATCCGCAGCTCAGCAAGGCCCGCGAGCGCATTCTCGCCTTGGGCGGCGTCACTGCGGTCAATACCTTTACCAAGATTTATCTGTGCTTCCTGGGGCAATACGATTACGACGCGGTGCCGGCAATTCCGCCCGAGATCGTGCTGTTTCCCAAGTGGTTCTGGTTCAACATCTACGAAATTTCGTCCTGGTCGCGCGCCATTCTGGTGCCGCTCTCCATCGCCTATGCCAAGAAGCCGTTCAAGAAAATTCCCCCGGAACAGGGGATTGACGAGCTCTTTGTGGGTGGGCGTACCCGGACGCAGCTACGCTTGCACTGGGCGGACAAGCTGGTGAGCTGGCGCAATTTCTTTCTGGTGCTCGATCGCATTGTCCACCTGCTAGAGCAGATTCATGTTCGTCCGCTGCGTACGCGCGCCTTGAAGGTCGCCGAGAAGTGGATGTTGGAGCGCATGGAGATGAGCGATGGCCTGGGCGCAATCTATCCCGGCATCATGAACTCCATCATCGCTCTGCGCTGCCTGGGTTACTCGCTGGACGATCCGCAATTCATCCGCGCGATGGACGAGTTCGAGAAACTCGGCATCGAGGAAGAGGCCACGTTTCGCATGCAACCCTGCATGTCGCCGATATGGGACACCGCCTATGCCGTGTTTGCCCTGGCGGAAAGCGGCGTGGCGGCCGACGATCCTCGACTGGTGCGGCCCTGCGAGTGGATGCTGCGCAAGCAAGTCACTCGCAAAGGCGACTGGTGCGTGAAGAACCGCAAGGCAGCGCCGGCGGGCTGGTACTTCGAGTTCAACAACGAGTTCTATCCCGACGTGGACGACAGCGCCCAGGTCATGCTGGCCCTCAGCCGGGTGAAGACCAGCAACGAGAGCTATCACACCAAGTCGGCGCAGCGCGCACTGGACTGGATATTGTCGATGCAGTGCAAGAACGGCGGCTGGGCGTCGTTCGACAAGAACAACACCCGCATGGTCTTCCAGAACATTCCCTTCGCCGACCACAACGCCATGCTTGATCCGCCCACGGTCGATATCACCGGCCGCGTCCTGGAATGTCTGGCGAGCTATGGCTATTCGTTGAAGGACCAACCGGTGCGGCGGGCGGTCGAGTTCATCAAGCGCGAGCAGGCGGTTGACGGCTCCTGGTTCGGACGCTGGGGCGTGAACTATATCTACGGGACCATGCAGGTGCTGCGCGGGCTGGAAGCGGTCGGCGTGGATTATCACGAGACTTTCGTGCTGCAGGCCGTGGAGTGGCTGCGCATGATGCAGAATCCCGATGGCGGATGGGGCGAGACTTGCGATTCCTACGACGATGCCAACACCAAGGGAGTTGGTCCAAGCACGCCTTCGCAAACAGCGTGGGCGGTGATGGGATTGCTCGCCGCCAATGACACGCGCAACGATTCGCTGCAGCACGGTATCGCCTATCTGCTGAAGACGCAGCGCCGCGACGGTTCCTGGGATGAGTCGCTCTACACCGGCACGGGATTTCCGCGAGTGTTTTACCTGATGTACTACATGTACCGGCAGTATTTCCCGCTGCTGGCGCTGACCACATACGCCAAGGTCAGTAGCCAGTAGTCGGTAGGCAGCAGATGATGAGTTCTCCCACCCCCGCAGAGCGCGGCTAGAGATTTGTCGGGTCACGTAACGACGATCTTTTGGACACGAGTAAGGATGTTCATTGACTATACTGGAGCGGAAGGGAACGGCGACGATGACCATCACTCTCGATATCAAGCCTGAGTTGGAGGCAGAACTGGCAGCCCGGGCTGCGGCTCGCGGCATGGACGTGCCGGCCTATGCCGCCATCCTGCTGGAACAGGCGGCGCAACCGGCCGAGCAACCGAAGCGCAAGCAAACGCTCTCGGAATTTTTCATGGAGTCTCCCCTGGCCGGCTCCGGGATTGACCTGGAGCGCGATAAAGATACGGGCCGGGACATCGAGCTATGAGCGGCTTCCTCAATGTGGCACGACGCGAGCGCCGTAGGCGCGAAAGACCTTAGCCCAGCGCTTCAGCGCTGGGTATGCGGCATCCAGAATCGGAGTGCCGTAGGCACGGCAGAGACGGCGATTGTGCCGTCCCTACGGGACTCATATTCAAATACAACGCCAACCCAGCGCTGAAGCGCTGGGCCAAGCTCTTTTGTCCCCCAAGCGGGACTCTTTACTGACAACTGACAACTGCCTACTGCCTACTGAAACATGAAATGTTTCCTCACAGGCGCGACCGGATTTCTGGGAAGCCACGTTGCCCGTCAACTGCTTTCCCGAGGCGCCCAGTTGCGGCTGCTGGTGCGTCCTACCAGCCGTCTCGACAACATCGCCGACCTGCCGGCGGAGCGCGTGGTAGGCGATCTGCGCGATCCGCAGTCGCTCAGGACCGGCATGTCGGGTTGCGAGTTTGTCTTCCATGTAGCCGCCGACTACCGGCTTTGGTCGCGCAACGGTCAAGAGCTTTACGACTCCAACGTTGAGGGCACCCGCAACGTCCTGGCGGCGGCGAGAGATTCAGGCGTGCGGCGGGTTATTTATACCAGCAGCGTTGCCACCATGGGGTTCGGCAACAACGGCCGCCTTACCGACGAGAAAACGCCGGTCACGCTATCCAACATGATTGGCGATTACAAGCGCAGCAAATTCATGGCGGAACAGTTGGCGATCGAGGCGGCACGCAGCGGGCAAAACGTGGTGGTGGTGAATCCGACGACTCCGATCGGCGAGCGCGACATCAAGCCGACGCCCACGGGCCGGATCGTGGTTGACTTCCTCCGCCGTAAGTTCCCGGCCTATGTGGAAACGGGGCTGAATTTGGTAGACGTCGCCGATTGCGCTCAAGGACACTTGTTGGCCATGGAAAAAGCGGTGCCGGGTGAGCGCTACATTCTTGGCGGTGAGAACCTCACGTTGAAGCAGATCCTGGATAAATTGGCGGCGATCACGGGTCTGCCTTCGCCGAAGATTAAGTTGCCTTACGCAGTGGCGTACGCGACGGGCGTGGTGGACACGCTGGTCAGCGGTACGATAATGAGGCGTGAGCCGCGGGTCACCTTGGACTCGGTACGCATGGGACGCAAGAAGATGTTTATCACCAGCGCCAAGGCCGAGCGCGAACTGGGCTGGAACCCGGGGCCGGTCGATGGCGCTTTGCGCCGCGCGGTGGAGTGGTTCCAGGCAAACGGCTATGCCCCGTAAGCCCATCGCTGTTGTGGTGGCGATGCGGGTGGAACTGGCGCCGCTTCTTGCCAGGATAAAGATGCAGCCGCTGCACGTGGACGGTGTTGAGCTGTTCGAGCTGCCGGAGGCGATGGTCGCGGTTGGCGGTATCGGACAAAAACACGCCCATCACGCCGCCGAAGTGGTGATCGAGCACGCCCAGCCGAAGCTGCTGGTTTCGGCGGGCATGGCGGGTGCAATCTCGCCGCAGCTAAAGGTGGGCGACGTTGGCCGGATTCGCGAGCTAGTGGATGTCGCTACCGGCGACCGCTACCCGACGCGTGGCGGCGAATGGGTGCTGGCGAGCTCGCCAGACGTAAGTGATGTCGCACAGAAACAGGCCTGGCTGACGAAATACCGAGCCGACGTGGTGGATATGGAAGGCGCGGCGGTAGCCCAGGTGGCGAAGGAGCGAAGGCTGGAGTTCGCTGCCGTGAAGGCCATTTCCGATGACTCCGGATTTGCGATGCCGCCCCTGACGCGATTTATTGACGGCAACGGAAGGTTCGAGACGCGGCAGTTCCTGGTCTATGTAGCGCTTCATCCGAAGTGGTGGGCCACGCTGGGAAAGATGAGGAAAAACAGCAAGATTGCTTCTGCGAACCTGTGCCGGGAGTTGCAACATCTAATTGAAGACAGCAGCCAGTGGTCAACTGGCAACTGAGAGCTATTGGAACTGCTCCGCCCTAGCCAAAATCAGGCTAGAACGCGGCACCCGGCAACTGGCAACTGGCAACTGATTTCTGACATGTCGAGCGCGACCCAACTCGGTAGTTCCGTCGGCCACCAGGCCCTCCCCGCGACTATGCAGGCGGCGGTTTATCGCGGCGTGAACGATGTCCGGCTGGAGACTGTCCCGGTACCGAAGATCGGCCCAGGAGAAATCCTGGTTCGGGTCCACACCTGCGGCATCTGCGGCACCGATCTCAAGAAGATCGCAACCGGTTCCCATTCCGCTCCGCGCATCTTTGGCCATGAAACGACCGGGGTGGTTGCTGCGCTCGGCGAGGATGTTGCTGGCTACGAGCTAGGCGATCGCGTGATGGTGTTTCACCACATCCCCTGCGGCGAATGCTTCTACTGCCGGCACAAGGTGTTCGCCCAATGTCCGACGTACAAGAAAGTCGGCGCCACTGCGGGCTATGAGCCCAGCGGAGGCGGTTTTGCCGAATATGTTCGGGTGATGGAGTGGATCGTTCGCAAGGGGGTCATTCGTATTCCGGATGGCGTTTCTTTCGAGCAGGCTGCTTTCATCGAGCCCATCAACACCTGCATGAAGGGTATTGAAACGCTGAGACTTACGCCGGGGGAATCGGTGCTGGTGATCGGCCAGGGCCCGATTGGCATCATCCTGGCGGTGCTGGCGCGCCGTTGCGGGGCGCGGGTAATGACTTCCGATTTGTTTCCGCAGAGGCATACAATAGCTCAGACATTCGGCCTGAACGAAAACATCGACGCGTCCACCTCCGAAACCGTAAGAGCCGTTAAAGAACTGACCGAGGGCCGGGGGGCGGATGCAGTCATACTTGCCGTAGCCGGCAACGCTCTAATTCGTACAGCCATGGACGCCACGCGTCCTGGCGGACGGGTATTGCTGTTTGCGCAAACCCAGCACGGTGAGGCAACCATCGATCCGGCGGCGGTTTGCGTCGATGAAAAGAGTCTCTTGGGGTCGTACAGCGCTTCTGTGGACTTGCAGGAAGAGTCCGCGCGGTTTGTGCTCAGCGGCGAAATGGAATTAGAGCGGCTCATCAGTCACCGCTTTCCGCTGGCCGGGTCGGTTGAAGCGCTGCATTTGGCTGCCCATCCCAAACCGGACTCCATGAAGGTGGTCATTCAGCCGGGCAGCATATGGAAGGACCAATAAGTGAGCAGACAGATGACAGCGGCGGTCCTCTATGGCAAAGAGGACGTCAAGATCGAGCAAGTGCCGATTCCCACGCTGGATGAAGGGGAAGTGCTGGTCAAGGTGCAAGTGGCCCTGACCTGCGGCACCGATCTCAAGGTGTATCAGCGCGGCTATCATGCGCGCATGATCGTGCCTCCGGCCCTGTTTGGACATGAGTTGGCGGGTGTGGTCGAAGAAGTTGGGCCCAATGTGAGAGGTTTCCGCAAGGGCATGCGGGTGGTGGCGCTGAATTCCGCCCCGTGTGGCACCTGCTTTTATTGTTCGAAGCACCAGGAGAATCTCTGTTCGGACCTGCTGTTCAACAACGGCGCCTATGCCGAATACATTCGCATTCCCCGCCGCATCGTGGAGACCAACATGCTGGCCATTCCGAAGCACGTCAGCTACGAAGAGGCCGCCATGGTTGAGCCGCTGGCCTGCGTGCTGCGCGGTTTGCACGAAACCAAATTGGAGATTGGCGACTCGGTGGCCGTCATCGGCGCCGGTCCCATCGGCTTGATGTTCGTGCAGGTGGCGAAGCTGGCCGGTTGCAACGTCATCTCCGTGGTCAAGCGTGAGTCGCAAGTGGGCCCCGCTCGCCGCTTGGGCGCCGACAGCACGGTCCTGATCGCCTCTGTGGACGATCCGGTGAAGGCGGTGCGCAGGCTCACTCCCGAAGCACGCGGTTGCGACGTGGTCATCGAGGCGGTAGGCCGCCCGCAAGCCTGGGAATGGACCATCGACATGGTGCGCAAAGGCGGCACCGTCAACTTCTTCGGCGGTTGCGCCAGCGGGACCACGGTTGCGCTGGACACGCAGCGCCTGCACTATAACGAGCTGACGCTGAAAGCCACCTTCCATCACACGCCGGAGACGGTGCGCAAAGCGTTCTCCCTGATCTGCGAGAACAAGATCAAGGGCACCGACTACATCACTGGCGAAGCGCCGCTTTCGCGCTTGCAGCACGTATTGCGGCACATGCTCAATCGCAACGGCGACATCAAGACGGCCATCATCCCGGGAACGTAAGGGATTGTCAGTTGCCGGTTGTCAGTTGTCAGCCGCATCGGAGCAAATAAGACGGCTGGGTGCCCCGTTCTAGCCTTCTTTTGGCTAGGGCAGGACAGTACCCGGTACAATTCTCTTGATGTCCTCTGTTCCGACCGACAATCGCGTATCTCCCGCGCAGCTCAGAATGGATGCTTCGGTTGGCTGGCAGTCTTTACCGGCGGAGTACGCCATTCCCGAGCGCGCGCCGTCGCTCAACGAGGCGCAACAATATTGTGCGCGGCTGGCGCACTCGCATTACGAGAATTTCTCGGTCGTAACCTGGTTCCTGCCCAAACATCTGCATCAGCATTTCTACAACGTTTACGCCTACTGCCGGATTTCTGACGATCTGGGCGACGAAGTCGCCGATCCGCAACAGTCGCTGGCGCTGCTCGATCAGTGGGAGGCCGAACTGGAACAGTGCTACTCCGGAGAGCCCAGGCATCCGGTCTTTGTCGCTCTGCGGCCAACCGTGCGCGAGCTTGAAATTCCGCAGCACGAATTCTCCGATCTGCTGCGGGCCTTTCGCCAGGACCAGACGACCCCGCGCTATCCCGCGTTCGCCGATGTGCTGGGCTATTGCCAATATTCCGCCAATCCTGTTGGACATCTGGTGCTCTACGTGTGCGGCTATCGCGACGCGGAGCGGCAAAAGCTTTCCGACTACACCTGCACCGCGCTGCAATTGGCGAACTTCTGGCAAGACGTTGCCGTTGATTATGGCAAAGGGCGAATCTATCTTCCGCTGGAAGATCTTGCGAAGTATGGCGTGACCGAAGGTGACATCGCGCAGCGTCGAGCGACGCCCGCATTTCTGGAGATGATGAAGTTTGAAGTTGCGCGCGCCCGCGAATGGTTTCAGATGGGCCTGCCGCTGGCAAAGATGGTGGATAAACATCTGGCGCTGGACATCGAATTGTTCAGCCGCGGCGGGCTGGAGATCCTGAACGCCATCGAGCGCCAGGGATACGACGTGTTGACGCGGCGGCCGGTCATTTCCAAGCCGCGCAAGTTGTGGCTGCTGGCGCGCGCAGCCGCGGGAAAGCTGTTGTGAACAAACACCCGCTCCAGTTGCGGGCCGCCTACGGAGTTTGTCGTCACATCGCACGCTCCGCTGCCAAGAATTTCTACTACGGCTTCCTGGTCCTGCCTGCTCCCAAGCGCAATGCCGTTTCGGCCGTGTATGCCTTCATGCGCCAGGCCGACGACATCTCTGACGATCCTTCCATCCCGGCGCAGCAGCGACGCGAGAAGTTGGATGAGTGGATCAACGCGCTGCGTCGCGTCGTGGCAGGCGAGCCCACCGACGATCCGGTGTTATTTGCCCTGGCGGATTCGCAGAAGCTCTACAAAATCCCCATCGAGCTGCTGGAAAAGCTGGTGCACGGCACGGCGATGGACGTGCCTCAGCCGGGCGTTGCCCCGAAGCCCGCGCCGGGCGCGGGAACTGCGCAACTCCAGTACGACACCTTCGACCAGCTTTACGATTACTGCTATCACGTGGCGTCGGTCGTCGGTTTGATCTGCATTCGCATCTTTGGCTATCGCGACCCGCGCGCCGAGAAGCTGGCGGAGCAAACCGGGGTCGCGTTTCAGCTCACCAACATCATTCGCGACGTAAAAGAAGACGCCGCCATGGGGCGCGTCTATCTGCCCAGGGAGGATCTGGCGCGTTTCGGGGTCGAGGCCCGCTCCCTGACGAATGGCACGGCATCCGCGTCGCTGCGCCCGGTGCTGGAGTTCGAAGCCGGGCGCGCACGCGAATTCTATCGCGCGGCGGACGAACTGCTGCCGCTGGTGGACGAAGACAGCCAGCCAGCTTTGTGGACGCTGGTCGAAATCTATCGGCGGCTGCTGGAGAAGATCGCAGCCCGCAACTATGACGTCTTCTCGCGGCGGGTCCGGTTGAGCACTGCGGAGAAGCTGGCCGTGCTGGGCAAGGGATTCTGGAAGCGCCTGACATGAGCGCCCAGCCAACTTCGCAGCGTTCGACCGTCGCCATTGTTGGCGGAGGACTCGCCGGTCTGGCCGCAGGAAGCGCGCTGGCTGAGGCGGGATATCAAGTTGAATTGTTCGAGCGGCGCCCCTACCTGGGTGGGCGCGCATCCTCCTATGAGCTGCCCGGCACCGCGGAAGTTGTGGACAACTGCCAGCATGTCCTGCTCGGCTGTTGCACCAATCTCATCGAGTTTTATCGCCGCCTCGGGGTGGAACAGCAGATCCGCTGGTACGACGAGATCACGTTCGTCCTTCCGGGAGGGCGCTCTTCGACGCTAAAACCGGGAGCGCTGCCGCCGCCTTTCCATGCTGCGCCGTCGTTCCTCGACTCGTCCGCACTCGATCTCAAAGAGAAGTTGGCCATCGCACGCGCGATGATGGCGCTCGTCCCCAGGCTTCCCAAGGATGACGGCGAAAACTTCCTGTCGTGGCTCTTGCGTCACGGCCAGCCGCAACAGGCAATCGATCGTTTCTGGACGCCGGTGCTGGTCAGCGCCCTCAACGAAGATCTGGATCGGATGTCGGTGCGCTACGCCGCGCAAGTGTTTCGCGAATCATTTCTGAAGTCGGCCGAAGCCGGACGTATGGGAGTTCCGTCTGTCCCGCTATCGCAGCTTTACGGGACAGCGGCAGAGTACATCGAAGCCCGCGGTGGGAGAGTGCACACCCGGGCCGCCGTAGATTCGGTCCGCGGCGATGCCGATGGCGTGCAGCTTTGTGTCGGCGGCGAGGACGTGCGCACCGACTACACGATTCTGGCGACCCCGTTCAACGGGGTCGAAAAGCTGCTGCCGGATGCTCCGGAACTCGGACCGCTACGCGATCAGTTGCGCAGCCTTACTTCCTCTCCGATCACCGGGATACACCTTTGGTTCGACTGCGAGGTCACGCCCTTGGAACATGCGGTGCTGCTGGAGCGCACCATTCAATGGATGTTCCAGAAGTCGAAGATACTGGCGACCCGGAGGGATTCGGCGCAGAGTGGCAGCTACCTGGAGCTGGTGGTGAGCGCGTCGAAAACGCTGGTGGAGAAATCGCGAGCTGAGATCATCGAAATGGCCGTCAGGGAGCTGGGCGAATTTTTTCCGGCTGTGCGCGAGGCCACACTGACGAAAGCGACGGTCATCAAGGAAGTCCACGCGACGTTTTCGCCCGCTCCGGGCAGCGACGCCTTTCGTTCTTCCCACATCAGTCCGTGGCCCAGGCTCTTCCTCGCGGGAGATTGGACGGCGACAGGATGGCCCTCAACCATGGAAGGCGCCGTGCGCAGCGGCTACGGTGCTGCGGAAGCGCTCAGCGGCGGGAAGTTTCTGGTGCCCGATTTGCCGGCGAAGGGGTTGATGAGGATGTTTGGATAATGGGAGGCCTCGGGCAGTGTCCTTCAGGCTTGCTTAAGCAATCGGCTGGTATCCTCGAGGTCAGTGGTAGTTAAAGGAGAAGTATGCGAATCCGAATCGCCGTTGCAACCGCATTATTGTTGGTCAGCGCGACAGTTGTTGCCAGCGCTCAAGATCACGAGAAAAAGATCAGGAAGTCGGAACTCCCACCGGCCGTCCTGAAAACCGTTGACGAGCAGAGTAAGGGAGCGACTGTTCGCGGCTTTTCACAAGAGCGTGAAGGTGGCAAGACCTACTACGAAGCCGAGATGAAGGTAAATGGGCACACTAAGGATGTGCTCGTGGACGCCAACGGAAAGGTCGTCGAGGTTGAGGAAGACGTAAATCTGGCGGCGCTTCCGCAACCGGTAAGAAGTGCGCTGCAAGAGAAAGCTGGGACGGGGACGATCCGCAAGGTCGAATCGATTACCAAGGAGAACAAGTTGGTGGCTTATGAAGCCCAAGTCGTGACGGCTGGTAAAAAATCCGAGATACAGGTCGGTCCCGGTGGCGAGCAGCTAGAGCACGCAGAGTAACAAAATAGCTTGATGGAGAGATAAAAGCAGGTTCCTCCGCTCGCGCTGAAGCCGCTCGGTCGGGATGACAATCCATAGAGGGAAACGCGGCGCCGCTCGATTTTCCGCTAGCACCAGCTGAAGGTGCGCCCCTTCACTACCACACCTTGCACACTTTGTCCGCGGGCTTCACCATCGCCTGGCCGGCCTTGCACGAAAACGCCGTGCCGAACTCCGGCACATTCACCACTACGCCGTTGATGCGGTATTTCGCGGGAGAGTGCGGATCGGTGATGGCCCGCGCCCGCAGGTCTTCGGGCCGATCGTTGGCGCAGGCCCATTGCGCAAAGCCCACAAAGAACCGCTGGTCCGGAGTCAAGCCGTCGCGGCTCGTCAGTTGCTTGCCCTTGTCTGCATCTTTCCAGGCGATGTAAGCCAGAATGGTACCGCCCAGGTCGGCCACATCCTCGCCTTCCGTCAGCTTGGAATTGATGCGGATGTCGTCCACCACAACGTACTTCGCATACTGGTCCACCACGCAGTCGGCGTGCTTGACGAACTGCGCGGCGTCCTGCGTGGTCCACCAATCCTTCAGATTGCCCTTGGCGTCGAACTGGCGGCCTTCGTCGTCGAAGCCATGGGTCAGCTCATGTCCAATGGTCGAGCCGGTGTTGCCGTAGTTGGGAGCATCGTCCAGCTTGGCGTCGTAGAGCGGCGGTTGCAGCACGCCGGCGGGGAAGTTGATGTCGTTCATCTGCGGATTGAAGTAGGCGTTCACCGTGGGTGGGGACATGTCCCACTCCGCGCGGTCCACGGGCTTGCCCACTTTGTTGAACTCGCGATGGTTCTCGAATTCTTCGGCCCGCTCGGCGTTGCCATAGAAATCATCGCGCGCGATCACGACCGAGCTATAGTCGCGCCACTTATCGGGATAGCCGATCTTGTTGCGAATGGCATGCAGCTTGTTCAGCGCCTGCTGCTTGGTCTGCGGGCTCATCCAATCCAATTGCTGGATGCGCAAGGCCATGGCATCTTCAATTTCCTTCGTCATATCAAGCGTTGCGGCCTTCAGCTCGGGCGGAAACGTCTTGCGCACGTAGGCTTGTCCCAACGCCTCGCCCAGTTGCCGATCCACATACTGCACGCAACGCTTCCAGCGGGGCTGCAGTTCCTTGGCCCCGCGCAGGTATTGGCGATAGAAGGCGAAGTTTTCGTTGACGAAAGCCGAAGACAGAAATGGCGAACGCGAATTCGCCACGTGGAAGCGCAGATAGCTCTTCCAGTCCGCCAGTGACGTGGAAGTCAGATCAGCATTGAGCTGCTTCAAAAATGCCGGCGACTCCACATTCAGAATTTCGAACGGGGGGACCTGCGCGGCAGAAAAATACAGGCTCCAATCGAAGTTCGGCGCCAGCACGTTCAGTTCGGCCGCCTTCATCTTGTGCTTCACTTTGTAAGGATCGCGCCGGTCAACCCGGGTCAGCGATGCTTTCGCCAGGCTGGTCTCGATGCGCATGACGGTGTCGGCCTCTTTTTTCGCGGTGGCCGGCGAGTCGCCGAGCAGCTCGAACATCTTCTGCACGTGCAGCAGATAGCGCGCGCGAATTTCTTTCGACTTGGCATCGTCCTTGGTGTAGTAATCGCGGTCGGGAAGGCCCAGGCCGCCTTGCCCAACGCCAACAATCATGGCGTCGGAGTCATCGGGGTCCTGTTGCGAGCCGCTGTCGAAAAGCAGCGAATCGCCAGCCAGATGCAGGCGCGCCACCACCGGCGCCAGCTCGTGAACGCTCTTGACCGCCTGCACCTGGTCGAGCGCCGACTGCATGGGTTTGGCGCCAAGTTTTTCCACCGCGGATTCGTCCATACAGGCCGCGTAGTAATCGCCAATCTTTCGGGTAACGGCATCGCTGTCCTTGGCCGTGGCTGCTTGTTCGAGGATGCCCCGCAAATAATTGAGATTATCTTCGTACAGCTTCGAATAAACGTCCCAGCGCACCTGGTCGGCGGGAATGGGATTCTTCTGCTGCCAGCCACCGCAGGAGTACTGGTAGAAGTCCACGCACGGGTCCGCCGATCGGTCCATGGCGGAAACGTCGAGGCTGGGGATGTAGGGCAAGGTGGGCTCAACTGGAGCTTGGGCCGCATTGGGTGCATTGCCGGGATTGGTTCCCGCCGGGGCGGTCTGTGCTGAGGTTTGCTGAGCGAATATGGTTACGGCGACAAAACAGAGTGAAAGCAGGAAAATCTTGCAGCTCACGGCTGGCCTCCGAAGAAAGGGCAAGGATAGCAGAGCGGTTGGCGAGCGGCCATTCCCACTTTGGCCCTCGGAAGATCTCCTGACCCTCTTTTTAGCGAAGAGTTCGCCGCTTTCCGGTGTCCTGTGAGAAAATCAACTCACATTTGGGTGCGCGACGTTGGCGTGCTCAGGTCAAAAAGAGCTTGCATTTAAGCACAGGTGAATTACCCTGCTTGATAAGCGGGGCCTCTTCCGTTGCTCCGCCCACAGTGTCGTGTTGCACGATGCTGTCAGGCTGCGCCGCCAGAAAGTCGGCGGGTCTCTCGGGAGTGGCGTCCACAGAACCAGCTTTCAGAATACGTTGAGGAGTTGCATGAAAGGGTTTAAGCCTCTTGCGTTTCTCGCCTTGTCACTCTACTTGGGTGTACTGACGGCATGTGCCGGTCACGCGCCAGCCAGCGGCCCAGGGGCGTTGCTCATCGCTAATAAGACTGTGCCCGATGGGGTAGTGCTGTCTTTTTACACTGTCACCATGGGCACCATTGGAGGGCAAGGGCCGTTCGGCTGGCAGCTCGACTCCGGGACCCTGCCCCCGGGTTTGAGCCTGAGCCCGCAAGGCGTGATCAGCGGCACGCCGCCGATCACCGATCTGAATTCCGACGGGACCGCCAAAAAGTACAGCTTCGTGCTCAAGGTGACGGACTCACAGATGCCGACCTCGGCCTTTGAGAAGGGGAGCTTCTCCATCACCATCAATCCGCTTCCCCTGGTCACCACGACCTCGCTTCCGAATGGGACCATCGGCTTGAACTACAGTGCCACTTTGACGAACTCGGGTGGGCTGGCTCCCTTTACATGGACCATCACTACCGGGACTCTGCCTGCGGGATTGAGCCTGAACGCAAGCAGCGGGGCGATCTTTGGAACGCCTACCGGGCCTGCCGGAGCTTTCCCGATTACGGTGCAGGTGACCGATGCCGACTCCAATACGGCCAGCGCCAACCTTACCCTCACAATTGTGGGAAGACTACAGGGAAACTTTGCCTTCTCGTTTAACGGCTTTGATAATGGGCAACCGTTCTACACCGCGGCCAGCTTCGTCGGCCTTGCAGACGGAACCCTCAGCGGCTTCCTCGATCAGAACGGTCTGGCGACGGGGGACGTTTTCACCAAAGCACCCTTGACTGGGACCTACAGCATCGGCAGCAACGGTCAGGGTACCATGACCTTGACCTTCGGGGGCACTACCTACAACTACGACTTGGCCCCGGCGATGACTGGGGACCTAAGATTCATCCTGGCCGATTCCACCCATCCGCAAGTTTACGGTTCGGGCGTCATCAAGGCACAGACCCTCCCGACGCTGGGGATATCGCAGCTGAAGGGTAATTATGCCATGGGTTTCTTCGGAGTCGATCCTGGAGGCAATCGTTCTGCGGGCGCCGGTGCTTTCGCGGCGGATGTCTCCGGAAACCTGACGAGCGGAATCGAAGACACCAACGACAACGGGACCGTGGCTAGCCAAGTAGCCTTCACTGGCTTGTGGGTGGCAGATGCGGACTTCGCCACAACCGGGCGTGGAACGATCACCCTGAACGTGGGCACAAACGTTCTCGACTATGCTTTCTATGTTGTGAACCCGAAGAATGAATTGATCGCGGTGCAGACGGATGCAGTCTCCGGTGGCGCTTCATTGAGCTTGGCCTCGCTGCTTCAGCCACTACTCAACGTCACCGGGGGCGGCTTCAGCGACGCCTCGTTGAATGGTTCCACCGTGATGGAACTTAACGGGATGTCCTCCGCCGGACCCGACGTACAGCTCGGCGTGGGTCAGTTCGACGGCACGGGCAACATTACCCTCTTTCAGACGGACGAGAACAAAGCTGGGACGGTAACCCGAAATACCCTCACCGGCACTTACAACGTACCCACCAACGGACGGGTTACCGTTGCCGGTCTGGGCACCGGCCCTCAGCCGGTTTTCTACCTGGCGGACGCGAACCGGGGTTTCTTCATTGGGACCGACAGCTCCGTCACGCAGGGATCGTTCGAGCCGCAAACGGGTGGAACGGACAGCACCCCGCCAGGATTCAGCCTCCCACAGTTCTTGTTAAGCTATGCGGGAGGCACGATCCAGCCGGTGTCAACCAACGTGACCAACGAGGTTGATTTCACGGTCATCCCCGCACCCGGCGGCACCCTTGTGGTTACCTATGACACCAGTGGACCCGCTGGGCCGCAGATGAATCAGAGTGTGTCGCTGCCCTACGTGCTGGATCCCAACAATGGCGCCACTACGGGAGCAATCTTCCTACAGCCGCCGACCGGAAGTCCGGTTCCCTCGAACCCTTGCTCGTGCGACGAGATCGTCTACCTGGTCGATGTCCCCGCCACAGGGGGTACCGGGCCTGTAGACCGGACGAACAACAAGTGGGTATCGATCAATCTCGCCACTCCTGCAACCGGCGCAGCCGATCCGAATCCGCGATTGACGGTCGTGCAGAGTACAACTAAATAGCCAAGTGATGGGCCGGCGCCGCAACAGCGCCGGCATATTTTTGCCCGCGCTTGCGGAAACCAAGTTCCCCACGGGTCCTTAATCTTGGTCTGGAGCGGAGGCGCCTCGCCACCAAGGTAGTTTCTGCCAAAAAGATTTATAAGCCTAAGCTCCGCCGCTAGTGTCTGGTTCCCAACACAACGGGTTTTGCCTGGCACAATGCCAGGGTTTCGTGTATGATGACATTGCGTATGTACGAGCGGCGCGTCTAGCAGCCATCCCTCCTCTCAGTTGAGCGATTTCTGCCTGCAACTTTCCGATCCTTCAGCGCAACATCAACAACAAGGATATACAAAGAAACAAATGGAACAAGGAACAGTTAAGTGGTTTAACGATGCCAAGGGTTTTGGTTTTATTTCACGTCAGAATGGCGAAGATGTATTCGTCCACTTCTCGGCCATCCAGTCGAACGGTTTCCGTTCGCTGCAGGAAGGTCAGGCTGTCAGCTTCGACGTGAAGCGTGGAGCTAAGGGTTGGCAGGCTGAAAACGTTCAGGTCCTGTAAACGAAACGACGACAGAAGGGCGGCAGTTGCTGCCCTTCCGTTTTTGAGCGGCTAGGAGTCAGCGAGTCTTTAATCGCAAACACCCCAACCGGCGTCCGCCCGTGCGATCGATGTTCGATCCAGCAAGCGGCATACTAAAAGTGAGGATCCAATGAAGAACATCTACGTGGGGAATTTAACTTTCGACGCGACTGAAGACCAGGTGCGCGGGTTGTTCGAAGCCTATGGCCCAGTCGACAAGGTCAGCATTGTTACGGACCGCGATACCGGGCAACCGCGCGGCTTCGCCTTCGTCGAAATGGCCGACGACGAGTCCGCCGGCAAGGCGATGGAAGCCCTGAACGGCACCAATCTCGGAGGCCGCAATTTGACCGTGAACGAAGCGCGTCCCAAGACCGATCGTCCGCGGGGCGGTGGCGGAGGCCGTGGCGGCTTTGGCGGCGGCGGCGGACGCGGCGGCGGTGGTGGTGGCCGTGGGCGCTCGGGCGGCGGCGGCGGTGGCGGCGGCGGCTGGGGACGCTAGTACTCGGACTCGCCTGTCCGCTGATCGGCTGACGCTGGAACTGTGCAAATTTCACAATCGTGCCGGAGCTTGCCCTGTTGGGTAGCTCCGGCATTGTTTTGTTAACAACTCGCCGGAAAGACGCGGGAGAGCGGATTACTTTGCCGGCAGAAACTCTACCTTGATGGCCGCCCCAGCGCTCTTGAAATCATAGTCGGCAGTCACCAGCGTGACATTCTGTCGGCCGGCCAGTTAAGCGCCTGCCGGGCTGCTCCCCTCTGGTACCCGGTAGCGGCACTCACGGGCCTGATGACATGAACACGGCCGCCATTACGATCGAGTTCAAGAATGTGGAGTTTAGTGTTGCGGGAGGCAAGGTGCTGCTCTCGGGCGTGAGCTTCTCTGTGCGCCGCGGCGAGACCTTGGCGCTGCTTGGCCGCAGCGGGTCGGGCAAGACCACTTGTCTGAAGATGATCAATCGCCTGCTGGCGCCGACGCGAGGCGAAGTTCGCGTGGACGCAACTCCGGTCGAACAGTGGGACGCGATCAGGCTGCGACGAAGCATCGGCTATGCCATTCAGGAGGTCGGCTTATTTCCGCATTACACGGTGCGGCAGAACGTGGCTTTGGTGCCCAAGCTGGAGCAGTGGGACGGCCAAAAGATCGAGGCGCGGGTTACAGAGGTGCTGGACTTGGTAGGTCTGCCGACTCGGGAGTTCGCGGACCGCTATCCCCACCAGCTTTCTGGCGGCCAGCGGCAGCGCGTCGGGCTGGCCCGTTCCCTGGCCGCCGACCCTCCCATCCTTCTGATGGACGAACCCTTCGGTGCGCTCGATCCCATCACCCGGGCCGAGCTGCAGATGGAGTTCGGGAAACTGCAGCAGAAGCTGGGAAAGACCATCGTGTTTGTGACCCACGACGTCGGCGAAGCCTTGCTGCTGGGGGACCGAATCGGGCTGATGGAAAACGGCAAGCTGCGCGGAATCTACACTCCCGATGAGTTTCTGCGCGCCCCCGACGCCGGCGTAAAAGCCTACGTGGATGTGTTCCGGGCCGGGCAACAGAGGTTCCGCACGTGAGCGGGGCGAAGCTGGGTTGCGGGTAGCCGGCGTTGGCAAGCTGTTCGTTACAGTTTCGCGGTGAAGCGGAATGGGTCTCAGGCGTGCGCCACCATCCAACAAAAAGGGGAGCAACCTTCGCTGCTCCCGTTCCCGTTTGTTCGCGCAATCAGCCGCTAACTTACTACGGTTTCTTGTGTGTCGCCGGATGGTGCACGGGCGCCGCGGGAGTGAGTGGGTTACCGTTCTTGTCCAGCAGTACGCCATCGGTCATGGTTATCAGGAATGGATTGGGGATATAGCTTGAGACCGTACCTTGGAACGCCATCATCGCAGCAGCTTGCGGTATCAGGCGCGCCGGGATTGCCTTGTCCATACTCAAACTGATGTCGGCCTTCTTGGCTTGGATGTCGTCGTCGCTGCCGGCAAGCTGCACACTGTTCGCAGTCGCGCTGATGACGGCGGCCTGCAACTTCACGGTTTTGCCCTTGATCGCGGTCCACACCGTGTCAGCGGCCTGCTGATTACCGGAAGAAAGCACCAGCTCCCATTCGGCAAAGCTCATCTGCTTCGGGTCTTTGCTCTTCACCAGGTCGGCCGCCTGCTCGGCGGGAGACGGTGGCGGCGGCGCTGCGGCCACGGTAAAGCCGGCCGGTGGCAGGATACTCTGCGACGATTGCGCTTGCGTTACCAGGGCACTCCAGCCATCTTCGGAGCCGTGATAACGAATGTACTTCTTCCGGCCGTAGTCCAGGATCTGTGCCTGGCTGGTTCCCTGGGCCAGTTGCGAAGCCTTGACGATGAACCAGAAGCCTTCCGGGTTCATCGGATTGGCCTCCAGGTCGGCCGTGGCCAAGGGGTAGATGTCCATGATGTTCGGTTGCGACTCTTTCCCTACCGCGTCCCGCAGGTCCTTCTGCGCGGCGGCCAGGTCCTTCTGCTGCAATGCAGCAAAGCCCACCGCGCCTTCGAAGATGGCGCCGGTCTCGTTGCGGAGCTTGGTGAAATCAGCATCGCTCATGCCGTCGGGTTTGGGCATATTGGTCAGTGCCTGCAACCCCTTCTGGCCATATTGCTGCGCCTGCTGCAGATTTTGCTGCATCTGCGGCCCGCCTTGCGAGCCCGCGGCGCGGTAGTTGTAAGCCAGCAGCGCCAGCGCCCGGATGTTATTGGGGTTGACTTGCAGCAGTCGGTTGGCGGCCTCTATGGTCTTCTTGGCGTCGTTGGCCTGCTGGTAGGCCACCATCAACTGCTCCAAAGCGTCTTCCTTCATCACGCTATTGGGATACGTCTGCAGAAACGCTTCCAGTCCTTGCGGTTTAAACTGTGGGTTGGTCTGCTGCGCCGCGTTCACGTAGGAGTTATATTCAGCCGGATCTTTGATTTCTTTCTTCTGTGTCGGTTGAGCTGGCTGACCGGCTTGCGCGGGCTGCGTCGGTTGAGCTGGCTGACCGGCTTGCGCGGGCTGCGCCGCTCCCTGAGCTGCCGATTGCTGGACCAGCGCTGCGGTAGCGAGCACCAGCAACATGGTGACTATCGACTTTTTCATTCTCTTGGCTCCTTCGTTCTGGCAACTGACGACGTTCATCCAGACACGTTCACTTATGCGCAGGGATTTCAGCCCGACGTATGCTCTCGGGCTGCATAATAACGGTGCATCTTTCCGCATTACCGCCCCGGAACGTCGAATCGAAATGCAAATCATGCGGAGACGGGATTATAAGTACCTCATCGAGTTAAGGCAAGTAACCTATTACTTTACACAATTTTCCCGTGTTTTTGCGACGGGGGAAGCCTAATCTCAGATGTGGGCATTATTACATGCGCCCATGCCACGCCGCTTGCCTGGTGCGGCCGAGCCGCGGGAGTGCCAGCCGGCAGGTAAGGGCAGTTTAGGATTGCCGGGCAACCAGGGCTTCCTCGGCGGCTTCGATCAAGTTGGGATCGGTCTTAACTTGCAGCCGGTTCCGCCGCAGGCGACGCTGGCGCAAAATCGCGCCACCCGCTTGCGGCGCAAGAAAACCTAGGGGAGACGATTCTATGCAGCCAAAAGAGTTGGTTTCACTGGCGGGGTCTGTCGCCGTGGTGACCGGGGGTGGGCGCGGCATCGGGCAGGCCATTGCGACCCGGCTGGCCGCGATGGATGCCACGGTCATTCTCACCGGCCGGGATGAAGCTCGGGTCCAGCAGGTGGCACGCCATCTGGAGGAGCGTGGACACCGAGCACAAGGCATCGGATGCGACGTCACCGATCTGGCCAGCGTGGAAGCGCTGGGTAAGCACCTGCGCAAAACCTACGGGCGCGTCGATATCCTGGTGAACAATGCCGGCATTGGCGGCCCTTCGGCCCTGCTGCATGAGCTTGTCCCCGCCGACTGGGACGCCATTTTCCATACCAACCTGCGCGGCGTGTATTACATGATACGCAGCGTTGTGCCGCTGATGATCGCAACCGGGGCAGGCCACATCATCAATATCTCGTCGCTGGCGGGGAAGAACCCGCTGCCTCGCGGCGCCGCCTATTCCGCTTCCAAATGGGGACTGAATGGGCTCAGCTACGGCGTCGCGGAGGAGTTGCGGGGGCAGAATATCCGGGTCAGCGTCATCTGTCCCGGCTCGGTGGACACCGACTTTAGCCCCCGCCGCGGCGGCAAAGACACGCGAAAAATGCTCAAGCCTGACGATGTGGCGCAGGCGGTTGCCATGCTGGTGACCCAGGAACCGCAATCCTTCATCAGCGAGATCCTGCTGCGTCCCACGCAGAAGCCCTAGCAAGCGAAATGGAGAGTGGAGTCTCTGCCCATGTTGCTGCCGGGCATGGATCGCCATCTGCATATTGTTGCCCGGCTGGGTCTCCTTTTGTACTAACCTGTAATATAATGTTTGAAGGTTAGGAGAAATTATGACGGAAACGCAACGCATACTTGAGCACTATGACCGCACCATGCACGGCGATGCCTGGCACAGCCATCCTGTGTGGCAGGTTCTCGACGGCATCTCGGCGGAAAGGGCTGCCATGCGGCCCCTCGCCAACGCTCATAGCATCTGGGAAATCGTCGGGCATATGGCGTTCTGGGAGGAGGTGGCTGCGAGGCGGCTTGGCGGTCTGCGTGCCGGGCTCGAGGAGGATCGTAACTTTTCCGCCATGCCCGAGGCCACCGAGGTCAACTGGCAGAAGACACTCGACCAGTTCCGCGCATCCAACCAGGCATTCCGGGAGGCGCTGCAAAAACTCGATCCGGCCCGGCTGAATGAGCTGTCGGCTGCCGGCAAGCGGTCATTTTACGAAGAAGCGCACGGGTTGATCGAGCACAGTGTGTACCACGCCGGGCAAATCGCCCTGCTGGCGAAGGCCGCGAATCAAAGCTGACGTTTTGCCTTCGCAGAAGGTTACCGGCAACCATGAGCTGGTTTGTAATTCTGCAAATCGGGTGCTACCATCCGGCTCGTGAAGGTTTTTTGAGGAGGCAATTATGTCGGAACGCGACGGAAGTGGTTTCCTGTGGTTCCTGGCCGGCCTGGGTATCGGCGCGGCCGTGGGAATTCTCTATGCTCCAAAGTCCGGCGATGAGACGCGCCAGCGTCTGCGTGAGGTCGCGGAAGAGGGCCGCGACTCCGTCAAAGAGCGTGCCCGTCAGGCGCGTGAACAGGCGGGGACCTGGGCGGACAAGGGCCGCGACTACCTGAACCAGCAAAAAGAGCAGATCCGCTCTGCCTACGAGGCTGGCCGGCAGGCTTATCGTGAAGCTACCAGCGAAGAGGTCGAGGGCGCCAAGCCCAACGTACCGTAAGGCGGGGGCTGCGTCATCCAGCTAGCGCTGCGGGCAGGAAAGGAATATGTCTGACAATCTGACACTTTTTATCGCTGTTACCGCAGCCGCTGTCGTGCTGCAGATGCTCATTCTCCTCGTCATGTGCGTGGTGATATTTAACCTTAGCAAGAAGCTGAAGACGGTGACCGACGAAACCCAGTCGCGGCTGATTCCCCTGCTGGACAACGCCAAGGTGATGCAGCAGGAAGTGAAGTCCTTCCTGGAGGTTGCGCGTCCCAAGATCGACGTCATTCTGGATAATCTTGCCCACGTGACCACGACTACGCGCACCGAGGTCGAGCGGGTTGACGTCACCGTGCATGACCTGCTGGATCGCCTGCGCTTGCAGGTGATCCGCGTCGATGAGATGGTGACCCACACCTTGGACCGCGTGGAAGAAACCTCGGAGAAGGTGCAGCAGTCGGTCATGTCGCCGGTCCGCCAGGTCTCGGGGATCGTGCAGGCCATCAGCGTCGGAGTGGGTACTTTCTTCAATAGTCAAAGGCGCGGCCGCAATGGCGGCCCGCCGGACGAGATGTTTATTTAGAACAGGCGGCGGAAAAACTGGGCTTCAGGCGCTGGTTTGAAGGGGCGCACCTTTAGAGCTTGCCCTGAGCCTGCCGAAGGGTGGGCCGTCAAGCCCTTTATTCTTGTCATTACGAGCGGGCGAACAGGAGCCCCCGACAAGCGCCCCGCGGTGGCGGGATTGTTGGGGTAAAGTTTAGCCTGCGAGGGATTTGCTTTCCCGAGATTTTCCGCAAGCGGTTTCTCCGCTTTTGCTGTCCCGCGCCCGAAAGCCTGTTGCCGTCTTACTCCAGCAGCGCCGCTTCCTTCTCTTCCGCCTCGGCCACCGCCCGAATGGAAACATGTTCGCGGCGCGCCAGCAGCAATCCCATCGGGATGACCGACATGAAGGTGACGACCCAGATCAGCATGCCGCAACTGACGGCCAGCTCCTTCTCGATGCCGAACCCCGAGCTGAGCATGCTGATGGTGGCCAGTTGCGAGCCGCCGCCGACGGCCGGCAATTGCAGCATGGAGCCCACCATGCTGGAGCCCATCAGCACTACCTGATGCGGCAGCGTGAGACTGCGAAGTTCGCCGGGATAGGCGTGCGTGACCGCGTAATACGCGAAAATGATCAGCACCCACATGAAAAGCGAGACGGCGATCAACTGCAGAGCTGAGCCAAGGTCATGGATTGTCGCCAGCCCAGCGCTGAAGGAGCGCACCTTCTCCCGCAAGTGGTGCGCGAACTTGGGAGCGAAGCCGGCGAACCCATCGTGCAATAACTGGCCCACACGGTCGCCCCGGCGCCGCACTACAAACGCTCCCACACACAACACGCCTACCAGCACAATCAGGGCGAACGCGGCTTTGCGCAAGCCGTGATAGAAGGGAAGCGCCCGCAAATCGGGCGACAAGAAGCTCAGGGCTAAAAGTACTGCAAAGGACCCCATATCGAAGATGCGCTCCACTCCCCACACTGCCACCTGCGAGGTGAAAGTGAGACGCTCTTTCTTGGCGATGATGTAGGGCCGAATCATCTCACCCGCCCGGCCCAGCAGCGCCAGGGCGGCGAAGCCGACGAATTGCGGCGCCAGCAGGCGGGCCGTGGTCGTCTGGCGAACGGGCTTCAGGAAGATGCGCCACCGTATGGCACGCAGTACGTAGGCGACGTAGGTCAGCGCAAATCCGTAGAAACAGTAGAGCCAGTCAATGTGTTCGGTGCGGCTCCAGAACATGTGCCAATCGAACGTCTTCCAGGCGCGAATCTGCAGGTAAATCAGCAGGCACAACGCGATCAGGACTATGCCGAAGATGAGCGTGCGTTTTTTGTTCATGGAAGAAAATCAGCGTCGACCGGCATGTGCTGCCTTCTTGCGGGTTGGGACGGAGGCCTGCGGCTCAGGCCCAGTCGTCAAGGTATATGACCGCATCCGTGGGGTCAAACCTTGGGGCTATTCGGTACCCCCTGCGGGACCCGCTGCGCTTTGCGCAATCTCTGGCTTGCCCGCAGCCCCGCCTTGCACCGCGGGCCTCCGCTGGCGCTTGCGCTGGGCCAGCTTCTTGCGGTTGTAGTCGTTGATGACCCGCGCCACGTAAGCATGGGTCTCGTGGTACGGCGGCACGCCTTTGTACTGCTGCACGCGCTGCGGACCGGCATTGTACGCAGCCAGCGCTTTGATCATATCGTTGTTGTAAAGCAGCAGCAGTTCGCGCAGGTAACGCACTCCACCATCGACATTCTCCGCCGGGTCGAAGCTGTTCTTCACCCCCAGCTTGCTGGCCGTGCCCGGCATGAGTTGCATCAGTCCCTGCGCGCCTTTGCGCGAAATGGCGCGCGGATTGTTGCCGCTCTCGGCCCGGATGACGCTGGCAATGAAGTCGGCGTCCACTTGGCTGCGCGTGCTGGCCTCGCTGACGATGGTGCTCAAGTCCACCGGCGTCTGCCGCCGCGACGTGATCGCCTGCGGCTCGGGTGGCGCCGGCTCAAAGTTCTCGATCTGGGCGCTGGGCACGTCGACGTATCCACTGCGCGGTTCCGCGCTCATGTACAGGCGCGTGGTGTCGCCGACCACCTCATGACGCTCGTGGCGAATGCTGAAACCGTTGCGCAAGTTGGCAATTTCGGCGGCGTACGTCTGCGACGCCATCAGCAAGCCCAGCAAGCCGAGTTGTAAGAATTTACGCATTCACGCTCGCGGTATTGGCGTCGAGCACCTCTTCGATGGCCGCCGCCACCCCGCTTTGGTCGTTATGCAGGGTGATGGTCCAGCCGTTCTGCTTCAGCTCGTCCGATGCATTTCCCATGATGACCGGATGGCCGGAGAAGGTCAACATCGCAATGTCATTGTAATTGTCGCCGATGGCCATCACCTCGGAGCGATCGAGGCCGCGATAGTTGGCCCACCTCTCCAGCGCGTGTCCCTTCGAGCAACCCGCGTTGAGGATGTCGACGATGCACAAGTTGCGCACATCATATTGCGTGCGCAGCATGGTGAAATCCCGGGCGAAATCGCAGGACAGCAGCGCTTGCTGCGCCTGCTGCATCAGTTCGATCGGGCCGCAGAACATGGCCTGAATGGGGTCTTCCGTCAGGGCTTTTGCAATTGGGCTGACATATTCGATGTAGGGCGCATTCTTCTCCATCCAGCGCTGGATGACGTTGTACAGACGCTCGTGATTTTCGCACACAATCGCCCCCATCCCTTCACGGTCGAAGGTGAGCACCATGTGATTGCGATACTCCGCCATGTGCTGGCAGAGCTTGATGGCCGTTTCCCTGGGCAACAGGTCCTGGTGGAACAGTTCTCCGCGCGTGGACCGCGTCACCGCCCCATTCGAACTCATCAGCCACAGGTCGAAGCCGAGCGACTCCGCCATGGGCAAGGCAAACCTGTGCCTGCGTCCCGTAACCAGCACGATTTCAATGCCGGCTTCATGGGCCCGCCGCAAAGCCCTCAGATTAGCTTCAGGGACCTGGACATTGGAGTCCAGCAGGGTGCCATCCAGGTCGATGGCGATGAGGCGTATGGAGCGTGGCACGATGTCTCAATTCTAGCAGGGAGATAGCAGCCGGCAGGTGCCGAATGCGAACTGGCGGGCGCTGAATGCTGACAACTGACGACTGACGACTGGCTACTGACGACTGACGACTGACGACTGACGACTGACGACTGACGACTGACGACTGACTACTGGCTACTGGCTACTGGCTACTGATTGACGTAAAGTAAAAGAGCGATGGAATTGCGCAAGGACCCCATTACGCGCTCCTGGGTCATTTGTGGCGACGAGCCCGAAGCGGCCGCTTCGCCTGACTCCTTCTGCCCCTTCTGCCCCGAGTCCGGCCTGCCGCTGCAGGTGGTCGCTACCGCGCCGACCGTGAATGGCACTCCCTGGTCGGCGCGCGCCGTGGTCCATCCTCATCCGCTGTACGGCATCGATGGCGAGCCGTCGCGCACGGGCAACGGTTTATATGACAAGATGCGCCCGGTTGGCGCCCACGAAGTGATTGTCGAAAATGCCCGCCACGACCGGCATTTGTGGATCGCCGACGACCGCGAAATCGAGGAATACCTGGCGCTCTGCGGCCAACGTATCCAGGACCTGAAGGGCGATGTCCGCTTCAAATACGTCAGCGTCTTCAAGAATTTCGGCGCCCAGTCGGGGCAGGAGTTTGACCATCCCACCTCGGAGGTTGTGGCCACCACGTTTGTCCCGCGGCGCGTTCTGTACGAGTTGCGGGCGGCGCGGCAGCATTACCAGGTGAAGGAGCGCTGCGTCTTTTGCGACATTCTGCGGCAGGAGCAGGAACAGAAGCTGCGCGTCATCGAGGTCCGCGGCGACTACATCGCCTGCTGTCCTTATGCGCCGCGCGTGCCCTACGAGACCTGGGTCGCTCCTCACACCCACGAAGCCCACTTCGAGCGCATGGCGCCGAAGTCCGGCGCCATGCGCGACCTGGCGGCCCTGCTGCGGCGCACCCTTTACCGCATTCGCACCATCGCCGATGGCTTCCACATGGTGCTGCATACCTCGCCCAACACCATGCACCGCTCGGAGACGCTCGGATTCTGGAAGACCATTGAGGACGACTACCACTGGCACATCGAGATCTTGCCCATCCTCGCCGCCAAGGCAAAGTCCTACACCTTCAAAGAGGTGTATTACTCGCCCGTGAGCTCGGAGACGGCGGCGGCCATCCTGCGCGAGCGGCCGACCGAGCGGTAGCCGCCGACGGACTAGAATATTCTTCGGTAGCGACCCACGCATGACCATCCGCCGCGTCAAAACCCATACCGGACAGACCGGCTACGTTTACCAGTACTACTTCGTCGGCAAGCGGCCCGCGCTCGACAGCGATCCCGAAGCTCCCTCCACCGAGTTCATCTTCGACGTGACCTCGGACCGCAAGACAATTTTCGCGGTCAGTATCTTTCTGCATCCCGAGGCGCTCTCCGCTTGGGCGGCGGGCCGGGGCCGCACCCTCAGCGAGTCGGAACAGTACGCCGCGGTGAAGCTGCGCCTGATGCAGGCCTTCGATGAAATCCCCGACATGCTCAACCATGGCCGCCGCTTGCGCCTGGAGGTCGACGAACTGCCGGTGCTGCTGGACTCGATCGGAGTGGAATAGGGCTACAATCGTTGCAGCTAACGCCTTGTGAGTGCTTGCGTCCAATCGAGCAGAAGATGGTGCGGGCGAAGCTTCAGAAGTTGTCATCACGAGCGCAGCGAGGGATCTGCTTTTGTGACGATGAAGCAGATGCCTCGCTTCGCTCGTCATGACAATTCGAGAGAACGTTAAAGAAGGCGCGAGTTCGAGAGTGGGGACTTCCTGATGTTCACGCAGATCCAGTGGTCCGGGCGCCAGCGATGGAATCGTGCTCTGCTTGCTTCCTTCGCGGTTCACGGTCTGCTTCTGTTTCTGCTCATCCATCGCGGGACTGCGATTTTCGTCACTCCCTCCGACGTCGACCTGGGCATTAAGGGGTCTTCCGGATCGACGTCCATCGTTTACCTTGCGCCTGTAGGACCAGAGAGGACGCAGTCATCGCCGGACGAGCAACGGCCAGTACTTCGCGCTGCGCTGACGCCCAAGCCCAAGGTACATAAGCCTGATGCGAAGACTCGGCAAACGGGTCAACCCACGCGAGACGATGCGCCTGAGCAGACCGCGCGCGGCGGTTCTCCTTACGGGCGTGTGCCGGGCTCGCCGCTTACCGGAGATGAAGTCGTGCCCGCGCTGCCGGAAGTCTTTCCCGATCCTCCGGTCTCGCGCTCCGACATACCTGCGGGGGTGCAAGGCGACGTGATCGTCGAGGTCACGATTGACGCGCAAGGAAACGTGGTCCAAACCAGGCTGCTGCAAGGCATCGGATACGGCACCGAGCAAAAAGTGCTTTCTGTGCTGCCACGCTGGCACTTCCGCCCGGCCTCGAAAGATGGCGTGACCATCGCCTCGCAACACATCGTGTACTTCCACTATCCCAGCTAGGGGCGCCGCTGCTGCCTTCAGGCCTTACGCCGTGGCCGACCCCTTTGTGACGCAAATCACAGGCGGACGTGATAACTACACTCCTTCTTGCAGGCCACCCCGTTATACTTGACCTAGAAGAAGCAATTGAGCTGAAGCGTTATATTTGTGGGGTTTATGCCTTTAATCTGGCTCCGAGTCGCGGTCGTTTGTTATGGCGTGGGGCTGCTCTATTCGCTCCTCCTGCTTAGCAAGCGAGGCAACGTTCTGGCCAAGGTGGTAGAGCCGGCCGTCGGACTGGGGCTTATCTTTCACTTCGTTTCTTTGGTCGAGTCCACCGTTGCGATCGGACGCCTATCCCTGGCTTCGATCCATTACTCGGAATCCATCCTGGCGTTTCTGGCGATGGTGGTGTTTTTCGTGTTCTTCGTGGGCTATCGCACCGTCTCGCCGGGCGTCGTGATCTTCCCCATCGTTTTCATTCTGACGTTCGCGTCCGCGATTGGGCAGAAGCCAGTCACGTTGACGTCGCCGCTGCTGCGCAGTGGCTGGATCTTCGTGCATGTGGTGCTCATCTTCACCGGCTACGCCGGGCTGTTCCTCAGCTTTGGCGCCAGTTTGCTCTATCTGGTGCAAGAGCGGGCGTTGAAATCCAAGCGTTCGGCGCCGCTGCTGACCTGGCTGCCTCCGTTGCAGACCATCGACGAAATCTGCTATCGCTCGTTGCTCTTCGGTTTCCCGTTTATGACGCTGGGGCTAATCGCGGGTTCCGTGCTGGCCATCGACAAGTATGGCCCGCTGTTCTTTTACGATCCAAAGATCTTGTTGTCGTTCACCATGTGGGCGGTGTACCTGCTGCTGCTGTACACCCGCTGGAGTTCGGGATGGCGCGGCCGCCGCGCGGCGTTTCTGGCGACCTTTGCGTTCATCATCGCCCTAGGCGCGTGGGCGGCGAACAGCTTCAGCCGCACCCACAGGTTTCTTTCATGAACTTCGTCGTCATCGGTGTGAACCACCAGACCGCACCCGTCGAAGTGCGCGAGCAGTTTGCCATTTCCGAGGCGCGGCTGCCGGAAGCGATGAAGTCGCTGGCGACCTATCCCGGCATCGAGGAGGGCATGATCGTCTCCACCTGCAACCGGGTGGAGATGTTGGCCCGCACCACCAACGGTTCTGCCGACCTCCAGGGCTTCTTGCGCCAGTTTTACGGTTTCGACCCCGGGCCCTATCGCAAGTATTTGTACGAACATCGCTCGCGCGATGCGGTGCGCCATATTTTTCGCGTGGCCTCAAGCCTCGATTCCATGATTGTGGGCGAGCCCCAAATCCTGGGACAAGTCAAGGAAGCTTATGCCACGGCGCGCGCGGTGGGCGCGATCAACTCGCAACTCGACGCATTGCTGACCCGCTCCTTCGCCGTCGCCAAGCGCGTCAGGAACGAGACCGCGGTTGCGACGTCAGCGGTGTCCATCGCGTCGGTGGCGGTGGACCTGGCCAAGAAGATTTTCGGCAACTTACAAGGCAAGAGCGTTTACCTGGTGGGCGCCGGCAAGATGTGCGAGTTGGCCGCCCGCCATCTGCTCGCGCATGGGGCAAAACAGATTTACGTCGCCAACCGGACCTTCGAGCGGGCTGCGGCGCTGGCGAAAAAGTTCAACGGCACGGCGATCCCGTTCGAACGGCTCTACGAGACCGTGCCCGATGCCGACATCGTTATCAGCTCCACGGGTGCGCCGCACGCCATCTTCCGCAAGGAGCACGGCGAAAAATTCCTGAGCCAGCGCCGCAACCGTCCCATGTTCTTCATCGACATCGCCGTCCCGCGCGACATCGATCCTGAGCTGAACAAGCTGGACGGCATCTTCGTTTACGACATCGACGATTTGCAGCAGGTGGTTTCATCGCACATTGCCGATCGCCGGACCGAAGCTGACCGCGCCGAAGCCATCGTGCAGCTGGAGGTGGACAAGTTCGAATCGCGGCTGCAAACGCTCGATGTCGTGCCCACCATCGTTTCGCTACAGGAGCATCTGGAAACCGTTCGCCAGGCCGAGATTGACCGCGTACGCGGCCGCCTGGGCACGCTTTCGCCGGAACAGGAACTGGCGGTGGAAGCGTTGTCGCGCGGCATCATCAACAAAATCATGCATACACCCATTACTACTCTCAAGAGTGCGGCACGCGAATCGTCGGAAGCCACGACTGTGGTCGATCTGGTGCGCAAGCTCTTCGGCCTGCGAGAGCCCCCTCGGAAAGCCGCCGACGAAGATGCCACCACCGTGAGCGGTGGAAAACCGGGAGCGCGAAACTGATGGCGCTCATCAGGATCGGTTCCCGCGGATCACAACTCGCTCTCTGGCAGGCCAATCACATCTCGGCGCTGCTGCGCGAGCGCGGCCACCAGGTCGAGCTCGAGATCATCAAGACCACCGGCGACAAAATCATCGACGTTGCCCTCGCCCAGGTCGGTACCAAGGGCATGTTCTCCAAGGAGATCGAAGAGGCGCTGGCCGAAGGCCGGGTTGATGTCGCGGTGCATAGCCTTAAGGATCTGCCTACGCGGCTGCCAGCGGGATTTGAGCTGGTCGCTATCACCACGCGAGTCAATCCGCGCGACGTATTTCTCTCGGTCAAGTACGACAGCGTAAAAGCGCTGCCACACGGAGCGCGCGTGGGTACCAGTAGCCTGCGCCGCCAGGCGCAGTTGAAGGCCTCGCGGCCCGACCTGGTCATCCATCCATTGCGGGGCAATGTTGACACGCGCATGCGCAAGCTGGAGGAAGGCGAATACGATGCCATCATTCTGGCTGCCGCCGGGCTTACGCGGCTCGGCAAAACCGAACTGGTGAAGGAAGTCCTCTCGGAGGAGTTCATGTGTCCGGCAGCGGGACAGGGCGCACTTGGCATCGAGATCCGCGAAGGCGATGTGGAGATGCGCGAACATCTTTCGTTTCTCGACGACTCTTCGGCCCACGCAGCTACGACCTGCGAGCGCGCGTTGCTGAATAAGCTGGGCGGCGGATGCCAGGTCCCGATTGGCGCCTTCGCTGAGATGAAGGATGGCAAGTTGCAGCTAACTGCGATTGTTGCGCGTCCGGACGGCACGGAGGTTTTGCGCGAGCAGCAGAGCGGCAGCGACCCGATTACACTTGGCGAAAAAGTTGGCGACACGCTGCTGCGCCGGGGCGCCACCAGGATTCTCGAAGATGTTTATGGCGCGGCCGCAGCGGTGGCACAGCAGCCGTAAGAAGCAGTTGTCGGTAGCCGGTAGCCAGTGGTCGGTAGTCAGGCCGCATCAAAGCGGTTCTCGTGTCATCCTGATTGACGCATGGGCCTGCTGAGCGTTCGTGAGAACGAACCGCGGTATTTGCCAGTGGACTGTGCTGGCGGAAGATCCAGCGCCGTAGGCGCGACATAGTTTAGCCCAGCACGCAGCCGCAGGCGGAGTGCTGGGTGTGGTATTTGCCAGTGGACTGTGCTGGCGGAAGATCCAGCGCCGTAGGCGCGACATAGTTTCGCCCAGCACGCAGCCGCAGGCGGAGTGCTGGGTAAGGTTGAGAAATGCATCTGAGTCCCGTAGGGACGGCACAGTTCTGTCTGCTGCCCTCATCGAGATGAAAGTCAACCAACGGAGATCAGGGAGATCACGGAGAAAACTCGATAGAAACCAAGACTCCGTGTCCTCCGTGCTCTCCGTGGTGAATGATTTTCGACGGAGCGGAGGCGGCGCTGGTTTTGCGACGCCGGAGTCGAAGGACCCCTACTTTGGCAAACAACCCCCGTACAAACATTTCCCGGAGCGTCTTGCCCCTGGCCGGATGCCGCATTCTGGTCTCGCGCGCGAAGAAGCAGGCGGGCGCTCTTTCTTCGGCGCTGCGAGAATTGGGTTGCCAGGTGATCGAGATCCCCTTCATCGAGCTTCGTGAGCCGAGTTCCTACCAGCCGCTGGATTCAGCATTGCGGGACCTTGCCACTTACGATTGGTTGATTCTCACCAGCGTGAATGGCGTTGAGGCGCTGTTCGCACGCCTGGCAAAGAAGCAGGTCGTTGCCTCAGCGCTGGCGCATCCGAAGATTGCCGCAATTGGTCCTGCGACTAGGAAAGCGATCGAGCAACATGGCCTGCGGGTGGCGGTCACGCCGAAAGAATACGTGGCCGAGTCAGTCGTCGCATCGCTGCAGCGCAGGGTGAAAGGGAAGCGGGTGCTGCTGGTGCGAGCAAAAATTGCGCGCGATGTCATCCCGCGCGAATTGCGCAGAGCCGGTGCAGAGGTCGATGTGGTCGAAGCCTACGAGACCGTCGCGCCCAAGTCTTCGGAGAAGAGGCTACGTGCCCTGTTGGCCAACAAGACGCTCAGGCCGCACGCTATCACCTTCACCAGTTCCTCGACCGTGAAGAACTTCGTGGGGCTGCTGGGATTGCGCAGCGCGCGTGCCGCCTTGAAGAAGCCGGCGCACCACCATGGCGTGCATACGGCATCCATCGGACCCGTAACCTCCGCCTCGCTGCGTGAGTTCGGACTGCCCGTGGACATCGAAGCCAAGGAGTACACAATTCCAGGACTGGTCGCGGCGATCATCAAAGAGAGAAATCGGATTCGGGGCGCGCAGCAAAAGAGCTGAGGGCTGACAGCTATTCATAAATCGAGCAGCCGCATCCCGGCGACGGCACATGCACCTTGAGGAAATCCGAAACCCGCTGGTACGCGTCAATCTGGTTCTCCACTCGCGCGAAGCCGTGGCCCTCGTTTTCGTAAATCTTTAGCTGCACTGACCCACCGTGTTTCTTGACGGCATCGGCCACCTGTTGCGCCTCTTCGTGCGGACAGCGTGGATCGTTGCCGCCCGCCAGCAGCAGCAGCGGGGCCTTGATCCGGTCCACGAAGTTGATCGGCGAGCGATCTTCGTACAGCGCTCTGTTCTTCACTGGATCGCCCATGGTCGCCAGGTCGTACTCGCGCAGCAGCGGGTCTTCGTTGGCGATCTCGGTGGCCCAGTTCACAAACGGCACAATGGGCACGCCAGCGGCCCACATGTCCGGAGCCTTGGTCACCGCCATCATGCTCAGGTAGCCACCGTAGCTGCCGCCCATCACAATCAGCTTCTTGGGATCGACGAAGCCGCTTCTCTCGATCCACTGGGCCGCGTCGAGCACGTCGTGCAGCTCGCCGCCGCCGGCATCGCCGCGGTTGGCGTCGGTGAACTCCTTGCCGTATCCGGTTGAGCCCCGATAGTTGGGCGCGATCACCACATACCCCTGGTTCACGATGTACTGGATGAAGCGGTTGAATGAGTTGACCGTCTGCGCGGCCGGTCCGCCGTGGATGTAAACGATCGCCGGAAACTTGCCGTTGCGCTGGATATTGTTTGGCACATAGGCAAACGCCGAGAGCGTCCACTTGCCGTCGCGGCTGCGATAATGCACCAGGTAGGGCTCGACCATGTCGGCGCTGTTCACCCCGGCGACCAGCGAGTGCGTCACCTGCTGCGACTGCTTCGACGCGATGTCATAGACCCACACATCGTTGGGAGCGTCGGCGCCGTTGTGGTTGTACAAGAGCTTGGCCCCATCGCGGCTGTAGGGCAGCGGATTGCCGCCCAGCGAGTTCACGCCCTGCTTCAGCGGCAACGCGTCCGCGCGCCGGCTCGCCTTGTCATACAGATAGATATCGGTGTTGCCGTCAACATTGGCCACCCACGTCAGCGATTTGCCATCGGGCGAAAACGTTCCTGCCCGGAGCCGCCACTTCTCCTCGGTCAACCAATTAATCTTCTTGCTTGCGATGTCGAGCAGGCCGACATTGTCATAGCCATTCTTCGCGTCCGAAGTGATGAGGACCGTCTTTCCGTCGGGCGAGATGTCCTGCGCTTCGTAGGTGTGCTCGCCCTCATGCCGCGTCAGGTTTGTACTGTCGCCACTGGCCAGGTCGAGAACAAAGATGTTGGAGTCCTTGCCGCTGGCGTGCGACTGCGTGTAAACCAGGAACTTGCCGTCGCGCGAAAAAATAGGTTTCCAGTTGCTCAGTTCCTTGGGCGTGTTCCTGGTGAGATGGCGAACGTGACGCGTGGCGACGTCCATCAGCTCGATCTCAAAGGTCGAGCCGGTCTTGGACTTGGTGATGTATGCAAGTTGCCGCCCGTCGGGCGACCACGCCGGTTCTTCTTCCGCGCTCTCCGGAGACGTCGTCAGGTTGACCACGTCGCCGGTCTTGGGCGACACCAGGAAGACGTCCCACTGCTCATCGCCATCGTGATCGGAGATGAACGCGATCCAGGTCCCGTCGGGCGACCACACCGGCTGCGACTGCCGCTGATCGCTGATGGTCAACTGCGTCGGCCATCCGCCGCTCGCCGGTACCAGCCAGAGATTGTTGCGTCCGCTGATGTTGGAGATGAACGCGATCTGCTTGCCATCGGGCGACCACGTCGAGTCGCCGATCGTCCGCGTCATGTAGAGCTTCTCGATGGAGAACGCCTGCATGTCGGCCACGGTCTTGCTCTGGAGCTTGGTGGGGTCGGTGATGGCTTGCGGCGCGGTGAGCGGTTGCTGGGCAAATGCGGTCAGAGTCATGGCGAGAACGATAGCGAAAGTGGTGAGTTTCAAGCTTCGGGTTTCCAGTTTCATTGCTGGGTTCTATTGTAGATTGTGTCGTGGGGCCCATGAAGCGCGAAGAGTTTACCAAGCTGGTCGAAGAGGTGCTGGATTCTCTGCCGAAGGAGTTTCGCAGCCGGATCCGCAACGTCGCCGTTCTGGTCGAGGACCTGCCTCCGGGCCAGGAACCACCCGAGCCGGGCAAACCGAGGAGCTTACGGCTGGGTCTCTTTCACGGCGTGCCCATGACCCACAAGAGTGTTTTCCAGCTGGGGACGGGGCCTGACTACATCGTGCTCTACCAGAAGAATATCGAGGCGATCTGTCGCAACGAGGCCGCGGTCCGCGAACAAGTTCGACTGACAGTCATCCACGAGTTCGGACATTACTTCGGAATGACGGAAGAGCAGTTGAGGGATGTGTAGGGGAGGGTACCTGGGTGGGCCGATCTGCACAAAGGCCGGGGTACGGAAGCTTTTCCTCGGAGTTCGTTCTAAGGCACTCTTACGTTGTCGTGGTTCTGGTCGGGTGATTCTTGTTGTACTTCTTCGCCGCTTTGTTTTGGGCCTTTTGTTGTTTCTTCTGCGCTCTAGCTTGTCGCTTGCCGGCTTTCTTCCAGTTTTTCTGCGTCTTCTTCTGTGCCTCGGTTTGCGTGGAAATCGTCCGGGCATGAGCGACGGTCGGCCCGGACAGCGCCAGACCGAGAAGGACAAACAGGACACAAGCTGCGACTTTTTTCACAAGATCACCTTGAAACCGATTCTGGCAGGATTCTACACTGCGCGCGCCACCTCAGAGAAGCAAAAATGTAGTTACGAAGGTACAGGTCGGGGGCAGGCGAACCGCAGATCCCTCGGCTCGTCGCTGTGCTCCTCGCTCGGGATGACAATTCTTAAACTATCCACTATCCACTAACTCACGGCTTTGCCGCCTTGTGAATCTCCACCGTACTCCAGGTCTTGTCGGCGGCGTGGCAGAGGTCCTCCAGCGGGCAATCGGCGCACTTGGGTTTGCGGGCGATGCACAGCGCGCGCCCGTGCAGGATGATCTGGTGCGCGAAAATAATCCACTTGTCGCGCGGGACCACCTTCATCAGGTCCCGCTCGATCTTTTGCGGGTCTTCGTGTTTGGTCAGCTCCAGGCGGCGCGAGATGCGCTGCACATGCGTGTCCACCACCACGCCGTCGGCGATCTTGTACCACGTGCCCAGCACGACGTTGGCGGTCTTGCGGGCCACGCCGGGCAGTTGCAGAAGCTCGTCCATGGTGCGCGGCACCTGGCCGCCGAATTCGCTGATCAGCTTGCGCGCGGCGCCGACCAGCGACTTCGACTTGTTGCGGAAAAATCCGGTGGAGCGAATGTCGGGTTCGAGCTCTTCCGGCTGGAGCGTGGCAAACGCCTCGGGCGTCGGGTATTTCTCGAAAAGGACAGGCGCGACCATGTTGACGCGTACGTCGGTGCATTGCGCCGAAAGTATGGTCGCCACCAGCAGCTCCCACGCGCTGTTGTGCTGCAGAGCGCAGGTCGCGTCGGGATAGCGCTGGTCGAGCCGCCTCAGGATCTCGTTGACGCGCTCCGGCGCCAGCGGATTGTAGCGCTTAACTGTGATGGCCCTAGTCTTAGGAGCAGGCTTCTTCGGCGCAGCTATTCTTGCGGCAATCGGTGCAGCAACCTTAGCTACTCTTTTGCGGACGGGCACGACTCTGTTGGCCTTGACCTTGGTCCGCAGTGGTTTGCTCGAAACTTTGTCCTGACGTCCTGAACGTGAAGGCTGGCGAGGAGTGAGGCCGCGTGGCATGAGTTATTCTCCTGCGGGCAGATTACAATGAGACAAGCATCAGCATCAATTCAGCGCGGAGTTTCGCAATGCCTTCCAGCAATGCCGTCGTGCAGACTGTGTCCACCGAACTGCCAGCGATGCCGCTTACCCTTGAAGGGCTGAGCGTGCTGCATCAAATGTTCCGCTTCCGCTGGCCGGAATGGCGCAAGCTGGACGCATCGCGCCAGGCGGACATTGCGCGCGAGGCCGCCGCCGTGTTTTCGGCCAGCGAAGAGCGTGGGCAGAGCGCCGTCTATTCCATGCTGGGGCACAAGGGCGATCTAATGATCGTCCACTTCCGCGATTCCTTCGACGAGCTCAACGCCGCTGAATTGCAACTGAACCGGACCGCTTTGCAGGATTTTCTCGAGCCCACGCACTCCTATTTGTCGGTGATCGAGCTGGGCCTGTACGACTCCAGCGTGAAGCTGTTTCGGCAGCTCGCCGATCGCGGGGTGAAGCCGCTCAGCAAGGAGTGGAACGACGCAGTGGAAGAGACGCTGGAGCGGCAGCGTGAAGCCATGCGTCCGCGGCTGTACCCTAAGATTCCCGACAGCCGCTACTTATGTTTCTATCCCATGGACCGCAAGCGCGGCGAGCAGAAGAATTGGTACATGCTGCCCATTGAGGAGCGCCAGCGGCAAATGGAAGAGCATGGCATGGTGGGCCGCCGCTATGCGGGCAAGGTGCAACAGATTATTACCGGCTCCATCGGCTTCGACGATTGGGAGTGGGGCGTGGACCTGTTTGCTCCCGATCCGCTGGTGTTCAAGAAACTGATTTACGAGATGCGCTTCGACGAAGTCAGTGCGGTGTATGCGGTGTTCGGCCAGTTCTTCGTGGGAGTGCGGCTTCCGGTGCAAAAGCTGGGTGGGTGGCTGGGAGTCAGCAGCTAGCTGGTAGTATTGTGCCGTCCCTGAAGGGACTCGTAATCTTTTGGCAGTTTACCCAGGGCTTACGCCCTGGGCTAGTATTATTTCGCCCCTGCGGGGCTGGGATGGTATCACCGCACGCTGCGCCGATCGCAATGAGTTCACACGCACTCTGAATGCCTGCTTCACAAAAGACTGGAGTTATTCCTACACAACATGATTGCTCACATTCTTGAAATAGTCGGGGCGTGGATCGTCAGCGTCATTTCGGCGGGTGGCTATGGTGGCGTGATGCTGCTGATGGCCATCGAGTCGGCCTGCATTCCGCTGCCCTCGGAAATCATCATGCCGTTCTCGGGATACCTGGTGTACACCGGCCGCTTTTCGCTGCTGGCGGTGGCCACCTGGGGCGCGATCGGCTGCAACCTGGGTTCGGTGCTGGCCTACGAGATTGGCTACTTTGGTGGCCGCCCGCTGGTGGAGCGCTACGGCCGCTACATTTTCCTCAGCCATCGCGAGCTCGGTATCGCCGACCGGTTCTTCGAGCGGCGAGGCGCCCTCGCCGTACTGATCGCTCGCCTGCTGCCCGTGGTCCGCACTTTCATCGCCCTGCCTGCTGGAGTCGCGCGCATGCCCCGTCTCAAGTTCCACATCTACACGTTTGTCGGATCCTGGCCCTGGTGCTTTGCGCTGGCCTATGTCGGCATGCGGTTGGGCGAGCAATGGGACAAAGATCCGCGGCTGAAGGTGTGGTTCCATCGCCTTGATGCCGTGATCCTGGCGGTGATCATCCTCGCCGTGGCTTACTTCGTGTGGTCGCACCTGCAGCATCGAGTGGGCAGGGAAGCGGGCGAAGCGGCGAAGTAGCGCTCACTGATCGATCTTCGCCGCCTTGGCGATTATGCGTTCATATTTTCGCCAGGACACGATTCTCTTCAACCACACTTGCACCTTAGCGTCAGCGCCGATCAAGTATCGGAGCTTGGGATTGGGGTCGCGCGCGATGCGAACGATCAGCCTGGCTACCTCGCGCGCATCGCGCCGGTGTTTGGCACTATTCTTAACGAACTCTACGAAGCGCTGGCTGCGCTCCTTGTTCGGTGACGCCGGATCGAGCGCGCCGGCCGCAACCTTCACGTTGCGCGTCCAGATGTCGGTGTCGTAAGAGCCAGGTTCGACCAGCACGACCCGAATGCCGAGCGAGTGGGTTTCGATGCGCACCGACTCGTTCCAGCCTTCGAGTGCATATTTGGATGCGCAATAGGCGCTCAGCAGTGGCTGGCCCAAACGTCCGGCGACGGAGGTGACGGTGATGATATGTCCCGACTTCTGGGCGCGCATCGTCGGCAGCACAGCCTTGGTCATCGCCACATTGCCGAAGAAGTTGGTTTCCAGTTGGTGGCGGAGCTCGTCGAGGGTCATGTCTTCGGCAAATCCAGCCACGCTGAAACCGGCGTTGTTCACCAGCACGTCAACCCGGCCGTGATCGCGGACGATGGCGTCCACCGCGCCCGGCAGCGAATCGAATTCGGTGATGTCGAGCCGCCGCAGGTCGAGGCGATCGCGCACCCCGGCCTTATGCGCTGCCTCCTCAAGACGACCTCGGGTTTCGAGGTTGCGCATGGTCGCCACCACGCGATAGCCGTTGAGCGCCAACTCGACGGCGGTTAGCAGTCCAATGCCGCTGGAGCTTCCGGTTACGAGCGCAACTTTGTCTTCAGCCATGGCTTTCCACCAAATCCTTCAAATTGCCGCACAGCGCACAAACGCGTCCGTTCACGCACCTTCAATTGCAATGCGGGCGGCGGTACGAGAAGATAACAGGTTTGTACATTCTTTCATGAAACGGACTGATAACATGCCGACAACTAAGAAGCAGGGAAACACGAATACCGCCAAAGGCGAGATCGCCCCGGCCAAAGGGAAATTGGGGATTATGATTCCGGGCATGGGCGCCGTCGCCACCACGTTTGTCGCGGGCGTCGAAGCGGTGCGCAAAGGAATCTCCAGCCCCATCGGCTCGCTGACGCAGATGGGTACCATCCGGCTGGGCAAACGCACTGAAGGCCGCTTTCCCAAGATCAACGAATTCGTGCCCCTGGCCGGGCTCAACGACTTGGTCTTCACCGGCTGGGACATCTTCGAAGACAACATGTACTCCGCCGCGCGCAACGCGGGCGTGCTGGAGGTTTCGCTGCTGGACCAGGTCAAACCTTTTCTCTCCAAGATCAAGCCGCGCAAGGCCGTGTTCGACAACAATTACGTGAAGAGGCTCGATGGGCCCAATGTCAAAAAGGGCAAGAACAAGATGGAGCTTGCCGAGCAACTGCGCGATGACATCCGTGACTTCAGGAAGTCCAGCGGCGCCGACCGCCTGGTCATGATCTGGTGCGCCTCTACCGAGACCTTCATTGAGGCCGGTCCGGTGCATCAATCGGTGACGGCGTTCGAGAAGGGCCTGCGCGCCAACCACGAGAACATTGCGCCGTCGATGATCTACGCTTACGCCGCGCTGAAGGAAGGTGTGCCCTTCGCCAATGGCGCCCCGAACCTCACCGTCGATATTCCCGTGATGCACGATCTGTCGAAGCAAATGGAAGCGCCCATCTGCGGCAAGGACTACAAGACCGGCCAGACGCTGATCAAGACCATCCTCGCGCCTGGTTTCAAGGCGCGCATGATCGGGCTGAATGGCTGGTTCTCCACCAACATTCTGGGCAATCGCGATGGCGAAGTGCTGGACGATCCCGGCTCCTTCAAGACCAAAGAAGAGTCGAAGCTATCGGTCCTGGAGCACATTCTGCAGCCCGAACTTTATCCTGAGCTTTACGGCAACATCTGCCACAAGGTTCGCATTAACTATTACCCGCCACGCGGTGATAACAAAGAGGGTTGGGACAACATCGATATCTTCGGATGGCTCGGCTATCCGATGCAGATCAAGGTCGATTTCCTGTGCCGCGACTCCATCCTGGCAGCCCCCATCGTGCTCGATCTGGTGCTCTTCCTCGACCTGGCAAAGCGTTCGTCGGAGCTGCGCGGCATCGGCATCCAGGAGTGGCTAAGCTTCTACTTCAAATCGCCGATGACGGCGCCCGGGCTGTATCCCGAGCATGACCTGTTCATCCAGTCGATGAAGCTGAAGAACACGCTGCGCCACCTGAAGGGCGAAGAGATGATCACGCACCTGGGGCTGGAGTATTACGACTGAATGGCCGTCAGCCACCGGCTCCCAGCCTTCAGTTGGCAGCCTGCTCTTTGTTAGCGGCAGTCTGCCGTCAAGCTGCATCTTTGAGGGCGACTGAAGCAGATCGACGAAAAGCGAGCCGCGTAGCGGCGAGCGCCATCGCGACACCGGGTTCCCTACTCTCGTATAATTCCGCTCCTATGCACATACGCCGAATGCTCTGCCTTGCTTTGGCTATTCTTCTGGCAGCCTCTGCTGCTCCATCTGCCCTCGCGCAATCCAACGACGCCGTTATGCAGCAGGCACTCAGCCCAGCCAGCCCGCTGCAAGAGAATTTACGCAAACTCACGGACGAGATTGGTGGGCGCGTGCCGGGCACGCCCGCATTTCAGCAAGCTATGCAGTGGGGAATGGAAGGCTTCAGAGCCGCCGGCGCCGAGTCGGTCCACACGGAAGAGTTCACCATCCCAACTTCATGGGCAGAGGGCAATACCGAGGTCGACGTGGTGGCTCCGGTGAAGTTTCATGTCCGTGCGCACTCGATTGCGTGGGGACCAGCTCTGAAGCCCACGACCGCCCGGGTGGTGGATGTCGGCATGGGCACGGCTGCCGAATTTGCCAAAGCTGGCGACGTGGCCGGCGTCATCGCGTTGGTGCACAGCGATGTGCTGAAGACTTGGGATGATCTCTTCCAGGAGTATTATCGCGCGCCGGGGATTATTGATCTTGCGCGGAAGGGCAAGGCCCTGGCCATCGCTTTCACCTCCAGCCGCGAGCACGACATTTTGTATCGGCACATCAACACCAGCACCGGAAAGATTGACGTCATCCCTCAGGTTCTGCTGGCCCGTGAAGATTCCGAGCGCATTGCACGGCTGCTGGCGCATGGTGCGAGCGTTCAGATGGCGCTGTCGATGCCGAATCGAGTCGGGCCAACGATCACGACCCGTAACGTGGTGGCCGAGCTGAAGGGGACCGAGCTGCCGGACGAAATCGTGATTCTGGGTGCGCACCTGGATTCCTGGGAGCTGGGCACGGGAGCGCTCGACAACGGATGCAATGCGGCGCTGGTCATCGACGCACTGAGGTCGATCAAGGCTGCAGGTATTCGTCCCAAGCGAACCATGCGCTTCATTCTTTTCTCCGGCGAAGAAGAAGGACTGCTTGGTTCGTACGCCTATGTGCGTGCCCATCAAAAGGAACTCGACAACATTGTCGGCGAGTTGGTGCTTGACGAAGGCACCGGACCAATCGCAAGTTTCTCCACTGGGGGGCGAAAGGACGTGGATGCGGCACTAGCTCCCATGGTGCAGCCATTCGCACGGTGGAAGGCCGACCAAGTGACCGACGATGCGACGGTTGGCACCGACAATTACGACTTCATGATGCAAGGCGTTCCCACAATCTTGCCGAACCAGCAAGAAGCGAACTATCTGGTCAACTATCACGCTACGTCCGACACCTTCGACAAGGTTGATTTCGCGCAACTCAAAAAGAATGAAGCCATGGCGGCGGAGTTGATGGTCGAGTTGGCCAACGCACCGCAGCGGATTGGTCCGCGGCTGACCCGAGCTCAAATCGAAGCGACCTTCAGAGAGACCCATCTCGACGATCAGATGAAGGGCTTCGGCCTATGGGACGACTGGCAGAACGGCATGCGGGGGCGAAAGCCGTAAACCAGCGCCATGTGACAAACGCCCGGACGGTTCCGCCCAGGCGTTTCGCAATCTCCGCCGGACTACTGGCTCGGTGGTGCCGCCGGTTTCGTCTTCGCCGGCTTAGACGTCGGCTCAATGATCTTGATGCGAATGATCTTGGGCGGGTCGCGTGGCCGATCGTTGCGAGGATCGGCCGGCATGCGCGCGATCTTCTTCACCACGTCGATATCCTGGCACTGTCCGAAGATCGTGTGTTTGCCGTTGAGGTGAGGCGTGGGAACGTCGGTGATGAAAAATTGCGAGCCATTGGTATTGGGCCCGCTGTTGGCCATCGCCAAGCGTCCGGGCTGGTCGAACTTGAGCGAGGGACTGAACTCATCTTTGAAGCTGTAGCCGGGATCACCTGTTCCGTTGCCGATGGGGTCGCCACCCTGAATCATGAAGTTTGGAATGACACGATGGAAGATGGTGCCGTTGTACAGCGGCACGCCCTTCATCATCTTGCCGGTCTTGGGATCTTTCCACTCTTTGGTTCCCGTCGCCAGCCCGATGAAGTTGGCAACCGTCAGCGGCGCTTGACCAGGAAAAAGGGTGCAGGTGATGTTGCCCGCCGTGGTTTCGAAGACTGCGGTCGGTTCTTTCGGCTGGGCCGATGTGGAACTGGCATTCGGAGCTTGGGCCCCCGCCAAGCCAGTGAGGCTGAGGCATAGAAGTGCTGCTAACACATTACGCATAAATCCTCCCCAACAAAAAATTTTCTATGTTACGGCTGCGCCGTGGGTGCAATCTCGCGGCGCCTGTCTGGATTGGTTCCCGCCTGAATCTGCCGGGCAAGCTTCTCCACTTCGGCGAACACTCGCATTAAATTCCCGCCCAGAATCTTATCAAGGTCGGCGGCCTTGTAGCCGCGATCATACAGTGCCTGCGTGATCTTCGGCAGGTCGGCGGCGGAGTCGAGGCCCTGCGGCGAGCAATCGATGCCATCGAAATCGGAGCCCAGACCGACGTGGTCCACGCCCGCCACTTTCACCATGTGGTCAATGTGGTCGATCAGGTCGCTGAGCGGCGGACGCGGCAACTTGACCACGAGGCGGGCCTTGGCTGCATCCAACTCCTTCTTGACCTCAGGGGTCTGCGCCTTCATGAAAAGCGATTGCACCTTCTCGTAATCGGGATCGTGCTGGTCTTTAAGCTGCTTTTCACGATCCACATACTTCTGCGAGATAAAAGCACAATAGAAGTTTACCTGCGCCACGCCGCCGTTGCGGGCCAGTGCGATCAGCATGTCGTCGGTCATATTGCGCGGAGCGTTGGTGAGCGCGCGCGACGAAGAATGCGACGCGATGACCGGCGCGCGGCTGGCCACCAGCGCCTGATAGAAGGTGCGGTCCGCCACGTGCGAAATGTCCACCATCATGCCCAGCCGGTTCATCTCGCGCACCACCTGCCGCCCGAAATCGGTGATGCCGTCGTGGTGCTCGACACTCTTGTCATTGAGATCGCCGCTGGAGTCGCCCAGTTCGTTGGTGTTCGACCAAGTCAGCGTCATATAGCGAACGCCGAGGCGGTAATAGTCGCGCAGAATGCGCATGTCGCCTTCGATGGCGTGTCCGCCTTCCACCCCCAACAGCGCCGCCAGCTTGTGCTCGCGGTGGGCGGCGAGAATGTCCTGGGTGCTGAAGGCCATCATCATCTTGTCGGGATGAAGGCGCGCCTGCTCGTACACCGAGTCGATCATGTCGAGCGCGCGCTTGGTCTCGTGGCCCTTGTTGGCTTTGGGCTCGACCCAGATGGAGAAAAACTCCGCTCCGAGATTGCCGGCCTTGATCTTGTTGAAATCCAGATAGCCGGTGCCGGCGTCTTGCGAGAGATCGAAATTCTCGTCCACGAAGCGTCCAGGCGTGTCCGCATGGGTGTCAATGATGAGCGCCGAATTGTGGATGGCGCGCGCGCCCGTGGCTGCGCCCTTGGCTGAAAGTGTAGGCGCTTTGGATGGGGATTTCCTCGGCGTGGCGCTCGGCGCCGTATTGGCAGGTGGATTCGCGTTCTGGGCCACCGCAAGGGCAGGGAAGAGAACTGCGCAGATGAGTAACCGGTGGAAGCGTTGCATCGGGATGACTGACACTCCAGAGACAAATGATGGTGCGCTTGGATTGTAAATGAAATGAGGGAGAAGAGAATCCACCTCGAGCGGACGTCTCACATGTCTTATACGACCGTCCCTAGCTTGCGGATTGCTTGTGATTCGGGAGGAATTCTCTGCACGCCTGAGCCAATGCGGGCCAAGGAGAATTTGCTCCGCAAAACGTATACAGTATGGAGTCGAGTTCTGGAGAATCCTTGTGACCCATTGCTTTTTCTGCCGTCGAGGCGCCACGGCGCTTTTCGCTGCCTTCGCCATTGCTCTCAGCACTGCGGTGTATGCGCAAAATTCAGCGGGCCCACAGCCCGCACCGCTGCCTCCGCCCATTGTCGCGCCGGCAGACACGCCCTATTCCGGCGCGATTTCTCTGGTGGTCGACATCACCAACATCACAGATCGCGTGATGAAGGTGCATGAAACGATTCCTGTAAGTGGCCATGCGCTTACGCTGTTCTATCCTGAGTGGCTTCCCGGGACGCACTCCCCATCGGGTCCGATATCGAACCTGGCAGGGTTAGTGGTGTCGGCCAACGGCAAACCCATCAACTGGGTCCGCGATCGCGTCAATGTCTTCGCCTTCCACATTGACGTGCCGCAGGATGTAACCACGCTGGAAGTGAACTTTCAGTATCTGGCGCCGCTGAAGCCGGAAGCGGGCCGCGTCTCGTCGAATTTCGCCAATCTCACATGGAACGCCGTGCTTCTCTATCCGGCGGGACATTTCTCGCGGCGCATAGAAGTTTCTCCCGCGGTGCGGCTGCCGGAGGGGTGGAAATTCGCTTGCGCGCTGGAAGTGAAATCGCAGGATGGAAACCTGGTCCAGTTCAAAGACACGACGCTGAATACGCTTGTGGACTCGCCGCTGTATGCAGGCGTCAACTACAAGCGCATCGACCTGTCCACGGGCGCGGACAACCAAGTGTTCCTCGACATTTTCGCCGACAAGCCTGCCCAGCTCGAGATCACCCCGGACGAACTGCGGTATCACCGCAACCTGGTGATCGAAGCACAGAAGCTTTTCAACTCCCATCACTATGATCATTATGATTTCCTTTTCTCGCTCAGCGATACGGTCAGCGGCAAAGGCCTGGAACACCACCAGTCCAGCGAGGACGGCACTCGTGCCAACTACTTTACGGACTGGCTTGCGGGGGTTGGCGGTCGCGCCCTGCTGGCCCACGAATATGCGCACTCGTGGAACGGCAAGTTTCGCCGGCCTGCCGGCCTGTGGACGCCCAACTTTAACCTGCCGATGCAGAACGACCTGCTATGGGTTTATGAGGGCTTGACGGACTATTACGGCAACGTCCTGACCGCGCGTTCCGGACTGCGTACAGCCGAGCAGTCACGCGACGTGATCGCGCAGATTGCTGCCAACTTCGACATCAGCCCGGGACGTACCTGGCGCCCGCTGCTCGATACCACCAACCAGCCCATCATCGCGCGCAGGGACCAGGCGATCTGGCCAAGCTGGCAGCGTTCCTACGACTACTATCCAGAATCGGACCTCGTCTGGCTCGATGCCGACACGAAAATCCGGGAGCTGAGCGGCGGAAAGAAGTCTCTCGATGACTTCGCTAAGCTGTTCTTGGGGATGGATAACGGCAGCTACATCACGGAAACATATACCTTTGACGACGTGGTTGCAGCATTGAATACTGTGCAGCCCTACGATTGGGCAGGATTCCTGCGCACCCGCGTTTATGATCTCGCTCCGCAGACGCCGGAGGACGGGATTACCCGAGGCGGATATCGGCTCATCTACAACGACAACCTCCCGGACTGGATGAAGCGCGTAGAGGGTCCCCGCCCAACCAGCTTTGCTACCTCAGTCGGCTTCAGTGTGAAGGCAGACGGCAAGATTGAAGGAGTATGGTGGGACAGTCCGGCCTCCAAGGCAGGCATCACTCCGGATATGCAACTGGAAGGCGTGAATGACCAGAAGTTCAGCATTGAGAGCCTGCGCGAAGCCATCCTCGCTGCAGCGGTCAGTAAGCAGTCGTATCCGATTAAGCTTCTGCTGAAGCGCGAAGACCAGTTTGTCACCGTCAGTCTGGATTACCATGGCGGGCCGCGGTACCCGCACCTGGAGAGAATGGAGGGGACGCCCGATCGCCTCGATGCAATTTTCGCGCCGTCGAAATAGATAGCGAACAGATGCCGCAACCGGACGCCTGCGATCTGGATCGCCGCAGTTGGTCCACCCGTGCCCCCGCGCTTACGTTCGGAACAGGTCCTTGATGGCCTGCCACATCACCTGGCCGCCGACGGCGGCGATGGATTTGGTCAAGGGCAATTCTTTGGGGCAGATCTCGACGCAGTTCTGCGCATAACCGCATTCCTGGATGCCGCCATCGCCCATCAGGGCCTTCAGCCGTTCCTTCTTAAGGGCGCTGCCGGTGGGATGCGAGTTGAAAAGCCGCACTTGGGCGATGGTGGCGGCGCCCACGAAACCCGTCTTGTCGTTGAACTGCGGGCAGGCTTCCATGCAGCAGGTGCAGGAGATGCAGTTGGACAGCGGATACGCTTCTTCCTGCATTTCCGACGACTGGCGCGGGCCGCAACCAAGATCGTACGTACCGTCAACCGGCACCCACGCCTTGACCCGCTTCAGATTTTCGAAGAGCACGCTGCGGTCAACCGCGAGGTCGCGAATGATGGGGAACTTGGTGAACGGTTCCAGCGTGATGGGCTGCTTCAAGTTGGCGATCAGCGCCGAGCAGGCCATCTTCGCCTGACCGTTGATGAGCATGGCGCACGAGCCGCATATCTCCTCCAGGCAGTTGGAATCGTAGGTGACCGGCGTGGTCGGCTTGCCTTGCCGCGTGACCGGTTTGGCCGCAATGTCCATCAGCGCTGAGGTGACGTTCATGCCTGGGCGGTACGACAGTTCGAACTCTTCCCAGTACGGTTTGGACTCGGGAGTTTGTTGGCGTTTTATTTTTAAGATTACGCTTTTAGAATTCGCCATTTTCGCTTTTCGCTCTTCGCTTTTCGCCTTTCGCCAAATGCGCCAGGCAAATAGAAATGCGCTTCAAACTGACTACTGACTACTGGCCACTGCTTCTACGACGCCACGTCGTAGCGCCGCGGGCGGGGCTTAAGCAGCGACGTATCCACCGGCTCAAACTCGAAGCGTGGCTCATCGGCATCGGCCGCGAAGTAGGCCTTCGTGGTCTTCAACCAGTTGGCGTCATCGCGCTCCGGGAAGTCCGGCTTGTAATGCGCCCCGCGCGACTCGTCGCGCATGGCCGCGCCTTGGGCGATCACCCGCGCCAGTTGCAGCATATTGTAAAGCTGCCGCGCGAACGCGAACGACGTGTTGGCCCACATCGAGCGGTCGCTCAGGTTCACGTGACGATAGCGCTCCAGCAGTTCCACCAGCTTGGTATCGGTCTCACGTATGTTCTTGTTGTAGCGGATGACCGTGACATTCTTAGTCATGGTGTCGCCCAGTTCGCGCCACAGCAGGAACGGATTCTCGGCGCCATCGTTCTTGATCAGATGCGCGTTGATCTCTTCCTGCCGCTTGCGCTCGGAGTCGTAAACCTGCTGTGCTGGTGCGCTCTTCATGCCGTTACGCGAATAGTTGACCGCATTCGGACCCGAGACGAATCCGGCATAGATGCACGACAGCAGCGAATTCGCGCCCAGGCGGTTGGCGCCGTGATACTGATACTCGCATTCGCCGGCGGCGTACAGGCCCTCGATATTGGTGCGCTGCTCAAAATCCACCCACAGCCCGCCCATGGTGTAGTGCACGCCGGGGAAGATCTTCATGGGCGTGTCGCGCGGATCGTCGCCGACGAACTTCTCGTAGATCTCGAGGATGCCCTCCAGTTTGCGGTCCAGGGTGGCGCGGTCGATATGCGTCAGGTCGAGATAGACCATGGGCTGCCCATCGAGGCCGAGGTGAAGTTCGTAAACCACTTTGTGGATGGCACGGGTGGCGATATCGCGCGGCACCAGGTTGCCATACTTGGGATACCACTCTTCCAGGAAGTACCAGCGCTCGCCTTCTGGAATGCTCTTGGGATCGCGCTTGTCGCCGGGCTGCTTGGGCACCCACACGCGTCCGCCCTCGCCACGCGCCGACTCCGACATCAGGCGCAGCTTGTCTTCGCCGGGAATGCACGTGGGATGTACCTGGATGCACTCTCCGTTGGCGTAGTACGCCCCTTGCTGATAGAGCGCCGATTGCGCCGATCCGGTGCAGACCACGGAATTCGTGGACTTGCCGAAGATGGCGCCGACGCCACCGGTGGCAATGATTACCGCCTCCGCCGGGAAGGTTTGCACGGCCATGCTGCGCAGGTCCATGGCGCAGATGCCATGGCAGACACGCTGGTCATCAATCACCGCTGAGAGAAATTCCCAGGCTTCGTACTTGGTGACCTTGCCTTCGGCTTCGTAGCGGCGCACCTGCTCGTCGAGCGCATACAGCAGTTGCTGGCCGGTGGTGGCGCCGGCAAACGCGGTGCGGTTGTAAAGCGTGCCGCCGAAGCGCCGGAAGTCGAGCAGGCCTTCGGGAGTGCGGTTGAAGGGAACGCCCAGGCGATCGAGCAGGTCGATGACGCCGGGCGCAGCCTCGCACATGGCTTTTACCGGTGGCTGGTTGGCGAGGAAGTCGCCGCCGTAGATGGTGTCATCGAAGTGCTGCCAGGTGGAGTCGCCTTCCCCCTTCAGGTTCTTGGCGGCGTTGATGCCGCCCTGCGCGCACACCGAGTGAGACCGCTTGACCGGGACGATGGAGAAGAGGTCAACGTGACCTCCCATCTCGGCAATCTTGATGGTGGCTGAGAGACCGGCCAGCCCACCACCCACAACAATGATCTTAGGCTGAGACATGATGATGTTTACGCAAAGTTATAAATCCGGCCGAAGCCGCCCATCTTGAAACTTGGGATTTGAAACCTCTAGTCGTGCTCGACATAGGGGACTTGGCTGGCCGGCGTTTGCACGAAGCCGGTTATTGTCCAAAGCCCGATGCCGATCAGCATAATAGCCAAGGCAACGCAAACGTAGCCGAACTTGCGGCGCGCGTTATCGCCCGTCGTAAAACCCCACTTGGCGGCAAACAGCCAAACCCCGTAAGCAAAGTGCCACGACGCGGCCACGATGCCGATGACGTAGAAGGCGATCACCCAGGGACTCTGGAAGTCGAACCACACTTTCGAGAACGCATTCTGATAGCCGCCACCCATCAGGTGGACGCCCAGGAACCGCAGGTCGATAACGTGGTACGCGATATAGATGAAGGCGATGATCCCGGTCCAGCGCTGTGAGGTGTACAGCCAATTGCCCATCCAGGGGTATTCGCCGACGTTGGAATCGCCTTTGTACCAGATGTATAGGCCGTAGATTCCGTGATACAGCAGCGGCAGGAAGATGAACACCCATTCCAGCACGTGCACGAACGGCAGGTTGGTAAGGAACTTAACCTGGTCGTTGTAGGCCTGAACACCCTTGGTCGCTTCCGAGTTGGAGATGAAGTGTTCAATCAGGAAAGCCCCAATGGGAACAATGCCCGACAGGGAATGCAACCTGCGCAACACAAAGGAATAGCCCTGCCCGGCACGCAGCGGAGCCACGCCTGGCTTAATTCGAGCGGAACTCGTGTCGATAGAACTGGCCGATGAAGCCACGAAGCCAACTCCTTATGACTGCGGAGTATATAAGCGAACCTTGCATTATCAATTTCGCCAACAGCGCAAGTCAAGAAAGCCCACGGAAGTTTTGATTGGCGAAAAACCTGAGACGAGCACAATCTCCGACTGACAAGCGAGGCTCAGAATAGCTGCTGCGACGGCGAAATCGTTGTGATATCCATCACAATGTCTTATGACCGCGTGATTCGGGTCACCGGTGGTTGTGAGGATGTTGCTCGTGACTCTCGTCCTCCCACGCGAGGAACGCCCGGAACGCCGCGCCGCGGTGGCTGTAGAGCGCTTTCTCCTCGGCGCTCAGTTCGGCGAAGGTCTTGCCGATCTCGGCGAAGTAAAAAAGCGGGTCATAGCCGAAACCGTTTGAGCCGCGAGGCGAGCGCAGCAGAATGCCTTCGGCTTTGCCTTCAAAGGTCGCCAGAGTGTGGCCGTTACGGGCCGCGGCGATAGCGCAGACGAACCGACTGGTGCGGTATTCGTCGGGAACATCGTGCAGTTCGCGCAGCAGGCGCGCGTTGTTGGCTTCGTCGGCGGAGGTCGTCGCAGGTAGAGGCATGTCGTTCTCGTCGGCAGCATAGCGTGCGGAGCGAACGCCTGGAGCGCCGCCCAGCGCGTCGACTTCGAGGCCGGAGTCGTCAGCGATCACCAACTCGCCTTCGGCGTACTTGCTGTAGTGCTCGGCCTTCTTGCGGGCGTTGGCTTCGAAGGTCAAGCCGTCTTCGATGACACCCGGCAGCGATGAGAAGCCGGGCAGTGCTTCGATTCGTACGTTATGGGCAACGGCGGCCCCGGCAAGGTCGCGAATTTTGCCCGGATTGGACGTGGCCACCAGAACACGTTTCATCAGCCCTCCTGCGTCCAACGTACCAGAATCCGCAAACAATGCAGAGCCATGACCATGTCGCTATCGTGTCACGGTCAGCGGTCAAAGCTTCGCACGAATTGAACATCAACCTCCGCAGTTAATTCTCTTTTAACCCTTTGTTCACGCCCATTTGATCTCAGCAGGGTATCAACGCACATGAGTCCACTCTGCGGACTAGAAAGGTGAGGAAGAATATGCGTCGATTTCTCGCAGCTACGTTAACGGTGGCCATGACTCTGGGGCCACTGGCAAGCGCCTACGCCGCTCCGGCAGCCCATTCGGGCAACGCCCCCACGGCGGGCCGGACGTCCACGCCGATCAAACATCTGGTGATTATCTTTCAGGAAAACGTTTCCTTCGACCACTACTTCGGAACCTATCCCAATGCGCTGAATCCGCGGGGAGAACCCCGGTTCCACGCTCTGCGCGATACGCCGACCGTGAACGGCTTTACGCCGGCGCTTCTGAACAGTAATCCCAACCTCAATCCGGCCAACGGTACCGGAGCGACGAATCCCTTTCGCCTGGATCCCGCGCAGGCTTGGACTGCCGACCAGGACCATGACTATGGACCGGAGCAAGCGGCTTTCGATGGCGGCTTGATGGACCTGTTTCCCCTTAACGTGGGGACCCCCGGACCTCCGCCGCATTCCGGTCCGCCGGTTGTTGACACCACGGGGCTGGTGCTGGGCTACTACGACGGCAATACCACGACGGCGGTGTGGAATTACGCTCAGTACTATGCGATGAACGATAACTCCTACGGGACGACATTCGGTCCATCGACGCCTGGGGCACTAAACGTTGTTTCGGGCCAGACCGACGGCGTCATCCAGAACATCAACTCCGACTATGCCGTGGTTCCCGATGGCAACGGCGGATTCTCGCTGGTCAGTGATGCGGATCCGGTCGGCGACGTTTGCTCAGGAAGCTCGAAGGTGCAGATGGGCGGCCCAAACGTCGGCAACCTGCTGAGTGCGGCGGGCGTTACCTGGGGATTCTTTGAAGGCGGGTTTGATCTCACGATCACTAACCCGAACGGAACCACAGGATGCCATCGGTCTCATACCTCGGTCTATGTGGGGACACCGAAGGTGGATTACATCCCGCACCACCAGCCGTTCCAGTACTATGCTTCAACCGCTAACTTGCAGCACACACGGCCGACCTCGGTCGCCATGATCGGGCACAATGGCGACGCTGCCAATCACCAGTACGACATCCACGACTTTTTCGACGCCGTGAATGCCGGAAACTTCCCCGCCGTCAGCTACCTGAAAGCGCCGGGATATCAGGATGGACACGCCGGCTACTCGACGCCGCTCGACGAACAGAACTTTATCGTTGAGGTGATCAATTTTCTCCAGCAGCAACGGGATTGGCGGAACACCGCGGTCGTCATCAATTGGGACGACTCGGACGGCTGGTACGACCACCAACTTGGGCAGATCGTCAATCAGTCGCAGACCTCGCAGGACGCGCTCAACGGACCCGGACTTTGCGGAAGGGCGCTTCCCACCCTGGCTGGCGTCACCGGACCCCACGCGCAGGGCCGCTGCGGCTATGGTCCCCGGTTGCCGTTGCTGGTGGTCGCTCCCTATGCCCGGCATAACTTCGTCGATCACACCATGACCGATCAAAGCTCCATTGTGCGTTTCATCGAGGACAATTGGCTCGGTGGCCAGCGCATACCCGGGTCATTCGACGCCATCGCCGGGCCGCTCAACAATATGTTCGACTTTAACCAGGGTCAGGACGACCGTGTGATCCTCGACCCGCAGACCGGAGAAGTAAAATTCGCTGACAACGCGGCCAGTCGCGCGGCGAAACAAGCCCAAAAGTAAACAAATTGCTCAGGGCGCGCGAATTGTCTTGAGCAATCAACCATTGATAACGGCGGGCCGTGTACGGCAAATTCAGCGTACATGTCCCTGCCGTTTTCAATTCTGAAAAACGCCCCGGCCTGCGGGTTTATACTGGCCCGCTCACACTCTTTTATTCTTCCGAGGCGCTATGAAATACATTTTGCGCATTCTACTGTTTTTCTCGCTTATCTCCACGTTCAGCATGGCACAATCCACGAAGCAAATGAGCCATCCCCGTCAAGCCAATGCGAAATTTGCCCAGATGACGGACCAGTTCGTGAAAGATTCGCTGGCGCTTTCTCCGGTGAGCGCGTCGCAGGCTGGTTACCACAAGCATCTCGACCCCAAGACCGGCAAGACGATTGACCTCGACGCGCAACTCGACGACGTTAGCGCGCCGACAATTGCTGCGCAGGAAAAGTTTTATCGCGAGTGGCGACATCGCTTCCAGGCCGAGACGCCGGTCGCGAGCTTGAATGCGCAAGACGCAGCCGACTACCGCCTGATCGACGACCAGATCGCGCTGAACCTGCTCGAGTTCGAGCACATCCAGAGTTACAAGCACAATCCTACGGGGTACGTGGAGCTAATCGGCAACGGGCTATTTCTGCCTTTGACGCAGGAATACGCGTCCAAGGAAGTTCGCGTGGGCGACGTGATCTCGCGCATTGGCCAGATCCCGCGGTTCCTCGATCAGACCAAGGCGCAACTCACGGACTCGGACCCCATCTTCATTTCGACTGCAGTGGGAGAGAACGCAGGCAATCTTGATCTGGTGGACTCGGTGGCCGCCGATATTCCGGCCGGTTCGCCGCTCAAAGCGCAGTACGACAAAGTGGCGCCTGCCGCCAAGAAGGCGCTGACCGACTTCAACGCGTGGATGCAGAACGACCTGGCAAAACGTCCCACCCATGGCCGCACCTGGCGGCTGGGCAAGGAATGGTACGCGCCCAAGTTCCGCTACGTGATGGAGACTTCCATCGAGCCGGCGCAGTTGCTGGCCGACGCCGAAGCCGAACTGAAAAGAGTTCGCGCTGAAATGCTGCAACTGGCCCTGCCGCTTTATAAGCAGATGTACCCCGGCCAGGACGACTACAGCAGCCTGCCCGCGCAGGAGCGCGAGAACAAGGTCATCGGCGCGGTGCTCAACAAGATCAGCGACGAACACCCGCAGCGCGATCAGTTAATCGAAGCGGTGAAGGCCGACCTGGACGGCATCAAGCAATTCATCCGCGAGAAGAAGATTGTCGCGCTCAGCAGCCGCGACAATCTGAAGGTCATCCCCACACCGGAGTTCGAGCGCGGCATCTACTCAGTCGCCGGATTTCACGGGGCGCCCCCGCTGGAGCCCAATGCCGAAGCCCAGTACTGGGTGACCCCCATCGATCCCAAGACGCCGGAGGCGAAGGCGGAGAGCAAACTGCGCGAATACAACACCTACGCGCTGAAGTGGCTCACCATTCACGAGGCGTTGCCGGGACACTACATCCAGTTCGAGCATGCCAACGACGTTGAGCCGCCCACGCGGCGCGTCTTGCGCAACCTCTTCGGGAATGGAGCGTACGTCGAAGGATGGGCCGAGTACATCGCCGACGTGATGACCCAGGAAGGCTATCTCGATTCCAGTCCGAAGTTCCGGCTGGTCAGGATGAAGATTTGGCTGCGCGCGGTGGCCAATACCATTCTCGACATCCGCCTGCAAACCATGAATATGACCGACCAGCAGGCGCTCGATTTGATGATGAAAGACACCTTCCAGACCCAGGCCGAAGCCGAAGGCAAAATGGTGCGCGCCAAACTCAGCTCGACGCAGCTGCCCACGTACTTCGTGGGCAACCGCCAGTGGTGGTCGTTGCGCAAGAAATATCAGGCGGCAAAAGGCAGCAGCTTCACCCTGGAGGAGTTCCACAATCGCGCACTTGACCAGGGGCCGTTGCCGATCGAGTATCTGGAGAAAATCATCCTGCCGGAAGCAGCAACCGGCAAGTAGTAATCAGCAACTAAGGAGCCTCTGATTAAGTTCGGCTCTTTGAAGGGGACGGCCTTCAGGCCGTCCGTAAATGCCCAATATGAGGCCGGGGCTTTAGCCCCTGAGGGATGTCCAGCGGACTTAATCAGACCTTCCCTAATTGCTACTTGCTAACGGCCACTCGCCGACGGCGTCTGAATGTTAGACTACTCATAACCTCTCCCTTTAGGAACTTCGCAACCATGGCCGAATACCTGATCAAAATGGCCGACGAGCAGGGCCACGTCCTCGAGCAAACCGAGAATGGGGGCTCGGAGGTCGAGGTCCGGGACCGCTTTGCCCAGCAAGGCTTTCTGATCTATTCGGTCAAGCCAAAGGGTCTGTTTTCGACCCAGGTCGGGTTTCCGCGCCGGCGCAAGATCAAGCAGGAGCAGTTTGTCATCTTCAACCAGCAGTTCGTGACCTTGATCCATGCCGGCCTGCCGATCATCCAATCGCTGGAGCTGCTGATAAGACGGCAGCGCAATCTCTTCTTTCGTTCCGTGTTGCAGAATGTGCACGACCGGGTGCGCGGTGGCGAGCTGCTCTCCGACGCGTTCGAAGCGCAGAAAGTTTTTCCCAAGGTGTACACCACCACGCTGCTCGCAGGGGAGAAGAGCGGCAATCTGGAAGAGGTGATGGGCCGCTATATCTCGTTCCAGCGCCTGGCAGTGAGTTTCCGCAAAAAGCTGACGGCTTCGCTGGTCTATCCCGCTTTGCTGGTGGCCATGCTGATCGTGATGATGACCTTCCTCATCACCTTTGTGGTCCCGCAGTTCGCGACCCTGTATCAGCAATTGGGTTCACCGCTGCCGGCCATGACCTCGGTGATGCTGGCAATCGGCGTCAATGCGAAAAAGTATTTCCTGGTTTCCCTGGCGGTGCTGGGGGCGATTGGGTTTTTCCTGTGGCGCTGGATGAAGAGCGACAGCGGCGCTACCAAGATGGACCGCATCAAACTAAAGGTTCCCATGTTGGGAGACGTCTGGTTGAAGTACCAGGTCGCGGTGTTTGCGCGTATGCTGTCAACCTTGCTGTCGGGCGGACTGTCGCTGGTCCCGTCGCTGGAGACGGCGTGCGAATCCATGCAGAGCCGCCTGATCTCGCACGGCATTGAGACGGCGACGCGCGGCGTGCGCGAAGGCCAGGGGTTGGCCCACAGCCTGGAAGAGACCAAGGTCTTCCCCGAGATGTCGGTGGAGATGATTGAGGTCGGTGAGTCCACGGGGGCGCTGCCTGCCATGCTGAACTCGGTTTCCGAGTTCTATGAGGAGGACGTGCAAAACGCGCTGGCTACGGCCATGGCCCTGATTGAACCGGTTATCCTGATTGTGATGGGCGTGGTGGTGGCCTTTGTGTTGATTTCCCTGTATTTGCCGATCTTTAGCTTGGGCTCGGAAGGGCTGCATTAGAAGGGGCCAGGGGCTAGAAGCAGTTGCCAGTAGTCAGTAACTAACTGCTAGCGGCTAATTGCTAACGGCTAATTGCTAACTGCTAATTGCTAATTGCTAATTGCTAAAAGGTATTTATGCCAGACATTAAGAAACCCATATTCGTAGGCGGCGGTAACGGGAGCCCGGTCGGCACCCAGGATGAAGTCGAGCACGGCAAAGAACTGGCGCAGCGCTACCGTTGCGAGTTCGTGGACCTGAAGAACTTTCACATTCAGCACGAACTGTTCCGCAAGATTCCGGTGGACTTGATGTTCCGCTACAACTTCGTGCCCTTGGAGGACAAACCCGATGGCCGGCTGGTGATTGCTATCGCCGATCCCAGCCAGTTGATGATGATCGACGAAATCGGCCTGCTACTGGGGCGGCGCATCACCACCAAGGTAGCCAGCCTGTCGCAGATCAGCGACATCCTGAAAAAGACGGAGCAGTCGCAACGCGTGCTGGAGGAAGCCAGCGAAGGCTTCGCGCTGGACGTGATTGTCGAAGACGAAAATTCCGACGAGACCATCTCCTTTGAGAAGCTGACGGCCGAGGCCGACATCAGCCCCATCATCCGGCTGGTGGACACCACCATCTTTACCGCGTTGCAGCGGCGTGCCAGCGATATCCACATCGAGACGCGCGACGACTCGGTGGTCATCAAGTACCGCATTGACGGCGTGCTGCAACAGGCCATGCAGCCCATCGCCAGGGAGCACCACTCCACCATCATCTCGCGCATCAAGGTCATGAGCGAGCTGGACATCTCCGAGCGCCGGGTGCCGCAGGACGGGCGTTTTCGGGTGCGCTATCTTGGCCGCTTCATCGACTTCCGCGTTTCCATCATGCCCTCGATTCACGGCGAAGACGCGGTGCTGCGCGTGCTCGACAAAGAGTCGATGAGCGAGAAGTTCCACAAGCTGACCCTCGACGTGGTCGGTTTCAGCGACGAAGACCTGCGCAAGTTCCGCCGCTACATCAAGGAGCCGTACGGCATGGTGCTGGTCACCGGACCGACGGGCTCGGGCAAGACCACCACGCTGTACGCCGCGCTGAACGAGATCAAGAGCGACGAAGACAAGCTGATCACCATCGAAGACCCGGTCGAATACCAGATTCGCGGCATCACCCAGATTCCGGTGAACGAGAAAAAGGGGCTGACCTTTGCCCGCGGTTTGCGCTCCATTTTGCGTCACGATCCCGACAAGATCATGGTGGGCGAAATCCGCGACACCGAGACGGCGCAGATTGCCATCAACTCCGCGCTGACCGGACACCTGGTGTTCACCACCGTCCACGCCAACAACGTGGTCGACGTGCTGGGCCGCTTCCTCAATATGGGAGTCGAGGCCTACAACTTCATTTCGGCGCTCAACTGCATTCTGGCGCAACGGCTGGTGCGAGTGATCTGCGAGTTCTGCAAGAAAGAGGTCCATTATTCCGACGAAGAGTTGGAGGCCAGCGGTTTGAATCCGCAAGAATGGGTGGGCATCCCGTTCTATGAAGGAGAGGGTTGCATCGAGTGCTCGGACACCGGCTTCCGCGGACGGACCGCGATCCACGAATTGCTGGAGTTGACCGACAACGTGCGCGAGATGATTCTGTCGAAGAAGCCCAGCAGCGAGATTCGCCGCGCCGCCAAGGACGAAGGCATGCATTTCCTTCGCGAGTCGGCAATTGATAGAGTGAAACGAGGGGTGACCACGCTGAAGGAAATCAACAAGGTCACCTTCATCGAGACGACCCGGTAGGAAGCACTTAGCACTTAGCAACCAGCCGTTAGCAGTTAGTAACTGACTACTGGCCACTGGCAACTGGCAACTGACTACTGCCTCTGTCATCCTGAGCGAGGGAGATCGCCGCGGCGACCGACGAGTCGAAGGACCCCTATTGTGGCAGGACTGTTTGCTCGGTCTTGTCCGAGAGTGCGGCGTGGTAGAAATTTTCCGCTCCGCTCTATCGAAAATCACCGAAACTTGAAACTCGCAACTCGAAACTCGAAACTCGAAACTGATGCCTTCCACCCACATTCCGCGGCCCCGGGTGGCCTGTGAGATAAGCGCCGAGCGCGTGGTGGCCGGCCGCGCCGGGGAAGGCGCGCAGACTCTGGAAGCAGCCTCCGCCCGGGCCATTCCCGACGGGGCACTCGTGCCGGGGCTGCAGCAGGCAAACGTTGCCGCCCGCGAGGCGCTGGTGGCGGCGCTGCGCGATGCCTTGTCGGCCGTGGCGGGACGTTCCCGCGATATCTGCCTGGTGATTCCCGACGCTACCACCCGCATCATGCTGCTGGATTTCGACACGCTGCCGGCCAAACCGGAGGAAGCGGATGCGGTGGTGCGCTTCCGCCTGAAGAAATCGCTGCCCTTCGAAGTGGAGCACTCGGCGGTGTCCTTCGATCGCCAGGGGACCGCGGACCCGGTCAGGCTGGTTGCGGCGGTGACGCCGCGCAATGTTCTGGAGGAATACGAATCGCTGGTCCGCGAAGCTGGCTACAATCCCGGTGCGGTGGTGCCTTCCATGATTGCCGCTCTCGGCGTGGTGGATGGTTCGCGTCCCACCATGGTCATCAAGGTGGAACGGGGAACCACCACCTTCGCCATTGTGGACAATAACCAACTGCTGCTGCATCGCGCGCTGGAAAACGGCGGCTCGCTGGTCAGTGGCGAGTCTCTGGTGGATGACGTGAATACTTCGCTGGTGTACTTCGAGGACCGTTATTCGGTGGGCGTGGACCGCGTCCTGGTGACCGGAGTCGAGTCAACGCAGGCCTTGCAGGAGGCCTTGAGCGCAAATCCAAATATTCGCGTGGAAGAACTGGTATCCAGTGGCAGAGCGGGCGCCGCCATCGGCAACGTACCTCGCTCGATGCTCGCCGCAGTTGTGGGAGCGCTGGTGTCCTGATGCGTCTCAACATCAATCTTGCCAGCCAGCCGTACGAAGCCGCGCGCTTCTATCGCCGCCGCGTGGGTGCGCTGGTGCTCGCGCTGGCCGTCCTCACCGCGCTGCTAGCGGGCTACATCGTTTATCAGCGGGCGCAATCGCGAGGTATCAATCAGCAATTGGCCCAGGTGCGGGGGGAGATCAAGGGCCTCGATTTTGAGGATGCCCAGGCGCGCGCCCTGCTGAACAAGCCGGCCAATCGCGACATAGCCGATCAGTCGGAGTTTCTCAACCAATTGTTTGCCCGCAAGGCCCTCTCCTGGACGCGGGTGTTTACCGAGATGGAAAAGATGATGCCGCCCAATCTGCATGTCGTCTCCATGAAACCGGAGTACACCAAGACGAATGACCTGATGCTGCGCGTGGTGGTGGCCACCGACTCGCGCGACCGCGCGGTCGAACTGGTGCGCCGCATGGAGAAATCGAACCACTTCCGCCAGGCCCAGGTGATGGCCGAAGCCGTTACCTCTAACTCCAGCGATCAAAGTGCGGGCGCTGGTAACATCCAATTCGATATTGCCGCCATCTACGTTCCCAATGCGCAGGATAACGACTCCGTCGCCGACGAGGGCAAAGCGAAGGAGAAGGAGAACGAGAAGAACGGCAACCCGCAGGCGCAGTCAATGGCTCCAGTCACCGCATCGCCGACGCAGTCGAAGGCTCCAGTCACGGCACCGCAGGCGCAGTCAATGGCTCCAGTCACAGCATCGCCGACGCCAGGCCGCAATCCCGGTCAGGCGGCGGGTGCCGGCCCAGCGCAGGCGCAGAACGGGCCGCCGAAATCCAGTCAGGCCCCCGGTGCCAGCCGGAAGCAGACGCTGAACGGGCCACCGAGATCCATGCCTACGAGGCCGCACTGATGGCCAGCATCCGCGAGATTCGCAAAACCTGGATGCCGGTGGTCATCACCCTGGTGGTGCTGGACCTGGCCGGCATCGGCTATCTTTTGTCGCCTGCGGGACGCTCGCGCCAGGCGCGGCAGCGCGATTATTACGAGCAGCGCGCCGGTCTCACCGCCAAGCGGCAGGAAGTGCTGCCCACTCGCGGCATGGACGCGAAGTTGGTTCAGGCCTCCAAAGACATCAACAGTTTCTACGGCCAGCGGTTTCCCACAAAGTATTCGCAGGTTGCGGAAGAGCTGGGCAAGGTGGCGGCTGACACCGGTGTCCACTTTGCGGGTGTGAAATACGACGATAAGGACGCGCCCATCGAAGGCTTGCGCAAGATGACGGTGGATATCTCGCTTTCCGGCGACTACCTCCAGGAAGTAAAGTTCATCAATCAACTGGAACGCGACAAAATGTTCTTCCTGATCGATGGCATTGCGCTGGGCGAGCAGCAGGGCAATGTCCGCCTGCAACTCAAGCTGGAAACCTATTTGCGCAGCGGGGCCGAAACCTCGTGAAGATCGGGACCGAGAACCGGACGAAGACGATCATCGCACTGGTGCTGTTGGTCGTCGCGGTGGTCCTCGTGGTCCGCGCATTTCATGGCGGAGACGAAGAGCCGTCGCCCGTTCCATCGCCGACCGCTACCGCTTCCGGTCCGGCGCCGGGCAGCGCCACAGGGCAAGCTGCGCCAGGCGCCACAAGGACCGCGCGCAAGCCGCCTCCACTGCTGGCCCAGACCCTCGATCCCACCCTGCGCTTCGACCTGCTGAAGTCCAGCGAAGATGTGGCATACAAGGGAACCGGGCGCGACATTTTCCGCTCGCAGGCGGCAGAGCCCCCCATTCCCAAACCTTTAACTCCGGACAAACAACCAGGTTATGTGGCGCCGCCGCCACCGCCCCCGCCGATCCCATTGAAGTTCTATGGCTTTGCCAACCGCATAGACGGCAACAAGCGGATCTTTCTCTCCAAGGGTGAGGACATCTTCGTAGCCAAGGAAGGCGACATCGTGGACCGGCGATACAAGGTCGTGCACATCGGAGCAAACTCCGTCGAGGTGCAGGACGTGCTCACCAATTACCCGCCCCAGACGCTTCCGCTGTCGCTAAGCTGACGCTAGCAGTGGTCACGCTTGCGAAGAGGGTATAATTGCAACCATTAGCCAATTGGCGTATTATAAATAGCCAAGAGGCCAAAATGACTTCCGGAGTAATTGCCGAGGTCCTGGGAGGCAGAAAAGTCCTGGGCCGCTCCATCAAGAATTTCGCCGAGCTGGCGGAGCTGGTCCGCAAGGGCTTGCCGGCCGGTTCACTGATCGTGCTGGGGGAAAAGCTCGAGCTGAAGAATTCGGCGCTTTCCAAGAAGCTGGGCATTCCCCAGCGGACCTTGACCCGCCGTCTGAGCCAGCATTCGAGGCTTACCTCCGCTGAGTCGGACCGCACCGTTCGGCTGGCACGCGTGTACGCCACCGCGGTTGAGATGATCGGCAATGCGGAGAAGGCTGCGCAGTGGCTCCGCACTCCCAACCGCGCGCTGGGAGGCGAGGTCCCAATCGATCAATTGGATACCGATCTCGGAAGCAAAGAAGTGGAAAACATCCTGGGGCGCATTGCCTATGGCGTGTATAGCTGATGCGCGTTTGGAGGATTTGCCGCCGGCTTCATGCCGCCGGCGCCTTCTCAGGTGAGGGGGCTCGCCTCTACGCTGGCCGTTGGAACAGCCAAGGCGTGAGCGTGGTGTACACGTCCCCCTCGCTCGCCTTGGCCGCGGTCGAGACGTTTGTTCATCTCGAACCCAGTCTGCAGCCCGACGATCTGGTTTCGATCGAGGCCGAGTTTCCCGACGACGTTCCGGCCGAGCGCCTTGATCTGAAATCCCTTCCCCGCAACTGGCATAAGCTGAGAGACGAGTCGCTGAGAAAGTTTGGCGACCGTTGGATTGGGGCGGGCGAGACAGTCGCCCTGCACGTGCCTTCCGCAGCCATTCGCGGTGAGTGGAACGTGTTGCTAAATCCTGCGCATTCCGACTTTCGCAGAGTCAAGATCCAGCATCCCAAGCCCTTCGAGTTTGACCTCCGGATGTTTTCCTAGTGTTCGTAGAACGATTCCAACGAAGCCTACAGTGTGCCCCCTTCAACGCCGGCTTATCGCAAGCCTCCGCAAATCACGGCCTACAAGATTGCTGAACGACGGGCGGCCGGAGAAAGGTGGCGATCAAATTGGTAGCGAGCAGGGTGACCGCGCCGAGCTCCAGAATCGCCGAAGCGGGCAGCCAGGACCAGGCGACCGGAGCAATCTCCTGGTAGGCGAGGACCTCCGCCCGACACTCGCAAAATGCATCCCGCCGAGAGCAGCACTAATCCTGCAAACATCAACCTTGGACTGAACAGCAGCCTCATGCCGGAGAACGCTGGCAAAACCCTTTGCCCAATGCAGAAGACCATCATCGCTATGAATCCCACCGTCAACGCGTGACGGGAGGCTCCCCACAGCCCGATTGGATTCGCAGCGTTCGCGGCCCAGACGCCAAGCGACGCGGCCACTATCAGCCACACGTAGGCGGCACGGACAAAAAACGGAAAGCTGCCGTGAATGCCCCTGGTTTTGGCGGCCTTCTCCGGCTTGGCGAAAATGCGAAGCGCCACAATGGCGAGTGAGGCAGAAAGCACGATCAAGACGGTCGTGGCGCGAAAGAAACTCGCCAGCCCCAAAGCGATGGCCACCGCGTGGACCACTACCGCCGAGCCCAACAGCCGGTTGACGGGCGGCTGCGTCCCTAAAAAAGTCGGCAGCCACTTGGTGCTGAAGCCCCATACGAATGGCACCATGAATCCCCAGGCCGCGAGCACCAGAAAGCGCTGATCGAAGGCTTGCGGAAAAGCGGGCGAAACCCCACGCATGGCCAGCCATACAGTCGCCGCGAGATTGAGCACCAGGGTGGCGAGCAGTCCCATGGCCCCGGCGATCACGACGAAAATCCAGGTGTCCAGCCGTTTTTTGCCGCTGTCTTTGGATTTGTCGGGTTTGTGCTGCGACACCGCATGAAGAAAAATGAGAAACGCCGCCAGTTCCAACCCGGCTGAAGCCGGCAGGAGCACGCGCCATTGCCACAGATAGACATTCGCCAACCAGCGCAGCAGCACGCCTGCCATCCACATCGCGCCCGACAGCCACGCCGGCCAAAGAGCGAAAGGCTTCAACCCGCCACGCAATTTGGGAATCGAGTAGAAACCGATTCCAAGAATAAAACTGCCAATCCAGCCCAGCACCTGGGCGTGTCCGTGCGCCTGGATCCAGGCGGGAGAAATGCTGTCGGCTGCGCGGCGATCGCTAATGGAGATAAGGTTCCACACGCCGAGAAATGTGCCTGGCAGCAGCATGAATAACAGCCCGCCGGAAATGAAGAAGATGAGCAAGCGCGAGAGTTGGACTTCGCGCGCACTGGTACGGGCAAAAATCTGCTCGGGCGTTTCTGGCTCGCTGGCAAAGGTTTGAATTTGGGTGCGATTCATTTCATAAGAGGAGCGCGTTGCCCCGCTCGACCTCATTCTCCCTGGGCATCGCGGTCGAAGCGGAAGACGTAGCGCAACAGTCCGGCGTTGATGGCCAGCAATACCGTCGATCCCGCGGCGGCAGGGATCAGCGTCTTGTATTCTCCGCTGAGCAGCGCTTCCACAGAAACGGTCAACAGCCATAACTGCAGCACGACGGTTGCCCCTACGAATACCAGCATGGCTGCAAACAGGGTGGTGCCTTGTCGCCGGAGACTCATCACGCCTCCAATCCGATAGCGTAAATCTGGTCGCCGCGCTGCTGGAGTTGCACCCGCGGCAGTGGCCGGGTTGGCGGGCCCGCAATCGGCTGCCCTTCCAGGTTGAATAACCCATGGTGACAGGGACAGAACAGCCCGTTTTCGGATTTGTCGTACACCACTGCGCACGAAAGATGGGTGCACACTTGCGAATAGGCAACCAGCTTGCCCGCAGGCGTGCGCACCGCGATGCACGGGTCCTCGTTTGTGGGATAGCGAAACAGCATCGAGCCGGTTTGCTCAAGCGATGCGGCGGAGCCGACGTAACGCTCAGCGCGCGAGCCGCGATGCAGGAACCGGCTGGCCAGCGCGGCCGCCCAGTTCGCCAGGGCCAACAGCAGCGAGCCGAGCGTGAGAAACTTCACCATCTCACGACGGCTGACATAATGGTCGCCTTCCCACTCGATGGGAAAGTCCTGCCGCCACTTGGGTGAAGTCGTCGCCTTGCACCCTGCGCAGCCTTCGTCTTCGGTAGGGTTATTCATTCCACACTCTCCAGCATCAGTGCCACGTCGTAGGGATCGTCGGAGAGCGCAGATGGCGTCGGCGAAATTTGCACCAACTCGACATTCACGCGCTCCACCTCACGCGGCACAATCACGAACACTTTGGTCTTCACCACCTCGTTGCCGAACTTCCAACTATTGATGGCGATGCCACGCCGCGAGCGCTGGATCTCTTCCGCGGTGGCGAAAGTCAGCGCGCCCGAAGGGCAGACCGTAGCGCACATCGGCTTCTTGTCAACGCTGGTGCGGTCGTAGCAATAGTCGCACTTCATCATCTGGTCGATTTCGACCTGATATCGGGGAACGCCGAACGGGCACGCCAGCACACAGTTGGAGCAACCGATACAGCGCGGCTTCAGCGAACTTTGCACCACGCCGTCAGGCGTCTTCTTGATGGCGTCAGCAGGACAAACGCGCGCGCAGATCGGGTCTTCGCAATGCATGCAGACTTGCGGCGCGGTCTGCACGCTCTCGCGCCGCTGGATGGTTTCCAGGTGGATCAGCGACACGCCGCGGTGGGTGTCGCACTCGGCGCAGGCCTGCACGCACGACTGGCATCCGATGCAGCGGGAGTAGTCAATATAGAAGGCGCGCTCGCTCAACGAATGCCTCCGGCTTGCACCTCGAGCTTTGCGATGGGGTCGGTCGGCTGTTCTGTTTTGCTGACGCGCACCGCGCAAATCTTGAACTCAGGGATGTTCGACACCGGATCGATGGCGCGAATCGTCAAGTTGTTGGCCGAGCGGTCCAGCGGCCAGTGGTAGGGAATGAACACCGTGTCGGGCCGAATCGTCTTGACCACCTGAGCGTGTACGACTACGCTTCCGCGGCGGCTCTCCACTTTGACGAAGTCACCATCCTTCACCCCGACCTTTTCTGCCAGTCGGGGATGCATCTCGCACAGCGGTTGAGGATACTGGTCCATCAGTCCGCCGATGCGGCGCGTTTGCGTGCCGGAGAGGAATTGCGAGACGACGCGCCCGGTGGTAAGAATGATGGGATATTCGTCATCCGGCATCTCGGCCGACGGCCGCCACTCGATCGGCAGGAAGTGCGCCTTGCCGTCGGGATGTCCGAACTTCCCGCCCTCATACAAGCGCGGCGTTCCCGGATGTCCGATCTCCGGACACGGCCAGAACATTCCGTAGTTATTGTCGATGGCTTCCCAGGTGATGCCGTAATAGTCGGAGACCCCGCCTTTCGACGCCACGCGCAATTCCTCGAAAATGTCATGCGGCGAGCTGTAGTTGAACTTGTCGCCGTGGCCGAGGCGGCGCGCAATATCGCAGACGATCTTCCAATCCTCGCGCGCCTCGCCGGGAGGACTCACCACCTTGCGATGATGGATGACGCGGCCCTCAACGCTGGTGGTGGTGCCTTCGTCTTCCTCCATCAGCGAGCCGGCCAGCACAACGTCGGCATACTGCGCAGTCTCCGAGAGGAAGAACTCGATGTTGACGTAGAACTCCAGCTTCTCCAGTGCAGCGCGGACGTAGTTCGCGTCCGGCAGCGAGACCGTCGGATTGAAGCAGATGGAGAGCAGGCCTTTGATCTTGCCGTCGTGGATCGCCTCCATCAGCGGGACCGCCGAAAGACCTTTGCCCGGGATGGACTCCTCCGGCACGCCCCACACGCCGGCAATATATTTGCGATGCTCGGGGTTTTCGATGTCGCGAGCACCCGGCAGTTGATCGCACTTCTGTCCCTGCTCGCGCGCGCCCTGGCCGTTTCCCTGGCCAGTGATCATCGCGTAGCCGCAGCCCTCGCGGCCGATGCGTCCGCTGGCCACCACCAGGTTAATGGCGGCGATGCAGTTATCCACGCCCTTGGAGTGGTGCTCGATGCCGCGTGAGTGCAGCAGGAAGCTGGTCGGCGCCGGACCCCACATCTCGGCCGCGCGGACAATCATCTCCGCCGGCACGCCGGCAATCCTGGCTGAATACTCGGGCGTGTACTTCTTCACCGCCTCGGCCACTTGCTCGAAGCCGGTGGTGTGCTGCGCGATGAAGTCGCGATCAATCCAGCCGCGCTCGATCATGATGTGCAGCATTCCGTTGAAGACGCCGATGTCGCCGCCGGAACGCACCGGAATGTATAGGTCTGCGTTGCGCGCGATGGGAGTAAGCCGGGGATCGAGGATGATCAGCTTGCCGCCGTTCTCCCGCGCCTGCCACAGATAGTCGGTGGTGATGGGAGCACACTCGGCGATGTTGGCGCCGGCGGCGAGAATGACCTTGGCTTTGGGGAGGTCGGACCAGGGGTTGGCGCTGCGATCGATGCCGAAAACCTTCTTCGAGGCAGCGCCCGCAGAAACCATGCACAGCCGGCCGTTGTAATCGATGTTGGCGGTGCGCAGCGCAACCCGCGCAAACTTTCCCAGCAGGTAGGCTTTTTCATTGGTGAGGGAAGCGCCGGTCAGCACGGCGAACGCATCATTGCCGTAGGTTTTCTGGATGCGTTGGATTTCGCTGACCACCCGGCTCAGGGCCGCGTCCCAGCTAATCGGCTCGAAGCCCTTGCCGGCGACGCGCTGCAGCGGATGCTTGAGCCGGTCAGGGTGCTCATCCTGCATGTAACGCTTTACGCCCTTGGGGCAGAGCTTGCCCAGATTGAAGGGGAAGTCCTCCCAGGGCTCCCAGCCCACAACTTTGTTGTTGCGCACCCGCAACTGAATGCCGCACTGCTGCCCGCAGAAGCAGCAATGGGTCTTTACCATGCGATCTTGTTCTTCCGACCCCACCCAGCCGCCGGCAGGAACGCGGTTGAGCGTGGGGCCGAACTGCTTCACCAACTCCGGAACATCAACAGGAAGTTTTGCCATAAATCAAAACCGATCGAAGCGCTGAAGCTCAGCTTCTGGTGTGCGCCATAGAGCATCCTGAGTCAGCGCCAGGTTCTTGCGACGGCACGCCGGACACACATCCTGATAATGCGTGCCATCCCGCATCGCGTATTGAATGCAAAGCGCGCTCTGCACCGCTTTCAGATCGCCGATCTGCAACTGGGTGGCGAAGGGCTGGCCGCAGCGTATGCACTGCGCCTGTCCGCCCTCTTCCCCGGCGCGCTTGTAGAAGTCAATGCCAAGCTGGGCCGGGCGCTGGAAGATGTGGAAGAACTTGCCGAAGGGCAGATACAACAGGGTGAAGATCACCGTGACGGCATGAAGCTGGGAAAGAAAAACATAGTACAGACCTCGCATCAGGTGGGTTGACGCGGTCAGGAACAGGCCGGTCACGGAAATCGCAAACAGCAGGACCAGGGGCAGCAGATCGTTGGAGAACTGCTGCACGCTCATGGCGCCGCGATCGCGCCCTCGTCGCCACATTGCCACGAAGACCCCGATCAGCACCATGACCGCGCAGATGTCGAGGATGTTGAAGGCCAGCGGCGCCATGATCGAGTCCAGGGGAAAACTGGCGACGTGAATGCCGAACACGAATGCGCGATAAATCTGCTGATTGTCTGCCGCCGTCTCGAAGCGTATCCATCCAAAGGAAAGCGGGAAGGTGACTGCGGCGGCAATCAGGCATCCCCAGGCCAGAAACCAGTGCGCCGTCCAGCGGGTCTTGGAGCGCCGCTCGATGAAGCGCTGCAGCACGACGTTGTTCCAGAAGATCCGTACCAGGCGCGCGATATTTCCCGGCAGCCGTTTGGGAATCAGGAAGATCTGCCAGCCGCGAAACCAGTAAAGGCGCGTCGGTGGACGGCGCAGCCACATGGCATAGCGATAGCCCAGGCCGAAGGCAGAGAAGACGGTCGCGCCAGCATAGGAGATCAGCGCCGGGTCGAAATCCTTGAGGCCGCGGCTGCCCACCACGATGCCCACGATGAGCGCGGCGGCGGCAATCAGGCCCCAGGCGAGCGAGTGCGCGGTGTCGGAGCCCCGCGGCGAAAGATTGATTGGCTTAAGACCGTCCATAGGTCAGACCGTGGCGGCTTCCGCAATTTTACGCGTCCCTGCGCCGCGCAGCAGGACCAAGAGGCAGACGAGCGCAAAGCCGCTTAGCAGAACGAATCCGTAGGTGAAGGTGCCCGTCTGCTGCTTGATGACGCCGAGCACAAGCGGCGGAAAGAATCCGCCCAGTCCGCCCGCCGCGCCGACCAGACCGGTAACGCCGCCCACCGATTTGGGGAAGTACTCTGGAACCAGCTTGAAGACGGCGCCATTGCCGAGACCGATCGCGGCTGCCATGCCCAGCGCGCCAATGGTGAAGGTTGACATCAAGGGGCAAGCCAGGAAGATGGCCATCACCGCGGTGGCAGGGAAGACCCACTTCAGGATCGCGCGTCCGCCAATCTTGTCCGCAAGCACGCCGCCGATCGGACGCAACACCGTCGCCAGCACAACGAATCCCGCAGTGCGAAAGCCCGCATCTTGTGGAGTGAGCTTGAATACTTCGGTCAGAAGCGTGGGCAGATAAACGGCCATGGCGACGAAGCCGCCGAAGGTTAGGAAGTAGTAGAGGCTCAGCACCCAACTGCGCTTGTCGTTGAGCGGTCGCACGATCTCGGCAAATGATTTTGCCGGCCCGCGGCCGGGAGCATTGCGCGCCATGCTGGCGAAGATCACCAGCCAGATGGAGAGCAACACGCCGAAGGTCCAGAAGCCCCATTTGAATCCTGCTGCCGCGGCCAGCACCGGCGAGCCGTAGGCAGCCAGCGACTGCCCAATATTACCCGCGCCGTAAATGCCGAGGGCGAAGCCCTGTCGCTCCGGCGGATACCATCCGTTGACAAAGGCCACGCCGACCGAGAAGCTGGCCAGCGCAATGCCGATGAAAAATCCGTAGATCAGCAGTTGTGCGTAGGTGCTGACGCCGCCCATCAGAAATGCCGGAATGATGGAGAACACCATCACCAGGCTGAACACGATGCGGCCGCCGAAACGGTCGGTGAGAATGCCCAGCGGGATGCGCCCCAGCGAACCCAGCAGCACCGGAATCGCGATAGCGATGCTCTTCTGCACCGGCGTCAGCGCCATGTGCTTGCTGATGATGGGCATCATCGCCGACATGGAGCCGAAGACGGCGAAGCATAGGGCGAAGGCGCCCGTGCCGAGAGCAAGTTGAAGCTTGGCAGAAGATTGGGACTGCATGTGCGGCTGCCTCCAAAATACCACGATGAGCGCGGCCCCGGGCCGTGTTGCCGGCAGCTTCATTCGAACATGGGAGCGGGTACGGCAGAATGACTTAAGTCACAGATGCGGTTCTGGGGACAGGATTTCGCCGGAATGAGCGATGAGTTCTAGCCTCCGCTGGCTTGCGCGCGGGCCTCTTCCACGGTGGGGGCAAAGGTGAAGAGTTGGTCCACCTTCGTAACTTTCAACGAGGTCAGCAGCCGTTCAGTGGCGCCCACGAGGATTAGCTTGCGGCCGGAGTTTTCTCTCGAAACGTGGGCTCCTACCAGGCAACCGATTCCCGCCGAATCAATGTATGGCATGTCGGCCACGTCGAGGATCAGCAGTTCGGAGGAGTCTGCCCGAACTTCGCTCTGAAGCGGAAAGAAGTTTCCCAGCAAAAGTGGCCCGTGGACCCGGAGGACGACATCGGTCCCGTTGGCAACTTTCTCTATTTGCAGTGGCTGATCTTGCATAGCCGTCGATTTTACAACCGCGGCGCAGCCCCAAATGTTAATTTCCGGTTACGGACGAGGCTGTGATCGCAGCAGCGGCCACATACTAATGCGGACGGGCCGTGTCTGTGCTGGACGGCATCTGCGGATGCGTTGCGTCGTTGCTACGCGAGGGATTTGAATTTGCCTCATGGCTTCGCGATGCGGGAGGATTTCCGGTTGCAGCCACCCGTGTTTGCGTGGCGCTGCCGCCAGACGGCGCACTCTGGTGTTTGGTCTGGACCGGCGGGTGAAAGACGTGATGGTCACGCCCCTGGTAGCGTTGCGCCAAAAGCGGCATCGCCACCAGCAGGGTCATCGCCAGAACGGAAATCTTAACTGGGCCCGGGGTGCTCATAAAGCTTGTAAGGATATTGTAAAGCAGTCACCAACTTAAGATACGGCGACACGCTTGTCCACTGGAAAACGCTGTATTGCCTGCTACTTTCGCGGTAGCCGCCTATCCTTGGAGGCGGAGCGTTGGCCGCTGGTTTTCCCAAAGCGGTGCTCAAAGTTTCGCATGTCCACCCGCTTGCCCCGGAAGCGTACGCCCTCCGACTCCAGCAGGAAGCGCTGCTCCAGGGCGAATTCGCCGGGCATCGAACTCCGCCCTCCCGAGCCCAAGACGCGATGCCAGGGCAGCCCGTCCACCTGCTGAAGAACTCGTCCCACGTGGCGAGCACAGCGCGGATAACCGGCGGCGGCGGCGATTGCGCCATAGGTGCTGACCCGCCCACGCGGAATCTTGCGGATAGCGTCACAAATGGCGTTTACAAGAGGTGTTTTCGCGGGGCGCTCAAGTTTCATCGGTCAAGTTAAGATACACCCATGGCTAAACCCACTCGCGATCCAGCAGCGCGTTTTTCCGACCGAGCGGAGGACTACGTAAAGTACCGTCCCCATTATTCGCAAGACGTGGTGCAGGCGGTTGAGCAAACCTGCGGGCTGCGTCCCGAGCACATCATCGCTGACGTCGGCTGTGGCACCGGGCTGACGGCAAAGATATTCCTGGAGAACGGCAATCGCGTGGTGGGGGTCGAGCCCAATCGCGAAATGCGCATCGCCGGCGAGAACTACCTGGCGGCGTATCCCAACTTCAGTATGGTGGACGGCAGCGCCGAAGCCACTGGCCTGGCTGACGCGAGCGCCGACTTCGTCATCGCCGGGCAGTCGTTCCACTGGTTTCGGCCTGACGATACCCGCGTCGAGTTCGCGCGCATCCTGAAGTCGACGGGCTGGGTGGTCCTGGTATGGCACGATCGCGACACAACATCCAAGCCGTTTCTGCGCGCCTACGAAGATTTCCTGCTGCGCCATTCCACCGATTACGAACAGGTCGCGCACAAGTACCTGGCCACCTACGACGCCTTGCAACGCTTCTTCGCTCCTGATGAAGTGCGCTTGATCGAACAGCACAACCAGCAGGAGCTTGACTTCGATGGTCTGCGTGGCCGATTGCTGTCGTCGTCCTACGTACCCAAGGCTGGCGAAAAGTACGAAGCCATGATGCGCGAGTTGCCGCGTCTGTTTTCGTCCCATGCCGAGAACGGCCACGTCACTCTCGAATACGACACCAAAATCTTCTACGGACACCTGCAACGATGAGCGTCGCGCAACAAACCGCGTCCGGTGCGGTGGTCCTGCGCACCGAGCATCTGGGACGCAGCGTGGGAGACATCTCCGTCGTCGCCGGCATTTCCCTGGATGTGTACCACGGCGAGATGCTGGGTATCGTCGGGGCCAGTGGCTCAGGTAAGAGTTCGTTGCTGCGATTGCTGAACCGTCTCGATGAGCCGACCAGCGGTACTGTGTTTCTCGACGGCCAGGACTACCGCCAGTTCTCCCCGCGCGAGCTGCGCCGCCGGGTTGGCATGGTGACCCAGCGTCCTTTTCTCTTTCCTGGCAACGTGGCCGGCAACATTCGCTTCGGGCCTTTGCAACGCGGCGAGGTTGTGGCCGACGAAGACATCGCTCGCTTGCTGGAGCGCGTCGGCCTGCCAGGTTTTGCCGGACGCGAAGTCGCGAACCTCTCCGGCGGCGAGCAGCAACGGGTTTCGCTGGCGCGAGCGCTGGCCAATCGTCCTGACATCCTGCTGCTCGACGAGCCGACTTCGGCGCTCGATGAGCAGGCGAAGATGGGCGTCGAACAGTTGATTTGCAGCCTGGTGAAAGACACATCACTGACCTGCGTGATGGTCACACATGATCGTGACCAGGCGCGCCGCATGTGCGACCGGGTTGCCCTTCTTGAGGCCGGTCGCCTCATTCAATTTGGAAAACCGGCGGAGGTGCTGGGTGCTTAAATCGCTCTTCCACACGCAACTGACGCTTGGCTTTGCCCAGGCTGGCATCGCCTCGGTGCTGGCTTTGGCCGTTGTCCTGCTGGCGCGACGCCGCAACATTCATCTGGAAAGTGATGCCGCGATTGCGCTGCTGCGCGGCATTGTCCAGATTGTCGCCGTGGGATCGATCCTGGCCCTGCTGCTGAAGAGCCCGCGCTGGACCAGTGTCTTTCTGCTGACCGGCATGATCATTGCGGCGGGTTCGATCTCGGCCAAACGCGCCAAGAACATTCCGGGCGCGCGCAAGGTGTCCACATATTCGATTGCCGCCGGGGCTGGGTTGGTCACCGCCGTCATGACCTGGGCCGGAGTGATCGATACCGCCATCACTTCGCTCATCCCCGTGGGCAGCATGATCATTGCCAATGCCATGAACACCAACGGACTGGCATTGAACCGCTTTCGCTCGGAAGTTCTGGCCCACGCTGGCGAGATCGAGACCGCTCTGGCGCTAGGCGCAGCACCCGAGCACACCGTCGCCAGCTACGCCGAGTCGAGCATCCACGCGTCGCTGATTCCGGCAATCGACAACCTGCGCTCGCTGGGCATTGTGTGGATTCCCGGGCTGATGACCGGCATGTTGCTCTCCGGCGCTGACCCGCTGTACGCGGCCATCTACCAGTTCGTAGTGATCGCTATGATCCTGGCGTCGTCGGGGCTGACTTCTCTGCTGAGCACGATGATGATCCGCAACCACGCGTTCTCGGCAGCGGAACAGTTGGTGCTGAAAAGCAGTGGTTAGAGCAGTTCCGGGATTGGTGTATCCGCCCGCACGGGTAGTGCGGCGCTTCAGCGCCGCGTTCGCCGGGCCCAAACGCCTCGCTTAAGCCGCTGAGGTCTTCGACCTCAGCGGCTTAAGCAATTTTTCTTCTTGCGCTTTACGCGGGCCTGAAGGCCCGCACTACCCGTGCAAACCGGACACATCTATTGCGGAACTGCTCTAGTGGATAGTGGATAGTGGTTAGTTAACAGCTTGGCGCGAAACTCGATCCACTATCCACTGGCCTCAAGGCCGAATTTATGCGACAGCTACTATTTCGCGGCCATCGCTTTGGCCTGGTCGAGGGCGAGATTCACCTCCAGAACATTGACCCGCGGCTCACCCAGCAATCCCCAGGTTCGCTGCTCGGTATGCTGCTGAATAATCTGCCGCACCTGGCTTTCGCTCAAACCGCGCTCGCGGGTGATGCGCGGCACCTGAAACTCCGCTCCCGCGGGCGAGACATCGGGATCCAGCCCTGACGCGGAGGTCGTCACCAGGTCCACCGGAACCGGCTGCCCAGGGTTTTCCGCCTGCAGGCGCGCAATATCAGCCTTCACGCGATCGATCAAATGCTGGTTCGTCGGACCCAGATTCGATCCGCCGGAGTTTGCTGCATCGTAGCCGTTTCCCGCCCCCGCCGCCGATAACCGCGAGTGCAGGTATCCCGGCCCGACAAAAGCTTGCCCGATAATCCGCGAACCGATGACTTGACCATTGCGCGACACGAGCTGCCCGTTGGCCTTGTCGCGAAACAGCAGTTGGGCCAGCCCCGTAACCACCAGGGGATAAATGAGCCCCAGCAGCACGGTGGTGACGATGGTCATCAGGATTGCAATCTTAAGATTCTGTTTCATAGCTTTCTGCCTCTACGCCAGTCCGACGCCGGTGATGAGCATGTCAATCAGCTTGATCCCGATGAAGGGCACGATGATTCCGCCAACGCCATACACCCACAGGTTGCGTCGCAACAAAGCCGCCGCGCCCAAGGCCCGATACTTCACCCCGCGCAACGCCAACGGAATGAGAGCGATGATGATAATCGCGTTGAAAATCACCGCTGACAGGATGGCGGATGCGGGTGTGCGCAGATGCATGATGTTGAGCGCGTTCAACACCGGAAACGTTCCGGCAAACATGGCCGGAATGATGGCGAAATACTTGGCCACGTCGTTGGCGATGGAAAACGTGGTCAACGATCCGCGAGTCATCAACAACTGCTTGCCGATAGCGACCACCTCGATCAGCTTGGTCGGATTGGAATCCAGGTCAACCATGTTGCCGGCTTCCTTGGCCGCCTGAGTGCCGGTGTTCATGGCGACACCAACGTCGGCCTGCGCCAGCGCCGGAGCATCGTTGGTTCCGTCACCGGTCATGGCGACGAGTTTGCCTTCGGCCTGCTCGCGACGGATGAGGTCCATCTTTTCCTTTGGGGTGGCTTCGGCGAGGAAGTCATCCACGCCGGCTTCGCGCGCAATCGCCGCTGCCGTCAGCGGATTATCGCCGGTGATCATCACCGTCTTGATCCCCATCGCCCGCAACTGATCGAAGCGGTCGCGCATCCCCCCCTTCACGATGTCCTTCAGGTGGATCACCCCGAGCGCCCGTCGTTGTTCGGCCACCACCAGCGGCGTGCCTCCTGAGCGGGCGATCAGTTCGACGCTGGCTTGCACTTCGGCAGGCATGGTGACGCCGTTCAGGGCCAGATAGCGCTCGATGGCATCCGTCGCGCCCTTGCGAATCTGATTGCCATTCATGTTCACGCCCGACATTCGCGTCTGCGCGGTGAACGGTACGAATTCCATTTCGTGGGTGGACAAATCGCGTCCCCGCAAGCCGTATTTCTCTTTTGCCAGTACCACGATCGAGCGGCCCTCCGGCGTCTCATCGGCGAGCGACGAAAGCTGGGCAGCGTCGGCCATCTCGGCTTCCGTGACGCCGGGAGCAGGGATAAAAGCCGCAGCCTGGCGATTGCCCAGCGTGATGGTTCCAGTCTTGTCGAGCAGCAAGGTGTTCACGTCGCCGGCCGCTTCCACGGCGCGTCCCGACATGGCCAGCACGTTGTGCTGAATGAGCCGGTCCATACCGGCGATGCCGATGGCCGACAGCAAACCGCCGATCGTGGTGGGAATCAGGCACACCAGCAGCGACACCAGCACGAACACCGTCTGCGGCGAGCCCGAGTAGATGGCAAACGGCTGCAGTGTCACCACGGCCAGCAGGAAGATGATGGTGAGGCCCGCCAGCAGAATGTTCAGCGCAATTTCGTTTGGCGTCTTCTGCCGTTCCGCGCCCTCCACTAGGGCAATCATGCGATCCAGGAAGGTTTCGCCGGGATTCGACGTCACCTTCACTTTGATTTGGTCCGAGAGCACGCGCGTTCCGCCGGTGACCGCGGAGCGATCGCCACCCGACTCGCGGATGACCGGGGCCGACTCGCCGGTGATGGCCGACTCGTCCACCGAAGCGACGCCGTCGATAATTTCTCCATCCGACGGTATGAGTTCTCCCGCCGACACTAGAACTACATCTCCGGCGCGTAGCTTCGAGCTTTGCACCTGCTCGGTGCGGTCGCCTTCGATAATGCGATTGGCAATCGTCTCCGAGCGGGCTTTTCTCAGCGTGTCGGCTTGCGCTTTGCCGCGACCCTCGGCCATGGCTTCGGCGAAGTTGGCGAATAGTACGGTGAACCACAGCCACAGCGTGATCTGCAAATTGAACTTGAAAGCTGCGCCCCCGCGGAACAGCAATACGGTGGTGATCACGCTGCCGACTTCCACCACGAACATTACGGGGTTACCCATCATGTGGCGCGGATCCAGCTTCAGAAAGGAATCCACGATCGCGCGCCGCACGATCTTGCCCTGCCACACCGCTTTCGATTTCGATTTTTCTCTTGCCATGTTGAAAAGCCTCAGAACGTCTTGCCTGCTGCCAGCAGCAGGTGCTCAAGGATTGGTCCCAGGCTGAGCGCCGGGAAAAACGTTAACGCGCCGACGATCAGGATCACGCCGATCAGAAGCACGGTGAAAAGCGGTGTAGTCACCGGAAACGTTCCCAGTGACGGCGGAACATATTTCTTCTGGGCCAGATTGCCGGCGATCGCCAGCATCGGGATCATCATCAGGAACCGCCCGATCAACATGTCGAACCCCATGGTCGTGTTGTACCAGAGCGTGTTGGCACTGAGCCCGCCAAATGCAGAGCCGTTGTTGCCAGCCCCGGAAACAAACGCGTACAACATCTGGCTGAATCCGTGCGGCCCAGGATTGGAGATTGCTGACGTGCCAAAACCATTGATCGATGAAATTCCGGTGAATATCAAAATCACGAGTGGAAAGACGAGCGCCACCAGCATGGCCATCTTCACGTCGTAGGCTTCGATCTTCTTGCCGAGATATTCCGGCGTTCGGCCTACCATCAGTCCGGCGATGAACACGGTCAGCACGACGTAGATCAGAATGCCGTACAAGCCGGAGCCTACCCCGCCGAATATAACTTCGCTCAACATGATATTGACCAAGGGCACCATTCCGCCCAGGGGCATAAAGGAGTCGTGCCATCCGTTGATGGCCCCGCAGCTCGCGTCGGTGGTGACGGTGGCAAATAGCGCGGAGTTGGTAATGCCGAAGCGGACCTCTTTGCCTTCCATGTTGCCGCCCGGCTGGGTCGCAGTCGCCTGCTGATTCACGCCGGCCAGAAGCGGATTACCACGGGCTTCAGCCCAGTAGGCAACCGTTACGCCCACCAGGAACAGGATCGCCATGGCGGCCCACACCGCCCATCCGTGGCGTTGCGAGCCAGCCATGCGCCCCAGCGTGTAGGTCAATCCTGCACCAATCGTAAAGATGGCGAACATCTCGAGCAGGTTGGAGAAAGGAGTCGGGTTCTCAAACGGGTGAGCGCTATTGGCATTAAAGAATCCGCCGCCATTGGTGCCGAATTCCTTGATGATCTCCTGCGACGCCACCGGCCCTTGCGCGATGGTTTGGGTGGTGACTGTATCCATCACCGGCTTGCCCTTGGCGTCCACTGCCGGCTTGCCGTCAGCGCCCACATGCTGGACTTGCTGCGGTTCAAGCAACTTCACCGTGTCGTAAGGCCTCAGGTTCTGGACGACGCCTTGCGAGACCAGCACCAGCGCTCCGACGATACAGAACGGCAACAGGACCCACAGGCACGAGCGGACCATGTCCACCCAGAAGTTTCCGATGGTCTGCATCTGGCGGCGCGCAATGCCGCGAATAAAGGCAATCGCCAGCGCAATACCGGTCGCGGCCGAAGCAAAGTTGTGGAAGGCCAGGCCGGCCATCTGGGTGAAATAGCTCATCGTGGACTCACCCGAGTAGGCCTGCCAGTTGGTGTTGGTGGTAAACGACGCTGCCGTATTGAATGCCAAATGCTCCGGCGTTACCCCGGCGAACTTCTGCGGGTTGAAGGGAAGATGTCCCTGCACGCGCTGCATCAGGTACAGCAGCAGCATGGATACCGCGCTGAACAGCAGCATGGCGAAGGCGTACTCGGTCCAGCGCATGTCATGATTTTCGTCAACGCCGGTCAGCCGGTAGATCAGCCGCTCGATTGGCCGCAGCACCGGGTCCATGAAGGTCCGCTCGCGATTGAACACCCGCGTCATAAACACGCCCATGGGCTTAGTGACGGCGAGGATCAGCGCGAGAAATATGACGATTTGAAGCCATCCATTGGCGGTCATGTCAGAATTTCTCCGGACGCAAGAGTGCGTAGAAGAGGTAAATCATCATCAACGCGCAGATTGCCAGCATGATGGTTGATTCGGTGTGCATAGTTCCCCTTTACTTCATGCGCTCGCAGAAGTGGACATAGCCCAGCGACAGGGCGAAGAAAGCAATCGTGATTGCGACATATACGAGGTCTTGCATATTCATCTCCTGAATCCCGCGCGTCCTACCATGGCCCCTGTTTACGGCCAAACCACCAGATGACACCCATGGTCGCCGTGTTCTGGTCCTTAGAAAAAACGTTTTGCGTGCTGGTGAGGAAGATCGGATGGTTGGACCAATCGCGCCGGTATTCGTACTTCATTTCAAATCCGTTTGCCAATGTGAAGTCGTAGGTCGCCGTGAACTCCTTCAGCGCCTCGGTCACTCCGCTGAAGAGCCCGCCACGGTCGGAGAGGTACTCTCCGCGACCAGCGAGATACGTCCTGGGCGTGAGCTGATATTTTGCCCAACCGGCGCCGCCCGTGGTGTGTGCCGGAGCCGAGGATTGGCCGGGTCCCGCGTTGGCCCACAAGCGCTGGATCACGTAGTCGCCTTCCAGTTGTAACGTCAGCTTCGGCGTGGTCTGCCACGTCACGTAGCTGTCGAAGATGTGCAACTTCCCGTCCGGCGCAGGACTGATCTTCTGGAAGCACAACCCGGGCTGCACCGGGACTGGGCCGCAAGTAGAAACCGGCGTCGCATCAGGGTTTTCCTGGCCGAAGTAGTAATTCACCGTCCAGCTGACATTCTTGGTTGGCGTGAGGACAAAACCAAACATCTCGTCCTTGAAGCCATTGGTAGGCTCAGTCTGGTTGGTTCCGTTCACGATCCAGTAGTTCAAGGCCAACTTCTTGTTGATCGCATATTGTGCGCGGATACCCATGTGATAGAACGGCAAAAAGTAGAACCAGTACCCGCGCGAATAGTTCATCTGGAACTGAGTGTAGTTTCCTTCCGCCCCCAGCGAGCTGGCCCACTTCCCAAAATCCACCGTAAGACCGCTGCCGACGGGCACGACGTAAGTGCCGTAGGCCTGGAAGATATTGCGGTAGATATTGGGGCGCGGTTCGTTGAGGGGGTTTCCCTGCAAGGTAGCCGTGGCCTGTCCAAATTGCAGATCCAGGCGCGCTCCATAGCGGCGGCCGGCAGCGACATCAGGAGCCCGCTCAAAGATGAGCGCGGCCTGGTTCAAGCTAAAGGCGTTGCTGCTGACATCATAGGCGCGTAGAAGATTCACCCGTCCGACCGGCCGGTTGAAATTCCAGTCATAATATCCGTCAATTGAGACATTGATCGTAGTTCCCTTCAGGTAGTCGAGCACACTGCGATCATCCGCCGATAACAGCGCACTTGTCTGTGACGGCGATGCGCTTTTTGCGACGCTATCTGCCGTGCTGTGAGCGGAATCGTCGGCTGAGGAAGCCGCAGCCAGCCTCGACGCCGAATTCGTGGACTGCATGTCCTTCATCTGTGCCTTCAACTGCTGCACCTCAGATTCCAGGTCCGCGAGATGTTGTTGCAGCCGCTCCATGGTTTGTGCAGGTACCGTCACAGTCTCCGCCGATTGGGCTTTGGTTTCCACCTGTTGTGCTTGAACCGGCACAAAGCAGGCCAATGCAACACTCATTGGGAGGAACATTGCTATAAATTGCTCAACGCTTCTATCGATCGCTCTGAACATCTGGCCACCTCTTGCACGACACCGTAAACTTTGCACCTCGGAGTCGCCAGAGATGACCGGTTAATTGCTCTCAACCGCTTGCCACCAAAATCGGCCCCGGAGATAAAACATCAGCATTCATGAACAGCGGTTGATTTCCAGCCGTGTTACCAATTAGGATTGGAGCATTCCGCCCATAAGTCCCGGCTAAAGAATTCATAAGTGTTTCGTAAAGACCAGAACGGGAAATTGGTGAGCGATGTAGAGACCAGGCAGCCGTGCTGACGGCCTTACGGCTGCTAACCGCTGGGGGCGACCGAATTCATTGGTAGCCGCATCACCCCCCCGCCAGCTGTTCTAATCCATAGCTGCGAGATCGCACCTGAGGCTCTCCAGCGCAGCCTGGCGAGCGCGCAACTCTCGCAGCTCCTCTTCGCCGAGCTTTTCGGCGCAGCCGGCCACTGTCCGCATTCCGTGCTCGACCAGTATCTGGCGGAACTCCGGATCGGGCGTCGAGGCGGCGATGTCACCAAGGGCCCGCAGCAACCGCAAGCTAACCGCCACGTCCGTCTTCGCATACATGCGAATCTGCTCAAAGGCTGCCTCCAGCAGGCGCTCGAAATGGATCCATGCAATGCTGGCGCGAACGATGCCCGGCGGATCAAACAGCAGTTCCTCGGGCGGCTCTCGGGACGCGAAGCGGATCAGAATGCGGCTCAACTGATCGACGCAGGTGATAGCGGTGGTAGGGTCGTTGACGGCGGGCGAGATCGCCTTCAACGCCACATCGACAATCTGCAGGACGCCAAACTCCACATCCTGCTGCAACGTTCTAGTCGGGCCGCAATCGAACGCGGCAAGCAGTTCGGAGGTTCCTTCGGGGGGCAGACGGTCCCCCTTTGAGACCATCATCAGCGGGATGCCCGCCGGAACGAAGTGGCCGACCCTCCGCAGAACGCGGATACTGACGTGATAGTGCTTCGCAACGGCGACCAGGCGTCGCTTATCGACGAAGCGGATGTAGCCGGAAACATTGCTCAAGACGGCCACCTCGCTCGGGTTGGGTCGGAGCGGTGCGGCATCCTTCATGCGAGTCGGCTGGTGCGGCCGGGGCATCATTTCGTCGATCATGGTTTCGGTTTCTTCCGCGATTCGGTCGACGATGTGATTGACACTGATGGCCTGCGAGATGTGGTGAATGAAAAAGAGCAGCAAGCCGACGCAGACTATCGCTAGCACCATTGCTCCCAGGACGGTGGCCACTGGAGCGAAAGGGTGAGGAAACGAACGTGCCGCCGGAAGCGCCGCCATGCAGTAGGAGAAAGTGCCAAGGAAGATGCCGAGCGTCCATTGCGTCACGCGGTCCCGGGAAAAGCTGACGATGATGCGCGGGGAGAACTGCATCGATGCCAGGGTGAGCGTCATCAACAGGATGGCGAACACGATGGACACCACCGTCATGATGGAGCCGGCGATGCCCGCCAGAATGACCTGGGCAACTTGCGGGTCGGCGTGCGAGGGGAACAGGGTGGAGGGCACCCAGGCGCTGACGGCCGGATATTCCTCTTCCAACCACGACAGCAATGCGCCCGCGCAACCCAGCGACAGCGCAATGGTGAGCGGGCGAACCAAAAAGCCGCCACGCAGGTTGTACATAGCGTGGCGAAGCAACAAAGGCAGACTTTTGCTCACGGTTCTCTCTCGGTTCAAGTCACCGTGGAAGTTTACATCGCGGAGTCGCCAGGGATGACCGGTTAATTACTGCCAACCGACTGCCACCAAAACTGGGCTCCGGTGCTATCGGTCGATTTCCAGATCTGGAGTCCCTAGAACATTACCATCAGGGCCCCGGTCATTCGGTTCTCGCTATAGCGAAGATCAGGCGTGAAGCCCGTTACCACCGAGCCTGGCGCGCCCGTGTTGCCGCCCGGAGGCGTAATCCCACCTGGTCCGGAGAAGTACGGCACATTGGCCGCACGGTGGTTGTATTCCATGCGGAAGGTGACGTACTGGCTCGGCATGTAATCCACCGTGGCGGAAACATCCCATGCCTTGTAGGGATCGCCGGGATTCTCCGTGAAGTACGGTGTACCGGAGATCGCGGTGGCGCCGTTGATAGGCGGCAAGAGCACCAGGTAGCGGCCGGGATTGTTGATCTGGCCCCCGCCGATCGTCAGCCCATACAAATCTTTGTGAAACCACAGGCGGTTGTATAACATGTACCCAACAAAGCTCTGCTTCGGACCCTTGGCGGAATTACCGGTGCAGCTCACGCCGCCGCCGTGCTCGCATCCCAGATCGCCGGTGAAGGAGAAGGCGGCCATATCGAGGAAGTGGGAAGGATTCTGGTAGTACTTGTATTGCAGGCTGTCGTCGGTGTGGTACCGCACCCGCTTAGAGATGCCGAGTGCGTCCTCGCCCAGCATGTACTGATTGCCCAGAATCGAAAGCCGGCCATTGGGCCGCCAGAGGATCTGCGCGCCGATGCCCGGCCGGTTATTGAAGCGGCCATAGGCCTGCCATCCGTTCACCAGCCAGGGCTCGATTTTCAGGTGCTCATTGGGGAAAATCTGTACGCGCATGCCATTGAAGAACCAGGGCGTGTTCGACGACACGTACGATGGCTGATAGGCCCAGTTGTCGAAGTTGTAGTAGCTGAACAGGCCCACATACGACATGAAGATGCCGGCTTGAATATTGATCCCATCCATCACGTTGAGGTGGTAGCCGGCGTATGCCTCGGAGACATAGCGATAGGCATCGGCAAGCTGCCATTGGCCGCGGGCCGGGCTGGCATCGTTGCGCGGTGTGGTCGTGGAATACATGCCGAACTGCGTCATCACCCGGGCTTGCACGTTGTCCCAGTGAAAATCGCCGCCCACCCCGAGCTGGGTCACCTGGAATTCGTTTGCCCGGAAGATTTCACTGGACCCGCCAATGGTGTCATCCTTGGGGTGCCTGAAGTCGTAAACATAATCCACATCGGCGCGAATTTCAGGGGTGAAGAACTTGGTGTCGAGTGGCACGTCTTTGATGCGGCTATTGCCGTTCAGCCAACTGAAGTCGGCGAAGGAAAACGGCGCCGGCTTCTCCGGTTTGCCGGGCTTGGCCTGCTGCTGCAAAGAACCTCCCGCCGGAGCTTGCGCGGCAGAACCGACCTCGGCGGTGGAATGCACTGCTGGTGCGCCGTCCGCCATCGTGGCGGGTTGTGCTTGCGCGTTGTGGCTGTTCAGCTCCGCCTCCAGTTGCTCGATGCGCTTCTGCATGGCATCCAGCTGCTTCTGTACAGCCGGCGAGACCTGCTCCTCGGCGGCGCTTGTTGGCGGGGCGGGCACGGCGCTGCTTTGCGCCTTCATCTGCGTCGCGGCGCCAACCAAACCCACCGCAAGCAACAGGGCTGTACTCTTCCGGCCATGGCTGGACAGGAATTCGGCCATCTGTTGTTCCAGATGGATCAGCGCCCGCCGCCCGGCTGCGGAGTCGACCGCCTCGGTCGTGCTTATCTTGCGGACGACTGGCGCCCGGCGTGATGTCCGATGAGAGCGTGTGCATTTGACCAGGAACCATACGAAGAACAACACACTGGCGACGCAAATCAGTAAGAAAACGGTCATGACTTCCTTCCCCACACCTGTTTCTGTGCGTGGTTACACCAGTAGGATTGGAGCACTTCGCCTGTAAGCCCCGGCTAAAGAGTTCGTAAATTTTTCGTAAAGAGGGGGATTCGTGGGCAAAAAGAAAGCGCCCCGCGGGCTTATCCCCAGAGCGCGATGCATTGCAGATTGATTTTCTTAAATTGGCGTCCGGCTATTTCTTCTTCTTCTTGCCTTGGCCACTACTAGGCACAACCCGGAGGTTGTTGGTGATCTGAAAGGTGCCGGGGACTTGGTTGGCCCTCATGCCCGCCAGGTTCTTGTCGGTTTCGCTATCCACCACACCATCGAGCGTGACCCGTCCACCCTTTACGATGATGTGGATAGGCGGAACGGCCATGCCTCCATACTTAAAGAGTGGCCCAAAGCTATAGATGCTGCGGTAAACCGCCCGCCGAATGCGGTCGTCCATCGGGCTGGGCGGAAGGACCTCAATGTTGTTGACCACCTTCTCCACCCCTTCGATCCGCTTCACGGAGTTCCCGGCGTCGGATTTCACAACCGGCTCCACCACCTGTCCGTCCAGAATGACGGTACGTCCCTCAATGCGAAAGGACAGAGTGTCGAAGACGCCATAGTACGGCAGCATGATTAACTCATGGCGCACTTCCCGCACCAGCCGGTCCTGGCTTTCTGGACTGAGCGTCTCATTGGCGGGCTGCGGTTGCGCAGCACCGTTTGGCTTGGTCTGGACAGACTGATCGTTGGACGGGGCTGGGGACGGGGCAGGTGGCGTCTGTTGCGTGCTGCCGAGAACTACGAAGCACAGCATTACCAGGAAGGCAAAACCCAGGGTCCTGCAGGCGCTATGCATATCTCCTCCTAATGCCAGAAACTCTACTCCGAAATGTGCGGGTCGCCAACTGGCGGCACATGGCAATCGGATGCCGCCACAGCGCAGGACTGTCGCCTCCCCGTTCGATACGCAAATTCGTGCCCGGCTCGGCAAACCGGGGAAATCCAAGTATGATCTCAACTCATATGAAGACCAAGTCCATGATGGCCACCCCCGGCAAGCGCATCCGGCTCAAGGATTTCGACCCCGCTTTCAAAGGCGGCTATGCCTCGTACGCGCACGCTCAATCCAAGCTGAAGGCCAACGTGCAACGCCTGGCCAAATACCAGGACCTGCTGTATTCCTCGCACACCTACGCCCTGCTGCTGGTCCTGCAGGCCATGGATGCAGCCGGCAAAGACGGCACCATCAAGCACGTGATGTCGGGCGTCAACCCTGAGGGCTGCGAGGTCCTCAGCTTCAAGACACCATCCGAGCACGAACTCAGCCACGACTTTCTGTGGAGGATCTATCGCGAGTTGCCCGAACGCGGCCACATCGGCATCTTCAATCGTTCCTATTACGAAGAGGTGCTGGTGGTGCGGGTCCATCCTGACTTGCTCAAGGCGGAACATCTGCCCGGCTTCACCGCGCCCAGCAAGAAGTTTTGGCAACATCGCTTTGAGTCGATCAACGACGTCGAGCGCCACCTGGTCCGCAATGGCACCCTGATCCTGAAGTTTTTTCTGCACGTCTCCAAAGAGGAGCAGGAGAAGCGCTTCCTGGAGCGCCTGAATGATCCGAAAAAGAACTGGAAGTTTTCAGAGGGCGACTTGCACGAGCGGCTGCGCTGGGATGACTACATGGCCGCGTACGAGGACATGATCAACCACACCAGCACCGAGCAGGCGCCCTGGTACATCATTCCAGCCGATCACAAATGGTTCACCCACCTGACCGTGTCTAATATTGTCGTGGACACGCTGAAAAAGATGGACCTGAAATACCCAACGCCGACGAACCCTCAACGCGCGCAGATCGCATTGGCGCGGGAAGCCCTGCAGCGGGGCAAGTAGGCGCCTCGAATTTTTCTGCCGTACATCTCTATCGGCCCGATCAGCACTCCTCGTCCACCGGTTGCCAGTAGGGTGAGCGTTCCTTTGACTGGAGCTTGGTTTCCGTGGAAACAGCCTCGGCACGATAACTGAAGCGTTCCACGATGGCCTGCTTCATCTCCCGCTTTTTCATTTCGGCAACCAGGTCTGGTGTGGTCGCTGGGGCCGACGTCTCGTCAATGGCAAAACCGCTACGTAACATTGCTTCTCCCGTCATGGTCGTTATAAGAGTTATTACTGCTGCACAACCTTGCCGCGCACGGTCAGCACCGGGCAGGCGGCTTCCCGCACAATTTCGTAGGCGTTCGGCCACATCAGCCGATCGAGCAATCCCGACCACCCACGCACGCCCATCACCAACAAGTCGGCATCGATTTCAATCTCGGTGTGCAGAATCGTGGGTACTACTTTGCCGATCTCGACGCGGCAGCAAAACTGCAATCCTTCCGTGTCTTGCCCAATCAAAGCCGTCAGTTTGCTTTCAATTCCCTGCATGATCTCGGCACGGTCGGCGACGCCACTCAGCTCGGGATGATCCAGCACGTGCAGCATGGTCAACTTCGCGTTGCGCTCCCGCGCCAGTGCGCTGGCATAGTGAGCGGCACATTCCGAGGCCGGCGTGAAATCAGCCGCCAGCAGGATGTTCCGGGGCGCAAACCCCCGGGCTGCGCGGTGCAAGTGCGGGCCGACGGTCATCACCGGCACGGGCGATTGCCGGAAGACGCGTTCGGCTACCGAACCCATCAACATTTTGCCCAGACCACCGCGGCCGTGGGTGCCGACCACGATCGCGTCAGCTTTATTCTGGCGCGCGCAGTCCAGGATGGATTGCGCGGCTTCCCCTTCCATCAGAAGCAGGTGATAGTCTTCACCTTCCGTATAGGAATGGGTATGCCGCAACTCGGCCTTCAACTCCAGCAGGTCGCGGCGGGCCGCATCTTTGGCGGCCACGTAGGCGTCCCGCCCGGCAATCAGAAAGTCGTCGCTGGGTAAAACGAACACCACATAGGCCTTGGCTCGGTATTCCTGGGCCAGTTCGAGGCCAAAGTTCACCGCCACCGTGGAACAGCGGGAAAAGTCTGTCGCGATGAGCACACTATGGATGCCCACCCCGACCGGGTTGAGCTGTGCCGTCACCATCTTGCGCGACCATTCTCCCCACGCGGTGGGGTCACTCGATGGAAGCGTTCTCGCCCAGGCGCGAAGCCACGCCCCGCTAATCAACCCGGCCGGGTGCTTCCATACGCTCGTCTATCTCTTTTGTAGCGCAATGCCGACAAGAACGCTGTGACGTGCGTCAACCGGGAAGGTGATGCAGCGCAGTTTTGGGATAGGGCCGTTTATGAGATGGATGAAGGAAGGATGATCACTTGTGTAATGGGGATTTCTCAACAGTTATGGCTTCTCACGTTCAGGTATTGTGTTCGGCAAGGGCGGGTTCTGCGTGCCCATGGGATGTTCGTCACGATGCAATTTAGGCGCAGCGATGCTGGTGACAACCAACACCGAATTGTCAGGTAGCGGCCTTTGTGGGAAATGGTTTGGGCCGACGACGACGCCAGTGAAATCGGCCTCAAGAAAATCGAACTCGCAAAGCAAGTCCATGCCGTTACACAGGAGTTTTTCTTTTTTCCTGAAAGCATCAAATTGGTATTCCGTTTCGGCGAGCAGCCGGTCTAAGGCGGGGACGTTTTGCCACACTGCTTCTGCTGCCGCCCGATATCGAGCTTAGTGAACTGAAAAAATCGGGGTCAAACTGAAGGGCCTGTCGCAGACTCTGCCCAAGAGCTCGGCCCCAAAGCTCCAGACGCTCCCGCATTGAAAGACGACCAGCCAGTCAATGAATACTTCATTCTTCGGAGGAATACTCTCTGGCTTGTGTGGGGAAAGCTCCGCGCCTAGGGCGGGGTTCGGTGCCGCTCTAACTGCTCGACTCGATTTATCCAAGCCCAAAGAACAGCCGCGAGACCCCACACAGCCAACAGCGGAATCAGACTCGCCAAGCCATGCAGGCCGGCCAGTTCTCCCAGGTTGAAAGCGCCGTGTGCATGCCCTGTCGGTTCTTCGGAAATCGTTAGCATCGATTTCGGATTCAGGGAGAATTTGCCCGCCCAAAACGACGGCCATAAGAGCTGGACCAGGGGACATCGAAACTCGGAAGCTGGCTGTGCCGTGGTGGAGACTGCTATCAGCGCAAACACCCCACCACAAGCTGCGGCTACCGCAAGTCCACCTCGCCAAAAAGGCCGTGCCTTGCTCCATGCCGGCGCTAACCCGACACATAGCAGGGGCAGCCCCGCCGCCATGTATCGCGGTCCGTACGATCGGCCACCCGCCCACGCCACGAACGAAGCGTTAAACAAGAAATAATAAGCGGCAACTGCGGCAGCTGCAGCCGCAGCGGCGCGGCCGGTTGGCTGTTTCCGCAGCCATCGCAAGCCGAAAGGAGCCGCCAAGGCGACCGGAGCCACAAACAGCAAGCCGCGCCGGCAGCCGATCAGCAACTTGAGTGCGACGTCAATCCTGGGATAGGTCACTCCCATGTAGCCATGCTTCATCCACGGAAATGCTCCAGCCGGGTAGTACGAGTAGCTGGGCTGAAACGCGGAGCCAAAGACAAGAAACTGATAAGTCAAAAGCACGGCAATGCAGGCGGACGCGCCAATTGCAATGCCCACGGACGTACGCCATCGTCGCGGCCACCCATCCTTCCAAACCAACCCCACAGCAAGAGCAGCAACGATCGCCGCCGCTGGCGCCGCAGGGTATTCCGTAACCGTTGCCCACCCCGCTGTCAGGCCGACGGCCAGCCCCAGCAGTACATCCCCGGTGTGACTTTGATTGCGGCATAGCCTCAGGGCAAATGCAAACCCGAACACCAAGCACGCCCCCGCAAGCGAATGTCCCCAGAACAGCGTGGAGTATGCCCACATCGGAGTAGCCAAGCCCAAGGCGAGAGCCCCAAATGCGGCGGCGCTGGTATCGCTTCCCAGTTGCAGCGCAATCAGAAAGAGCACTGCACATGCCACTGCCATCGGAAGAGCCACCCCGAATACGGTGACGACATAAGACATCGCCACGAGACCTCGGGCCGAATCCGGATCGACTCCCCCTGCCCGCAGCAAGGGTCTCGTTGCCTCTGCGATTGGCTCGGCCAGCAGCGCGAGTCCGGGAGCCTTGTCAGAATAGTAGTGGCCATTCGCGAAAGCTTTGTCGCCGGTGTTCTCGTGGTAGGCATCTATGCGCAACGTCCCCAGCTCAACCATGGCACGCACCAGGTCGAAACGCGAATTCTGGTTCCATCCCCCGCCTTGATAGAAATACACATAGGCAACAAGAACAACAGCCCCGATCAACAGCGCACGGATTCGAATCAAGAAACACCTACTCTGTGCGGGAACATTCATCGCGGGTTAGGTTCAAATCAAATGCGCTATCCATTTCGACGTATAGATTCGATAGGTACGCCGGAGTTGGATAGCCGTTAGCAAGTGACAATCCGAGTGCCTTTTCGCATCGCTCTTCTCCGATCCATGCGCCCCACTCCCAGTTGACGGAGTAACGAGCATGAACCGTGACTGACTGTCCCTCAAATCGCTCGGGATGCTTAACGATTTCGCAAACCGACGTGCGCACTGCGGGCACCTTGGCCATTGCCGCTTGCCCAAATGCAGGGGCGGCCAGAAAGACCGCGAGCAACGCCAGTGGAACTCCTCTCATTGCGACCACTCTACGCCAACGTTCCTGCGGTTTCCAGATAACTGTTGTAATCAGGCGTTATCACAAGCAATCCGCGCTTGGGCCTGCAAAGGGTCCCATGTGCGCGGTCGGCGCTCCATGCACAAAAGACCCTCTTCCATGCCCCATTTGTGACCTCACGACAAGCTGCGCTTCGGTTTCTTCTGGCAGCGCTCGCAGACGCCGTAAATCTGGAAGGTGTGGCGCGTGGGCAGGTACTTGTTCTTGCGGCCAACTTCCTGCTCAATGCGTTCGATCTCGCGCGAAAAGAACTCCACCGAGCTGCCGCATTCGGTGCAAACCATGTGATGGTGATTGCGGCGATTGTACTTGTGCTCGTAACGAGTCACGCCGTCATTGAAGGCGACTTCGCTGGCCAGCCCGCACTCGGCCAGCAGCTTCAAAGTGCGATAGACGGTGGTAAATCCGATGCCCTCGTCGTGTTTCTTGACCAGCCGATACAGTTCGTCGGTGGAGAGATGGTCGCGGGTATCGAGAAAGGTGCGCAGAATGGCGTCGCGCTGCCCGGTAAGCTTAAGGCCCACGCGCTTCAGGTGTCCGTGGAAAATGGCTTCGGCCTCCCCCACCATCTCGCGTGAGATGCTGGGCCGATCGTCAATTCGTTTCCGGAGCGTGGGTCTGCTGCTTGCCATTGGGGCTTATCCGCGACAGGATATCGCACGATTTGCTATCAGCATAACACCGGAAATGCAGCACGCAAGAGAAGCTTCCCAGCATCTGTCATCCTGAGCGAGGAGGTCGCCGTGGCGACCGACGAGTCGAAGGACCCCTATAGTAGCGAGAAATCACAGCGGTGCAGCACAGCAACAGGCTTGAGATTCCTGGCAGGCAGAGGGATCCTTCGACTCCTCACTACGCTCGTCGCTCAGGATGACAGACGGTATGACGCGCGGCTTCTCAGCCAGCGCGCCTTCTACTTGCCGCTGTCCATCGCCATGAACAGGTTGTTCAGCGATTCCGCCAGAGTAGGGTGGGCGAAGACGCCATCCCGCAGTGCGGTGTAGGGCAGCTTTCCCATCATGGCAATCTCGAGCGCTGACATAATTTCGCCGCCCTCGATGCCCAGCACTGCGGCACCCAGAATCTGGTTATCTTCGCCGTCCACAATGGCTTTCATGAAACCGCGTGTCTCGTCGACTTCAAGAGCGCGCGCGACGGAGGTCATCGGCAGCGTGGCCACCCGGATGTTCCGCTTCTGCGCGCGAGCTTCGGTTTCGGTCATACCAACGCGGCCAAGTTGCGGATCGATGAACACGGTGTACGGCACCAGCCGCCCGTCGGTGGTGGCGCTTCCTTTCTCGATAAGGTTGGTGCGGATGATGCGAAAATCGTCGTAGGAGATATGCGTAAACGCTGGACCACCCTTGATATCGCCGAGCGCATAAATGCCATTCGACGTAGTTTCGAGGCGGCCGTTCACCTTGATGAAACCGTGATCGTCCGTTTGTACTCCGGCTGCAACAAGGTTCAGAGTGTCCGAGTTCGGAACGCGCCCGGTGGCAACCAGCAGATGCGAGCCGGCAAGCGCAGTCGAATGGCCGTGTTGCTGGACCTCCAACCGAATGCCGCCATCCGACTGGCTCACGCGATTCGCATTCGCGTTCAGCAAGACCTCAACTCCATCCTGCTGAAGTATCCTGGCGACTTCTTCCGCGATGTCGGGGTCCTCGCGGTCGAGCAATTGGCCAGCCGACTGGACGATGGTCACGCGACTGCCGAAGCGACGAAACATTTGCCCAAACTCCAGGCCGACATATCCGCCTCCGAGAACCAGCAGATGCTCTGGAACCGCGTCCAACTCCATGATGGAAGTACTGTCGAGAAAGGGCACGGTTTTCAGGCCGTCGAGCGCCGGCACAGACGGACGCGCACCTGCGTCGATGAAAATCTTCCCGGCGGTGAGTACACGCTGGCCGCCGTCTTTTTGCCGAACGAGCAGGGACCTGGCGCCGGTGAAACTGGCTTCGCCGAAGATCAACTCGAGATTTGCCGTCTTCTCAATGCGGCCCTGGCTGCCATTGCGAAAGCTGTTGACGATATCGCGCTTGCGCTGGCGCACGCATTCCATGTCAATGCGGATGTCGCCGGCGTGAACGCCATAATCGGCGCCTCGCCGCGCGAGGTAAGCGACGCGGGCGCTGGCGACCATGGTCTTGGTGGGAGTGCATCCCTCATTGATGCAGGTCCCGCCGACATGTTCGCGCTCGATGAGAGCGGTGTGCATGCTGGCTTCGGCCAGGGCCGTGGAAAGAGGTGTACCGGCCTGTCCGGAGCCGATCACAATAGCATCGAATTGTTGCGGAGTAGTCATAGGCGCGTCCAAAACAATGTATCGCAACTTTGGAATTTGGAAAGTGTACGTTGCCAGAAGATGCCGAGCTTGTCAGGAAGGTCGCACGCTGAGACTTTTGGAATTCCGGCCCGACTTCAGAACCGCGAGACGATAAGCAGCCCCAACCCGATTGCGATCAGATCTTCAGGAACGGCGACAGCGAAGTCGGGCACGTGCAAGGCCTTTACCAAACCGACGCGAGCGCGATAACCGCCAAACGCTCCCGCCACGGCGCCAAGCGCCGCGACGATTGCTCCCAGCCAAAGCGACGCGCCTCCGGCGATGCCGAGACAGGCACCGCAAAGCAGGCCCAAGACAATTCGCGCGCCCAGCCCACCAGGGGCCGTGCGCGCGGGGGTGCTGGGGAGCTGATCGGCGACAAATTCAAACAGCGCCAAGATGGTAAAGATGACGACCGCCAAGGTAGAGCCCATCCAGGCTAACGGAGAGCCGGAAAGATTGATCCAACCCAAGTGGGCTGCCCAAGCCACAACCGCCGGCCCCGTCCCAGACCGCAGGCCGGTTACCACGCCAATACCAAACGTCAGCAACAGCACGAATCCGGAACTCATGAAGTTCCCTCCATCACAACGGTAGATTCACTTGCGAAGGCCGACCGAGAGCTGGTGGAATGGATGACCGCTCTGCGGGAGAGATTCAAATCTGGCGCGCGCACCTCTCGACCGACGGCTCCGATGTGTCATGGCCCGGCGGCAGAACAGAGGGCGTTCTGGTTGGCCCTTGCCACAGTAGAAAGTCGCAAAGCGGATATGTGCAAAGTTTTGCACATTTGCCTATATAACGCGCCACAGGTAGAACGGACGTACAAAACCATCACCCATGGTCGTACAATGCAGCCTTGGGCCTCTGGAGGCCTCTAAATTGCCATTCTACGAAATGCTCAAAGCACCACATTGAGGCCCGGCATGTATGGCACTAAAGTATTATAGTGTTTCCAGTCCCTCAACAGCGTCATTCGGAAGCCTCTAGCCTCTCCGCCATCTCGAGCAACTTGGTCACGCTGTTCCAGTTTCTGCCCGTTCCGGGTACCTTTAGCATCTTCTCAAGAACTGCCCAGGACAACTTCGGCCGCGCCATGCCAATGGGGAAATAGATGTAGAGCTCGCGCCCGTTCATCCGCAACTCCTCGGGTTCGGTCTTGAGGCTAAGAACTTTGTCGCGGGTTTCTGCGCTGGGATCGCTGGCGAGAAAGTACACCAAGAGTCTGCTCGGCTCGATGCCGCTCCGCTTGGCGAACGGATTTCTGGCGATGACGTCTCGCAGTTCGCCAGAGGTCCGCAGAATTACCGCGGGGCGAAAGCCGAAGCCCTGCTCGATCGAGTCCTCGATCCGCTTGCCCAGTGCAAGCAGGTCGCGCTTGTCAGTCCCGAAAACGACGTTGCCGCTCTGCACGTAGGTTTGTGGGTCGCGCAGCCCAAGCGGTTCGTAGAGCGCGCGCAGCGCGTCCATCTTGATCCGGTGGTGCGCCCCGACGTTGACGCCGCGGAGCATGGAGATGATCACGGCCATAGCAACCCCTTCAATTTCGCATTCCGATCGTCACCTACCGCTTGCCTTTCGCAACACCGCAAACAGCCGTTCAATGTCGCCGGCATCGTTGTACAGGTGCGGCGCGATGCGGATTGAATCTCCGCGAACGCTGACGAACACATTGGCATCATGGAGAAGCTGCGGTAGCCCGGCCGGAATACCGCGCGCGGGCTGGATGCCAATCATGTGCGCCGATCGTTGCTCAGGAGGCAGAACTGCGTAGTCAATGTCCGCCGCGAACTGTGCGACTCTTGCCGTCAGCAACGAAAGCGTTTGCTGGATCCGTTCCACACCCCACGCTAGGATTTGCTGGAGAGCGGCAATCGCCATCGGCGCCAGAACGAATTGCGGAGACTCGCCCATATCGAAGCGGCGCGCGCCCGGCCGGTAGGCGTCGGTGTGATCGACCAGCCGGGAAAAGTCGTCGCTGCCGGTGCGCGCGATCCACGACTGTTCGAGCGGCACACCCGACTCCCGCCATTTTGGCGCGACATAGAGATAACCGAGTCCGTACGGGCCAAGCAGCCACTTGTACCCCACGGCCGTCAGGAAATCCGGCTGGACGCGCTCCAGATTCAGCGGGCTGGCCCCGAGCGATTGGCTGGCATCAATCACGAGGCCAGCACCGACGTCCCGCGCACGCTGCCCAACGCGCTCAAGATCGACTCTGCTGCCATCCGTCCAGTGACACTGCGGCACGGCAACGATTGCCGTATCGTCGTCGATGGCCGCGATCAGAGCTTCGGTCCAGTCCATGCCAGGTTCGCGCTGTGCGACCACTACGCGCCCGCCGTTTTTCTTGGCCAGCTCATACCAGGCGTAAACATTCGACGGGAACTGCTGATGCAGCATAACAATGGTCTGTCCGCGCGCGAGCGGTAAATTCGCCGCCGCGGTTGCGATTCCATAGCTGGCAGCCGGCACCAGGGCAACTGCATCGCTGTCGGTGCCCATCACTCGCGCGGCAAGAGCGCGCAACTCCTCGGAACCCGAAAACCATTCTGAGCCGGACAAATTCCAGGGCGAGGCTTTCGTGCGGACCGCGCGAAGTCCGGCCTCGGTGACGCATCGCAACTGCGGCGACATGCTGGCGCAGTTCAGATAGGTAATGCCGTCCGGGATCTCAAACAGGTCGCGGACTGTTTCGATCGGGGTGGGGATGTTTGGCGGTAACGGTGTCATGGGGGTTCGGTCCGCATTTGAGTTTATCGCGCAGCGAGAATGATTGGACTGGACCTCCTGGCCTGATTGTTCCGCCTTTCCCCAGGTTGCGCCCGCCACAGGTGGTCACAGTGGTTACTTCCGTTCGAAAACGTCCTTGACATCACAGACGCCGAGGCACTTGCTGCCATAGGATTCTATGTGTGGAGATTGCTGGCAGAACCTCCCTTTGTGTCCTTATCCGCAGTTTGCTCAATATACGGGCGGCCCAGCAGGCAGTGAAGATGCGGCGAGTTTCACGTGTGTAGCGCCCAGTGACTAAACCCGGATTATTGAGTTCGCCGAAAGGCGTTGGTCTTTTAGCGGGTGAAAATCCCCCCGGTCAGGCATCCGGAATTGGAAAATCGCCCTTTTCGAGATTTGCCCGGTTTTTTTACTCGCCCGCCGTGGCTGATGTCACTGACAAGCGGTCGGCGCAACCATGAAATGGTTGCGAGAAAGGACTCACGGCTATTATGAATAAAGCTACCGTTGTACGACTATTGTCCTTGGTTCTTGCCCTGACGCTGCTCGCAGGCTGCGGCGGCTCCAATGCGCCCCCAACTCCCGCTTCGCTGAACCCCGCCAACCTCAACCTGATCTTCGTGGTAAGCGAGGATTTGGCTTATCAAGCTCCTGGCGACGTCAATCCCACGACGGCAAACCTCACCAATCAGGGTTTACAGCGATCGCTCCTCATGGCCCCGTTCCTGCAGCAGCAGGTACTGGGAATGCAGAACGTAACCGACATCTACGCGCTCGAACCGATGACCCATCTGCAAACCGCAGGCAAGTATCCCGACATTGTCGCGCTGGAGACGATTCAGCAGTTCGCCATGCTGAATCAGACCAGCGCGTCGTATCAGGGCAGCGGGCCGGTTACCGCAAACAGTTATCCTATCTTCGCGTCGTATTCGTTAGAGGCCGCATTACCGCCCGACGTTGCGCCGCCGACGGTCCCCTGCGCGGCTTGCCAGGGTCTCGATTTCCGCGACCAGCACGGCGACAACGAAGTTCTGGTTAGCGGTATCGTCAAGGCAAACGCGCCGGGGTTTTATGTTTTTTCCGCGCCATGGGAGACCGTGAGCGCCGTAATGACGAACCTCAACCAGCGCGAAGGTTATAACCTGACCCTTCCGGCGAGCTATATCAGTCCCAACTTTATTTACGCGATTTCGGTCACGCCGTCGGGAAGCGCCAGCCTGGTCACCTACGACAGCCACATTACCCCGCCTGCCACCTACCCTGTGCTGCCCCCGCCGCCGCTGGTCAGCACTGCCTGCAACACGCCGCAGACGCAGGCGTTTTTCAGCATCACCGTGACCGGCGGTCAGGATGGCGCCGTAATCCCGGCGGGGACCAACACCAACGAAACGGTTTACTTTGTCCGGCACGCGGAGGCGCATCCTACGAGCTGGTGGGACGACGGCAACTATATTGGCGAGGGGCAGTGGCGCGCCCTGGATCTTCCGAACGCATTACGCGACAAGATCCAGCCTACGCAGGTTTACTCCATCGATCCCGCGGTCGGCAACCCGGGCGAAGACGGTAGTGTCGCTTCGTCGTATGTCAGGCCTTCGTTGACCGTGGAACCGTATGCCATCGCCAACAACTTGCCCTTGAATCTGGCCGCCAGCGTCCCCGTTTTCTCCGAGATTCCGCCCGCGCCGGCCACCGACGCCAGTGATTATTTCTTTACCGGGGGCACGTTCTCCAACCAAACGATACTGGTGGGCTGGGAGCACGATCACATCCCGACGACCGTCAATGCGCTGCTCACGAGCTATCACGCCAACGACCAACAATTGGCGCCCAAATGGCCGGACACCGACTACGACACCATCTGGACGGTGAAGCTTGACGCCGTGGGCAACGTGACGGTGAACAACGGGATGTGCGAAGGCATCAATTCCGCGACGCTGCCGAAAACGCCGCCTCAATTCTGAACGTGTGTGGCGCCCAGCGGCTACACGCGGATTGTTGAGTTCGCCGAAAATTGTAAGCAGGACCCATATCATGAATAAAGGTATCGTTGTACGGCTACTGTTCCTGGTTTTCGCCCTGACGCTGCTCGCAGGATGCGCCGGCTCTTCAGCGCCGCCAACTCCCGCTCCCCTGAGCGCCGACAACCTCAACCTGATCTTCGTGGTCAGCGAAGATTTGGCTTACCAAGCTCCCGGAGACGTCAATCCAACGACGGCAAACCTCACCAATCAGGGGTTGCAGCGGTCGCTCTCGATGGCCACGTTCCTGCAACAGAAGGTACTAGGGACGAACAATGTAACCGGCATCTACGCGCTCGAACCCATGACCCATTTGCAAACCGCAAGCAATTACCCCGACATGGTGGCACTGGAGACCATTCAGCAGTTCGCCATGCTTAACCAGATCACTCTGTCCAGTGACTCTCAGGGCGGGACCCCATATACCGGCCAGAGCTACCCGATCAATGCATCCTATGCGTCAGGGCCGCTACCCAGCGGAGTTGCAGTGCCGCCGCAATTCTGCCCGAATTGCCAAGGGCTCGACTTCCGCGACCAGAACGGCGACAACGAAGCCCTGGTAACCGGTATCGTGAAGGCAAACGTGCCGGGGTTTTATGTCTTCTCGGCGCCGTGGGAGACCACCCGCAGCCTGCTGGCAAATATCAACAAGCTCGAACATTACAACCTGGCTCTTCCGGCGAGCTATATCAGTCCCAACTTTATCTACGCGATTTCGATCACGCCGTCAGGCCGCGCCCACCTGGTCACCTACGACAGCCACCTGACCCCGCCTTCCACCTACCCGGTGCTGTCCCCACCACCGGCCAGCGCTCCATGCACGGCGCAGACGCCTTTCAGCATCACCGTGACCGGCGGTCAGGGCGGCGCGGTAATCCCGGCGGGAATCAACACTAACGAAACCCTGTACATCATCCGGCACGCAGACGCGCATCCGCGGACCTACTGGGACGACAACAACTATGTCGGTGCGGGGCAATGGCGCGCGCTGGATCTCCCCAACGCACTGCTCGGCAAGGTAGTCAGTCCCAACCAGGTATATTCGAACGACCCCGCTCAATTTGGCCAAGGTTCGGTCTTATATTCGAGCGACGGTTCCGTCAGCCCCTCGGGGGACCACTACTGGTCGTCGGTTGCGCCCCCCCTGACCGCCGCACCCTATGCCATCGCCAACAACCTGCCCTACAATCTGGTCACCAGCTTCGACCTCTCCGATAGCAACGTCGCCCAGGAGACCAGTACTTTCTTCTTCTTCATCAACGGCGGCCAATTCTCCAATCAGACCGTGCTGCTGGCGTGGTCTTTCCAATTCATACAACCAACAATCTTAGCGCTGCTCACCAGCTATAACGCCGCTCAACAGGCTCCGCCTTCTGGCGTGTGGCCGCCCACCGACTACGACACCATCTGGACGGTGAAGCTTGACGCCCACGGCAACTTGACGGTGAACAACGGGATGTGCGAAGGCATCAACTCCGCGGCGCTGCCAGCGACGCCTCCGCAATTCTGACCGTCACTCAGACATGGTGCATTCACCTGGTTGCGGGAAGGATACTGGTGGGGCTGGGGGTGCCCCATCCTTTCGCCGTTTTTGCGAAAGGGTGGGAAACTGCGGACTGCCATGATCTTGTTTGGTCAGGACAAAACTGCTCTTTGGTGCATCGCTCCACCCTTCGCGCCAAAACACGCGGGAAGGATGGGGCACCCGCGGCGGGTCAACTTCCGAGTAGCCCGTGACTCGGGCGCAATCCCGAGAACACGCTCTGATCTTTTGCGAACCAGGTCACACCTCTGCGGACACGCGACTGCGAACGCCGGGTGTGCGACTGCCTTCATGCCTTACTTGACTTCGCTGCTGTCGCGGCCCAGAATGGTCCACAAGGCTTTTCATAGTCGGTGTTTCATTCCAGCCCTAATTAGTAACCAAGGAGACCAGCATGAAGCGACTCACCTTTTGCATGGTGCTGCTTGTGGGCGTGTGCACCGCATTCGTGCCACCAGCGCTTGCCCAGCATGAACATCCCGCAGGCGATCCGGGCAAACTCGGCAAGGTGAGTTTCCCCGTTTCCTGCGAAGCATCGGTTCAGCCGCAATTCAGCAGCGCGGTGGCGATGCTCCATTCCTTTTGGTACGAGAAAGCCAGCGATACCTTCGCTGCTGTAGCGCAAAAAGATCCCACGTGCGGCATGGCGTACTGGGGAATTGCCATGACGTACTACCATCCGCTCTGGGCCGCGCCTGAACCGGCTGACCTGAAAGCGGGCGCGGCGGCTGCGGAAAAAGCAAAGTTAGCCGGCGCCAAGACGCAGCGAGAACGGGACTATATTGCCGCTATCCAGACGTTTTACACCGACGCCGACAACCTCGACCACCGTACTCGCGCACTGGCTTATGAAAAAGCCATGGACCAGCTTCAAGCGCGCTACTCTGACGACCATGAAGCGGCCATTTTTCATGCGCTCGCACTGCTCGCCACTGCGCCTCCCACGGACAAGACGTACGTGAATCAGAAAAAGGCCGGTGCCATCCTTGAGCCGCTATTTGTCGAACAACCAGAGCATCCCGGCATAGCCCACTACATCATCCACGCCTACGACTACCCACCGCTGGCGCAGAGGGCCCTGGACGCGGCGCGACGTTATGCCGAGATCGCGCCGGACTCGCCGCACGCGCTGCACATGCCGTCGCACATTTTCACCCGGCTCGGCTTGTGGCAGGAATCCATTGCGTCCAACCTCGTGTCGGCAGCCTCGGCCCAGAAAAACAATGCTCCCGGCAACGAGCTGCACGCGAAGGATTACCTGATCTACGCGTACCTACAAGGGGGCCAGGATCGCGAGGCGAAAAGAGCACTGGAAGCACCGCCAGCGGGCCGTCCTGACGATCCGCAATATATGAACTGGCTCTACGCCATGGGTACTTCGCCTGCTCGGTATGCTGTGGAGCGACATGCTTGGTCTGAAGCGGCTGCACTCACGGTGCCGCCGAAAACATTTCCCGGCGGCCGATGGGCCTGGACCGAAGCCAACCTATACTTCGCAAGGGCTCTGGGCGCGTCTCATACAGGCCAACTCGAAGCTGCTCAAAAAGATCTAGTGCAGCTCACATCCCTGCGTGACACGCTTATCCAGAACAACGTGACCTACTGGGCTGACCAGGTGGACATTCAACGTGAGAGCACAACTGCCTGGATTACGCTGGCTGAGGGCAAGGGCGAAGAAGCCCTCCGGCAGATGCGTTCTGCCGCCGAGCACGAAGACAAGACTGACAAGAACAACGTCACCCCAGGGGTCATCGTGCCGGCTCGCGAACTGCTTGGCGAGATGTTGTTGGAACTGAAGCAGCCCGCGCAAGCGATGGTCGAGTTCGAAGCCACACTGCGCACGGCGCCAAATCGTTTCAACGCGCTATCCGGCGCCGCGCGCGCGGCCAAGCTTTCGGGCGATAAGGAAAAAGCGAAAACATACTATGCCCAGCTCCTGTCCATCTGCGCGCATGCCGACGGAGACCGGCCCGAACTTCAAGACGCACGCTCCCTGTTGGCCCAGAAATGAGCTGGTACTCACGTAGCCGCAGGTGAACAAACTGGCAATCCAAGACGACCTGAACGGGGCTTGGCCAGAGTTATGGAAGTATCGTCGGCAACTCGGAAGCTGACCCACTACCGCAGTTCCTCTTCGCGCGAAGCAGGTCACGGGAAACTATATAATCAGCTTTCCCATGGGAGCTTCCACTATCGCTACTCGGGCACGGCCATCCAACTCTAAATTCATCTTTCGCGCGGTCGTGGGAGTGCTGCTCCTCCTGCTGATCATCTTCCTCGCCTTCGACTTCTGGTTTTATCGGGCGGTGCGGGCGGCGCTGCCGCAGGTGGATGGCACGGTCCGCCTTTCCGGCCTGGCAAGCCCCGTCACCGTGACCTACGACGCGCTCGGGGTCCCCAACATCGCTGCCGCCAACTTGCCGGACCTGTTCTTTGCCCAGGGTTACGTCACCGCTCAGGACCGGCTGTGGCAGATGGACATGACCCGGCGCTACGCTTCCGGCGATCTGGCCGCCGTTCTGGGGCCGGAGTACGTCAAGCTGGATCGCGAGCATCGCATCCTAGGCCTGCGACAGGTTGCGGAGAGAAACGTGGCCAACATGGATGTGGCCCAGCTCGCCCACTTCGAAGCCTATGCCGCCGGGGTGAACGCTTACATCGCGCAGCACCAGAAAACTTTGCCGCTGGAATTCCGCTTCCTTACCTATTTTCCTCACGTCTGGACGGTGGAAGACTCGGTACTGGTGGGATTGTCGATGACCGAATTTCTGAACTACGGCCTGTACAAAAACGAGTTGGAGAAAGGAAAAATTCTGGCCCAGCTGGGGCCGGAGTTGACGGCCGACCTGTTTGTGAATTCCTCGTGGCGCGATCGTCCGCCGGGAACTGACACCACGTCCCTCGAAAACGAGGTTCCAGGCGAGACCACTCCCGACGAGGAAGAAGATCCGGCGCCAAGGAAGAAGACCAGCCACGTTACGCCGGAAGAAAAGCAGGTCCCTCGGCTCGGTCGCCGCGGCGACCTCACTCGGGATGACAGGACGGAAGACAGCCTTCATCCCGGCTCCAATAATTGGGTGGTCTCGGGCGCGCACACGGCCTCGGGAAAGCCGCTGCTCTCAAACGACATGCACCTGGACCTGCACATCCCCAACGTCTGGTACGAGGCGCACCTTACGGCGGGAGACTTCGACGTAGCCGGCGTGACCTTGCCGGGCGTGCCTTTCGTCATCGTCGGGCACAATCGCTTCATCGCATGGGGCTTTACCAATCTCGGTCCCAATGTCGAGGACCTCTACATCGAAAAGTTCAACGACAAAGGCGAATACCTGACGCCGCAAGGTTGGGCGCAACCGGAGCATCGCAAAGAAATTATCCGCGTGAAGGGCAAGCCCGAGGTGAACGTGGATGTCGAGATCACCCGCCATGGGCCGATCATCAGCGACATTATTCCGGGGGAGAAGCGCAAGCTGGCTCTCAAGTGGATCATCTATGACCCGCAGGCGGCGGGTGCTCCGTTCTTTGCCGTGGATTCGGCGAAAAACTGGCAGGACTTCCGCGCGGCGTTCTCGCATTTTGGCGCGCCGGGTCAGAATGTCGTCTATGCGGATGTGGAGGGGCACATCGGCTACCAGGCCACCGGGATGGTCCCGATCCGGGCAGCGGGCGACGGTTCGGTTCCCGTGCCCGGCGAGGACGACTTGCACGAGTGGACGGGATATGTTCCCTACGACAAGATGCCCAGCGTGTCCGATCCCGCTTCGGGGACCATCGCCACGGCCAACGGGCGCGTCACGCCCGACGGATATCCCTACACCGTGAGCATCGAGTGGGGTTCTCCGTATCGCACGGAGCGCATTTACAAGCTGCTAAACACAAAAAAGAAACTCACCCCGCCCGACATGCTGGCCGTCCAGACCGACATTGTTTCGGCGTTCGATCGCTTCTGCGCCGAACGCTTCGTGTACGCCGTCGATCACGCATCCACGGCATCACAGCGCGCCAAGTCGGCCGCCGACCTGATGCGAAATTGGGACGGCACCATGAGCACGGACTCGGCGGCTGCGACCGTGGTGTACTTCTCGCGCAAGAAGCTGGAGGAGTTGCTGCTCAAACCAAAGCTGGGGGATGACTGGACGCAATACAGATGGTTCATGCGGCCGGTGTGGCTGGAGAACATCTTGTCTCATCAACCTGCGCGCTGGCTGCCGGCGGGCTACGCCGACTACGATGCGCTGTTGACCGCCGCAGTGGAGGGCGCCATAAGCGATGCGGAAGCGCCGCATGCGCTGGCGACGTGGAGGTGGGGACGAGTCCATCGCGTGGACATCAAGCATCCCTTCTGGAGCAATTTTCCCATCCTCAAACGCGCCGCAGGTCCCGGGCCGCAACCCCTGTCAGGGGATGGCGAAACGGTGAAGCAGGTCAGTACGCACTTCGGGCCGTCCGAGCGCCTCACGGTTGACTTCTCCGACCTCGACAACTCGACCCTGAATATCGTGAATGGCCAATCCGGAAATATCTTCGATGAGCATTACAACGATCAATGGAACGCCTATTATCGCGGGCAAACGTTTGCGTTGCCTTTCTCGGCGGCGGCGGTGCAGCGAGCGGGCGTGCATCACCTGAAGCTGGAGCCGTAGAAGCAGGGCCTAATGATTCGTGGTTAGGGGTCAGTTTCTGCCGTGCCCCCTCAAAGCGTAATCTGCGTTCCTCCGCGAGAATCCGCGGTTAGCTATGCTCGCACTTTCCGGTGCCGTGGCAAGCGCGGAACTTCGACGAGCAATTTCCCGGCTCGGCCAGTTCACCGTCGGGCCCGATGCAAGTCTGCGTGTGCATGCACCAGAACAGACCGTCATTGGTCGGCGGCACCGTGGGATCGTGCTCCACTTCGATGAATTGCCTCTTCCAGCGCAGCGCCGGGCAAAGGTCTTCGCGTTTCGTAGTGAAGCGATCGGCGTCGAGATTCAGCATCATGCGGCACCTCCGGTGCTCTGGCCCGCGGCGCTTAGGATGGCGCGCTTCACAGCCGCCTTCGCCAGCGTGATTTTGTACTTGTTGTGGCTGAGCGGTTTGGCTTGCGCCACCGCGGCGTTCGCGGCAACCATTGCGGTGTCGGGAGAGATGCTCTTGCCCACCAGCACCTGCGCGGCTTCGGGCGAGAGCCACGGGATGGGCGCAACGTGTCCGAGCACGACTCGCGCGCTCTTGACGGTGCTGCCGTCCATCTCGAGCGCAACGCTCGCCTGAGCCAGCGGCCAGTCGAATGCCGCCCTTTGACGCACTTCGTAGCTGGCAGCTTTCAGGTCCTGCGCAGGCGGAGGCACGACGATCTCGATCACCATCTCGCCGGGCTTCAGATCGTGTTCGGGTTCGCTCTCGGATTTCGGAATGACGAAAAACTTTTCCAGCGGCAACTCGCGCACGCCGCTGCCAGCGGCTTTCGCAGAGTACAGACGGACCTTCGCGCTCAAGGCAATGAGCACCGGTGCAAGCGTTGACGGGCTGACAAAGTAGGCCGGACCGGCGTTGCCAAGAATCGCGGCATAGCGATTGTCGCCCGCGAGCACCATGGATTTGCCGTCCGCCGTTTTCGCCATCAGCCCCATGCCATTGCGAAAATACCAGCAGCGCGGACGCTGGCACATGTTGCCGCCGATGGTGGCGAGATTGCGAATCTGCGGGCTGGCGACCTCGTGCGCGGCATCCGCAAGAACGGGATAATAACGCTGCACGTTCGCATCTTCTGCGAACTCGGCAATGGTGGTGAGCGCGCCGATGCGCAATCCGTTTCCGGGTTGATAGCTGATGCCGCGCAACTGGTCGATGTGCTTGATGTTCACCAGGCGCTGAGGCGCCACCACGTCATCCTTCATCAGCGCCAGCAAATCGGTGCCGCCGGCGAGAATGGAGCCGCGCTCGCCGAGCAGGATCGCGACCTGTTCCTTGTTCGTCGGGCTGACGTATTCAAACGGTCGCATGAGTGCCTCCGTTCTCCAGCGCTTCCAGTACGCGGGCGGGAGTGAGCGGCAGAAATGGCACTCGCACCCCGATTGCATTGGCCACTGCGTTCGAGATGGCCGCCCCGGGCGAGACCACGGGAGGCTCGGCCAATCCGATGACGCCGCGCTCGTCGTAACCTTTGCCAGTCATCATGTGGACTTTCATTTCGCCGATGTCGGCGATGCCCGCCAGGCGATAGAACTCCATGTTCGGGTTCAACATGCGGCCGGTAACCGGATCGAGAATCTTCTCCTCGTAGAGCGCATAACTGATGCCCATGATGAGCGCGCCCAGCACCTGGCTCTCGGCGGTCTTCACGTCTACCACCAGGCCGCAGTCCTGCACCGCGACCATCTTGTTCACGCGCACGATGCCGGTTTCGGTGTCCACCGAGACATCGGCCATCTGCACGCCGCCGACGCCGCTGTTGGTCAAGTCGGGCGGCTTCGACTTGTCGGGATTCTTGCCGCGGATGGTCATCGGCATGGCGCCGATCTTGGCGCACGCTTCTTTCCACCGGAGGCTGCGGCTGGGATCGCTCTTCACCCGCACGGTTGCATTCACGGCCTCCAATTCTTCCGGTTGCGCCTTCAATGCGGGAGCAACTTTGGCGAACAGTTGATCGCGCGCATCCACGGCAGCGCGCCGCGTAGAGGACGTAACGCCTCCCGAGGTCGTGCTGCCGCCGCTGGCGCCGGAGACGGGATATCGGCTGTCCCCGATCAGCAGCTTGATATTGTCGAGCGGAATGCCGAGCGTGTCCGCCGCGACGATCGTGATGATGGTGCGGCAGCCGGTGCCCAGGTCCTGGGTGGCCATCTTGATTTCGACCGACCCATCGGGATGAATGGTGAGATCGCAATCGCTGTTGTGTCCGCGGCCTCCCCAGGTGTGCAGCGAGAGTCCGAGTCCGCGCTTGATCGGCCCCGCGGATTTATCGCCGCGCGGATGCCACTTGTTTTTCCAGTCCATCAATTCCGCGGCGATGGGAAGTTCATCACGATAGATTTTCTCGCGCGGGCCGGTTAGTTCCAGATTGCGAGTAATGAAGTCCACCGGGTCCATGTTCATTTTGGCGGTGAGATCTTCGATCGCGGTCATAGTAATGACCGCAGCCTGCGGATGGTTCGGCGCTCGCCACGCGCGCGCGCTTCCCTGGTTGGTGGAGATGGCAATGTGCTGCTTGCGCTGGTTGGGAATTTCGAAGATGTACGGCAGTGGAGGAGAACCACCACCGCCCACTCCGCCCGTTCCCCAGGAGCGTGACTCCCAGGCCACGAGTTTGCCGTCTTTGTCGGCGGCAATCTTCACCCGCGCAAAGCCCGATGGACGCATGCCCGCGACTTCCTGCTCGGCATCGCGCTCCAGCATGATCTTCACCGGCTTGCCGCCAGCGGCTTTGGAGAGTTGCGCGGTTGCGATTCCCCAACGATCCGGGCTGAACTTGCTGCCGAATCCGCCGCCGATGTACTGCTGCAGCACTTGAATATTTCCCGCCGGAATCCCGAGCGGTTCCGAGACTTGGGGAGCAATGCCGGAGAGATTTTGCGTGGAAACGTGCACCACAAGGTCCTTGTCGGTCGGCCATTCCGATGCCATGCCGTGCGTTTCAAGGCAGCAGTGGGTGATGCACGAAGCCCCGTAGAGACCTTCGGAAACGGCGGCGGCAGAAGTGAACGCTTTGTCGGGATCGCCTTGCTTCTGCACCGCCGTTTTCTTGTAAGGCGAGCGCGCAGTTGTTGCCTCGGCGTACTTGGCGGCGCGCAATGCCTCAACAACTTTGGGATCGACGCCGGAGGCTTGCGCGTCCTTCAGATACTTGTCGTCGGGTTTGAAGCTGATGCCGTTCGCCTTGATGGCCGCGATCACCTGCTCATCGGGGACCTGGTTGTCCTCCATGTCTTCAAAGTCGTCGCGGCTGATGGGCCCGCTACTGACGCCGACATTGGTGGGCGGCTCGGCGTCGGAGACCGAGTGAGGCAGCACTTCGTACTGCACCTTGATAGCGCGGATTGCATCCTCGGCGGTCGATTCGTCCACCGCTGCAACGGCCACCACTTCATCGCCCGCCCAGAAAATCTCCGTTCCCGGCTGCTGCAATACTTTGACTGCTTTTACGCCCGCCATCTTCTCGGCTGCACTGCTGTCAATGCTGACGATGCGCGCGTGCGCGTGCGGGCAGCGAAGAATCTTTCCCGCCAGCAAGCCATTGGGGTTGTAGTCGTAGGTGTATTTCGCGCGGCCGGACGCTTTCAGCGGACCATCAACGCGCGAAATGCGCTTGCCCAGCAACGGACGGGTTGCAGGGTCGGGCCACTTGTACTCGCTCATGACGCCCTCCCTTCCGGCTTGGCCAAAGCGACGGCGCGAATTCCGTTGTAGGTCCCACAGCGGCAGTAATTGCCGCTCAGTCCGCGGCGAATGTCCTCCGCAGTTGGATTCGGGTGCTGCTCGAGGAAATGCGTGGTGGCGACGATGAATCCCGGTGTACAGAAGCCGCACTGCTGGGCATCGTGCGCGACAAAGGCCTGCATGACCGGACTGAGTGCGTCGCCTTTCGCCAGACCTTCGATGGTGGTGATGTTTTTCCCTTGCGCATCGATGGCCAGCACGGCGCACGCGTTGACGGTCTTGCCATCCATCAGCACGGTGCAGGCCCCGCAGACCCCGCGGTCACAGACGCGCTTTGCGCCGGTCAAGTCGAAATTGTCACGCAATGCATCCAGCAGCGTGACGCGCGGCTCCAACTGTGCGGTCAACTTCTTGCCGTTGACGGTGAGCGCAATCGGGACCTTGCCCGGCCCATGAACGGCCACTTCCTCGCCAGCGGCTTCGACCATCTTGGGGCCCAGCACCAATGGAAGAGCAACGCCGACGCCTGAAATCTTCATGAAATCGCGACGCGAAACGCCCGAGGTGTTTTCGGGCTTGCGTGTGGAATCGTCTTTCATCGTGCCTCCATCGCCGGGGTCATTGCACTCAAGCAGCTAAGTTTGCCCGTAATTTGCGAGTATAACTCCGGGATGGACGATGGAGCAGCGGCGGCGGTAGGAGATTTTTTCGCGGGATTAGAAGTGCAAAGAAAATCGGCGACTCCCGCGGGAGCCGCCGACCAGTGGGTCACTAGAAAGTGGGTAACTACTTTTTCAGAGTGCGGATATACGAAACCAGATCTTTGATCTGGGCGTCGGTCAATGTCCCTTTGAAGGCCTTCATTTTCCCTTTGCCATTGGTGATCGCAGCGGTCAAATCGGCGTCCGATATGGCCTGCACGGCAGGGCCGCCCAGTGGTTTCAATCCCATGGATTTGGCCATGCCCTCGCTGGGAATGCCTCCGGCACCATGACACGCCTGACATTTGGCCTTGTAGGTGTCGACACCACCCTGCGCCACAGCCAACGGCGGCAGGGCGAGTGCAATTACCAAGCTGAACAGAGCGATTCGTTGCAGTAACCTCATCGTCATATTTTTCATTCCCTCAGAAAAGCAACCCTCTCGGGGAGCAGGATATGTACAAAAGCGCCGCTAACTGACGGCGACAGTAATGTACTCCCCGAAGATGGATTTCGCCATACCTTTTCCGTGGGAACAGGAGCGAAAAAACGCTTTGAGCGGGTGATATGCCGCAAAGCCGGCCTCCGGGGGCCTCTGCCGCCGATATCGGTCACTGGGATAATTCTCTGTATCTAAACGATTTAAGCATCGCCAGCAAGCCTCCCTCTGTTTGGCATGGATTGTGCCTTTACTTAAGAGGAACCACTTTCCGAAAGAAGGCCCCTATGGATCCGACGCTGGCAGTGATTGGCCTGAACTTCCGAACTTCCCCGGTCGCCGTGCGCGAGCGCTTCTGGATCAGCGAAGCGCGGCGCTACGACGCGCTCCACCAATTGGTGCGCTCGGAAGGCGTCGAAGAGGTGATCGTGGTGACCACCTGCAATCGCACCGAGTTCATTCTGTGGGCCAGCGACGTGCCCACGGCGGCCAATTCCGTGCTACGGTTTCTGACCCAGGAATATCAAATCAAGCTGTGTGAGTGGTCACACTTTTATCGCCTCATGGATGACGTGGCGCTCACCCATGTCTTCCGCGTGACTTCGGGTCTGGATTCCATGGTGCTGGGCGAACCAGAAATCACCGGGCAGGTGAAGCAAGCCTGGGCGCTGGCGCAGGAAGCAGGCACCACGGGACGATTCCTCGATGCGGTCATGCAGAAGGCGCTCACTGTCTCGAAGCGGGCCCGGACGGAAACTGCGATCGGCTCATCGGCAGTTTCGGTGCCCTACGCTACCGTGGAACTTTCCAGAAGCGTCCTCGGGGAACTCGCGGGGCGTGAAGTATTGCTGATTGGCGCTGGCAAAATGAGCGAGCTGGCCGCACACTACCTGACGAAAGCCGGCGCCAGCCACTTGAAGGTGATGAACCGCACCCCGGCCCGTGGCGAAGAGCTGGCGCAGAAGATGGGCGCCACGCCGGTTTCCTTCGACGATCGCTTACAGCATCTGAAGACGGCCGACATTGTTGTCAGCTCGACGGCTTGCCCGCACTTCATCCTCAGCCGCCAGGAAGCCGAGGAGATTGCCCGGCAACGGCGCCACGCCGCTATGGTCATGATTGACATTGCGGTCCCACGCGACATTGATCCCGGCGTGCGCGAGATCGAGGGCATCCATCTCTTCGACATGGACGACCTGGAGCACGTGGTGAAACGCAACGCGATGGGACGACAGGCCGCCGCCGAAGCCGCGGAAAAGATTGTGCAGGCGGAAATGCAGGGCTTTCGTCGCAAACTGATGGCGGAACGAGTGGTTCCCACCATCGTCGCCCTGCGGCAACGTCTGGATGAACTTTGCCGGCAGGAATTGGAAAGCCTTCGCCAGCAATACGGACCGTTCACCGAAGATCAGGACCAGGCGCTCACAACGCTTACAATGCATATAACACAACGAATTGCCAGCTCTCTGGCCCGTGAATTGAAGGAACTTCCGGGAAGGAAGGAACAGGACGTGCTGACCGCAGCGGTGGGCCGCTTATTTCATCTTGAACCACCGTCACCGGTTGCCGCCGACGTCAAGAATGAGGAGTTAGCGGTTAGCAATTAGTGGTTAGTGGTTAGCAAAACCAAAGCTGGCAAAGCCGTTACCGTCTGGACCAATGTTGTCGATTCATGGAAGTCGAAGTGGCCAAGTGCTAACTGCTAAATGCCAACTGCTACAAGGAGTACACAACTAATGCCTCAAGCTGTACAAAACGACAACGGCAAGACCAACCTGGCCTTCAGCAACGTGCAGGCTTACACGCTGGCGGTGATCACGCTGGCCATCGGAATTGCGGTAGGCTACTTTGCCCGCGGATCGGCGCCGGTTCCCCCTTCCGGCGAAAGCGCGCAAACTGCTTCCGCTCCCGCCGGAATGGGCAACGCACCGGTGGGCTCTGCGCAGTTGCCGGGTATCGGGAGCGCGCAACAGCAGCAGGCCGCATCGCCGGAAATGTTGGCGAAGGCAGCCGAGCCGCTGCTGGCCCAACTGAAGACCAACCCGAAGGACTTTGACACCATCGTAAAGCTGGGAAATCTGTACTACGATGGCCAGGCTTATCCGCAAGCCATCGAGTACTACGAAAAAGCTCTCGCCCTGCAACCGGACAACGCCGATGTCCGCACCGACCTCGGCACCGCCTATTGGTACACCGGCAACGCTGACAAGGCCATCACCAGCTTCGAAAAAGTGCTGGCCATCCGGCCCAATAACGCGCCTACGCTATTTAACCTTGGGATCGTCAGATGGCAGGGGAAGAAGGACCCCAAAGGCGCGATCGTCGCTTGGGAAAAACTTTTGCAGACCAATCCTGATTATCCGCAGAAGGACCAGGTGCAGATGTTGATTGAGCGCGCTAAGATGCACGGCGCCAGCGGAAGCAAAGGGTAAGTAGCAGCTAGCAGTTCAGCCCAGTCCCAGGCGGGCCTCAAGATGGCCCGCCTTAAAGCCACTCTTCAACCCTCAGAAGAACGAGCCCATCGAATATACTCGTCGAAAACGGGGGACGAGTGACTTCGGCTGGTTTGAAATCCAAACATATTCGCAAGAAACCTGAGAAGCGGGCTTTGCCGCAGGCGGGAACGGGCCGGTTCACTCGACCCTGGTTCACTCGAGCCTGGTTTACTCGATCGAAGAGGCGAACGCTGGTTTTCGGCCTTGTCCTGGCAGTCGCCACCGCCGTCCTTTACTACCCGGCGATTCATCACCCGTTTGTCAATTACGACGACGACGGCTTTGTGACGGAAAACGTCCACGTTCAAAGCGGGCTCAACTGGGACACGGTAGAGTGGGCGTTCACCACCTATGACACGGCCAATTGGCATCCCGTGACCTGGCTTTCGCATGCCCTGGATTGCCAACTCTTTCAGCTCGATCCGGCTGGCCACCACGGGACAAATGTACTGCTCCATGCGCTGAATGCGGTGCTGCTGTTCTGGATTCTGCTGCAGGCGACCGGGTCCGCAGGCCGCAGCTTCATGGTGGCTGCACTGTTTGCCTTGCACCCCATCAACGTGGAATCTGTAGTTTGGGTTGCCGAGCGCAAGAACCTGCTCAGCATGTTGTTTTTCCTACTGGCGCTGGGAGTTTACCGATGGTACGCGCGGGCGCCGCGTCCCCGACGTTACGTCGTGGTCGCTTTGTTGTTCGCGCTGGGTCTCATGGCCAAGCCGCAGGTGATTACGCTGCCCTTCGTTCTACTGCTTTGGGATTATTGGCCTTTGCGGCGGATGTTTGCCGACGGCGAGTTCGCTGCAACAGGATCAGCGACCGTCTTCCCGGCAAGGAGTTTTTCCCGTCTGGTGTTGGAGAAGCTCCCGCTGGTCGCACTGTCCGTAGTTGACGCCGTGATCACGATAAAGGCGCAACGGGTTGGCGGCGGCATTAATCCCGATGTGTCGCTTTCGGCGAGGCTGGCAAACGCGGCCGTCTGCTATGCACGCTACGTGGGCAAGGCGTTTTGGCCGACGCGCCTCGCGCCTATGTATCCCCATCCCGGGAACTCGCTGGCCAAGTGGGAGGTGCTTGCGGCGTTGCTCTTTCTACTCGTGGTCACTGTGCTGGTCATCGCCGCGCGCCGCCGCCGGTATCTTCCGGTGGGATGGCTATGGTTCCTGGGCACCTTGATACCCATGATCGGCCTGGTGCAAGTGGGCAGACAGGCGATGGCTGACCGCTACGCGTATCTGCCATTCATCGGACTGTTCATCATGATCTGCTGGGGGGTGGCAGATTGTGTAGGGGCGAGCAGCCGGTGGTTGGCAAGCCGTCGCGTTGAAGCGACGACCGTGGGCGCAGCCCCAGTCCCGAGTCACCGACCCATCGGCGCCATTTTGCTGGCCACGGTTTGCGTCGGCGTCTTGGTGGCGCTGGTCCCGGTGGCCCATCGCCAGATCGACTACTGGGGCGACAACGTGACTCTGTGGTCGCACACCTTGCAGGTCACAACCCACAATTACGAAGCCGAGGAAGACCTGGGAGAGGCGCTGCTGGCCAAGGGAGAGCAAGCAGACGCCCTGATCCACTTCTACCGGGCCACGGAGATCGATCCGCGTCGAGCTGTTCCTCACATGTATATCGCAGCCTATGACCAGCGGCAGGGGAAATTGCAGGAGGCCATCGAGCAATACCGGAAAGCTCTAAGCGTGAGCCAGAACAAAAACACGAATGCTCGTGCGTTCGGCAACATGGGGCACGCTTATCTCGATCTCGGAGATATGGCGCAGGCGCGCGAAAATCTACAGGAGGCGGTCAGGCTCGACCCTCACAAGATGGAACTATGGATTGACCTGGGATTGGCGAAGCAGAAATCTGGCGACCTCGCCGGAGCCATCCAGGCATATTCCGAAGGGGTGAAGGTCAAGCCGACGGATGTCGGTTATCTGCTGCTGGCTCGCGCCTTGGAGCAGAGCGGCCATCAAGACGAAGCGGTTACGGCCAGGCAGCGAGCTAAAGTCCTGTCAGCAAACTTCGCCGAGTCCCAGCGCGTCGCCGAGCGACTCTTGGCGCAGTAAAGGGCCGCAATCGGTTTTGACGCGGCCTCCTGCTCGCGTACATCCATGCCAGGAATTCAGTGCGGGGTGATCTGCCAGACGACGCCGCAACTTCCGACACAGCTTACGGGATTTCCTGTGCCGCCGGTGGAAGCCGTGCCATAGAGATTACCGGCGCTGTCGAACACCAGATTGCTGCGCAGAGATCCTCCATCGAGGCCATTGGTAAAGTCGTGCAGCGAGGTATACGTCCAACCGCCGGTTCCGTGGGTCAGCTTGAAAGCGGAACCGAAGCGATACACTCCATCGCCCGCGGTCGAGCCGTAGAGGTTGCCCGCGCTGTCCATGACTAAGTCGGCAACGGGACCCTTGGCTCGCCCGCCACCCGACCCACTGAAGCTATACAGCGTAGTAAAGGTCCAGTTGCCGCCGGAGGGGCTCAACTCAAAAACCGTGCCGCCACCACCCGAACCTCCGTATTGTGTGGCGCCGTAAAGATTGCCGGATTGGTCAAAAATGAGGCCGGCAAAAGGACTAGCTCCGTCGGTTTGACTGAGTTGAAAACTGTGAAGAATCCTCTTGGTCCAACCGGAGCCTGAGGGACTCAATTCGTAAACGGTGCCGCCGCCGAATGCGCCGCCGGCGGAAGTCGTACCGTAGAGGTTGCCGGCTTGATCAAGCGTTACGCCCGCCCACGGGGCTGCCCCGTCTGCGCCTCCTGTGAAAGCGTAAACAGTACTCTCCGTCCAGCCGCTGCCGGCGGGCGTCAGCTTATAAACAAGGCCGCAGCCGTTCGTACAACTTGCACTGCCACCTCCGAAGGTCGTGCCGTAGAGATTACCTGCCGCGTCAAAAACCAGAGTGGCGCCGTAAGGAGTCGATCCGTCAGCGCCTCCGCTAAATTTATACAGCGGGGTTTCTATCCAGGGGCAATATGAGGTGTGGCAGAATGTGCCTGGATTCTGCAAAGTGAAGACAGTACCGCAGCCCAAATGCCCGTAGGCCAGGCATGGTCCAATTCCCCCAAAGCCAGTAGTACCGTAGAGTTTGCCGTCGCGCCCGGGGACGAGTGTGGAGTAGGGAATAACGCCGTTGCTGGTGATCGAAAATACGTAAAGCGGGGTCAAGGCCCAGCCCGTGGTCTTATGCGCCAGCTTGTAGGCCGTACCGGTACCGGCGTCGCCTTCAAAGGTGGTTCCATACAAATTTCCCGCCGCGTCAATCGTCAGGCCGAAGGTTGGCTCCGCACCATCGGCACCGCCGGTGAAGTTGTGAATCACCTGGTAGGTCTGGGCCTGCACGGCTTCGGTCGCACCCAGCGTCAGCGCAAACATGATTGCTAACCCCAGCCCGGCGGCTGCGGCCCGCCGGCCGGTCTCAAAAATCCCAATCCGACGTTGTCCCGGGTTCGCCATACTCATTACTCATTCTCCATTTCCAATATCCGAAGACACTGCCGGCCAAAAGCCGTCCAACCCAATCTCTAAGCTCGAAGGCCAGGATACTTATCTGCCCCCAGTCGGAGCGAATTGATTGTGCACGCTTACGTAGGGTAAAGCAACACTGCTCTCGTGGACACTTTGCTCAGGTATACTCTTATAAGCCTTGGAGGAGGAGTGACTTCTAGTGAGTCGCAGTTCAAAGGAGCAGACCAATCCTTGACCCACTGGGGTCCGCTCCAATCCTTCCGGACACGCAACGTTCTCCTCAGTCTTCTCCTCGTGCTGGCCACCGGAGCGCTCTACTGCCCGGTGCGCAACCAGCCGTTCTCCGGCTACGATGATCCCGCTTACATAACCAACAACATCCATCTGAAATACGGCCTGGATTGGGACGCCGTGAAGTGGTCATTCAGGCCTTACATGGGCGAGTGGCATCCGCTGACTTGGCTTTCTCATGGCCTAGATTGCCAGCTCTTTTCCCTCTACGCGGCGCGCCATCACGAGATGAACGTATTGTTCCACACCCTCAACGCGGTGCTGGTGTTCTGGGTGTTGGTGTGGGCGACGGGCTATGCCGGCCGAAGTTTCATGGTGGCGGCGCTGTTCGCTCTGCACCCAATCAACGTTGAATCCGTGGCCTGGATTGCCGAGCGCAAGAACCTGCTCAGCATGTTGTTCCTTTTGCTGGCGCTGGGGGCATACCGCTGGTATGCGCAAAAGCCGCGCCTGGGCCGCTACGCGGTAGTCGCATTGCTTTACGCGCTGGGGCTGCTTGCCAAGCCCCAGATCATCACCTTCCCTTGCCTTCTGCTGCTCTGGGACTATTGGCCGTTGCAGCGCATGTTCGCCTCAAGTCCGGGCTCTTCTTCCGGGATAGCCGCGGAGGTGCGAGTGGTTCCGGCGAAAACGTTTTCTTGGCTGCTATGGGAAAAGCTGCCGCTGTTCGCTCTCTCCGGCGCCTATGCTGCCTTCACCATGCACGTGGTCAGCACCAGTGGCGCTTGGATCCCGGTGGTGTCTTACCCTCTGTCGACGCGGCTCCAGAACGCTGTCATCGCTTACGCGCGGTACATAGGCAAGGCGCTTTGGCCTTCGCGCCTGACGATTCTGTATCCATACTCGGCCTCTTCCATCCGCGGATGGCAGGTCCTCGCTTCGCTGATCTTGCTGGTGGTGGTTTCGGCGCTGGTAATCAAGTGGCGCCATCGCCGCTATCTGCTGGTTGGATGGTTCTGGTTCGTGGGGACGCTTGTGCCGATGAGCGGCGTCATTTTCATCAACGACTCGGCAATGGCCAATCGCTACGCCTATCTTCCCTTCCTTGGCCTCTTCATCATGATCTGCTGGGGCGTGTCGGAGATGGCCCGCGAGCGGCATCTTTCTCTCGCGTGGCTCGCAGTTCCCAGCGTTGCGGTTTTACTGGCGCTCGCCGTCGTCGCTCACCGCCAGCTCACCTATTGGAATAGCGATTTGGATCTGTGGTCCCACGCTGTGGCCGTCACCCGCAACAACTGGACCGCCGAGGACAATCTCGGCGTCGCGCTCTCCGAACGCGGACGACTCGATGACGCCCTGAATCACTACCGGGCAGCCGCGGCCCTCTACCCGCTTCATCCCATCACTTACTTCTACATCGGCTCGTACTATCAGGAGAGCGGCAATCTGCAGGCCGCCCTTGAGCAGTACCAGAAGGTGCTCACCCTGTCGGACAACGCCGTTGCTCAGTACGCCAGCTTGCGTCTGATGGCGTTGGTGAACATGGCCAACATTTATCGCTTCCTCGGGGATTACACCCGTGCCGAGGAATGCATCGAATCCGCCAAGCACCTGCCTACCCACGATTAGGCTTGCCATCGAAGCTGCCGAAGCCAAGCCAGGCGCACTCCAAACGCCAATCGGATTAATAATCTATGTTTGCGAGAAGGTTATCTCCAACTCTGCCACCTTAAGTCGGTTTGGGTGCCACCGGAGCGACGCGATTTCGCACTTCCTTGCCTTTGTGAAGCACCGCGTTGCTACCAAGAGAGTTGCACCTGGCCGTGGCGCCGGTGTCCCGGAAGACGGCCAGTACTAATCCGCACTCTGTTTTCTTTTGAAGACATCGATAAACGATCGCGATCGTGGCTGATAAGCTTGGGCGGCGCCTCCCCAAATGTACTCTGTCGGCTGGTTCATATCCACCACCCCAATCTTTTCGTACTGACTGTGCACGTACGAATCAGTCCAGGAGAAAATCAGAGTCTCTGAGTCCGGCAATCTGCCGAACGACATCGGCACATTGACGACTAGCACAAACTCGGGCCGAGCGGCTTCAATCTCGGCGATCATTTCCTGCTGCATCTCCAGGGCGAAAGTTTGCCGTTCCATCAGGCCGTAGGTGTAGATGTAACCCGTCGCCGAGTGCCGGTGGGCATAAAAATAAATCTCGGGCTCAGAGCCTACCACCGCAATCCGCGCACCTGGGACGGAGTGACTCTTGAGGTAGTCCCCCACCTGCACTGCTTCGGGAAAGGGGTTGTCGCCATACACGGCTTGGCAGGCCGTCAGCGGATCCATCGCAAAGAAATAACCTCGCTGCACAAATATGCACTGCGCGAATGCGACCAGAAAAACCAGTATCGGCAGCACTGCCCATGCTGCCCGGTGCCGGCCCTCAAGAAGGCCCTGCCTTGCCGCACTCACCGCAACGCCCGCCAGCAGCGCGATCGCGGGCAGCATCAGGATGAAATAGTGCTGACGGAAGTAGAACCCTGGGCACACCGCTACGCAGGAAAAGAGAAAGAAACCTGCAAGAAACCAGCCCTGAGCACGGGCTTTATGGTTCCACCCGAGAGCGGTGAGACCCACTCCGGCGATGGCCCAAATCCAGAGCGCAGGTCTAACAACTTGGTGAGCGGTCCGCCGAAAGTTAAGGAGACCCTCCCTAATTCCTATGAGCGACGCGTATTCGCGAGAATACTGGAACGTCCAGAACCAAAACTTCTGAAAGCTCCCCGCAGCGAAAAGAGCAAGGCAAGTTACTGCAAAAGGCAAGACTGTCCCAAGCACCAAGGCTCCGGCCTTCGGCGCCAAGGCCCGCCAATCAATTCGCCCATCGCGGTACTCGCACTTCACCAGATACAGGCCGCCAAAAGCGGCGAAGAGGATGCCGGGCTGCTTCATCAGGAAAGCCAATCCCAGCAGCACGCCGCTGGCAAAGAAAAGCCAGGTGCGTTTGGTTTCAATCGCCACGAGCAGGAGCAGAATGCCGCCCAGCGCGGAGAGCACGACAAAATGCGTAGCATGTCCGGCGAAACCCAGTACGGAGGGACTGGTGGACAGAAGAGCGTAGCTGGCAGCGGCGACCAATCCGGCGAGCAGGCCGAACAGCCGCCGCGTCAAAAGAAAAACCAGGAATGTGGTGGCGGCATTGACCAAGAGCAAACCGAGATGAATCCCGCCGGGCGTCTGCCCGAAAAGTGCGAGGATCACGGAATACGCCGCGAAGGTGCCAGGCAACTTCATGCTGTAAACGAGTTGGTAGGGAGGTATCCCCTGCAACATCAACTGGCCCGCGTAGGCGTATTCCCCTTCGTCCCGTTCCAGGGGGCACTGCCGCAAGTGGAAACGGATGAGGGCAAAGAACAGAATTACCAGCAGCAGCAGCCCGTAAGTCCAATACTGCCGCGCGTTAAGCTTCATTCTTTGCATCACTCATAATTGTTACCACATGCGGCTGCGGGCGCTGAAGGTTGCGCCAGGCAAGCCGCAGCACCCGACTCGTGATTCCCAATTACGAAGCATCCGCAACCTCTGCCGCTATCAGCCCGCGCATTGCTTCTCGGCTTGGCCCACCGTGGTTGTCAATTCTCAGTATGCCATCTTGCGGCAAGCGTATCTTGTCATTTCACCCTTTTCGAAAAGCTTCTGACAGGCAAGTCAAAGGGAGAGATTATAATTCTGCCGAAGTAGGAGGGTCTGTGGCTTTTGCCAGGGTCGAGCTTGCAGAACAAGTCCAATCTCCGCCACGGGCGGCTGGTTTCACCTTACCCCGGAAGTCAATTCTAGTCCTCGGACTTGCCTTATTGGCCGGAACGGCGGCCGTGTATCTACAGGTACATCGGCACCCCTTCGTGAATCTGGACGATGACGTCTACGTAACTCTAAACTCTCACATCGATTCGGGATTGAAGTGGAGTACCGTCGAGTGGGCGCTCACCACCTACTACGCGGCCAACTGGCATCCCCTCACGTGGATTTCACACGCCCTCGATTGCCAGGTATTCCAGCAGAACCCTGCGGGCCCGCACGATGTGAATGTCTTGCTGCACCTAATCAACGTTGTGCTGCTTTTCTGGGTTTTATGGAAGGCGACGGGCTATGCCGGCCGCAGCCTGATGGTAGCCGCGTTGTTTGCGCTGCATCCAATCAATGTCGAATCGGTGGTCTGGATCGCGGAGCGCAAGACCGTGTTGAGCATGTTGTTTTTCCTGCTCGCGTTGGGCGCTTACCGCTGGTATGCCTATAAGCCGCGAAAGATGCGATACATCCTGGTGGCGCTCCTATTTGTGCTTGGCTTAATGGCCAAGCCCCAGGTGATTACCCTGCCCTGCGTTCTCCTGCTTTGGGATTACTGGCCGCTGGGCCGACTTCGCCTGGGCAGCCGGGAATCCGGTTCCGTTTCGCAAACGGACATGCCGTCCAGAAGCTTGTACCAGTTGGTCAAAGAAAAAATCCCCCTATTTGTTATTTGCCTGATCGACGCCTACGTGACCATGAAGGCGCAAAAAGTGGGCCGTCCCCAGTATTGGCCGTTCACGTTCCCAGTTCGCCTGGAAAACGCGATCGTGGCCTATGCGCGGTACGTGCAGAAGATGTTCTGGCCTTCGGGCTTGGCCCCGATGTACCTCCATCCGGGCAACAGCATAAGGTTGGGGCAGGTATTCCTGGCTCTGGGTTTCCTGCTGGCGGTCACGGCGCTGGTGGCAGTTTGCTGGCGTCGCCGTTACCTCACTGTCGGCTGGCTGTGGTTTCTGGGAACGATGGTGCCCATGATTGGCCTCGTGCAGGTGGGAAGACAGTCCATGGCCGACCGCTATGCCTACCTGCCCCTTCTGGGGCTGTTCATCCTGCTTTGCTGGGGTGTGGCCGACTGTGTCCAGGCCTGGCATCTTCCAGCGGCATTGCTGCCGGCGATCAGCCTCGCTGTATTGGCCAGCCTGGCGCTGGTTACATATCGTCAGGCCAGCTATTGGGCGGACAATGCCATGCTCTGGTCACACACACTCCAGGTCACCGATCGAAATTGGTTTGCTGAATCCTATCTAGGCGATGCGTTGAGGTATACGGGACACCAAGACGAGGCCGCCCTACAGCACTACTTCAAGTCCCTGGAGATCAATCCCGGCAACGTCGAGGCCAATCTGGGCTTAGCGCTGTACGAACATCAAACCGGCAACCTTCGGGAGTCTGTCGATTATTACAAGAAGTTCTTGGCAAAAGCAGGCGGCGACACGCGGTGTTATCAGGTACTCATTAACCTAGGTCATGTCTATCGTAGGCTTGGGGACGCCGAGCGCGCCCAGCAGTACTTCGAGGAGGCGGCGAAAATCGCTCCCAAGTAGGATGCGACGCTTCCATGATCGGCCCTCGGCAACAACTCAGGTGCGGTACCGACCGCGGGGCTTTTGCTGTTCCCGGACCCAAACGGGTGTTTTGGTCACAAATTGGACACAAAACCGGATTGTTCAATATGGCCAAACCATTGAAAGAAAGCGGGCTACGCGGAAACCGGGGGTGGCACTTTGCAGGGAAATTCCCTAGAACAATGTCGCAAAGACCTGCACACCAGAGGTGCTCAAGTGACGAATCTACAGGCTTTACGGTGGCACGTGAATTGCTCTTCTATCCGTAGCCTCTCTCACTATGGGGGCTACCCAGTGGGTAGATTTCTGATTTGAACCTTAAAGGAGGGTTCGATCCTTGAAAACGCGTATTGCTTTACTGTCACTGCTCACAATCGCCTGCCTAGTGCTGGCTGTTGCTCCAGCCATGGCAGACACATATACCAACGGCCCAATTAATGGCACCGCCGATGGCTGGACCATTAACTTCGGCTACAGCGTTAGCGACTCGTTCACGCTTGCTAGCAACGACACCGCGGTCACAGCGTTTCACTTCAATTACTGGGATGCCAACCCCAGCGATCTTCTGACGACCGCGGACCTGGCGATTGGTACCACGTCGTTCGGCGGCACTATCAACCCCGGCGTGGCCTTCACCAGCACCTTCATCTCGACCAACCAGTTCGGTTACGGCCTGTATCAGGCAGACGCTACCGGCCTTAGCATTCCGTGGGTGGGCGGCGCTGGCTATGCGACTTTAAGCAATGCCTGCTCCACCTCCGGCTGCTCGGTTAGCAACCCGATTTACTGGGATGAGAACAGCGGCGGGTCCACGGCCTATCAGGACACCCTGGGCTCGATTCCTTCGGAATCGTTCACCATCAGCGGCACCGCCGGCGGCACCGTTCCACCCCCGGGTACTCCTGAGCCCAGCAGCATCATGCTGTTCGGTTCTGGCATCCTCGGCTTGGCTGGCGTACTGCGTCGCAAGCTGACCCGTTAATCAAATCGACCCTTCCCCCAAGGTCTTAATCGGAAGCCGGAGCCAAGTGCTCCGGCTTTTCTCATGTGCGCCCAGCAAAGCGCACTGTTTGGAGGTGAAGGCCCCTCCGGGAACCCAAACCGCGACATCGGCTCGGGCTCTCCGAGTCGAGCCAGGCGGTCGGTCTACAAGCAAGGTGCGCACTAAGCGGTCAGCAGCGCAAACAAAGTTCTCCTGAGAGTTTGTGATTTTTTGAATTTCCGCGTTTTTTTGGCATGTAAGTTGTCTGTTTTCAGCATCGGATTTTGTGAAAAACCAAAAAGTCACCAGCTCTGAGCAATGACATGGCCTCCTAGTAGCACACCTGATTCGTGCCCGCCTATAGACCTTTTCTGGCGGTTTTTGCACATTTTGCAAGAAGATAGTTGCAACTCTTGTTGTGCATCTGTAACATCGGGCAGCTACATGCGTTCTTCTACGACTAGTTACGCATCCCGGATCCATCGCTTCCGGCTACCTCGGGTTTGTGTGCCGGTAGTGGGCTCCGACGCTGCTACCATGATCGAACGGGCCGAGTCGGTGGTACGTGATAACCCTTTTATAGAGTTAAGGTTAGACTATCTTTCGCAGCCAGCGGCAGCCCTCCCCAAGCTGAAGAATTTCCTGGAAATGCACCCCGAAGCGACGGCGATCGCCACCTGCCGGCGGGTGGTCAACGGAGGCAAGTTCAAAGGTTCGATCGCCGCTGAATTGGCGCTCTTGCTGAAGGCGGCCGACGCCGGTTTTCCCTTGGTGGACATTGAGTTACAGAGCGCCAAGAGTTTGAAAGCGGACCAGTTACGCGGCCTTAGCGACCGGGTCGGCTTGATTATCTCCTACCACGACTTCCGCGCCACCAAGAAGCTGGAAGAGCAGTTCGCCGAGATGAGCAAGTATCCCGCCGATTTCTACAAGGTGGTCTCGACGGCGACCAATCTCTCCGACAACGTGGCGATGATGAAGTTCCTGGAGGCGAATTCGGCCAAGCACGAGATGGCGGGCTTATGCATGGGGGAACAGGGAATCATCAGCCGCGTTTTGGCGGTGCGGGCGGGCAGCATCTTCACCTTCGGCGCGGCCAAGAGTGGCGAAGAGACCGCCCCCGGCCAGGTACTCTTCAATGAACTAAGGGACATCTACCGCATCGACAACGTGGATGCCGCAACCCAGGTTTACGGAGTGGCGGGCGACCCGGTTGAGCATTCGCTGTCGCCCATCATGATGAATGCCGCGCTTCGCCGCGAATCGGTGAACGCCGTCTATTTGTCGCTGCACGCCAAGAGCTTGAAAGACCTGCTGGCCTGCGTGCGCGACATACCGATTCGCGGTCTCAGCATCACCATGCCTTACAAGCAGGCGATCGTGGACGCGCTGGAGAACTCCGACGCGCTGACCCGTCAAATTGGCGCCTGCAATACCGTGGTTCGCAGTCTCGACGGCAAACTGTACGGCTTCAATACCGATGTCGGCGGAATCGTAGCCCCGCTGGAGCAGCGCCTGCACCTGGCGGGCGCGCGCATCCTGGTAATTGGCGCGGGAGGGGTTGCGCGGGCGGCGGCTTTCGGATTGAAAGCCAAGGGCGCCGAGGTCTTCCTCACCAGCCGCACCCCGGAGAAAGCGCAGACCCTGGCGCGGCAGGCGAAAGCCAAGCATTTGAAACGCGCCGATGTTGCCAAGACCACGTTCGACGTGATCATCAATGCAACTCCCGTGGGGATGGGCAATGGCAAGCAATCCCCGCTGGAGGACAAAGAGCTGAATACGAAGTACGTTTTCGATCTGGTTTACGCCCCAGCCGAGACCAAGCTGATCAAGATGGCGCGCGCCAAGAACCTGCAGGTCATACCGGGCTTGGAGATGTTTGTCCAGCAGGGCGCCCGCCAGTTTGAGATTTGGACAGGCAAACCTGCTCCCATCGCCGAGATGGGTTACGTCGTGACCAAAGCGCTGGAACGGCGCGCCGCGCAAGAAGAAGCCGAAGAAACGAAAGCCGCGAAACCCGCGACGAAGAGCGTAGCCCGCAAAGCGGCCAAGGCCTCCCGCAAGTAGCTGCCCTCATTTCCACTCCGGAAAGTTTCTAAACGCATTACCAAGCCGGCAACTGCCCCGCCCTAGCCAAAATCAGGCTAGAACGGGGCACCCCATGTTTGAACAGACTTCGTCAACAAGAGGATGGGTCGGGCCACGCGGCAGTCTCTCTCCCTCTGTTTTGCGAGACCCTACAATATTCGTACCCCCCAATTCGTCTACATCCGTAGATGAAGGACGCGGCGAGCCTGGAGCGCATGGCACTCGAACAAGACCAGCGAATCTCGGAGGTGGTCAAGCGGGAGCAGTCCCGGCTGCACAACTTCATTCGCCGGCGTGTGCCGGACCCGCTCGACGCCGAAGACATCCTGCAGGAGGTCTTCTACGAGCTGGTGGAAGCGAATCGCCTGCTGATGCCCATCGAGCACGTTACCGGCTGGCTCTTCCGCGTGGCGCGCAACCGCATCATCGATCTCTTCCGCAAGAAGAAGCCGCAGAGCTTCAGCGATGCCGCGGTGGCCACCGACGACGAAGAGTTGCTGCGGTTGGAAGACTTACTGCCTTCGCCCGCTGCCGGGCCGGACGCTCTTTACGCCCGCAGCGTGCTGCTCGACGAACTCGAGTTTGCGCTCGACGAGCTACCCGAGGAGCAGCGCGAGGTGTTTGTGGGGCACGAGCTGGAAGGGCGCAGCTTCAAGGAGATGGCCGCCGAAAGCGGCGTGAGCGTGAATACGCTGCTCTCGCGCAAACGCTATGCCGTGCTGCATCTGCGCGAGCGATTGCAAAGCATTCACGACGAGTTTACGAAAGCGTGAGGGACTGAACATGAGACCGAAAGTGAAGAAACTGATCTGGATTGCGCCGCTGGCGATTGTGGGGATGCTGCTATTTATCTTTATCGGCGGCGAAATCGTGCTGCATCTGTGGAATTGGCTGCTGCCGCCGCTCTTCGGCTGGCGCCAGATTACCTTCTGGCAGGCGCTTGGACTTCTGGTGCTGTGCCGCATCCTCTTCGGCGGCGTTAGCGGCCGCGGGTTGCACCGCTCCAATTACCGCCGTCGCATGGCCGAGCGCTGGGAGCACATGACCCCCGAGGAGCGCGAAAAATTCCGGCAAAGCTGGCGCGGACGCTGTGGATTCGGCGCGCCGGCGAGCGAGAGCAAGGAGCAATGAGCCATGTCGGGAGCGCCTGGGGTCCCAGGCTTGGGCCACCCGCCCAGTGGGTTTTCTTGTGAGTCGTTGTGGAAGTCGTCAGCTCTCCAACTCGACAATTACGTGCAACTGCCCTTCCACGACGTTAGCCAAATTCGCCGCGTAAAGCCGATATCGAATAGTGAATGATCGAGCTGCATCCGTGGATTCGAAGACAACGAACAGCGGATCGAGAGTTTCGGTAAGACCATGCTTTACTTTTCTAAAGCTCAACTCGACGTCATAGCTCTTCGTGCGATGAATGGATGGGTGCCTCGCATCCCGCATTAGTGGCAGAGTCGGAGTGCGCGAGACAAGATCCGGCAGGTACAACCGTGGCATCTCGAAGCCCCCAGCAAGAGTTTCTTGAAACGTCCTAGGGCGTGCTGGCGGAGTTGGTTTCTCAGGTGGCTTTGGCAAATCCTCCCTATTCAAGAGCTCGAAACCATCAGGAAAATGCATGAAGATATCGATGTCTTCAGCAGGACAAGTTCCCTCATTCGAAAGCTCAATATCGAGCCGTGCCAAGCGTCGCTCCCAATTCCTAAATTCGTTCAGCCGACCCAGATACTTCGAATACTTCTCAAAAAAACTTTCAAGCGATTCGTTGTATTTTTTCGCCGTGCCCGGACTGAAGCCCGCTGCCAGCACGCGGGCTGCCAACGCTCCAATATTTCGATCATCTGAAGTCCCAGTCAGGTTATCGGACTTTGGCTGTTCCTCAATTTTGGGATATTTGTCGCGAATGGTCTTCATCGAGCGGTTAAGGGAGTCAGCACCTAATGTTGCGGGCCTCTTGAGGGAGAGGTGGAACCGATCTAGGCCGCTCCGGAATCGCAATTTGATAACAGGTAATCGATCTCGAATATCCCTGATCTCCTGCTCCAATTGCTTGATTCGCTTTTGATCGGCGTCAAGTTCTTCTTGTAATCGCAAATCGCCGGGAAGCTTAAGAACCGGAATTCCGTGGTTCCTGGCCTTGAGTTTTAACCCGAGGTCCTCGGTAAGGAGTAGCAAGTCACGGCTGGGGTCCTCCTGTCGGAATTCTATGATGCTTGCCAAAAGGTGATCGTCAGCAATATTTGGCGACAAGTTTTCCACAGCGAAATCAATAAGAGCATCTTGGACCCGGAATTGGAGCTCGACCGAATCACGGATCATGATCGGTGAGCGCTGGTCCGACCAGTAATGGAGTTTCCTCAGCGCATCAGCAGCACGCTCGCGTACCTTGCCTGAATTAGGGCTGTCCTTGTGTTTATTTAGTTCGCGGACAACAACCGGAACCAGGACAAGGACCACATAGTCGCATTCGAGAAGAACTGGCCAGTCGATATGGTCGATGCTGGCATAGTGTAGAAACGTGTTCGTATCCAAGAACCCAAAGCGTTGCGACATCGTTAAGAACAGCATATCGCAAGCAGCACCCAACGAGATACGCTCGTGGCCCGGTGCCCCCGGGTTCGCGTCCGTCTTTGGACGCTAATCGGCAGAGGAAGGTTCGGGCCAGCCCACCCGACATTCCCGAGACCTCCCGAGGTGCCCACTGCCCGCGGTCTTCGGGGGAGGGCCGAATCGGGATTTTTTCCCGTCCAACGGCAGAATAATGCATTCGCAGGCAAAATCCTGGTTGCGGTTTCCGGGGTGAAAGGCTTAGGATAGAGAGGTTGGAGGTGGTTCTCAGGCCATCTCCGATTTCAGAAGTCAAACCCTTTAGTCCCACGTTCGCAAGTCAGCATTCCATCATGCACAGCGAAAATAAACTGTGTGCGATCACTCCCAGGAGAGACTGAGATGGCGTGGTACGCGTATTGCATTACCGAGCAGCAGGGCGTGCAAGGTAGCATCCGGGCCCGGCGTCCGGTGGCGATTGAAAATCTCCGCGGCGTGAACGACGCTCCGGTGTTCGCCTGTCCCAGCGGAGAGTTCGCCGTCATCGTGAGCGAGCATTCCGCTGCCCAACCCCTCAATCAACAAGCCATTCTGGACCATGCGCACGTGGTGAGCGAGTGCTTCCGTACGCGGACTGTCCTGCCCTTTCGCTTTGGCACCATCTTCGACTCCGATGAAGCCCTGCGGCGCGCAGTGCGGGCGAATCGCAAGACCTTTATGGAGACGGTCGCCCGGCTGCGGGGAAAAGCGGAGATGCATTTCAAGCTTCTGCTCAAAGATGGGACCCTGCAGGAAGCGATTGCCGAGCTTCCCCACGGCGTAGGTGGCGAGTACCTCCGCAAATTGCGGGAGGTAGCTACACGCGATCGGGAACGGCAGACCAAAGCGCGGGCACTCTCCATGCAAGTGCACAAGCTGTTTTTACCCCTCGAAGAAGATGTGATCTGCAAACGTACCGACTCCGGCGGCATGCTGATCGACTTTGCCCACCTCATCGATTCCACCTCCGTCCTGAAATATCAGAACCGCTACAGCGCCGCCACCAGGCATTTCAAGGATTGCCACATCACCCTCACGGGACCTTGGCCGCCCTATCACTTCATGCCGGGGAAGCTGCGCACGGTGTCTGGCGGAAATTGAGGGTGTAGAGCAGCCACGACAGCAGCGACGACAATAAATAGTCAATAGAGGCGGCCAGCGGGCCGCCTTTGCCTTGGACGTCGCAACCGCCGCAGTCACCGCGGCGGCCCTGGCGAAGGTGTGGCCAGGGAATCTCTGGCCGGCGGGCCGCTTCTTATAGCGCAGTAAGAGCCGAATCATGGGCTGGTGGGGTAAGCATCCAACCTCTGCAAACTGGAGTTCTTGGGACCGGGCGGAAGAGTCCGGCAGTTGACGTGGGTTCCTTCCACGCATATCATTCCGGTTTCACGCAGCCAATTTTCGCCCCACGGGGGTTGTCGGCGCGGGGGATCGGCAGGGTACGAACCTATGGACAAGAAGAAGCTGGAAGTTTTCAAAAAGCGGCTGGAGGAACGCCAGCGAGAGTTGCGCCAGACCATGACCCGCACCGCTCAGGACGGGCGCGAAGCTGATGTCGAATCGGCGCAGGACATCGCCGACCGGGCGGCCAACTCGTACAACAAGGAATTCCTGTTCCATCAGAGCAACAACGAACGGCAGCTCCTGCAAATGGTGGATAGCGCCCTCGACCGGATCCGGGAGGGCAGCTTCGGCCAGTGCATCTCTTGCGCCGCAGAAATCAACCCCAAGCGGCTGGAAGCCGTCCCGTGGACGCGGTATTGCATCGCATGCCAGGAAAAGATGGAGAAGGGCATTCTGGAGCACAGCAGCACCTAGGGAATCTCAGAACCACTGCCCCAGGCCGGAATGCCTCCCAGCATCCGCCAGCACTATTTGCACTAAAAGTGGAACCCAATCTGCGCGGTCAACGCGCGCGGCGTCACGTAGTGCGTGCCGCTGAACGTCGACAGAAAATTGTACAACGCATACTTGTTGGTCAAGTTGATCGCTGTCAACTGCAGACTCCACTTGTACTTGTCTCCTTTGAAGAGGTTGTCATCGCCGAGAGCCAGGTCAAAGAGGCTACGTGACGCGACGCGCGCGGGATGGTGGTCATCATTCTGCGTTCCCGGCGCCGGTACCTGTACCAGGTTCGATCCGAACTGTGATGCCAGGCAGGGTGAAGGCAGCGGCGTAAACGGACTGGACTTCACACTCCCACAAAACAGTCCGGCCTGAAACTCCTGATCGGCAGTCAGGCCGCTCAAATCGACGGCGGGTTGGCCGTTAAGCGTGGTAGAGGTTGGGCAGTCGTTGTAGGCCGACACGCCGTAGCAAGGCACCGCGCCTGCAACCAGTCCGCTGTCGTAGCGCCAGTTGAAACCGATCCACGGCCCGCGCTTCCACGGAGTCTGGTATTGCAAGTGGGTAGTCTGATTGAAGACTTCGTCGTGATCAATGCGGAAAGGCGTTCCGCTCTGGCCCACGGTCACGCCTAGTCCGCTGGTTTGCGGCGGGAAGAAGCGTGCGGCCACGCTCGACATCACTACCAGCGCGCTGAAGCCGTGGTATACCGGCACGCTGGCGCGCAGCGCCCATCCCGGAATCTTCGAGTTGTGCCACCCGATGGGGAAGAAGATGGGAGTGTTGCCGAAGATGCTGAAATCGTACCCGGTGTGAGTGTATTTCCAGATATATTCGCCGTCGAGCACAAGGAATCGGCCGAAGGCCTGCTGGAAGCCAGCGTGGAATTCATTGCGAAATCCGGGAGTTAGCGGGGCCGGCACGCAAGGCACAATCGCGGCGATGACCGGGGAGTTGCACCCCGTGCTGGACAGCACCAGGTTCTCATTAAACGGCGTCTCCAGAGTTCGCGCATAAGAGAGGCGAAGAACCGTGTTCGTCTTCTTGACGTTGTAGGCAATCCCGAGACGCGGCTCCGCCTGCCGGGCGACGGTCAGTCCGTTGTAGAAGTCACCGCGAATTCCCAGATTGAACGTCCAGTTGCGCTTGGTGATGTTGTCCTGAATGTACATCGCCAGCTCTTTCACGTCGGTATGGCCGAGGAACGAAAACAAGGTGCTGTGCGGACCCTGGCAGCCGGAGGACGGTGACGGAACCGGACGAGTCAGGTCGTAGCAGCTCAATATGGGCGTGTAACCAGTGTTGGGCTGAAGCCCGGCGGCGGCGCACTGTGACGGATCGGTAAAGCCGGAGACGGGGTTGCCATTCGCATCCACGCAAGGCGAATTCAGGGTCGGATTCACGATCCCGAAAGTGTCGTTTTCGTTGAGGAAGGTCTGCTCATACATGACCCCGGCCTTCACGTTGTGAATGCCCTTGGTATAGGCAATATTCGCGATCGCACCGGCGTTGGTAAGCGTTCGGTTCTGCGCGACGGTTTCCGATTGGATTGGTCCCAAGTCCGCGAACGGGTCGGCGCTTGGATAATAGTTGTACTGGTCGCGCCGCACATAGCCCGTAACGTTCAGGACGGCATTCGCACCTATCGTGTGCGCCCAGGTCGGAGCGATGTTGTACGTCAAGATCTTGGAGCGCTGATCGGTCGGGCCCACGGGACTCCCGTCCGGCCCCAGCACGCCAAGGTTCAAATTGTCATACGAGTTCGGGTTCTGGAACCAGGAACGCGTGAAGCCGAAATTGAAGTGCAGTACGTCCGCCGGTGAAAACTGGTAGTCGAAGCGGTCAAACACGTTTTCTTCATTACCCTTCGCGTGGAAGACGACAAACTCTGGCGGATCGAGGAAGCGGCCGCTGTTGAGCCCGTTTACCGCGATGAAATTTCCCCAGTTCTTGCCGCCGTAGGAGAAGTTGAGATCCACGTTGGAGCTGCCGAAAGTACCGTAGCTGGCGGTCACGTCGCCGTGTGGCGTCGTCGAACCCAGGCCGGAACGCGTGGTCACGTCGATGACCAGACTGGTTTTGTCGCCGAACTCAGCGGGGGGAGCGCCGGAGATGACCGTCATCGACTGCACCGCGTCGAGCGGAATCTGATTGGAGAACACTTTGCTCTGCTGGTCGGTAATCGGCTGGCCATCCAAGGAGAATGAGTTCGACGCGTGATCGCCCATTCCGTGAAAGAGGCCGTTGGAATCGGCGGCGACTCCCGGCGACGCCAGAGTGACCAGCGAACTCAGCTCCGAGGAAGTGCTCTCCAGCGGAAGTTTGGAGAACAGGCTGCGGTCCACGTCGGTATGAAACGTGGGATCGTTCTCCAAGAGGTCGCCGGCCTCGCCTTGGACGGTGACGCTTTCGGCAGAGCCAGCTATTTGCAGAGTGATTTTGAGGGCAAGGGGCACGGCAGAGCGCACATCAACGTCCTGCGAATAAGCCGCGAACCCGGCCACTTTGACACTGAGATGGTAAGGATTGAAGGGAATGTTCGGGAAGCTGAATCGTCCCGCGCTGTCGGTTGTGGTCGACCGGTCGAATTGGCTGACCGGGTTATGAATTTCGACGGTCGCGCCCGGCACTACCGCGCCGGAAGGATCGGCAACAACACCGCTCAGCGATGAGTTTCCCGTGGTCTGCGCACTTGCGCTGATGACGCCAAGGGCGAAACAGAACATCGCTGCTGCAATCGCACTGATTACCTTGTACTGCAAAGGCGTCTTGCTTGTTTCCTGTGTCGAAGTCATCTCTTCTCCAATCTCGCTGGCTCCGCGGTCGTGCCTGGCCCACGCAACACGCTGCGGGCAGCACGCCAAGAGCAATGGCAAATGCATGTGCATGTGCGCGCCCGAGGACGCGCCATCGCAAGTTTTCAGAATTGCGAGTCTGGACTAGAGGCTGGGAGGCGCCCGAGAGGGAAGTCTGTAGTCGGCTTGAAGCGACGCACAGTTTACTGCCTGAAGAGCGACTCGAATCCATAGCGGATTCAATAGATCGGCTTGCGGCAGTTGAGGGGTGACAATTGTGTTATGTCCAACGCGGCAAAGCTCGCAGTGATCGCCTGTTGCTAGACTGCTGTCCGATTGAGTCGAGCTGGAGGTTACGCGCGCGAGGTCATTTGCCGCTCCTGTTGTGCCGATCACATGCACCAGCGGGTGCAGCAGAACGTGCACAAACAACAACGTCAGTAGCCATCCTCGAAACTTCACGGAATTCCTCGCTAGGGCCCGATTTGCTGGTCATTATTCTGACGTAGAGCCTCGCCAAAGTAAAGCAGGGCCACATGACGATTCGTCCCATATTACAAAGGTTTGAGTAGAGCGGGCTTCGGAGGCGTGTGAGAACTCGTCTTGCTCGAGCGACGAAGCTTCATCTTCCAGCAGGATCGCAGATTGGGATGACCGGCTCGCCCGGCACTGCGACGCCGTAGTATCGCCGCTGGAAGTACAGCGCCACATTGACCAGTCCGATCATCGCCGGCACTTCAATCAGGGGACCGATCACGGCGGCGAACGCCTCGCCCGAGTTAATGCCGAACACCGAGACGGCGACGGCAATCGCTAGCTCAAAATTATTGCTCGCGGCAGTAAAGGACAGCGTCGCGGACTTGGCGTAGTCGGCCTTGAGCTTATATCCCATGTAAAACGAAACCAGGAACATCAGCACAAAGTAGATGAGCAGGGGAACCGCGATGCGCACCACGTCCAGCGGGAGTCGCAGGATATAGTCACCCTTCAGCGAGAACATCACCACGATGGTGAACAACAGGGCTATCAGCGTGATCGGGCTGATGCGCGGAATGAAGGTCTTTTCATACCACGTCCGCCCTTTGGCCCTGACCAGCGTGAAGCGAGTCGCGATCCCCGCGAGAAATGGGATACCGAGATAGATGAACACGCTGCCCGCGATGTCGCGAATCGAAACGTTCACCACGGAACCGCGCAGACCAAACCACTCCGGCAACTTGGTCACAAAGATCCACGCGTAGACGGAATAGAACAAGACCTGAAAGACCGAGTTGAAGGCCACCAGCCCGGCGGCATATTGCGTATCGCCCTTGGCCAGTTCGTTCCACACGATCACCATGGCGATGCATCGCGCCAGTCCGATCAGAATCAGTCCCGCCATGTATTCCGGATAGCCGCGGAGGAAGATGATCGCCAGCACGAACATCAACACGGGGCCGATCACCCAGTTCTGCAACAGCGACAGCCCGAGAATCTTCTTATTGCGGAAGACTTCGCCCAGCTCCTCGTAGCGCACCTTCGCCAGCGGCGGATACATCATCAGGATCAGCCCGAGCGCTATCGGAAGTGAGGTTGTGCCAACGTTGAAGCGGTTGAGGAAAGGAACAATGCCAGGAAGCGCCCATCCTGAAAGCACACCGACGGCCATCGCAGCGAAGATCCACAGCGTCAGATAGCGATCAAGAAAGCTGAGACGAGCGGTCACTTTGTTGTGCATGGTGCGTCCCCAGGGTCGAGAGGGTTTGTCATTGCTGGCCGATCTTGTCGATCTCCTTCTGAATTGAGAGCCGATCGAGACTTGCGATTGGCAAGCACAATAGCAGGCTGATCCGGCGCTCAAGCATGAAGAAGGCTTCACGAAACGCACGGTCGATCTCGTCGGGCGAACCGGTAACTGCCGCAGGATCGGGAATCCCCCAATGTGCAGTCATCGGCTGGCCGGGCCAGACTGGGCACACTTCTTTGGCGGCGTTGTCGCACACCGTGAAGACGAAGTTCATCTGGGGCGCTCCGGGCTGGGCAAATTCTTCCCAACTCTTGCTGCGCAGTCCATTGGTGGGCAGGCGGGCCATTTCGATTTGCCGCAGCGCCTCCGACCGCACTATGCCTGCCGGATGGCTGCCGGCGCTGTAGGCAGTAAAGTTCGGCCGGCCTTTGAAGTTCAGGATCGCCTCGGCCATGATGGAGCGCGCCGAGTTACCCGTGCACAGGAAAAGTACGTTGTAACGTCCCTGCATCGTCGTCATCCCTTATGGCTTCGCCATTTCCGTCTGCGGCTTCTTTGCCCGGATAAACGCGCTTATGAATTTGCCGTCCACCTGCGGCGCGATGGCGTCCACGTCAACCCCCTGGTCGTGCAAGAAAACGCGTGCATCCTCGACCTTGTGGACCCGCGTTGGTTCGATTTCGATGGCTTCGAATCCAGCGGCCCCGAGCTTCGAAATGTACTCCGTATCCTGCAGCGCGCCGGCAATGCAGCCGACCCACAAGAGAACGTTGTGGCGCACCTCGGCCGGCATGTCGCCATGTACCACAACGTCAGACACAGCGAAGCGGCCACCCGGTTTGAGCACCCGGAAAGCCTCCCGGAACACGCGATCTTTGTCGGCGGAAAGGTTGATGACGCAATTGGAGATGATCACATCCACGGAATTGTCGGGCAGCGGAATGTCCTCGATCTCGCCGCGGAGAAATTCAACGTTCTCCACGCCCGCCTGGCGCTGATTCTCCCGCGCCAGCGCCAGCATCTCGTCGGTCATGTCGAGCCCATAGGCCTTGCCGGTCGGCCCGACGCGCCGGGCCGAGAGCAGCACATCAATGCCGCCGCCCGAGCCCAGGTCGAGCACCGTCTCGCCCGGGTTGAGCTGCGCCAGCGCCGTTGGATTGCCGCATCCCAGCGAGGCTTTCAGCGCGCCTTCCGGGACCTGGCTCGCTTGCGCGTCGTCGTACAGGTTCATGGTAATCGGATCGCAACAGGTGTCCGTCGCCGCAGATGCGCCGCAGCAGGAGCTGCCTCCGGTGTGGACGCGGAGCGCCGCCTGGCCGTACTTCTCTTTCACCACTTCCTTGATATCAGTGCTCATGATGTTCTCCTATTTGCAGATGGTGATGATGTTTTCGGGTTTGACCGCTTTGTTGCGGGTGCAACATTCGGCGTAGAGAAAGCCCAGCAGCTCTTGCAGCGCTTCTGCATTCGCCGTGTACCAGAGGAAGGTCCCTTCGCGGCGCACCTTGACCAAGTCTTCGTTCTTCAGCTTGTCGAGATGGTGCGATAGGGTCGAACTCGGGATGTCCAGCTCGTCACCAATTTCGCCGACCACCAGGCCCTGGGGATGCGCCGACAACAACAATTGCATGATGCGCAGGCGGGGTTCGGTCCCCATCGCCGACAGCATGTCGGCGTAACGGATAATTTGAGCGGGATCCTGTTTCTTGGGCATTGGACCTGCTTTCCCTCTATATTTCTACTATTATCGAAATATAAGAGGATTGTCAAGCCCCAAGATGGAAAGGTTTGTTCTTACAATCCTGTCGAGTTCCGGCAGCAAGAAAAGGGTCACTGGCTGCCGGTTTGGCTGAAGGCTAACGGCTGATGGCTGACAGCTAGTTCACTCCCGAATTGGGTTGTGCCGAGGGCGTGGCGTTGTTCACTGGCGGCTTCATCAAGCCGAAGTTCTGCAGGTAGGCGACGGTGCGTTGCGCGGCGCCATCGAAGGTGAGCTGGCAGTTTACGAATTGGGTGTTCTCCCAAGTCACGTCTCCGCCGCCATAAATTAGTTTGCAATCGGTCAGTACACACTTGACGAAGCGCTTGTCGTCCATATAAACGGTAACGCCCTGGGGATGCCAGTTTTCCAAGACTTGCATGATGAGTTCCTCTCTGCGGAAACTGATTAAGAGACTACAGAATAACCGAAATGAGGGCCGTTGATGAGTGGGCCCGCGCCTAAGCACGGTTCCCGCCACACACGAAAGAAAGGCAGACGATATGCCCGTCTGCGGCACCGCCCTCCGCCCCGCACTACAGCGTTCGCTTGAACAGCGCGGTGGCAAACGTAATCATGATGGCAGCCGCAACCGTCAGATACAGCAGGTCAGTGCGGATGGCCGCGAAGCCCGCATCCTTCAGCAGAATGGCCTTGAAGCCGTGCACCGCGTAGGTGAAGGGATCGACATAGGCGATTCCGCGAAGCCACGCCGGGAATGCCTTAACGGGATAAATTGCGCCGCTGGGGAAAAACAGCAGGGTGTTCAGGATTCCGAACATGGCGCGAGGCACCAGCGGGTCCTCCACTCGCACCATCAGCAGGAACATCATGGTGTTAAACGCCAGCGAGGTGGCCACCACCATCAGAAAAACGTAGAGCATGTTTTGCGGCGTGAAGACGGTCCCCAGCCCTGCCAGCAGCGATCCCAAGACGGTGATCACAATGCCCGCCATGATCGCCTTCAACGCCCCCGCGACGTTCAACCCGGCGACCAGTTCGAACTTGGTAATTGGCGTCACCAGATAACCTTCGTGCACTCCGCGCGCCTTATCGTCGATGTACAACATGCCGCCGCCGATCATGACGGAGACGAACATGGCCAGCGCGATCGATCCGGGCAGCAGATATTTCATGTACTCGATGTAGGGATACAGCTCAACCGTGTCGAGCGTGATCTGTTGCACGATGCGCGAGGGCTCGACATCGGGATTGTTCAGCGCGTTGGTCAGTTCGCTGAATTGCTGCTCCAGGGTCGAGCTCATGAAGTTGTCGGTGTTGTCCACCACCAGCGCAATCCGCGGATGGTTTTGCTCATAGACGCGGCGCGAGTATTCCGGCGGAATAATGATGGCGCCGTCCAGTTTGCCGGTGCGCACGTCTTCCATGGCCTGCTTGTCGCTGTCGTAAGGCACAGGAAAAAACGTCCGCGCATTGGACTGCACCGCCGCCAGCGCCTCGCGGACCTTCACCGCCTGGGTACCGTGGTCTTGATCGACAACCCCGAGCCGCGCCTCTTTGATCTTTCCGCCGAATGCGTTGCCCAACACGATAAGCTGCACCAGGGGGAACACCATGGCCACCAGCATCAGCGCGGGCGAGCGGAAGAACTTGCGCAGCTCGCGCTCGACGATTGCCCACATCCTGTTCATGGCCGCATCCCCGGGCTATCTGGCATCACAAAGTTGTAGGCCTTCACTTGCTCATCGCGCAGTTGCCGGCCGGTGTAGTGCACGAACACATCGTCCAACGTAGTGTTTTGCACCGAGAGAGACTTGATCTGCACGTTAGAGCGTACCGCCAGCTCCACCAGTTCGGTGGTTGTCTTGGAACCATTGCTGCTGAGAATGCGGTACATGTCAGCGCCCACCGACTGTACCGAGGTGACGTCTTCGAGCTTGCCTAATTCCCCCTGCCAGGCCGCCGGGGCATTCAGGAACTGCGCTTCAATCACATTGGTTCCCGGCACGCTTGCTTTTAGCGCCATGGGGGAATCCAGCGCCACCAGCTTGCCATGGTCCACGATCGCCAGACGATCGCAAAGCCGGTCAGCTTCGTCCATATAGTGCGTCGTGATCAGAATAGTCAGCGCGCGCCGGTTCTTGACCTCGGTCAGCATCTCCCATACGGCTACGCGCGACACCGGATCGAGTCCTGTCGTGGGCTCATCGAGGAAGAATATTTTCGGGCTGTGCACCAGTCCCCGGGCGATCTCCAGCCGCCGGCGCATACCGCCGGAAAGCGTCTTGGTCTGGGCATTGCGCCACTTCAGCAGGTCCACCGTTTTCAGCAAGTCGTCGATATTGCGCTTGCGATCAGCGGCGGGCACACCGTACAACTTGGCGTAAATACTGAGATTTTCTTCCACGGTAAGATCGATGTCGCTGGTCAGCGCCTGCGGGATGACGCCCATGCAGTGCCGGGCTGAGTCTGGCTGCTTCGCGACGTCGAAACCGTTGATCAACGCCCGCCCGCTGGTCAGCGGCAGCAGCGTAGTCATCATGCGAATGAGCGTAGACTTGCCGGCGCCATTGGGCCCCAGCAATCCGAAGATTTCGCCCTGGTGTACGTTGAAGGAAACGTCATCCACGGCAGTAAAGTCGCCGTACTTTTTCGTGACGTGGTCCACCACAATGGCATCGACGTTGGGCGCCGCATCGCAGGCCGCTGTGGGCTTCGATTTTGGACTGAACCAGCTCATGGCGCGCCTTTCGTCAGTTGTTGGGGAAGCAAAACTTCGGCGGTCATTCCGGGAACGAGCGCACCGTCGGGATTATCGACCTTCAGCTTGAGGCCAAGGGTCTTGATGTCGCGCTTGCGACGGCTGACGTCGCGCTGGGTGGCGTAGTCGCTCTCCACCGCCTTGAAGATTACTGTACCTTCGATCGGATTGCCGCCAGGCAAACGCACCTTGAGCTTGTCACCCGCCGAAACGAAGCTTGCTTCCGTCTCCGGGGCTTCGGCGCGCACCCAGGTGTCGCCGAAATCGATGATGGTTACGATCGGCGTTCCCGGATTCACAACTTCACCCTGCCGCGTGGCCCGCACGGAAACCGTCCCGGTCACCGGGGCGTAGATTTTCGTGTAGCCGAGGCGGGTTTCGGCCTCGGCCAGCTGCGCGCGCGCGTTGGCCCCCTGGGCCTGGTTGGCCGCCACGTTACTGGCCGCAGCGCCCTGCTGGTGGGTCCGCGCGATGGCGGTGATCAGGTCAGCCTGTGCCGCATCGACATTTTTCTGCGCACTCACCACCACCGCCTGTTGCGCTTTCAGTTGCTGGTCGGCGCGTACCCGGTCCTGCTCGGACTCAACCCCGGCTTGGGCCAGCGCCATCATGCGTTCGGAATCGCTCCGGATCCGCGCCAGGTCAGCTTGCGCCTGCACCAGCGTGGCTTTCGCCGCCGCCAGCCGTGCCTGTGCATTCACCACGCCACTGTTGGTTTCGCCCAGCGTCTGCGTCTGGGTAGCACGCAGAGAAGAAACTTGCGAGTCGTAGGAACGGATCATGGCTTCCGCCGCATTCTTCTGTGCCTCAAGTTCGGCGGAGTCGATCTCGGCGATCAGGTCCCCGGCCTTGACCTTCGAGCCTTCGTCCACGTTCAGCTTCTCAATCCTGCCCATGACCTTGGAACTGACGATCACCTGATTGGCATCCACGATCCCGATGAGCACGGTGTCGGTGGTGCGATCGGTGGAGTAGAAGTAGTACCCGGTCGCGATCACCAGCAGAGCGGCTAGAAAGATGAAAAAAACCTTCGGCTTCATTTGCGTTTTCCTTGCACCCTGAAGCGGCGTGTGGATGTCTTGGCCGCATTCGACGCGACCCCTGGCTGGGCTTCGGCGCGGCTTGCCACTTTCGCCGCCAGCTTCACTCCGGCGGATTGGTCGGCGAACAAGGCCGCCGCGATGAAATCGAGAACGGCCGCACGCCGTTGCTGGAGGGCTTGCGGCGAGAAGGGATCTATGGCGAAAAGCGTCCGCGCCACAGGCGCCACGACAAAATAGTGAACAATCATGCCGGCAATCGAGGGCGCAAATTGCATGGCATCCACGTGGCGAAATTCTCCGCTGGCAATGCCCTCCTGCAATACCGCAATCAGGCGCACGGAGATTGGCCGGATGTATCGCTCCACCACCCGCGTCAGGTGTGACGACTTTCCCCTGCCGGCGCTCATCAACTCTCCCTGGAAGAGCCTGGCGTAGTGCAAAGATTCGGAGATGCAATCAAAATGGGCACGGGCGTAAGTGAGCAGGCGCTCGCCCGCCGGGCCGGCCCCATCGAGAGCCTGGGTGACGCGGCTGAGCAGCCGAACGAAAAAGTCATCGAGGACCGCGTCGTACAGCGCTTCCTTGTCGCGAAAGTAGTAGTAGAGCAGGGCCTTGTTGACGCCGGCAGCCGCTGCGATGGCGTCCATGCGCGCCCCCGCAATGCCTTCCTGGGCAAATTCGACGAGGGCCGCCTGCAGGATGGCTCCGCGGCTGGCCTCGGGTTGGCGGCGGGTGCCTCGCCGGGTCGCAGATGAGGGGTGGAGCGCCATTCTTTAATTAACCAGTTAGTTAGATTAGCAGAAGAAGCGGCGCGATTCAACTTCTGGAAAACCTACCTGGCGGGCTACCTTTCGGAGGCGGGGCTTGATCCCCGGGTGGCGCGATCGGAAAAAGAGTACAGGGGAATGGGTATTCCGGTGAAGGCGAACGCCGATTCCGTTGGGAAGGCGAACGGCGTTCCGGAGCGAAGGTGAAGAGCAGTCGGCGCGAAGCGACGCTGGCACGGTGATTGTGGAGCAAGTGTTCGGAATCGTCAAGCGAAATTGTCCGGAGCGAAGCGGAGGCAGGTTCGGCGGGGATTGGGGGTGCAGGGGAAAGGGGCGGCAGCCCCTTTGCCCCTGCTTCCTCGCTGTAGAAGAACGGATTCATGGGGGGCGCTCCCAAATATAAGAGCTAACTGTGCCCGCCCTATCATCGGAGTCGGGTTCAACCCCGATCAGCGATGATCGGCGGTAGAAGTTGATGCCGCCGGGATCACGCAGTCGATCCTGGTTATCTCCGCCTATTTTGCACCGTTGACCGGTCACGATTCGCTCACAGCTCAACGAAGCGCCACTCCCCGACTGTGTCACCGCAAGCGGTGACGCAGTTCACTGACAAACGGGGCAGTTTGCAGTTACAAAAAATTGTTGTTCCTGTGCGGCAAAGTATCTCGTATTTCGCCTGGAGGTACTCCATGCAGACCTCACGCCGCCCGCTCTTCCTGATGGAAATCCCAGCTCATTCCCCTTCTCGGGGTCTCCACTCAAGAAAGTGCGCAATTTGAGGCCAGCTCAGTCTTGCACCCCGGTTAAGCCTAAAAGGAGGCGGTATGAAGAAATCTAGCGCATGGAAAATGGTGTGCATCGTCCTTATGTTTTGTGCCGCCGCAGTGATTAACTCGCCTGCACAAACCTTGGTCACACTTTACAGCTTTTGTGCTCAACAGAACTGCGCTGACGGCGATTACCCTAGGGCCGGGCTGGTGCAAGCCACNNGGAACTTCTACGGGACAACCTTCTACGGCGGGACTCAGGGCTTTGGCACGGTCTTCAAGATCACCCCCTCGGGCACGCTGACCACGCTGCACAGCTTTGCGGGATACCAGACGGACGGCGCCAACCCTCACGCCGGGCTGGTGCAAGGCACCGACGGGAACTTCTACGGGACAACCGAAGACGGCGGGCGTAACTACGATGGTACGGTGTTCAAGATCACTCCAGCGGGCACGCTGACCACGCTGCACAGCTTCGACGGCAGTGACGGCGCTTACCCTGAAGCCGGGCTGGTGCAAGCCACCGACGGAAACTTCTACGGGACCACCGGATGGGGCACGGTCTTCAAGATCACCCCCAGCGGCACGCTGACCCCCTTTTGTTCCCTCGACGGGCCACCCAACCAGCTGGTGCAAGCCACCGACGGGAACTTCTACGGGACAACGTCCCGGAGCGGGGATGACCTCTATGGTTCGGTGTTCAAAATCACCTCGGCGGGCACGCCGAACCACGCTGTACAGCTTCACCGGGGGTGACGACGGCGATAACCCGGTGGCCGGACTGGTGCAAGCTACCGACGGGAACTTCTACGGGACAACCCTCGGGGGCGGGACTCAGGGCTGGGGCACGGTCTTCAAGATCACCGCCGGGGGCGCGCTGACCACGCTGCACAGCTTCAACGTCACTGACGGCGCTGCGCCTTGGGCCGAGCTGGTGCAAGCCGCCGACGGGAACTTCTACGGGACCGCCGGCGGAGGCGGGGGTTACGACAACGGCACGGTCTTCCGTCTGTCGGTGGGTCCGGCGCAATTCATTCCAGTGACGCCATGCCGTCTGGTGGACACCCGACCAGATCGCGGCGGCAGCGGACCCATTCCCGGCGGCACCTACCGGAACTTCCCCATCCCGCAAGAGGGTGGCTGCAACATTCCTACGACTGCGGCAGCGTACTCGCTAAACGTCTCCGTGGTCCCGCCCGGTCAGCTCGCTTACTTAACCATCTGGCCGACCGGCGGAGAGCAACCTGTAGTTGCTACCTTGAATTCTCTGGACGGTCGCATTAAGGCTGACGCGGCGATTGTACCCGCTGGGGTGGGCGGAGCTATCAGCATTTATGCCACCAACACAACCAATGTGGTCCTCGACATCAACGGCTACTTCGCGCCGGTATCTGGCTCCACGCTGGCTTTCTATCCGCTGACACCCTGTCGCATAGCCGACACGCGCAAGGACACCTTTCCCCCTGGGCTGGGTGTGCCGCACCTGTCGGGCGGAGTAGAGCGGGATTTCCCCGTACTGTCGAGTTCGTGCATTCCCGCCGGCATCAACGCGCAGGCCTACTCGTTCAACTTCGCGGCGGTACCTTACCCAGCCTTGGGGTATCCGTTGGGATATCTGGAGGTGTGGCCGACGGACCAGAAGCCGCAGCACCCGGTCTCCACGCTCAACAACCTTACAGGCACCATTGTGGCCAATGCGGCCATTGTGCCGGCGGGCACAAGCGGGGAGATCACCGTCTTCGCCACCAACGACACCGACCTGGTCATTGACATCAACGGCTACTTCGCAGCGGCGGGAACCGGGGGACTTTCGCTGTACGGTGTACAACCCTGTCGGGTCATCGACACCCGCAAGGTCGGCAGCGGTCAGCCTTTCAGCGGAACCCTGAGCCCCCCGGTGGATGTGGTGGATAGCCCCTGCGGACTGCCGGCCGCGGCGCAAGCGTATGTCTTCAACGCAAGCGTAGTGCCGACAGGCGGGCTGGGCTACCTAACGCTGTGGCCCGACGGCACCGATCGGCCTACGGTCTCGACCTTGAATGCGATCGATGGATGGATCACCAACAACATGGCAATCGTGCCCAGCACCAACGGAAAGGTCGATGCCTATGCGTCGGGGCTTACGCAACTGATCCTCGACATCTCCAGCTACTTTGCGCCTTAGGGCCTGAAGAGGAGAACGGCTGTCGTACGGAGTTGGATCGCGATAACTCACCGACACTGACTTCGGTTCATTCCTTCTTCTCGTCCTGCGGCGGATTGCGTTTCTTGCGCATGGACTCGCCGCGCATTTCGATGCGGTGGGCGTTGTGAACCAAACGGTCCAGGATGCCATCGGCGATGGTGGGATCGCCGATCTGCTCGTGCCAGCGCGAGACCGATAGCTGGGAAGTAAGGATGGTGGAACGAGTCTGGTAGCGATCCTCGCAGATCTCCCAGACTTCGCGGCGTTCGTTTTCATTCAGCGGCGCCATGGCCCAGTCGTCGATCACCAGAACATCAATGTGGCCTAGTCGTGCCAGGAAGTGACGCAGCTTCCATTCACGAGGAAGGGTGCGGTGGCCGGCGCAGTATCGCGCGTACGACAATTCTCGGGAAAGCCGCTATTTCAGAGACGCCAGGGTTTTCTGTGCTTCCTGCGCGTCCGTGCCCTTAAGGTTCAATTGCAGCGCCTTCTGCAACTCGGTCTTGGCCCGGTCTATTTCTCCAGCACCCCTGAGGGCCATTCCCAAGTGATAGCGGTAGTCAGCCCGCTGAGGATCTTTTTTTACCGCGTCCTCGGCCAGCGAGATGGAGACGCGATAATTGCCCTTCTTGTACTGGATCCAGGCGAGAGTGTCGTTGACCGCCGTCAGATCGGGGGCAGCTTGTTTGGCCTGCATCGCCAGGCTCAACGCCATGTCAAGGTTTTCGCCCTGCTCGGCATAAACCCACGCCAGATTGTTGGCGGCGACAGGGTCATGAGAATTCTCCGTCAGCGCCGCCTGGAAGTACTTGCCTGCCGATTTCAAGTCACCCTTGCCGAGATAAACGTCCCCAATCGCAGTATTCACTAACGACGAGGTGGGCTGCAGTGCGAGCGCCTTCTGGTAGGAATCCAGGGCCGCGTCGGGTTGTCCCATCACCTGATGAAGCTGCGCCAGACGGACGTAAGCCATCATCGACTTAGGCTCAAGTTGAAGGACCTTTTGGAATTCCGCCAGGGCGGCGTCGTATTTCTTGGACGTGGCCAGGGCAGAACCGTACATGAAGTGCGCCTGGGCCCGGTTCGGATTGGCGGTGACGTACTGGTTGGCCAGCGCCAGCGCCTTGGCCGACTGGCCGGTGCCAAACATCAAAGCGATGTAGTCGGCCCAGGCCGAGTCAAATGTCGGGTACATCTTTATGGTCGCTTGGAATTCGCGCTCCGCCTCAGCATATTTCTTCAGCCCGGCGTAGGCGAATGCGGTGTTGAGGTGGACCATCGGATCGTTGGGCGCGGTCTTCTGCACTTCCTGCAATTCTCCGAGAGCGGCAGCAAAATCCCTGGCGCCAATATCGATGGTTGCGTTCAGGAAATGGGCTTCAGGGTTGTTTTCATTCAGCTTTTGCATACGTGCTGCGTATTCTCTGGCGGTATCGTAATCGCGCGAGTCGCGATAGGTTTCAGCCAGGGCCTTGAGGACGATCGGGTTCTCCGGCTGATGCTTAAAGGACATTTGCTTTGCGCATTCTTGCAACTCGCTTTTGGCACCGGGCAGATCGCCGGTCTGGCGCAGCACCTGTCCCAGGATGAAGTGCGCCTGGGCATTTTCGGGAGCATCGTGGATGACGTCACGCAGCGAGGTGACTGCCTCCTTGCTATTGCCCTTAATGGCCAGCAGTCGCGCGTGGGTAATACGCGCTGCAACATCGCCCGGCTTGTCTTTCAACATGCTATCCGCCATCTTGCTGGCCTCGTCAATCTTGCCGGTATTGAGCCAGGTCTCCACCAGGCGCAGTTGCAAGTCCTGGTTCTTGGGGTCATAGTTCAGACCGCGTTGGTACTCCTTGGCGGCGCTTTCAGGATTTCTTGCAGCCAGATAGTAGTCCCCGACCGAGCTGGCGACTTCCGCCGACGTCGGCTGCTTGTCGCGCAACTGCTGAATGATCTGCTCGCTGTCGGCTTTGCGGTCTTCATGCAACAGCAGGCCGGCGAGGCGCAGGTAGGGAGTCGGTGAGTCCGGATTATTCTGGATCGCCAGCCGGTACACTTCCTCCGCCTTCTTGGGGTCCTTGGTGTAAAAGTAGAAGCTGGCGAGGTTGGCGTAGGCCGGCAGCTTGTGCGGATCCAGGCTGATGGCTTTGCGCATGTCCTGTTCGGCGGAAGCGTCCTGCTTCATAAAGGCGTACAACAAACCTCGATTGAGGTAGGCGTCAATGTCATCCGGCTTCAGGGAAATCGCCTTGGTATAGGCATCCACGGCATCCTGGTGGTGCTTGTCGGCCATCAGCGCATTGCCCATCAGAACAAATGCCTCCGGGCTGTTGGGGTCAAGCTTAACCACGTAGCGGGCCTCGCAGATGGCTGAGGTCGCGCGGTATGGCTCCGGGCACAGGTCATCCGACTTACCGAACTGGCGGGCGGCCATTAACAAGCTTCCCAACTGAAGATGCGCTTTGATGTTTTGGGGGTCAATATCAACCACCTGGTTCAGCTCTCTGTAAGCCTCCTGATAGTGCTGCAGTTCCAGTTCAGCCAACGCCAACTGGTAATGGGCCTCAGCATATTTTGGATCAACTTGCAAGGCCTTCTTGAATTGAATCACGGCAGAATCGTACTTCTTCTGCTCCATATACTTCTGGCCACTCTCTACGTACTTGCGCTTGGCGGTTGCCGGGTTGCGAGCGCAACCGACGAAAGCGATTGACAGGACAGCTATTACCACAAAGACGATGCAGCGGTTACGCATACTTTCTCCTGGGTCACCGAGGAATGATCTGATCGACGTCCCTTGTAATCTGTTTTGCGAACGCCAGCGCCCGCGTACGCGCCTGCTCCTCATCACCGTTGTAGATCGGAGCGGTGATACGAACCAGAGCGGCATCGGTGCGGTTCAAGCGCATGGCGTCATATACCAAATAAAACTTACCCCAATATTCGCTGGCCACCACGCGGCCATGCGCCTGGTACCAATACAACACCAGTTGTTCGTCCAAATCCTTGCGGACGATGTAAAGATTAACCGGCACCTTACGCCCGTCGTCAAGCGGGAGTTGATACACGATCGCCCTCACCGGCGTCCATCCCGCTCCCGGCAGGCAGTTCTTGGGGGAGTGAATAGTGGCGCCGGTGCGCTGACTGCGGAAATACCCAATGTACAAGGTGATTATGCCTTGCGACTTGGAGACATAACCACGGTTGAGATAGTCGGTCATGCCCAGCAAGTCTAGGGTTGCTTGGTCAAGTGGCCAATTGGCGCCCGTCGTGTATCCTGCGACCTGGGCAGGAAACTCGGAGAGCGGCCTGGCGGGCGGAGTGGACTCTCCGTGGGACAGGTACGCCATGGCGGTGGTCGCTGCCACCAGCACGGCCATTATGAGCCAATAGCGAACACCGGATTTCATTGACTCACCTTGGCCTTGGCAAGATCGCCGTCCTGTTTTGGCAGCCATCCCAGTTTCTTGCGCACCTTAATCGTCAAGCTGTGCAACCCTAAAAATAACACCGTGGCCACTACGAAAATCATCCAGCCGGAAAACTCATGCATGAATCCTTCGGCCGCGCGGGGACCGATGTAGTTCGCCATCAAAGCAGTTATCATGACTCGGGTCCCGTTGCTGATAATGGCCAGCGGAACCATGGCCAGGAACAACAGCCAGCGCACCGCTGTGCTGCGCTCGGCCAGATACCCGTAGCCAGCCGCCAGGGCCAGCAGCGACATCAACGACCGAATACCGCTGCATGCCTCCACCACTTCCAGCGACATGTTGGGCAAAATCAGAATGTTGCCCTCACGCATGATGGGAAACAGGTTGAGCATCTCCAACGTCGAAGTTGCGAACCTTGAGGCCACAAACTGCAGCGGAAAAACAATCTCGTTGTAGATCAGAGCCGGTAGGGGAATCGCGAACAGCAAAAACGCCAAAGGGAAAGCCATGGCGCGCAGCAGGGCGCCGCCGCAAAAGTAGACGATCAGCCCGCAGATGGTGCCCAGCATGGAAACCCGTGCCAGAAAAAGTTCCGCGCCCAAGCGTCCCAGAAATAAGAGCCCGATCGACAACAAGACGACTAACATCCCCCACTGCGAGGGATGGCGCACAACCCGGCGCAACTTTTCCCTCCGCTGCCATATTAGGTAAAGCGACAGCAAAGGTACGAGAAATCCGTGCGAGTAGTCGGCGTCGTTGTACCACTGACCAATCAGATGCTTCAGAACCGATGCGTACAGAGCAATCAACACCGCGACCAGCAGCACCCCTTGCCAGCCGAAAGGCTTAAGGGTTTGCCACAAGGTGGAAGATTTTGCAGCGCTACTGTCTCCCAACAAGACTTGTTCGTCTGCTGGGGTGGTCAAAGCAGTACTCGTCGCTTTGGTGTCGGCCAACGCCACTGATTGTCGCTCCCTGTTTGATTTCTCTGGCAGTCCCTTTGAGGTGTGTGCAATTATTTGGCCGAGAGTGCAAGATAGCATATTCGATAAATAGCTGATAATCAAGCAGTTCTTATCACGGATTCTCAGAATCGCAGAACTTTGAATGTAAGTAGTGCAAACCCTTGCACATTCGTTCCAGCCCAGTTCACTCCGGCAGCGATTCCCGCTAAGCAAAAAATCCTGCGAATCATGAACCGCAACTGCTGCCGACGGCATGCACTTGCCATCGTACCCAACAGTTTGACCCAACGCAACTAAAAGTCTTGCCAACCCCGCCCGTTGAAGAGCAGGCGACCCCTACCTAACTTCAAGACCGGAGATTGGCAGGGGTGTTGTCGATTGACGGTCCTGGGTGAGGGCAGCAAAGCCGCAGCGCGACGCCACTTCCGAATGCGGTAAAATTGCGCTTCAACGCCCTGCTTAAGGATATTTCCTTGTCCAACCAACAGAACCTCGTCATTGTGGGCGGCTGCGGACACGTCGGCCTCCCGCTGGGAATTGTACTGGCCAGCCGTGGATTGTCGGTTTCTCTCCTCGACATCGACGCGGCCAAGGTCGAAAAAATCAACGCCGGCCAGATGCCTTTCCGCGAAGCCGGAGCGGAGCCTGTTCTGCGCCAAGTCTTGGGCAAGACTCTTACGGCCACCACAGACTCGCAATGCCTGCGATTAGCGGACGTAGTGATAACCGTTGTCGGCACGCCCGTTGACCGGCACTTGAATCCCACGGTCAACGAGCTGTACCAGAGTGTGGATGGCATGCTGCAGTACATCAATGACGGAACTTTGCTGATTCTGCGGAGCACCGTCAGCCCGGGTGTGACCAAGCTGGTTTACCAGAGAATAAAGTCGCTGGGACGCGATATTGACTTGGCGTTTTGTCCTGAGCGCATTGCCGAAGGCAATGCCATGGAGGAGTTGGTTAAGCTGCCGCAGATCGTGTCAGCTTTTGAGCCGGCCGCGCTACGGAGGGCGAGAGAATTATTCCTCACGATTGCGTCCACGGTCATCGAGTTGTCGCCGCTGGAAGCGGAGCTGGCCAAGTTGTTCACCAATAGTTGGCGATACCTGAACTTCGCCATCTCGAACCAGTTCTATATGCTGGCCGAAACCTACGGCCTCGATTTCTACCGCATTCATGATGCGGTCACTCGCGAATATCCCCGGATGCGCAGCTTCGCGCGCGCCGGCTTTGCGGCCGGACCTTGTTTGCTTAAGGACACCTTGCAGCTTTCGGCGTTCTCCGGCAATCATTTCTTCCTCGGACACGCCGCCATGCTGGTAAACGAAGGACTTCCCGACTTTATTGTGACGCAGATGCGTCCGCTCGGCCTCGCCGATAAGACGGTTGCGATCCTGGGAATGGCTTTCAAGGGGGAGTCCGACGACAATCGTGACAGCCTGTCTTACAAGCTGAAGAAGCTGCTGGAAGTCGAGGCCAAAGAGGTCCTCTGCACCGACCCGTACGTGCCCGACCCGCGCCTGGTTCCGCTAAGTGAAGCCCTCAGCCGGGCCCAAATCTTTGTGCTGGGAGCGCCCCACGCGGCCTATCGCGATCTTCCGATAACAGCCGACAAGGTTGTGATTGATATCTGGAACTATTGGCCGGGGCGGCACGCCGAGTCTGCCCAACCGCCGATACCGGTTGCGGCAGGAGGAGCGCAGTCATGAAGGTACTGGTCACCGGCTCTGCCGGATTCATTTGCGGCTATCTGGTTGAGGAATTGCTTCAGGCGGGTTATGACGTTGTTGGGGTCGATAACTTCAGCAAGTACGGCCGGGTAGAGAAGTCGTACGATAGACACCCGCGCTATCGGCTCGTCGAGGCAAATTGTAAGGATGCTTCCTTGCTGAAGGAACTGCTGTCCGACTGCGATCACTTTGTTGCCTCGGCCGCGATGATCGGCGGCATCAGCTACTTCCACGAGTTCGCCTACGACCTGCTGGCGGAGAATGAACGCATCACCGCCGCCTCCTTCGATGCCGCGATCTATGCTCATCAACACCAGAAGCTGCAGAAGATAACGGTGATGTCGTCGAGCATGGTGTTCGAGAGCACTTCGGAGTATCCCACTCCCGAAGGCGCCGAGCACCGCTGCCCCCCGCCGCGTTCGACGTACGGATTTCAGAAGCTGGCGACTGAGTATTTTGTTCAGGGGGCGTGGGAGCAATACAAGCTGCCTTACACCATCGTGCGCCCGTTTAATTGCGTCGGCGTAGGAGAAAAGCGGGCGTTGCATGACCACGACATTTATAGCGGCAACGTGAAGCTGGCGATGTCGCATGTAGTACCCGATTTGGTGCAGAAGGTGCTCAAGGGCCAGGATCCCCTCCACATTCTCGGTTCTGGAAATCAAGTTCGCCACTACACGTATGGCGGCGATTTGGCCAAGGGAATAAAAATTTGCCTGGAACATCCCGCCGCGGTCAATCAGGATTTCAATCTTTCTACGCCAACGCGCACCACCGTTTTGGAGTTGGCCGAAACTATCTGGCGCAAAGTCCATAGGGACAATAAACCGTTCCGCTATGTTTCCGATCCACCATTCGAATATGACGTGCAGGAGCGCTCGCCTGATACCCGCAAGGCCAAACAAGTGCTCGGATTTGAAGCCACCACCAGCTTGAGCGCGATATTGGACGAAGTCATTCCCTGGGTCGCTGAGCAGATCGAAGTAGGTCAGATCTAGTGGATGTCGTACCCGAGCAGACCTCGACCGCGTTGAGCCTGGTCATTCCTGTTTACAACGAAGGCGCTAACTTCCCCGCTTTGTGGAGTGCGGTTACCTCGCAAATCCGCTCGCGGTTCAGGGCGTTCGTGGTGTATGACTTCGACGAAGACAACACCGTTCCCGTTCTGCAGCAGATCATTTCGGCAGGAGAAACGCGGCTGGTTCCGGTCAAGAACAATGTGGGGAGAGGTGTAATTGGGGCCATCCGCACGGGCTTCAACCAGGTCGAAAGCGGTCCCGTGCTGGTGATCATGGCCGATCTTTCCGATGACCTCGCACAAGTGGACCAGATGGTTGAGTATTACCGCCAGGGATACCAGGTAGTCGCTGGCAGCCGCTACATGCCAGGCGGCCGGCTGCTGGATGCGCCTCCGCTGAAGGGCGCAATGTCGCGCGTTGCCGGCCTCACGCTGCACTGGCTTCGCGGGATTCCCACCCACGACGCCACCAATGCGTTCAAGCTGTACGACAGCAAAATCCTGAGGGGCATGACGATCGAGAGCAAGGCGGGCTTTGAACTCAGCCTCGAAATTACCGTGAAAGCTTTCCTGGCCGGCTATCGCATTGCGGAGTTACCCACAACCTGGCGCGGCCGAACCCAGGGTGAGTCGCGGTTCAAGATATGGGCATGGTTGCCGCAGTATTTGAAGTGGTACTTTTATGCCTTCCGTCCCAAGCGCAGTTCCGCGCAGTAACCCTAATGCAAATGCACCAGGTGATCGAGCACGAATAGGGCGGCGACTCCGATGAACACCACCAGCGCCATCTTCACGCCAGGTTCACGGTTCACCTCGGGGATGAGATCGGACGCCGCAACGTAGATGGTCACTCCTGCGGCCACGGGCAATCCGTAGCTAACAGCATGCTTGCCGATGGCCATGGTGAAAACGCCGGCAAGAGTGGCGAGTCCCAGCAGTACCGACGCAAACCACGACCGCTTCTTGCTCAGTCCGCTGGCCAGCATCACCGAGGTCACGGTGAAGCCCTCGGGTATTTTGTGGAGGAAAATTGCCAGGAAGATGATCCAGCCCAGCCAGGGCGAAATGAGGAAACCGGCAGTGATGGCAATGCCATCGAAGAAGGCGTGGATCATCAAGCCAAACAGCACCGACACGCGCCGATGTGAGTGGAGATACTCGTCGGCGTGGATCTCTTCCCCATAGTGAAAATGCGGGGTGATGGTGTGCTCGAAGAAGTGCACCAGCAGATAGCCGCCCAGAAGCAGCAACGCTCCGTTGCGCCCGGCGAGCGCCAGGCTCTCGGGAACCATTTCAACCAGCGCCGTGGCCAGCATGAAGCCCGCGCCCAGGGCTACAAAATAGCGCAGGTAGCTGCGGTCCCAGTTCTTCTGCACAATGACTGCACCGCCGAAAACGTTCGCGGCGGCAGCCGTCAGGCCGAGCAAGATGCTGAGGAGGATGGGATTCATTGACGGACGCAAGAATAACAGAGCAGGGCTAAAAGAAGTTTCCAGTTTCGAGTTTCAAGTTTCGAGTGAACGGGGTACAACTTTTCAATCGACGATCAAATTCTTCAGTACGATCTACAAATCCGGGCTTGTTAGCGACTAGCAGACTTCTACTCGCAACTTGAAACTGGAAACTTGAAACTCGAAACTATCCACTATGCCTGATGTGCATCACGTCGCCATCTTTAACGATGTACTCCTTGCCCTCCAGGCGCAGCGTGCCGCGGGCGCGTCCCTCGGCTTCTGAGCCTGCATCGAGCAGTTGGTCCCAGTGGATGGTCTCAGCACGGATGAAATGATGTTCCAGGTCAGTGTGGATGGCGCCGGCAGCGTGTACCGCTTTCGATCCGCGCTCCACGGTCCAGGCGCGGCACTCGTCTTCACCCACGGTGAAAAAGGAAATCAATCCTAGCAACTCATAGGTTTTGCGGATGAGGCGCACCAGTCCACTCTCTTTCAGCTCATAGCTGGAGAGAAATTCGGCGGCATCCTCATCGCTCATCTCGGCGAGTTCAGCTTCGACTTTTGCGCACACCGCGAGCGCGCCCGTGTTGGGACGCGCGGCCACTTCCGTCACGCCGTATTTTGCCACGGCTTCTTCCAGGTCCTTTCCCAGCGTCGGACTCTCGCCGATGTTGAGCACGTACAGGATTGGCTTCTCGCTCAGGAACATGAAGCCGCGCACCCGCTTTTTGTCCTCGGGCGTCATTTCCATCTCGCGCAGCGGGCGCTCGGTTTCCAGGTGGACCTTGGCGCGTTTCAGCAAGTCGTGCTCGCGCTCCAGTTCCGCCGTCTTCATCTTTTTCAGGTCTCTCTCGACGCGCTCCAGCCGCTTTTCCACCTGTCCCAGATCGTTGACGATCAGATCGAAGTCAATGTTCTTGATATCGCGCAGCGGATCGATAGGGCCAACATGCGCGATTGAGTCATCCTCGAAGACACGCACCACATGGGCGAGCGCGTCCACATTGCGCAAGTTGGCGGCGAAGGCGGTTTCGTTCAGCGCCTCCTGACTCAGCGCCGCCACGTCGGTAAACTCAACGCTGGCATGTATCAGTTTCTTAGGGTTATACAGCGCGGCCAGGCGGTCGAGGCGGTCGTCGGGGACCTTGGTTACCCCCAGATGCGCCTCGCGAGGATTTCCCGTGCGCTGTCCTACCTGCTGCTTGGTCAACATCACGAACAACGACGTTTTGCCCACTTGTGGCAGGCCGATGATTCCGGTTTTCATAAAATCAGTTTCCTGTGGTCGGTTGTCAGTTGCCAGTTAAGAGGAAAGCTAGTCCTAATAGCCGGGCTGTAATCCCAGCGCGTATCGAAATGTAAAAGCGCACTCACGTCATGCGGCGCGCGGTCAGATACAGCAACGCCAGGCCGAGCACCAGCACCGATCCCTCGATGCGCGTGGACCACACGTGCAGGCGATTGAACTCCACCCGGCGGGCATCGTCCTGCGGCACGTCGTCGATGACGCCCATCTGCTGACGCAGGACCAGCATCCGCGACGCGATGCCAAACATGCCAACCAACGTCAGGATGATCATCGCGTAGATCAAAAGGTTGCGGGCCGCAAAAGGGTCGGCGGTGCCATTCACGATTCGTGAATCGATCATCGACGTCACGGCAAATATCACACCACACGCGATCGCCATCCAGTGCATGATGCCCAGGCTGCGATTGACCACATTGCCCGCCAGTTGCCGGGTGGGCAAGACCGCAAAGACCGTCGGCGCCAGCACGAACGCAAAGAAGATCAGGCCGCCAATCCAGATCACCAAAGACAACAGCATCAGGTAACGAAGGAACGACATCAGCACCTCGGAGCACAGGCCATTGTAAATGGGAGCTGCTGAAATCAGTGTGGCGCCGTTGCAGTGTGCAGCTTTGCCTTGGCCCGTTCCTGGCGAGCGCGCAGCCATTCCATCCAGCGATCGAGGCCTTCGCCGGTGGTGCTGGAAACATCAATGATCTCCAACTGGGGATGGACGCGCCTGGCGTTTTCGCGCGCCACGTCCGCGTTGAAGGGAACGTAGGGCAGCAGATCGATCTTGGTCAGCAGCATCAGCTCCGCCTTGAAAAAGATAGAGGGATATTTCAGCGGCTTGTCTTCGCCTTCCGATGTGCTCAGCAGCACGATCTTCGCGTCTTCTCCAAGATCGTAGCTGGAGGGGCAAACCAGGTTGCCAACATTCTCTACGATCAGCAGGTCGAGGTCTTCCAGTTTCCAGTCCGCGAGATGCTTTCCAATCATCCTGGCGTCGAGATGGCAGGTCCCTCCCGTTGTAATCTGCTTGACCGGAAAGCCGAACTTGGCCAGCCGCTTCGCATCATTTTCGGTTTGCAGATCGCCCGTGAGCACGGCCACCCGCGAGCCTTTGTCCATGCGCTGCAACGTCCGCTCCAGCAGAGCTGTTTTACCCGAGCCGGGCGCGCTGATCAGGTTGATGCACAGGACCCCGAGTTGCCGGTAGCGTTCGCGCAACTGTTCAGCCAGGACCTGGTTTTCGTTCAGGACTTTCTTTTCGACTTCGATGCGGTTCATTCATCCACTTCCATGTAGGCGATGTCGAGTTCTTCTCCGCCGATGCAATCCGTAAGGAATTCGCCGCATTGCGGGCACTGCGGATCGAATTCCGTCATGCGAAACTCGTGCGCGCACTTGGAGCAGCGCTGCACGCGCGGAATATATTCCAAGTCGAGCACCACCGGCTCCCATTCCGTGTCTTTCACCAGTACTTCGAAGCCGAACTGCAGCGCATCGCGGTCAACGCCAGACAGTTCCCCGATTTTAACGCCTACCTTAGTGATGCGACCGGCGGGATGGCGGAGGGCTTCGGCCTGAACGGATTCGAGAATGGAGGCTGCGATGCCTAATTCATGCATAGGAAAACCGTTGTCCGCAAACGGACAATGCCGCGAGCGGAGAACCACGGCCATGATAGCTCTTTCGTACTTTCACCCGGAACTTTGTCATTTTTTCCGGAAACATCTATGGCCGGATTTCGTCTATGACTGCGTAGGTGCAGCTCGTCTCGAATTGTCTTGGGTTCACGCAGAGTAGGTAGCTCACCATGCTGAAACAGTGGGGCCGCATCTGGGCCATCGGCTTCGTGCTGTGGACGGCGCTGGCTTTCCTGAGTGCCGCCGGGGCGCATGTTTATACCGCGTCCATGGGCAGCCCGGAGAGCTGGGCCCAGTTGCTTGCCTGGAACGTCACCATCTCGTTTGTGTGGTCGTTGCTGACGCCGGTGGTGTACGCCTTGGCCCGGCGATTTACCTTCGATCGCAGTAGTTGGAAGCTGGCGCTCCCTCTCCATCTTGCCGCCAGCGCGGTGCTTACGTTGGCTGGGGCGGCGCTGATTGTGTCCTTGTTCCCGCTGGTGACTTGGACTAAGGAAACGCACGCACCATTTCTCGCGCACACTTTTTCTCGCGCCCTCATGGATTTCCAGCGCTACTGGTATGTCCTGCTGATTACCCAGGCTTTCGGGTATTACGGCAAGTATCGGGAGCGCGAGTTGCAATCGTCACAGTTGGAAGCCCAGCTGGCTTATGCGCAACTCGAGGTACTGAAGATCCAACTGGAGCCGCACTTCCTGTTCAATACGCTGAATTCCATCGCCACCCTGGCCAGCAACGATGGCTCCGCGGCTGAACACATGACGTTGCAACTGGCGGACCTGCTGCGCCTGTCGCTGGACGCAGTCGGCGTCCACGAAGTGCCGCTCAGTCGCGAGTTGACCTTCCTGCAGAAGTACGTTGACATCCAGCAGACACGCTTCCGGGACCGCCTGAGCGTGGAAACGGATATCCAACCGCAGACCCGGTCTGCGTTGGTTCCGAACCTGATTCTGCAGCCGCTGGTGGAGAATGCCATTCGCCATGGCATAGGCCCGCGCCGCGCCCCGGGATGGATTCGCGTCTCGACGCGCCAGGTCTTCGACGAGCTGTGGATGGAGATCAGCGACAATGGCCAGGGGCTAAGCCGCCATCGGGGCGGCGTTCCAGCGGAAGGCGTGGGGCTGCGCAACACGCGCGCCCGCCTGCAGCAACTGTACAACCACGATCACAGGATGACGCTGGAGGACCAGCCCGGCGGAGGCTGCGTCGTCAAGATCCACATACCGTTTCGCGAAAGTTCCGACGAGGTCGTGACCACCAATGCCTATTCGAGTGTTGCTTAGTGACGATGAAGCGCTGGCGCGCGAGCGCTTGCGCAGAATGTTGGAAGATGAACCCGACCTGCAAATCGTGGCCGAGTGTGGCGACGGTAAGTCGGCGATCGCGTTGATCAAACAGGAGAAGCCTGACCTTGTCTTCCTCGATGTGCAGATGCCGGAGGTGGATGGCTTCGGCGTGATTGCGGCGCTGCACGGCGAGCATGTGCCGCTCACCATCTTTGTCACCGCATACGACCAATATGCGATGAAGGCGTTCGAGGTGCACGCACTGGATTACCTGCTAAAGCCGGTGGGAAAGGACCGCCTGTCAGAGGCGCTGGGCCATGCCCGCAAGCAATTGTCGCATCCCTCGGAGGCGACTTTTCAGCGCAAGCTGCTCGATCTATTGGCCGATCTGGAATCGCGGCAGCAAACCCCGCAGCGCATTGTGATCAAGGCGGACGGAGAAATTGTGTGCCTGAAACCCAACGAGATTGATTGGGCCGAATCGGCAGGCAATTACGTCTGCCTGCACGTGGCCGGTACCACCCACATTCTGCGGGAAACAATCACCTCGCTGGAATCACGATTGGGACACCGGCAATTCCTGCGCGTGCACCGTTCCACGCTGGTGAATGTGGACCGCATAAAGACCTTGCGGCCTTCGCTGTATGGCGATTATTCCATTCTGCTGCGCGACGGCACCAAGCTGACGCTGAGCCGCGGCTTTCGGGAGAATGTGTTGAAGCGGCTGGGGACCGCATAGCTGTTGTTCGTTGTATCCTTTTTCGTTTCGTTTTCGTCCTTGGGATAGGACGGCATTCGTTCCAGTTCATTGCCGTTCTGGAGGCTATATATGTCCTATCTCAAGCGCATTGGTCCAGCATCCGCCTTTAAAGTTGGCGCCGTGGTGTACGGTTTGGTGGGTTTGATCGCCGGCGTTTTCTGCAGCGTCATCGCCTTCGCCGCTCCGTCGGTCCATCATGCACACATGCCCTGGGTCAGTCCTGCTGTCGGCCTTTTCGCGGTGGTACTGTGCCCTCTCTTATACGGAATCATCGGTGGCATCGGCGCCATAATCAGCGCGCTCATCTTCAATCTTGCCTCTGGTTGGGTGGGAGGATTGGAGGTGGAAATCAATTGAGCGGGTAAATTCGAGGACCGCCGCCTCGGGCCGCAGTCACCAGCGCGGGTGATTATCGTCACGGAAATATGGCCGCTTTCGGACCATAAATGGCATATGCAGCCGGTATGCGATGCAACCGATGCGGGCGAACTCTTCACGGCTTACCGCGATCGCATCCGCCGGTACATCCTGGGCATGGTGCGAGACCCGGCCGAGGCGGAAGACCTCACGCAGGAGACCTTTCTGCGAGCGCACCGGCGTTTGTACTTGCTTCGCCATCCCGAGGCGGTTGGTGGCTGGCTGTACCGCATCGCCACTCACGTCTGCCTGGATCGGCTGCGTCAGCGCAAGCCGCAGGATTCCATCGACGAGGAGAAAACTGCCAACCGCGTGGACGCCGCAGTTCGCACTCATCCATCGCTGGCCGACATCGCCGAGCGGAGACAAACCAGCCTGTGCGTGCAGCGCTGCCTGCACTACCTGCCCGACAATTATCGCGCGGTGATTTTGCTTTACGAGATCCACGCGCTGACGGCACCCGAAATCGCGAGCCTTCTCGGCGTGAAGCTGACCACGATCAAGATGCGGCTGCACCGCGCCCGCCGAATGCTGCAACAGATCATGGAATACGGGTGCGCCGTCTCCACCGACAGCAGCGGTGTGCCAGCGTGTGAACCCAGATCGCAAATTGGCAAACCATGACTCCTCAGAGCGAGTGGACCGGCAGCGCCGTTTACCGCCCAGCTTGCTGCTTCTGCGCTGGTTGTCCTTTGGTATCGGTTCGCTTCGCCTGCTGCGTCGTGGGCCGCTGGCCTTCCGCCTCTTCCAACTCCTGGGCGATGGAATCGACCAGGCTGGCCTCGCTCATCAGCACCTGACCAACGATGACCGCACCGTCATCGGCGTCTTTCCATTTGTGTTCTTCCATGGCCTCGCGCACTGCGGGAATCGTCTTCGCCCCATAACCTGTGTACGCGCCAGGAGCATAGATCTGGTGCTTGAACCAAGGACGCTCCTTGAGACCCTGGCTGACGGTGAAGGTCCTCTCGGTCAACAGCAGCTTGGCGTTGATTGCCGGCAACGCGGGAGACTGCCACGCGGCACCATCGTTGTCGTTCAATTTCGCGACCGCCTGGCGATAGCGCTGGGCCGCGCGAGCATACGCTTCCACCCCATTGTCGAGCGGGGCAAAGTTCAGGTACGGTGGCACCGGCTCTTTCGGAGGAGGAACGTATTGCTTCTCCGGATCGGCGGTTGCGGTGAAGACTCCTTCCTCAACCTCGCGATTGCGCTCGCGCGCCTGGTCCTGCTGTTGCTTCAACTCCTTTTTCAATTCCGCAACGTAGCGTTTGATGGTATCGGCTGATCCCGTGGGATCGAACGGCAACAGGTCAGCATCGGCAAAGCGCATGACCGTGCTCCCGGCCACCTGGGCCAACGCGCGCTCATAAACAAACTTGGGATCGCCGAAATGCGTGTACCAGTAGAAGTCGTCATAAATGGAGTGATAAACGCCGCCGCCGCTTTCGCCGCCGAATCCCATATTCAGCGCGGCCACGCCCGTATAGTCGAGGAACGCCGTGTAGTCGGAACCATCCCCCAGCGCTCCCAGACGGAGGTCGGCGCGATCGCGCAACTCCTCGCGATCTTCCGAGCTGGCGGCGCGTCCTACTCGTCGAAGGTAGGCGCGCTTCCACACGGAAATATGCTTCTCCGGATCTTGAATCTCACGCTCAACCTGGTTGACGGCGCGCTCCAGCGTATGGGAGCCGGAGACATTCAGGTAACCGCGGGCGCTGGAGTCGGAGTTCAGGTACATCACCGCGTGCCGGCGCAATTCATCCTGGTGCTGCTCAACCCATTCGGTGGAACCCAGCAGGCCGGGCTCTTCGCCGTCCCACGCGCAATAGATAATGGTCCGCTTCGGGCGCCAGCCCTGCTTCACCAACTCACCCAGCGCTCTTGCCTCCTCCAACACGACCACCATGCCAGAAATTGGATCGTCAGCTCCATTGACCCAGGCATCATGATGATTGCCACGGAGCACCCACTGATCGGCAGTGTCGCTGCCCGGAATCTTGGCGATGACATCATAGATGGTCTTCAGGTCCCAGTTGGACTTCACGACCAGATGGACCTTGGCCGGACCAGGCCCGATCCTGTAGGTAATGGGAAGCGCTCCGCGCCAAGTGTCAGGTGCAGTCGGCCCAGAGATGGCCGCCAGCAAAGGCTGCGCATCTGCGTACGAAATCGGCAGCACCGGAATGGTGGTGATGGTCTTCGCTTCTTTCAGACTCAGGCGCTTCGCGTCCTTGGTGGCCCCCACTCCCGGAGTCAAAGGATCGCCGGGATACTCGGTGTCCATTACGCTGCCGCGCTGCACACCTTCCTCGGGACGGTACGGCCCAGCCGGATAATTCTGTCCCTCAAAGTAGCCGTCGTCTCGCGGATCGGAGTAGATGATGCATCCGACGGCGCCGTGCTCGGCTGCGACTTTGGGCTTGATCCCGCGCCAGCCGCCGCCGTAGCGAGCGATCACGATCGCGCCCTTCACGGAGACTCCCAGCCGCTCCAGTTGCTCGTAGTCGTCCCGCATGCCATAGTTCACGTACACCAGCGGGGCCGTAACGTCTCCATCGGCGGAGTAGGCGTTGTAGGTGGGCAGTTGCTCGGAAGTTTGTTGTGAGGTCGGGTCGATGCTGAGCGCGGGCTCTTGCAGTTTGGCCACAAAGTGCGTGGGAGACAGCAGCTCAACGTGCCGTTCCTTCGGCGTGGGAAACAGCACATCGAACGTCTCGATGTGGGCGTCGAAGCCATACTGCTGAAACTTCGAGAGGATCCACTCAGCGTTTTCCTTGTCGTACGGGGAACCGACGTTGTGAGGCCGAGCGCTCAGGTGCTGCATGGATTCGCGCATCGCGTCAGGGTTGGGGAGGTTGCGGAACTTAGACTCCCAATCGCTCTCCACCACTGCGTGCGCGGGCGAGTAGCCATCCATGGGCTCGGGATTGTTGGCGGCATTCCCCAGCTGAAGCAACGAAAACAGCAAAACGGCCACACCGGTACGGCTCATCGCTTATTTACCTCCCGCCCGCCTCTGCGGGTGATGCCAAACCGTCTTTACAGGGTTGTAGTCTATCTCGCTGGAGTTCATGGAGTGTTTTGGTCCGGGCAGGGGGACCACCCGGCCGTTCCGAGGCTCGCGCGGATGGGCCGCCTTCAATCTGACCTACAACATTCCGCCGGTTCTCGTGGTCAGAACATTTAGCGCCATCTCCAGCTTGGCGATGGCTTTATCCAAGTCGGGATGTTTGTCGAGTTGCTGCCTCAGCCCGCTCAGAATGCGATGCGCCTCGGCAACATGCTCGACCGCTGGGTGGTCTTTCGTTGTAGTGGTGTTTTCTTCGGAAGACTCGGGGCTCATGGAATCACCTGAGGAACATCTTACCCGCTAGCCACGCCGTTGAAAACCAACAACTCAAACGGTTTCAACTAGCCTATCGCCTCGTCCAGCGGGACATTGGCCGTCACCAGGTGCCGTTTGGCTTTTTCTTGTAGCTCCTCGGTCATGGGCACGCTCTTGCCGGACTCCAGGCTGGCCTGCACGGCGACGCTGTCGCAGGTGGCCACCATCTTGCCGGTTTCGTCGTTGTACATCTGATGGATGAAGCGAAAATACTTTTCGCCGATGGCCAGGAAGCCACTCTTGATTTCCACCAGTTCCCCGCCCCGCAACTCTTCCAGGAATTGATAGTTCTGGCGAACGATCGCCACCCGCAGATTCTTCTGTTTCATCGAAGCCGGCGTCATTCCGATCGCGTGCAGCAAAAACCAGGTGGCCTGGTCGAAACGCGAGACATACATGTGCGAGTTCATGTGACTCGCGAAATCGTACTCCGACGCGAGAACCGCACCTTTGAAGGTGTGCACCCATTCAGCCATGTTTTCGCCTTTTCTGGAAGAACGCTTTTCGCTCTTCGCGATTCGCTTCTCGCTAGCGGCCCTGCAATCGTGTCATCCTGAGCGACGGGTCCGGGCGCTGCGGCGACCGGACGAGGAGTCGAAGGACCCCTATCGAGTGTGCGTGAGAACCGTGCCGTCCCTAAAGGGACTCGGATCTATTTTCCACTTTACCCAGCACTTCGCCTGCGGCTCCGTGCTGGGCTAGACTCTTTCGCCCCTGCGGGGCTCGGATTTTGCGCAATTGGTTCCACCGAGCCAACTCAAAATGAGTTCTCACGCACACTCTATAGTGCCCATCCCTTATTGTTCTTCACCAGCGGCCTTGCTCACACGTGCCGTTTCCTCACTACCTTCCATCAACGCCATGTACTCTGCCATCTTCTCCAACGTTGCTTCGGTCTGATCGCGGTGCGGTGAGTGCTTGCAATTCGGCAACATCAGAATTTCTGTCGCGGGCACGCGCGCCCGGACCGCCGTTACCTGGGCGATGGTTCCGTATTCGTCCTCTTCGCCCTGAATGCACAGAATCGGGCAGCGTATCGCCGGCAAATACTCTTCGATGTTCCACGAGCGAAATTGCGGATCGAGCCAGATGTCGTTCCAGCCCCAAAAGGTCGCGTCCACGTGCTGATGATAGCGCCCCAGTTTCCGCGGCAGATCGGTCGTCAGGTAAGCCACCTTCGCCTCTGTGATGCTCGCGACACTCAGGTCTTCGACAAACACGTGCGGCGCTTCCAGGATCAGCGCACGCAGCCGGTCGGGATATTTACCTGCAAAGATCAACGCGATTGATCCGCCGTCGCTGTGGCCGAGCAAAATGGGCCTTGTGATGTTCAACTTGTCGAGCAACTCCGGCAGCACCACTTCGCCTTCGTGGTGCATGAATTCCACCGGACGCTTCTCCAGCAGCTGGTCGGAATTCCCATGTCCATAGCGCGAATAGACAAGTATGCCGCAGCCGGTGCGCGACGCGAGGCGTTGCGGAAAGTCCTTCCACAGCGCGACCGAGCCCAGACCTTCGTGCAGCATGACGATCGTCGGGCGGTGCTTGTCTGCCGGTTCGATCCATAGTGTCTCGAGTCGCTTGCCGTCAACCAGAACTTCGCCGCGTTGGTGAGGTGCTGCCGCAGCCATATTTATGCAATCTCCGGGGATGATGCGAGGTGCTGCTCAGCCCAGGGCACCACCCATTGCGCCGCTACCTCTTCGGGCAAGGTGCCCGAGCTTGCGTCGTGCGTCAGGACCTCGCCGGCCCGTTTGGCGCCGAGCGAGGTCAGTAGCTTGTCAAAGCGAATTCCGCCATGACAGTAAGTATCTTTGTAGGTGCGGTCACCGAGCGCGATCACGCCGTAGATTACGCCGGCGAGGTCCGGCTTCTCACTTTCAAGACTGCTGAACAAGGCTTGTGCGTTGTCGGGGACATCGCCCTGCCCGTAGGTGGACGTGCAAATCAGGAAGGCGCCCCTGCTCTGAAAGACGCTGGCGTCGAGGCTGTCCATCACCCGAATCGTCGCTTGATGGCCAGCCACCTCCAGCGCCTGCTGCACCTCCTGGGCCACCATCTCGGCCGTGCCGGTCATGGTGCCCACCAGGATCGTGATGTCGCAGCCCATGTTTGTGTCCCTACCCAGGCACTATTATACGTGCGGCTGACGGAAGTATAATGCATCCACAGTGAGCCGAAAACGCGACATAGTGCATGTAGAGGTGAACGAGACAGCGGAGACCCCCGCCGCAGCGATTTCCGCTGGCGCCGACCCAGGCTCCCAATCTGATTACCTCCGGTTGCTCGGCGAGCGAGTGCGCGAGATGCGCGCTCGACGCGGTATGACTCGCAAGATCCTGGCGCGCGATTCGGGAGTCTCCGAGCGTTATCTGGCGCAACTCGAAAGCGGACGGGGCAACATTTCTATCCTGCTGCTGCGACAAATCGCGCAGGCGTTGGACACTCCTCTGCAAGCACTGGTGCTCGACGGCCCCGAGCCTCCTGTGGACTTGGTGCACACCACCGAATTCCTGCGGCGGCTGCCGGCGGCGGAATTAGTGGAGGCCCGCCGCCTGCTGGTGAAACACTTCGGCGGCGTTGACCTGGACGCGAGGCGCGGCCGCATCGCCTTGGTCGGCCTGCGCGGCGCCGGCAAGTCCACGTTGGGAGCCATGCTGGCGGATCGTTTGGAGGCGCCGTTTCTCGAACTGGATCGCCTGATCGAGCAGGAGAGCGGAGTCAGCCTCAGCGTCCTCTTCGATCTTTATGGGCAAAGCGGCTTTCGGCGGCTGGAGCGCCGCGTTTTGGACCAGGTCATCGAACGCTATCCGCGGTTTGTGCTGGCTACTGGCGGCAGCCTGGTCTCCGAGCCTGCGACCTTCGAGCGGCTGCTGACCATGTGCTTCACAGTCTGGCTGCGGGCCACGCCGGAGGAGCACATGCAGCGTGTCATCGCCCAGGGCGACATGCGCCCCATGGCCGACAATCGCGAAGCCATGTCGGACCTGCGACGCATTCTCGACGTGCGCGAGCCGCTCTATCGCAAAGCCGACGCGGTGATCAATACTGGAGGCTGCTCGGTGGAAGAGAGCTTAGAAATGTTGGGAAAAGCCGTGAGCGGGAGGTAGCATGCGACTAGCGAACCAATGGTTATTGTCGTTCACATTAATACTGTCTTCGACGATTGCCCATCCACAGTTGAAGAAGAAACTCGACCCTAAGTTGGCACGCATTCGCTACTCCTTCTCGGTGCACGCGGGTGCCCCGCCCCTTACCTTCCTTGTGCAGGTGGACGAGTCCAGTGTGGTCACGGGCGTTCAGGTTTTCCAGCCCTCCAATGCGGCACCCTTTCAAACGCTTCCGGCATGTAAAGATCTTCCCATGCAACTATTTGAAGGGGACGAGCGGCTCACCTTGGTTGAGCATGCCGACGTCAATTTCGACGGGTACGAAGACATTGAACTCCTACAGTATTTGAACGCCCATCTTGGCAAGAAGGTATTCTGTGTTTATCTGTGGGATCCTGCTTCTGGGCGATTCCAATACGAGCCCCAGCTCTTCATCGCCGATCCGGTTCCTCATCCCGACACAAAGACGATTACGAGCCACGCTGAGTACTTCGGAGGGGAACACATCGACTCAACGTTTCATTGGGAGGGAGCGAAACTCGTTCTGGTGTCGGAAAGCGGACTAGTCAGAGGACCTAAGCTCGAGTGTGGATTCGTCGAATACTCCCGGAAACCGATCAAGGGCAAAATGCAGACCATGGACGAGAACTACACTGACTGCGATGAGAAGCCTCATTTGTTTCCACAGCGGTAGAAATCCGAGCTGGCAGATGCCGCTCACCTTGAATTTGCACCATATTTCCTCTGTCCGCTTCCCATAAATGCACTATAATGCATCTATTCGCGTGGGGAATTGTAGGCGCCAGCCCGGCGCTGCCTTGAGGAGAGTTCGACCTGTATGCCAACCGTAAATGAGAAGGAACTGGTCACGTTCGACGTGGCCGGAGAGCATCGCCATTGGCGGCTAACATTTGATGGCCGCGTGGCCACTCTGGCCATGGACGTCAACGAAGATTGCGGCCTGAGGCCCGGCTACAAGCTCAAGCTCAACTCCTATGACCTCGGCGTTGACATCGAACTGCACGACATCCTGCAGCACATTCGCTTCGAGCATCCGGAGGTGGCGTGCGTGGTGCTCACCAGCGCGCGCGAGCGCATGTTTTGCGCCGGCGCCAACATCTACATGCTGGGCACTTCGTCGCACGCTTGGAAGGTGAACTTCTGCAAGTTCACCAACGAGACGCGCAACGGCATGGAGGACTCCAGCCGCCATGACGGCCTGAAGTTTCTGGCCGCGCTGAACGGCACCACCGCTGGCGGCGGCTACGAACTGGCGCTGGCCTGCGACGAGATTCTGCTGGTCGATGACCGTTCCAGCGCCGTGAGCTTGCCCGAGGTTCCGCTGCTCGGCGTTTTGCCTGGCACGGGCGGTCTCACTCGTGTGGTGGACAAGCGCAAAGTGCGCCGTGACCTGGCTGACATGTTCTGCACCAATCCCGATGGCGTCAAGGGCGAGCGCGCGAAAGAGTGGGGCCTGGTGGATGACATTGCAGTCCCGGAGAAATTCCAGGAAGTGGTGCGCACCCACGCGCAAGCACTGGTGAACGACTCAACCCGTCCCGCTGATGCCAAGGGCATCAAGCTGACTCCGCTGAAGCGCATGCTCGACGACAATGGCTACCACTACGAGCACGTTGATGTTGCATTCGATCGCGCGACGCGAACCACGACGCTGACGGTCCGCGCGCCTGAAGGACCACAGCCTCTCGAACCCGATGCGATTCATGGCGCAGGCGATCAGTGGTGGCCGCTGGCCATGGCGCGCGAACTTGACGACGCCATCCTCATGCTGCGGGTCAACGAACCGGAGCTGGGGCTCCTGCTGCTCAAGACGACCGGCAGCATCGACGCGGTGCTGGCGTCGGATCGCGTGATGCTCCAGCATCGCAACGATTGGCTGGTGCGTGAAACCATCGGCATGTTGCGCCGCACCTTGGCGCGGCTGGATGTTTCTTCGCGCAGCATGTACGCCATCATCGAGCCGGGTTCGTGTTTCGCCGGCGTGCTCGTCGAATTGGCGCTGGCCGCCGATCGCAGCTACATGCTGGCGCTTCCGGAAGAAGAAGGCGACGCGCCCACTCCGAAGATTGCGGTGGACGAAATGAATTTCGGTTTGCTGCCCGCGGTGAATGGTTGCAGCCGGCTCGAAACTCGATTCAGCGGCAATGCACGATCCATGGCTGGAGCGGTGAAAGCCAAGGGCAAACTGCTTGGCCCCAAGGAAGCTCTTGACCTCGGCCTTATTACTTTGGCGCCCGACGATCTCGACTGGGAAGACGAGGTCCGTATCGCAATCGAAGAGCGTGCGGCGCTCTCGCCCGACGCGCTCACCGGCATGGAAGCCAGCCTGCGCTTCCCCGGAGCGGAAACCACGGAGACCAAGGTGTTTGGCCGGCTGTCCGCGTGGCAGAACTGGGTATTCATCCGGCCGAACTCGACCGGCGAACAGGGCGCGCTCAAGCTGTTCGGCACGGGATCGAAGGCGCGCTTCAATTGGGAGAGGGTGTGATGTCGATCAATTATCAGGACCGCATTCCAAACAACGTCGATCTCGGCTCCAACCGCACCTTGCAGCGCGCGCTGGAACACTGGCAGCCGGAATTTCTGAAATGGTGGCAGGACCTTGGTCCGCGCGATTTTCAGGTGGCGGACGTTTATCTTCGCACCGCGACCTCGGTGGACGCGAAGGGTTGGGCCACTTATGGATTCGTCCACATGCCGGAGTACCGCTGGGGAATCTTTCTCGCAGACCGCGACCCTAACCGCAAGATCGGCTTTGGTGACAACTATGGGCAGGAAGTCTGGCAGCAGATTCCCGGTGAATTCCGCGCTATATTGCGCCGTCTGATCGTCACCCAAGGGGATACGGAGCCTGCGTCGGTCGAGCAGCAGCGCATGCTCGGCCATACCGCGCCCTCACTATATGATTTGCGCAATCTGTTCCAGGTGAACGTCGAGGAAGGCCGCCATCTGTGGGCGATGGTTTACCTGTTGCACGCCTACTTTGGGCGCGACGGCCGCGAAGAAGCCGAAGAGTTGCTGGAACGCCACTCCGGGGACGCCAACAAGCCGCGCATTCTCGGCACCTTTAACGAGCCCATCAACGACTGGCTGAGCTTCTTCATGTTCACCTACTTCACCGATCGCGATGGCAAATTCCAGTTGAAGTCGCTGGCCGAATCGAGCTTCGACCCGCTGGCCCGCACCTGCTCATTCATGCTGACCGAAGAAGCGCACCACATGTTTGTTGGCGACACCGGTATTAATCGCGTGGTGCGGCGCACGCTGGAAGTGATGAAGGAGTTGGGCACCGAAGATCCGCTGGCTGTCCGCAACGCCGGCGCGATCGACCTGCCCACGGTGCAGAAGTATCTCAATTTCTGGTTCAGTTCGTCGCTCGACTTGTTCGGATCGGAGACTTCCTCGAATGCGGCCTCCTATTTCGCCAACGGATTGAAGGGCCGGCCGGACGAGGCGCAATACGAAGATCACATTGCTATCGAACAGAGCTTTTCGCTGGAGCTGCCGGACGGGAGCGGAAGTACGAAGGTCGAGCAAATCCCGATGCGCAATGCCATGAACGAAGTCACGCGAGGCTCCTACGTCCGCGACTGCGAGCTGGGCGTGAAGCGCTGGAACCGGCTGATCGAGAAGGCCGGCTATTCCTTCCGGTTGTCGCTGCCCAGCACGCGTTTCCGGCGCAATATCGGAGCGTGGGCCGGCGTTCCCACCGATCTGACCGGACGGCCGATCGGCCAGGAACAGTTCAGCGCTCAGATTGGCGAGTGGCTGCCGAGCGAGAGCGATCGGGCTTACATAATGAGCCTCATGCATGGCGTACACGAGCAGGGCAAGATGGCCGCGTGGATTGCGCCTCCCGATCGCGGCATCAACAACAACCCGGTGGACTACGAGTACGTGCGCTTGCATTGAGCAGACGCTCTTTGCTTCTCGCTCTTCGCTGTTCGCCTTTCGCTCTTCGCGAAACCGGTTTCACCACGGCGATACCAGGGTGTTGATTTGACGGTTCCAGGTTTGCACCCGGATGGCACAAGCTTTCGTGGCCGGCACCTTAGTGAAACTTCGTGTCGGCGAAAAGCGGAGAGCGAAGAGCGAAAAGCGGCATTCATGAAACAAATCGCAATTATCGGCAGCGGCCCGGCGGGTTGTTACCTGGCGGACTGCCTGCTTCGCCTGATGCCCGATGCTTCCATCGACATCTTCGAACGGCTGCCCGTACCATTCGGACTTGTGCGGTACGGGGTAGCTCCAGATCATCAGGGCACGAAGGCGGTTGCACGTGTGCTGGACCGCGTGCTTTCCCGCGACCGCGTCAGCTTCTTCGGCAATGTTGAAGTTGGCCGTGACCTTAAACTTGAGGAGTTGATGTTGCTCTACGATGCAGTCGCGCTGGCCACCGGCGCCGCGCGCGATCGACGTCTCAACATTGCAGGCGAGGAACTTCCGGGCGTCCTCGGCTCGGGCGCATTTACCGGCTGGTATAACGGCCATCCGGACAGCCACCCGCTGGCGATACAAGGTGTGCGGTCGGCAGTCGTCATCGGCAACGGCAATGTAGCGATTGATGTGGCCCGCATCCTGGCTAAGAGTGCCACCGAGTTGGCCGGTTCCGATCTTTCACCCGAAGTGACGGCGTGGCTGGAGACGCAGCCGATCGAGAGCATCCACGTCGTCGGCCGGCGCAGTGCTGCCGATGCGAAGTTCACACCGCACGAACTCGCCGAACTCGGCACTTTGCAGCGCGCGTGTCCCATGGTGCAGGATTCGACCGCACTCGCTGGAAATAACGGAATCGTCGAAACCCTGCGCAGCTTCGCGCAGAACAAATCGCGCAGGGCTTCGGTCATGATTTACTTTCACTTCAACTTGACGCCCATCGCCTTCCTCGGTAATGGCCGACTCAGCGCCGTGCAGTTTCGTTCTGCCGACGGAGCGCTCAGCGAAATTCCCGCGCAGCTGGCCATCACCTGCATCGGATATGAGACGCGTCCGTGCTGCACGGCCACTCCGGCCAATGGGGTGTTCGCCAACGAAGAAGGAAAAATCAAAGACAGGCTGTACGTGGTGGGATGGGCAAAGCGAGGCCCTTCGGGAACGATTCCGACCAATCGCACTGAAGCTCAGCAGGTAGCCCAGAAGATTGCCGAAGAAGTACCGGACAGAGTGCGACCGGGGAGAACGGGGGTCCTCCCACTGCTGGCGCAAAGGCAGATCTGTTGGACGGACTACGCTGCATGGCGACGAATCGATGCAGCCGAGGTCGCCCGCGCCGGTGACGGGCGTTGCCGGGAAAAATTCACCGCCGTGACCAAGATGCTCGAAGCCGCACAGGTTGGCCAGAGCCTTAGTTGCCCGAGCGCAACGGCCTGACCCACACCGCAGAATTTGGAATCGGCTGCAAACCAACCCAACGCGCTGGGCTTATATCTCAAAATGAGACAGAATTCTGGAGTACACAAGGTCTGGTAAGCTACGCTGAGCACTACGTCAGCGAAGCCCCTCAGGGGTATGAACAGCATCGCTACTCGAACCCACCTCCGGCCTACCACGAGTGAGCACTCCCACAAGGGAGGGCTGCGCACGGTCGCGGTGTTCGAGGCGTGTAAGGGGGCTCTGGCACTGGCTAGCGCCTACTTCTTGATCGTCATGATTCGGCGTGATGTGGATTTCGAGGAGGCAGCAGAGCATATTCTTTTCTCGCTGCATATCAATCCCAGTCGCCATTGGTCGCAGGAATTTCTCCACGCAGCGAACAGTATTTCCAGCACGAGCATTGCGATGATCGGTGCGATCGCGATTATCTACGCCATTCTGCGTTTCGCGGAAGGCTACGGCTTGTGGAGGCAACGCGCGTGGGGGGAGTGGCTGGCCATTGTGTCCGGATGCGTGTACCTCCCATTCGAAATCTACAAAGTAATTCGCCGCTCCAACCAACTCCACTGGGCGGTCCTGGGGATTAACATCCTGGTCGTTCTTTACATCGCCTGGGTGCGCTGGGACGAAATCGCCGCCGCCCGCCTGCGCGCACCGGAAATCTCCAGCGAAGGCGTCTAAATCACATTCGCGGAGTGTAACGCCTCGTCTTTTAATAGTTCCAAAACACCCCGGCGCGCGTTGTCGTCTTCCATCCCGAAGGCCGGCGGTTCAATCTCCTCAAAGTAGCGCCAGGCACTGTGCGCCGGCACCGGATTGCCGCTCCGCTGCGCGTCGCTGGCCGTTTCGCACAACAGGGCAAACGCCAGGCTCTGGCTCAAGCGATGCAACAACTTCCTCGCATAACGCTGTGCGCTCTGCTCATCGCGCATCGCGATCGCCACTGCCTCGCGGTCGCGGTTGAGCCTGGCTTGCATGGCCTCGCGCAGTTTGTCGTGCGCCACTGGGAGCTTCTCTTGGATCGCGTGCATTCGCGACTGGTATTGCTCCCAGCCTCGATAACGAGGGGCGAGCAAGCGCAGCAACTCCAGCGCCTGAATGTTGGCCGGGCCTTCCCACACCGTCAACACTTGCGCATCGCGCAACAGGCGGGCCACGGGATAGTCGCTGGTGTAGCCGTTGCCGCCGATCAACTCCAGCGCAGCCCGGGCCGCGGTAATGGCATACTCCGCGGTCAAGTATTTCCCGAGCGCGGTGACCAATCGCAACCAGGTGCGGCGCTCCGGGTCGTGCTGCGCCTCGTCGAAAGCGATGGCCGCCTCGAAGGCGAGCAATGCGCCTGCCTCGAACTGCACGCGCATGCGCAACAGCTCGTCCTGCACCATGGGGTAATCCATCAGCACGTGGCCGAAGGCGTGGCGGGACTTCGCCCAGGCAAGCGCCTCGCGCAGTGCCCTGCGTTGTACGCCTGCGGAGCCAACGGCGTTGTGAATGCGGCTGTACTCCAGCGCATCCATCATCAGCCGGAAGCCGTCGGGCGGTGCAGCAATCTCGACCGCTTCCGCACCCAGCAAATCGATCTCTCCGGTCGGAAGCCCTTTGGTGCCCAGCTTGTCTTTCAAGCGACGGATGGAATAGTGGTTGGGCCGCCCATCTTCCAGATGACTGGGCACGAGGTAGAGGCCAAGTCCAGCGGTCCCGCTTGCAGCTCCCTCGGGCCGCGCCGTGGCCAGTGCAAGACCGCTGTTGGCGTTGCTGGTAAACCACTTCAATCCGTGCAGCGCAAAGCGGTCGCCGTGCTGAACAGCCGTGGTGGTTGTCGCTCCTACGTCGCTGCCGCCATGTTGCTCGGTCGCCCATGTGCCGCCGGTCTTGGCCAGGCCGTCCATTCGTGCAACGTCGTAAAGAAATTGCTGCCGCACTGCGTCCGGCGCGTGCGAGCTGAGTACGTATGCCACCGCTCCGGTGAGTGTGACCGGACAATGCAAGCTGATGTCCGCTTGCGATAACACATAGCCCATGGCAAAGGTCAGCAGATGAGGCGCCTGCTCCGCATAGGGCAATCCGATGATGCCGCGACGATAGAGTTCCTGATGTTGCTCGTCGTACCAGCGGTTCGCGACAACCCGGTTCACCACTTCGCCATTGCGGTCGTAGGTCTCCAGAGCCGGAGGCGCGTAGCGATCGGTATAGTTCGCCTGCGCGTCCACGTCGGTGCACACCCAGGCGTAGAAGTCGGCGAGTTGCCGACTGTACTCGGCCATGCGCGGCACGCGCGCCGTAAGCCAAGGTTCGAGATAGAAATCAAAGCTGGTGGAATCGCTCATGGTCGCCTCTGCAATGTCAATGTGGCGAGGAGCCAACTAGGGTGAGCTTAAACCTTTTGCAACATTCTGTGACAACAGGTTTTTATGTGCTGCCAGCGCGTGATGCGAGAGTTACGTGACAAGATAATGGTTCTGCTCTTCGTCCGGCGCGGTGATGCCCTCGGGCAAGTGGCCACCGTTGTATTCCGCGAGACGGTTCTTCCACTTCAGGAACTCAGTGATGGTCTGCGGTTCGATGCGCACTTCCACTCGCCGCAGGCTCGCCAATAGCAGGTTCATCTCTTTCATCAGACCCACTGGGCTTCTCAGGTCCAGTTTTCCCGGTTTCACCAGCATTTGCACCTGCCGGCCTTTGTGCTCCAGCAGGCCCCAATACTTGGGCAATTCTTCCCGCGCAATCAAGCCCGCGGGCGCCATATAGAACCGCCGGCTGCCGAGGCCCCCTTCCGGCTTCAGGCGAAACGGCTTGTTGGCGTCGGCGAGAAAATCATTGCGCGAGACCTTGCATTCCACAACCACCGACTGGCAGGAGCCTTTCCAGCCGATCACGTCAGGAACTTCGCCGCTGGCGCAATACTGCTCCGAAAGGATGATGCCGCATCGGTAGGCATAACGCAGCCACTCCACAGCCCGCTCAACCAACTGCGCATGTTTGGCCTCGGAAGATGCTCTCATCATGCTGCTGTTGTAACTCGAATTCGGCGGCTTGGGGAGTATCGGAAGAGTTGCGGGGAGTGCGAGGTCAGCGATTTTCGCTAGCCACCCGCCTAGAGAGACTGTGTCACAACCTCTGCCGTCCCTACGGGACTCGAATTTATTTTCCACTTCACCCAGCACTCCGCCTGCGGCTCCGTGCTGGGCTAAACTCTTTCGCCCCTGCGGAGCTGGTTTTCTGCATAGTCATTCCAGCGTGGCGACTTGGAACGAGTTCTCACACACGCTCTTCAGGCCCGCGGTTAAGAACGCCCGCCCAATTCCTGGCTAACGCGATTTTATTCTCGCTCTCGGACGCGGGCCTGAACCCGGATTATTCATCTGTTTCGGTGGGCGAACACAGCACGCTTTGAAAGGGCACGGCTTCAG
>PLXE01000010.1 GCA_003151335.1 Acidobacteriaceae bacterium
CTCTGTCTTCGGCCACTCGATCAGCAGCCATTGCTGAGGATGCGGCTCACTGCGCCAGTAGTCTCGATGCGCCACGCGCACGCGCAGCCGGGCAAAACGCGAGTGCATGGTGCCGCGCGTGCCTTCGCGCCAGCTTACTCGCCGGAGATCGCTGGCGCTCAAGCACAAAGCCAGCTCTTTCACCGAAAGCGGCTGATGTTGTTCATCCCTCCGCAGCAGCCTGGCAGGACGTCCCATCCTGCTTCTGGCCTGGGGCGGAAGCGGCGCGATGCCCGGCGGCCAGACCGAGGTCGAAGACTGGACACCCACGACATATGCGAATCCCAGCGTTTCCAGCCCCTCGCGGAAGCCATTATCGTTGCCATAGGCGGCATCAGCCAGCACCACACCACGCGGCACATCCTCGTTCACCAGCGAACGGATCTGTGCCAGTGCAATCTCAGGCTTGGTCTGGAACCGGACTTCTTCCGGCACGCCTACTTTCCTGCGTTGTTCCGCATCGTTGGCCCAGATTTCGGGTCAACCGTCCTCCGCGCCTGTTGTCAGGAATGCCCCCAAAGCGGTAAGCTCTTCAGTGTGAAATCGCCCGAACGAATCTCCACTAAATTTCGGATTGGATAGTTGCATGGAAGATTTTAAGCGCAGGATCGAGCAGCTAGCGGAGGTGGAGCCTCACCGTCTGGCTCTTCAGTTCAGAGACCACCGGCTAACTTACTCGCAGCTACTTGATAGCTTACGGAGGATCGAAACCCGTCTCGGCCGAATCAGGGGCATGCGCCTGCTTACAATATTACCCGACGGTTTTATATCTTATCTCCTTACGGTATATTGTTTTCTCGCCAAGAGCACGATTATTCCGCTCTCTATTCATAGCGTCACATCTCACATCCAGAGTATCTGTCTAAAGATAAGACCCCACTTGGTGATTACTACTGAGATATTATACAAGAAACATCAGAGTCTCTTGGAAGGATATCCCTGCATCATTATCAAATCGCAGGATTTTGTATCACATGACGAAGTTGTCATCGATTTTGCCGGAAATAGTGCGCTTCCGTCGCTGCCTATAACATCAACTCGGGAGGCCGAGCAGATTCAGTTAGTGCTCTTCACCTCCGGCACAACTGGCACTCCGAAGGGAGTCTGTCTGAGTCAATCCAACATTCTGGCAGCGGCTTGGATGATGGTGGACTTTCTTTCACTTGAGGTGAACCGCCGGAGTCTCGTAACAGTTCCGCTCTACGATTACTATGGACTAATCCAGATTTTTGGTCACGTCCTCGCGGGAGCGAGCTTCGTTTTTGGCGAAAACATAGCGTTGCCGGGTGGATTATTTAAGAGGATTGCAAATGATCAAATAACGGATCTTGTCTTGGTTCCCTATACGCTGAGGCAAATGCTGCAGATCATTGGGGACCAGGGCCAGCACATTATGCAAAAGCTGGAGGTTATAACGAGCTCGAGCGATGTGCTATCCGATGACATCCTCGGGCGCACATTTGAGCTTAACCCCCGGCTCAGGATTTTTAATATCTACGGACTGACAGAGGCGGGACGCGCCTGCTATCGTGAAATTACTGCTACTACCCCGTCTTCGAAGTCGATTGGTCGTCCGTCGAGAGGCGTCGAGGTTCAAATTGACGGAAATAGGGATGAACCTGGGGAAATTGTACTACGGGGACCAAACGTCATGGAAGGCTACCTTCAGGAGGTCCCGTCGGACCGCATCGCCTTTCTTCCATGTAAAGAAGTGCGCACTGGCGATCTGGGATACTTTGACGAAAATGGTGAAATCGTTTTGCTCGGACGTAGTGACCACATGATGAATTTAATGGGAGTAAAGATCCATCCTAACGAGATCGAATCCATCGCGCTTGGAATATCAGGCGTGCAGGAGGCATTTGCATACGTTTCCGTCAATCTGCAGGGTGCCCCCTCCGTGTCTTTGGACGTTGTCTTGTCCGACAAACGGGGTGACACCAACACCATCTTCACTCACATGCGTAACGGCTTGCCGCGAATGTTTGTTCCCGCCACGATCAACGTTGTCAGCCAAATCAGACGCACAGAACTGGGGGGCAAGATCCTCCGCAAGAGGGTGCACCCGTGATTCTGGATATACACGCGCATCTTTACCACCCATCGTGGTATCCAGCCGCGGTCACCCAGTCGATAGCTCGCGACTATGCTCGTAGACTACGCAGCTTGGGCCGCCACGTCTCGGCGAGTTCCACCGAAACTCTCATCTCACGGTTGTTGACTGATGGCACGGGAAAGGCAACCCTCACGATTATGGACAAGGTTGGGATTGAAAAACGTATCATTCTCGTTCTCGATTGGGGACTTGAACTGGGGGAAGCGGAAAAGTCCATTTGGGAGATACACCGCGAGATACTAGGAATATGTACTAGCTTTCGAGACCGACTAGTGGGTTTCGCCGGAGTGGATCCGCGGCGATCTGATGCTTTGGCGCTGCTCAAGTGGACATTTGATGATCTGGGCGCGCGCGGTCTAAAGCTCCACCCAACGTCGCGTTGGCGTCTCGATGATCAAGAAACTCATCGAGTTGTCGAGGTAGCGGCAAATCGGCATCTACCTGTCTTAGTTCATGTTGGAAGGACGCTCGATTGTTTGAGTGATGCAAATGCGCAGCCTCAGGCGCTGATCGCCCTTGCTAAGGCGTTCCCAGGTGTGACATTCATTGCTGGTCACAGCGGATTTGAAGCCTGGAGTACGTTTGCGAGTAATCCGGAGGTTCCACGAAATCTATATTTTGACATCTCTGGATGGCAAGAATTGTTCTTTAGAAATGCGGCCGGGATGAAGGCCGCACTTTCAAGCTTGTTGAAGATCTTCCCTGGAAGGGTGTGCTTTGGGTCGGACAGCCCGTTCTGCAGTTATAACCTTATTGTTTCTGAGGCTTCCTGGCTCAAAACCATCGTGGATTTTGAGCGAGAAGAGTTCGGCGAGACTTCAGCGTCTACATTATTATGCAATCCTGTGTTTACAGAGTTACTGAGTTAAAAATGGCAACTTCTATGTATCACTTATTGATGCTACCGAGCACTTTGGGAGTTGCTATCTGTTTGGGGGTTTTAATGGTGCAGCCTGAAGACATTGCGAGAGACTTGCGCGCCTTTATATTGGAGCAAACTAATTTTGAGGATCCCACTATTGTTGGTGAAACCACCAACTTGTTTGAAGCGGGATTGCTCGATTCCCTACTCATGGCCAACCTCGTTTGGTTTTGCGAGGAACAGTTCAAATGTACTTTCGACACAGCCGACCTGACCGAAGACTCCTTTAAGTCAATTGCGACGATTTCTCGGCTGGTCTCCCAAAAGCTCGGTAGCACGAAAAAAGTTGCCGTCGACCAACAAGGCTGAGATCCATTAGTACTACTGTGTTATAAGAAGCCTCGCAGGCAGCAGGGACACCTGGGCAGGTGGGTGGCGATCTGGCGGCGCAGGGTGGCAATCGAGGATGGATTATGCCGTTCGGTCCGCACCGGCAGCGCCGCGGGGCGTGTAGCTGGGTTGCATACGGGGTAAGCGAAGCCGGAGGTCGACTGCCCGCAGTGGCGGCGAACCTGGTGCAGGGGGAAAAAGGCACCGCTCCAGCACCAAGAATCCATAGGCGGTGACCTGCCCCCCATCTTTAGTCC
>PLXE01000059.1 GCA_003151335.1 Acidobacteriaceae bacterium
GGCCGGTGACTCGTTGCGTCGGATTCTGGAAGGCGGGATTGAGCGGATCTGATCGGCGGAGGCCACCTTACGTGTTAAGGGCTTGGACCGTGCCGACATCTTTTCGCGGCTAGTCACGGCCCCGGATCACACGGTGGCGGTGGGCGTTCTGATGGATTGGATCGAGGAACGCAGTGGGCGTGAAGCATTATCCGCGGTTGGGCATCGCGTCGTGCATGGCGGGCCGAAGTATTACCAGCCGCAGCGAATCACTGCGAAAATGGTTGAGGAGCTGCAGCGGCTCAGTGCATTCGATCCTGACCATCTGCCGGAGGAGATCCTGTTGACTGAGGCGTTTCATCGCCGCTTTCCTGAGCTGCCCCAAGTGGCGTGTTTCGACACGGCCTTTCACCATGACATGCCGCGCGTGGCGCAGTTGCTGCCAATCCCGCGCCGCTACGAAGCGCAGGGCGTGCGGCGGTACGGGTTTCACGGATTGTCGTATGCGTTTCTAATGGAAGAACTAGCCCGTCTGGCCGGAGCGGATGCGGCACAAGGCCGGATCATCCTCGCCCACCTCGGCAATGGTGCGAGCCTGGCAGCGGTGCGGGACGGCAAACCCGTGGATACAAGCATGAGTTTCACCCCGACCGCTGGGGTGCCGATGAGCACCCGCTCCGGCGATCTGGATCCCGGACTGGTTTGGTATCTGGCGCGCACTGAAAAAATGGGCGCCAAGCAATTCAACGAGATGGTCAATTTCCAGTCTGGACTGCTCGGCGTGTCAGAGACCAGTTCCGACATGCGTGACTTGCTGCAGCACGAGACGCAGGACGTGCGGGCGGCTGAAGCGGTGGCGCTGTTTTGCTACCAGGTCAAGAAATGGATCGGCGCATTCGCGGCGGCGCTGGGCGGATTGGACACATTGGTGTTCTCTGGTGGCATCGGAGAGAATGCGCCCACGGTCCGCGCCCGGATTTGCGATGGGCTGGAATTTCTTGGAATCGAACTCGAAGAAAAGCGAAACGCGGCGAATGAGGGCGTGATTTCCTCCGCGGCCAGCCGAGTCGCGATCCGCGTCATTCGCACGGACGAAGAACACATGATAGCGAAAACGGTTTGCCGGGTTCTCGGCCTTGCCTGAAAAAAGGGAAATTAAACCATGACGACAAAGACTCTTTCCCCGGAACTGCTCCACAACATGGATGCGTACTGGCGCGCCGCCAACTATCTGTCGGTTGGCCAGATTTATCTCTACGATAATCCGCTGCTGAAGCGGCCGCTGATGCTCCCGGATGTGAAGCACATGCTGCTGGGACACTGGGGCACCACCCCCGGGCAGAACTTCATTTACGTGCACTTGAACCGGGTCATCAAGAAATACAACCTCGACATGATTTACGTCTCCGGCCCCGGGCACGGCGGCCCGGCCGTCGTGGGCAACACTTACCTCGAGGGTACTTACAGCGAGATCTATCCCAACATCAGCCAGGATGAGGCGGGGCTTCGGAAGCTCTTTGTTCAGTTTTCGTTTCCCGGGGGAATTCCCAGCCACGCATCGCCCGAGTGTCCGGGATCGATCCACGAGGGCGGCGAGCTGGGCTATTCGCTCAGCCATTCGTTCGGGGCGGTGTTCGACAATCCNNATCCCGATCTCGTCGTCGCCTGCGTGGTCGGCGATGGCGAGGCGGAAACCGGACCGCTGGCCACGGCGTGGCATTCCAACAAATTTCTCGATCCGGCCACAGACGGGGCGGTGCTACCGATCCTGCATCTCAACGGCTACAAGATTTCCAACCCTACCATCCTAGCTCGTATCGACCATGAGGAATTGGAACAGTTGCTACGCGGCTATGGGTGGACGCCCTACTTCGTCGAGGGTCACGAGCCGGCGCTGATGCATGAGGCCATGGCCGCGACGCTCGACACGGCGGTGGAGCAGATCAAGAAAATCCAGCAGGACGCCCGCGTCAACGGCAACGTTGCGCGTCCGCGCTGGCCGATGATCGTCCTCAATTCGCCCAAAGGCTGGACGGGGCCGAAGATAGTCGATGGCCTGCAGGTTGAAGGCACCTTCCGCTCGCACCAGGTGCCGCTCTCCGACCCGGCCACGCATCCCGAACACCTCAAGCTGTTGGAAGACTGGCTGAGGAGCTACGGGCCGAAGGAACTCTTCGATGAACAGGGCCGGCTGAAACCGGAGCTGGCCGAACTTGCGCCCAAGGGCGAACGACGCATGGGCGCGAACCCCCACGCAAACGGCGGCATTCTGCTTCGCGACCTGCGGATGCCAGATTTCTGCGACTACGCGGTGGACGTGCCGTCACCGGGGGTGAGCGGCATCGGCGACACGCATGTGCTCGGGCGTTTCCTGTGCGATGTGGCGAAGCTGAACAGTGAGCAGCGGAATTTCCGGGTGTTTGGCCCTGACGAGACGCTCTCCAACGGCCTGGAGGCCCTCTTTGAAGTGACCAAACGCCAATGGGACGCCGCGACCGTGCCGGACGACGAATTTCTCGCGCCCACTGGGAGCGTGATGGAAATGCTCAGCGAGCACCAATGCCAAGGCTGGCTCGAAGGCTACCTGC
>PLXE01000094.1 GCA_003151335.1 Acidobacteriaceae bacterium
CGCATTTCACTGCGGAGGTGGGCTTATTGCCCTTTTTTGCCCCTGCGGTGAAAACATCCGATGCTCGTAAACCCATTAAAAGTTTGGTTGCGGGGGGTGGATTTGAACCACCGACCTTTGGGTTATGAGCCCAACGAGCTACCAGACTGCTCCACCCCGCATTTCGATCATAGCGTCTGCCGCATCTGCGGTCAAACAGCGAGCGGACTGAGTTCAGCAGGTTGTCCAATTTCGAGGCCGCTGAATGCTTCCCGCGCTTGACCGCAGATGGTAGCCTCTGTTCATGACTGACGAGCACCGGGACGACAAGATACAGAACGCAGCGGTCCTGTGGGCGCGCTATTCGGAGATCGCTTTCATCATTCCCGCCGCGGTGGTGGTTGGATTACTGATCGGCAAACTGCTCGATCACTGGCTGCACACTCATTGGCTGTTTATCGCCGGAGTCATCGTGGGGTCCGTCTTAGGGTTCGTGCAGATGATTCGAATGGTGAGTGCACGGAATAGCGACGGCTGACTCCACGGCAGCTTGAATTGCGGGTCAGTTACAGCCCTGACTTGGGCCTGCGGCGGATGCACAGGGATGAAAATCAACCACGGAGCGACGGAGATCACGGAGAACCTCGATGAAAAACGAAAACTCTGTGCGCTCCGTGTCTCGCTGGTGAATGATTTTCGTGCGAGCGGTCTGCGCGGTACATTGATGTGTGCCCACCACGATGCTTGAACCCACCTCCTCGGGAGCGGATGAATTCTTTGCCGGAGCGCTGAAGCGTATCCGCAGATACATGGTCGCAGCGGCGGCCGTCGGATTGGTGGTGTGCCTGGTTTTCTTCCGCTGGCCGGTGGCGACGGGATTCTTGGCGGGAGCGATCGTCTCCTACGTCAATCATCGCTGGCTGGAGCGCGCAGTGGACGCCTTGGGAGAGCGCATTACCACCGGCGAAAGCAAGGAGCGGGGAGGTGGAATCGTCTTGCGCGCTGCCTTGCGTTATGCCTTCATCGCCATCGGGGCCTATGTTATATTTAATGTTTCTCGCGCGGGTCTTTATGGCTTTCTTGGGGGCGTGTGCCTTCCGATTGTGGCTGTGGCCTGCGAAGTCGCAGTGGAAGTATTCGTTACCTTGCGGCGCGGATTCTGATTTCCTAATAACTTCGGCACGCGTACCGGCTGACGCTGGGTGTGTGTCAAGCAGCAATCATCGCAGTATGAAACCCGGCCCTTCTATGAGTACGCCTTCATGCCTGAGCAACTTTGGATAACTGCCCTGCTGAATAAATACTTCGCCGGCGTGGCGAATGCGATCCTGGGTATCTTTCACTTGCACGCGACCTATCCGCGAGCGCCCATCCCCAATTATGTGGCCATGCAGTTAGTGGTATTTGTGCTGATCATTCTGTTTTTTGTGGTCGTGCGGGCGCGCCTGTCGGTGGACGACCCTGGGAAGATGCAGCACCTGATGGAGGAGCTCGATTCCTTCGTCGGCAAGCAGAGCCACGAGGTGATTGGCCACGGCTACGAGCGCTACGTAGGCTACTTGACAGTCCTGGGTATGTTCATTCTGTTGAGTTGTCTGCTGGGTGTCATACCCGGATTTGAATCGCCGACCGCGACTCCCTCGGTGCCGCTGGGTTGCGCGCTGGTCACCTGGTTCTATTATCATTCCCAGGGCGTGCGCTCGAACGGCTTCCGCTATGTAAAGAATTTTATGGGCCCAGAACCGTGGCTGGCGATCCTGTTGTTTCCCATTGAGATCTTCAGTCATCTGGCGCGAATTCTTTCGCTCACCATACGTCTTTACGCCAATATGTTCGCCAGCGATCTGGTCACTCTGGTGTTCTTCTCGTTGGTTCCCCTGGCTCTCCCAGTGGTGTTCATCCTGCTGCACATTGGCGTGTCGGTGATTCAGACCTATATTTTCGTGCTACTGGCGACGGTGTACATCGGAGAAGCGGTGGCGCACGAGCATTGAGGAAGCAGCCATTAGCTTTTAGCGATTAGCCTTTAGTAATCGGAATTCAGCTAATGCTTGCGTGCTAAGAGCTAATTGCTAACTGCTATTTTCAAGTTTGCTGTCAGCGTGAGGGCGTCAGCACGGTGAACGTCAACCACCCACTGGCAGCGATTCATAAGGAGAACGAAATGAAGAAACTAATGACGGTATTCTTTTCGCTGGGAGCCATGATGCTGATGGCCATGCCAGCGTACGCGCAGGGCGGAAGCGCCGCTGCTCCGGCGACCAATTGGGTCCCCATAGCCTCCGGGTTTGGCATGGCCATTGCCGCCGGACTGGCCGCTCTTGGCCAGGGCCGAGTGGGCGGGGCGGCGTGCGAAGCCATGGCGCGCAATCCTGCTGCCCGCCCGGCGGTCCAACTCGCACTGATTCTGGGCCTCGCCTTCATCGAGTCGCTGGTGCTGTTCACCCTGGTGATTATCTTCGTCAAGGTTGTCTAGCTGTCGCTGGCAACCGCATCGCCGCGCCCCGTCTTCAGATGGGGCGTTGTGTTTGTGGCAATGAAGGTTTGCCGCTTGAATTGTCATTACGAGCGTAGCGAGGAATCTGCTGTTGTTTGCGTGTGTCGGTAGCCCGCACTACCCCGCCTACTTCAACAAGTCCTGTGCGCCCTGAATTGCATATTCGAGTACGCGTCCGGGCAGCACGCCGAGATAGATGGTCATGATCAGGCTGATCGCCAATCCAATCCCCAGCCCCACCGGAATGCGGGCCACCGGAGCTTCACTGCGCTCGTCCCGCATGTACATAACGATGATGATGCGCAGGTAATAATACGCGGCAATCGCGCTGTTGATGAAGCCGATGATGGTGAGCCAAACCAGGCCGGATTGCAGCGCGGCGGAGAAGACATAGAACTTGGCGAAGAAGCCGCCAGTGACGGGAATGCCGATCAGCGAAAGCAGAAAGATGGTGAGGATGCCGGCCAGCAAGGGCGAGCGGCGTCCCAGTCCGGCGTAGTCGTCGAGAGTAACGTACTTCTCGCCGGCGGAAGCGAAATGGCTGACCACGGCAAACGCGCCGACGTTCATCGCCGCATAGGACGCGGCGTAGAACATGGCGGCGGAGATGCCGACCTGCTGCCCGGCCGCGAAAGCCACCAGCAGATATCCGGCGTGGGCGATCGACGAGTAAGCCAGCAGGCGCTTGACGTTCTGTTGCACCAGCGCGCCGATGTTGCCCAGGGTCATGGAGAGCGCCGCCGACACCCAGACCATCCAGAACCAGCCGGGCGCGCCGGTGGCGAAGAGCACGCGCAGCAGCACCGCAAACGCCGCCGCTTTCGGGCCGGTGGACATCAGCGCAACCACCGGCGCTGGCGAGCCTTCATAAACGTCGGGAGTCCACACGTGAAATGGCGCCGAGGCCACTTTGAAGCCCAGCCCGACGAACATCAGGCCCACCGCCAGATAGGCCAACGTGGATTGCTGGATATGCAGGAACTTGGCGATGTTGTAGATGTTGGTGGTGCCGGTGGCGCCGTAGATCATGGCCACGCCGTACAGAAAGAACGCGGTGGCAAAGGAGCCGAGCAGGAAATACTTCAATGACGCCTCGGCGCTCTCCGCGGCGCGGCGGCGCATGCCAGCCAGAATGTAAGTCGAGATCGAAGAAATTTCCAGGGCGATGAAGATCAGCACCAGCTCAATGGCGGACGACATCAGCATCATGCCGACGGTGCCGAAAAGAATGAGAGCGTAATACTCGCCGCTGGCGCGGATGCTCTGCACATCGAGATAGTCATACGAGGCGAGGATAACGACCAGCGCGATCATCAGCACGACCACATGGAAGAACACGCTGAAGGTGTCAACTCTGACCATGTGGTAAAAAGCTTCGCCGTAGAAGCCCGTCTGATAGGCGGTTGCGGCGAGGGCCGCGAGAGTGCCTACCACCGCCACAATGCCCAGCCGCTTTCTCGATCCCTGCTCGGGAAGGACCGGGTCCACCATCATGACAATGATGCCGAAGATGCTGAGCACCAGCTCAGGAAGGACCCGAATGTAGTCAACGGCCGGAATCATCGTCCGATCACCTGCAGTACAGCTTGCACTCCATTACGCGCTACATCGGCGCCCGACAAATACCCTGGGGCGTGAGCTGCGTGCGCCTGGACAACGCTGGAGAACTGCCTCAACGTCGCGGCGACCGCCGGATCAATCGAGTGCAGCCACAGCATCGGCGCAACTCCCATGACTAGCGCCGCAATCGCCAGCGGCCACAACGAGACGCGCTCACGAGCGCTCAAATCACGCAACGAGTTGTTGACCGGATTGGTGACGTTTCCGTAGAACACGCGCTGATACATCCACAACAGATAGCACGCGCTCCAGATGACGCCGGTGGCCGCCAGAATGCCGTAGAGCTGCTTCGCCTGGAAGGCGCCGCTCAGCACCATGAACTCGCCGATAAAGCCATTCAGCAGCGGCAAGCCCACCGACGACAGCATGATGAACGCGAAGAAGGTTGCGTACACCGGCATAGGCGTGGCGAGCCCGCCGTATTCGCCGATGTCGTAAGTGTGACGGCGATCGTAGATCATGCCCAGCAGCATGAACAGCGCGCCCGTGGAGATACCGTGGCTCAGCATCTGGTACACCGCGCCATCCATTCCAATCTGCGTGAAGCTGAAGATGCCGAGCACCACAAAGCCAAGATGGCTGACCGAGGTGTAGGCGACCAGCCGCTTGATGTTGGGCTGAATCATCGCCACCAGTGCGCCATAGATGATGCCGATGATAGCGAGGGCGATGATCCACGGAGCGTTACGCCGCGATTGGTCGGGAAAGAGCCCCAGGTTGAAGCGCAGCAAACCGTAGGTGCCCATCTTCAATAGCACGGCCGCCAGCAGCACCGAACCCGCAGTGGGAGCCTCCACGTGCGCGTCGGGCAGCCAGGTGTGCAACGGGAATAGCGGCACCTTCACGGCGAAGGCCACGAAGAAGCCGAGGAACAGCCAAAACGCTGCGTGCTCGAATCCTGCCACCTGGCCTGATTGAATCTTGCCTTGGATGTCGACGAAATCAAACGTTCCGGTCTTGGCGTACAGCCAGATCACCGCCGCCAGCATGAACACCGACGCGATCATGGTGTACAGGAAAAACTTCACGGAGGCGTAGATTTTCCGCCCGTGCCCGTACATGCCGATGATCAGCGCCATGGGAATCAGCGTGGCTTCCCAGAAGAAGTAGAAGAGGAACAGGTCGAGCGCGACAAAGACGCCGATCATCGCGGTCTCGAGCACCAGCATGAGGATGAAAAATTCCTTCACCCGGTCGCCGATGGAATTCCACGAGATGAGCACGCACATCGGCATCAGGAAGGTGGTCAGGATGACCAGCCACATGGAAATGCCGTCGATGCCGAGGTGGTAGTGAATGTTGGGATGGGCAATCCAGGGGATGTTCTCCTCGAACTGGAAGCCGCTTTGCCCGCGAACCAGGTACCACGGCAGGTGCAGCGAAGCGAGCAGAGTGATCAGCGAGACCGCCAGCGCGAAATAGCGGATATCGCGATGGCGCCGCGGAAAGAACAACAGCAGAATGGCCCCCGCCAGCGGCAGAAAAATAACGATGGTGAGGATGTTGTTGTTGATGAGATTCATCGCACACCCCTCCACACCATGAAGGCGATCACGGCCGCCGCGCCGATGGCGACCCAGCCCGCGTAGGAACGAATGTTGCCGGATTGCATGTGGCGCATCTCGTCGGAAACTTCGCGCGCGCCGGCGGCGCCGCCGTCCACCGCGCCGTCAATCAGCCCGCGATCGATGCCTTTCCAGAACACGGTCGAAGACAGCGCAATCAGCGGCTGTATGAATACCGCCCCGTAGAGTTCGTCCACCTTGTACTTTTCGAGCACGAAGATATACAGCCCGCCGGCAGCCTTCGCCATTTTCGCGGGCAACTCAGGCCGCTTGTAATACAGCCACCAGGCGGCCAGTAATCCAAGCAAGCCAACCGCTACAGAGATAAAGGTGAAGGCCAACTCTGTGGTAGATTCGCCTTGCTCCGCGGCTCCTTCGGCGGTGGCGGCGGTCGCGTTGAACACTGGCGAAAGAAAGCTGCCAAAATGGTCGGAGCCCTGGAGCACGTGGGGAACGCCAATCCATCCGCCAACCAACGAGAGCAGCGCAAGGATCATCAGTGGCACCACCATCACCCATGGACTCTCATGGGGAGCGCCGTGTCCGTGGCTGCCGCCAGCATGTCCCGCCGCCTCCGGATTGGGCCCGCGGTAGTCGCCAAAGAAGGTGAGGAACCATAGCCGGAACATGTAGAACGAGGTCATGCCGGCGGTGATGATGCCGATCACCCAAAGGACGTGATAGCCGCCGCTCCAGGCCGACCACAGAATCTGGTCTTTGGAGAAGAAGCCGGCAAAGGGCGGTATTCCGGCGATGGCGAAGGTCGCGAACGTCATGCACCAGAAGGTGTAGGGCAGGTACTTTCGCAAGCCGCCCATGTTGCGCATGTCCTGCTCGCCGCCCAGGCCATGAATCACCGAGCCCGCTGCCAGGAACAGCAGTCCCTTGAAGAAGGCGTGGGTTACGAGGTGAAAGATTCCGCCTACGTAGTCCGCCACGCCGCAGGCCATGAACATATAGCCGAGCTGCGAAATGGTGGAGTAGGCCAGTACCTTCTTGATGTCGGTCTGCACGATGCCGATCGACGCCGCGAAGATCGCAGTCAGCGTGCCAATGATCGCCACCGCCAACGCCGCATCGGGCGCGCGATTAAATACTAGATGCGAGCGGGCCACCATATAGACGCCGGCGGTCACCATGGTTGCCGCGTGAATCAGTGCGGATACCGGAGTGGGGCCCTCCATCGCGTCGGGCAGCCAGACATACAGTGGAATCTGCGCAGACTTGCCGGTTGCGCCCACCAGCATCAGCAGGCCAATCGCCGTCAGCAAGCCAGCAGCGCCAGTTTCGACGGGGTACTTGCTGATAAGCGGCCACAGACTGTCGTACTGCAGCGTGCCGAAATGCTTGATCAGCAGAAACAGCGCGATCAGGAACCCGAAATCGCCGACGCGGTTGGTGAGGAAGGCTTTCTTGCCCGCATCGGCCGCCGACTTCTTCAGGAACCAGAATCCGATCAGCAAGTATGACGCCAGGCCCACGCCCTCCCAACCGACGAACATCAGCAGATAGTTGTTCGCCAGCACCAGCGTGAGCATGAAGAACATGAAGATGTTGAGATAGGCAAAATAGCGGTAGTAGCCGCCTTCATGCTCCATGTAGCCGACGGAATAAACGTGGATGAGAAAGCCGACGCCGGTGACCACCAGCATCATCACCAGTGAGAGCTGGTCGAGATAAATGCCGAACTCCGCCGAGAACGGGCCCGCACTCAGCCAGGTGCCATAGCGCTCGATGTGCGGAACCTGGTCCGGCGGCAAACCGAGGAACTGCGCAGCCACCCACAAAGCCATGGCAAACGCAGCCGCGGTGGATCCCAGGGCGATGGCGCTCACCAGTGCCCTGGAAAAGCGCTTGCCCAACAGCCCATTGATGGCAGCTCCGGCCAGCGGCAGTAACGGAATGATCCACAAGTGCATAGCTTGTCTCGCGGGTACTCAGCGCGCCCGTTAGCGCGCGGAGCGCCCTTACAGCTTCAGCAGGTTCACGCGATCCACATTCAGGGTTTCGCGGGTACGGAATACGGAAATGATGATGGCCAGTCCCACGGCCGCTTCCGCAGCCGCCACCACCATCACGAAGAACACGAAAATGTGACCGTCAAGCGACTTGAGCTGCGCGGCGAAAGCAACGAAAGAAAGATTGACGCCGTTCAGCATCAGCTCAATCGAGAGAAAAATGGTGATGATGTTGCGCTTGATCAAAAAGCCCGCAACCCCACAGGCAAACAGGATTGCGCTCAACACTAGGTAGTAGGAAAGAGGGACCATTTATTCCTCCCTCCGCGCCAGCACCACGGCGCCCATGATGGCGATCAGGATCAGCACCGACGTCACCTCAAAAGGCAACAGAAAATTGCGAAACAACAGATGGCCGATAGCTTGCGGATTGCCGAACACGTCGCTGCCATTCATCACCATGGGCCCGCCGATGGCGATGCGGTCCAACCCGGCGAGATGACTGACCACCCATACTGCAAGGCTCAATCCAATAATGAGGCCCGGGACACCCAGCACCATGGCAACACGGCTGGCATGTTCGGTGCGCTCTTCCACTCCCGCGTTGAGCAGCATGATGACAAAGACGAACAGCACCATCACCGCGCCGGCATAGACAATGACTTGCACGGCAGCCACGAACTCGGCACCCAGCAGCAGGTAAATCAAGGCCAGCGAACCCATCACCACGATCAACGACAGGGCGCTGTTGATGGGGTGCTTCTGCACCAGCAGGTTTATCGCCCCACCCACACACAGCGCCGCGAAGATGAAGAACAGAATCAGGGACAGCATGGTGATCCGTTGCTGCTTTACTTCAGCGCTACGACCAGACTGGTAACGACGATATTGGCGATGGCCAGCGGCAGAAGAAACTTCCAGCCAAAGGCCATGAGTTGGTCATAGCGGAAACGCGGCAACGTGCCGCGGACCCAGATGTAAATAAACATGAAGGCGAACACACGCAAAGCAAACCAGAATACCGGTAGCAGCGACTGCACAATCGGCGGCCCGAAGACCGGCCCCGACCATCCGCCCAGAAACAAAATGGAGGCCAGGCAGGCCACGGTCACCATGTTGGCGTACTCGGCCATGAAGAACATGGCGAACTTCATCGAACTGTACTCGGTATGGTATCCGGCGACCAGTTCGGTCTCCGCCTCCGGCAAATCGAAGGGGATACGGTTGGTCTCCGCGTAGGCCGCCATGATGTAAATAAAGAAGGCTACAAACTGTCCCCTGAACAGATTCCATTTAGGAATGAAGCCCAGCCATGTTCCCGCTTGCGAGTCGACGATGTCTCGCAAGCTGAAGCTGCCGGTATAGATGAGCACGCCGATCAGCGACAGGCCGAGAGCAATTTCGTAGCTCACCATCTGGGCCGAGGCGCGCAGGCCGCCGAGCATGGAGTACTTGCTGTTCGAGGACCACCCCGCCAGCGCCACTCCGTAGACGCCCACCGAGGTGACGCCCAAAATGATCAGCAGTCCAATGTTGACGTCGGCGATCTGCAGCGGCGTGTTAATGCTGCCCAGCCTGATCCACGGACCAATCGGAATGACCGCGATCGAGGTCAGCGCCGTGGTCAAGGCGATGATCGGAGCCAGCATGTACAAAGGCTTATTGGCAAAAGGAGGTGTGATGTCTTCCTTAAAGATAAACTTTAAGCCGTCGGCAAGCGGCTGCCAGATGCCGAACGGCCCTACACGCGACGGCCCCCAGCGGTTCTGGATGCGACCAACCACTTTGCGTTCCAGCAACGTGGTATAGGCCACGGCCGTCAGCAGGATAGCGAGCGCGATCGCGATCTTGACCAGCGAAACCAGGATGTACGTTCCAATGCCCATGTCGCTAATAGTTCTCAGCTTTCAGCCGTCAGTGAATCAAATAGCAGCATTCGTCGCGCGATTCTCAGCCCTTAGCATTTAGCCTTTAGTAAAACCGTACTGTCATCCCGAGCGAGGTCGCCGCGGCGGGCGAGTCGAGGGACCTGCTTCTCAAACTCGAAACTTGAAACTCGAAACTTTGAAACTAACCACTAATCACCAGCCACTTGTGCCGCCGTCGTACTATAGCGCTCCATCACGCTGTTCAAGGTGGGCGAATAGCGGCCCAGCGTGCCCGAAGTGAACAGCGTGTCGTTAGACGGCAGCACGAGTTCGGGATGTCCCGAACCGGTGGCGCCGGTAATCTGCACCAGTTGGGTGTGCTCGTCGTGACCGCTGAGCAGGCCGAGCCGCGAGATGTCATATCCCGGAACCAGCCGCTGAATTTCGTCCAGCATTGCGGTCGGATCGTAGGGGCTCATCTTGGGCTCGAGGTTATGCTCGGCGAGCCACACCGCATGCCGGTCGGCTTCGCCCGATTGCGCGCCCCGGCTCTGGCCCATGTCGGCGCGCGTGCCTCCGCCGCCAAACGGCACCAGCTTGTGCACGTCGTATCCCATGCGATCGGCAATGCGGACAATGCACTCGAAATCGTTACGCACGCCCGCAAATTCACCGGCCTTCTTCAGCATCTGCACGTCGCCGCACGTGTTGGTGAAGGTCCCGCCCTTTTCGTAGGCATTCGCGATGGGCAGCACCACATCAGCGATGCTGGCGGTTTCGGTGAGGAACATGTCCTGCACCACGACGAAGGCCTTCGACAGGGCAAAAGGATCGACGTTGTAGCGTGCGATGGGATTGGAGCCGACAACATACAGCGCCTTCAGCTTGCCTTCCTTGGCTGCGTCCACCATTTGCAGCAGGTCCAAGCCGGGCGACTTGGGAATTTCGTCAACCCAATCTTCGTGAAAGCTGGTCGCGCTGGCGACGGGAGCGTAGCCCGGCAGCATGTCGGGATAAAGACCCATATCGGCTGCGCCTCGTGAATTGGCGTAATCGCCCAGGCAGATGAACTTTGCGCCCTGCGCCAGGCCGAAGTTGACCAGCGCCGTCACGTCGTTGCCGCGCAACTCCGAGCCGAAGATAACAACCAGGTCTTTCTCGTTCTTCAGCTCGTCTCGCAACTGCGACAAAGCTTCACGCGAGAACTGGGGAGTGACCGCGGCGTCGCCAGCTGCGTCGTTTCCGCCGAGGAACTGCGCCACGCTGCCTTCGGATCCGGACGCGATCTGCGCGAACGCAGCGGCTTGGCGGCGCAGCTTGATGGGATACGAATTCACCACATAAAGCTTGGCGCGATGCAAGCGGACGTTGGTGCGGATCTGCCACGCCAGCAGCGGATGCTGGTCGGTCGGATTGTTGCCGATCAGCAGGATGGCGGGAGCGTCGAAAACGTCGCGCATCGAGGCCGTGGCATTAGCGTTGCCCGCCAGCGCCGAAGCGAAAGCCGGAAAGTCGGCGGTGCGATGGTGGTCAATGTTATTGGTGCCGAGCACGAGGCGCGCAAACTTTTGCAGCAGGTAATTCTCTTCATTGCTGGTGCGGTTGGAGCCGATGACTCCGACGGCGGTTGGCCCGTCGCTGGCCAACACTTGCTTGAACTTCGAAGCGATCCGGTCGAGCGCTTGCTCCCAGGTCGCAGCAACGAACTTGCCTTCGTGCTTGATGAGCGGCTGCTGGATGCGGTCGCTGCTGTTGGCGAAGTCGAACGCGTACCGCCCCTTGATGCAGAGGAAGTCGCCGTTGATGCCGCTCTTGTCGCGGTTGTCGCCGCGCACGATCTCCATGCCGGTGTCGGCGCGGCGAACACCCAGCGTGGTTTTGCAGCCGTCGCCGCAATGAGTGCATACGGTGCCCACGTGCTTCATCTCCCAGGGACGCGTCTTGTAGCGATAAGCGCCCGAAGTGAGCGCGCCGACCGGGCAGATGTCGATGCACATGCCGCACTCTTCGCACTCCAGATGGTCTTCTTTGTTGGGAGCGATGACGGAGCCAACATTGCGGTTCTGGATCCCCAGCGCCCAGACGTCCATGCCTTCGCCGCAGACCCGAATGCAGCGATAGCACAGGATGCAACGCGGACGGTCGAAGTACACCACCGGCGACCATTGCTGCTCGTCGCGGTGGTTCTTCAGGTCCATGAACTTCGACTCGGCCGCGCCGTACTTGAAGGTCATGTCCTGCAGTTCGCATTCACCGCCAGCATCGCATACTGGGCAGTCGAGCGGATGGTTGGCGAGCACCAGTTCGAGCATGGCCTTGCGCGCCTGTTTGATCTTGTCGCTCTCGGTGGTGACCACCATGCCTTCAGCGACCGGCGTGGTGCACGCGGTCTGGAGTTTGGGCATCTTTTCGACTTCCACCAGGCACATACGGCACGCGCCTTGCAGCGACAGGCCGGGGTAATAGCAGAAAGACGGGATCTCTATGCCCGTGCTCTTGCAGGCCTCAATGAGGAGCGTCCCCGCGGGAACGGTGAGTTTCTTGCCGTCAACAGTAAGGGTTACATCAGCCATGGAAAAACCGCTATTCGCTATTCGCTAGAGGCTCTTAGCCTTTAGCTCTTAGCCATCAAATTCTCGTCATCCCGAGCAAGGACTTCAGTCTTGAGCCTGCAAAGTTCGTAGCGACCGTTAAAACTGACAACTGACAACCGACAACTGGTAACTGCTTCAGCTCACTAATGCCGCCTCCGCCGCCTTCTCGTACGGGCACGGCTTGCCGTCGAGGTGGTCCTCGAATTCCTTACGAAACTTCTGAATGTACGAAATGACGGGCATCGCCGCCGCATCACCCAGCGGACAGAACGTGCGCCCCAGCATGTTCTCCGCCAGGTACTTCAAGTTGTCGATGTCCTTGGCCACGCCGCCACCCGCGTGGAAGCGCGTCAGCGTCTTCTTCATCCAGTCGGTACCTTCGCGGCAAGGGATGCACCAGCCGCAGCTCTCGTGCTGATAAAACTTGGTGACGCGCAGCGCAAACCTCACGATGCACATCTGGTCGTCGAGCACGATCACGCCGCCGGAGCCGAGCATCGAGCCCGCCTTCATCATCGAATCGAAATCCATGGCGACGTCGATTTCGTCAGGCGTGAGAATCTGCACCGACGATCCACCGGGCACCACGCCCTTCAAATTCTTTCCCTTGGTCATGCCGCCCGAGACGTCGTAGATCATCTTCTTCAGGTTGTAGCCCATGGGCAACTCGTACACGCCCGGCCGTTCCAGTTCCCCGCTCATGCAGAACAGGCGTGTCCCACCATTTCTGGGTGTGCCCAGGTTGGCGAACCATTCGCCGCCGCCCAGAATGATGTGCGGCACGCTGGCCAGCGTTTCGGCATTGTTGATGACGGTGGGCCCGCCCCACAATCCGACGACCGCCGGAAAGGGAGGGCGGATGCGCGGTATGCCGCGCTTGCCTTCAAGCGATTCCATCAGCGCCGACTCTTCGCCGACTTCGTAAGCGCCCGCGCCGGAATGAGTGAAGATGTCGAGGTCAACGCCCGAACCGAAGATGTTCTTGCCGATGAAGCCGCGCGCGTAGGCATCGGCCACGGCCTTCTCCATGATCTCCAGCAGGTAGCGATATTCGCCGCGCAGGTAGATGTAGCCCGACTTGGCGCCCACAGCGAGCGCGGCGATCATCACGCCTTCGATGACGGCGTGCGGATCGTGCTCAAAGATCAGGCGGTCCTTGCAAGTGCCGGGCTCGCTCTCGTCGCCGTTGCACAGCACGTACTTCGGCTTGGCCGACTGCTTGGGCACGAACGACCACTTCAATCCGGTGGGAAAGCCAGCGCCGCCGCGGCCACGCAGGTTCGACGTCTTCACTTCGTTGATGATGGCGTCCGCCCCCATCGAGATGGCCTTCTGCACGGCCTTGTAGCCGTCGAGCTCTAGATAGCGATCGAGATGGGTCGCGCCCATGCCGAAGCGCTTGGAGACGACCTTGACCTCATCGGGATGGGAAACTAAATAGGCCATTCGCTATTCGCCTTTCGCTCTTGCACTCACTCGCGCCCTCTGGCGAAAAGCGAATAGCGAAAAGCGAACCTCGGCTACTGCTCTTCCTTCTTCTTCAGCCCGTCAATCAGCTCGTCGATTTTCGCGGGCGTCAGGTTCTCGTGAAACTCGTAATTCATCATCAGCGCCGGCGCCCAGGAGCATGCGCCGATGCACTCGACCTCCTCCAGATGGAACAGCCCGTCGGGAGTCGATTCCTTGTTGCCGATACCCAGCTTCTTTTTGCAATGTTCGAAAATGTCGTCGGCCCCGCGCAAAAGGCAGCTCACATTGGTGCAGACCTGAAGGTTGTACTTGCCGACCGGACGGGTGCGCAGCATCGAGTAATAGCTGATGACGTTGCGCACTTCCAGGTCGGTCAGCTCCGTGCGCTGCGCGATCTCGTGAATGGCTTCGTCGGTCACCGCTCCGAGCTCGTCCTGGATGTAGAGCAGCATGGGCACGAGGACCGAGCGCTTGGTCGGATAGTGCGTGACCATGGTGGCGAAGCGCTGCTCGAGTTGGTCGGAGAATTTCATGAGTCAGCAATTAGCATTTAGCAATTAGCACTTAGCAAAAGCATGCGGCGCCGGGAGCCTTGGCTAAATGCCAAATGCTAATTGCTAAGTGCCAGTTCTATCGGTCACAATCGCCCAGCACGATGTCGATGCTGCCGATGGCGGCGACCACGTCGGCGATCAGGCGGCCTTCGCACATTTTGCGCAGGGTTTGCAAATTGGCAAACGATGGCGAACGCATGTGCACCCGGTACGGCTTGGCGGTGCCGTCGCTTACCACGTAGTAGCCCATTTCGCCGCGCGGCGACTCGATCGGCATATAAACTTCACCTTCGGGTACGGTGAATCCCTCAGTCACAATCTTGAAGTGATAGATGAGCGCTTCCATCTGCGTCTTCATCTTCTCGCGGTCGGGCAGCACCACATGGGGAGCGTCAGCTTTGACTGGGCCTTCTGGAATTCCTTCCAATGCCTGCTTTACGATCTTCTGCGACTCGCGCAACTCCTGCACCCGCACCACGTACCGCGCAAAGACATCGCCATCGTTCGATACCGGAACGTTGAACTGAAATTTTTCATAGCCGCTATACGGCTTGTCGCGGCGCAGATCGACATCAACGCCGCTGGCCCGCAGCGTCGGCCCGGTTGCGCACAGGGCGATGGCATCCTCCGCCGACAACTGCGCGATGCCCTTGGTGCGACCCGTCCAGATGGGATTGGTGGTCAGCAGGCTCTCGTATTCGTCGATGTTCGGGGGAAAACGATCGTTAAAATCTTTGACCCGGTCGAAGAAGCCGAGCGGCGGTTCCAGCGCCAGTCCGCCAATGCGGAAGTACGACGTCATCATGCGCTGCCCGGAAACCGCCTCGAACAGGCGCAGCACGTCTTCGCGTTCGCGAAAGCAATACAGAAAGACCGTCATGGCGCCGATGTCCATGGCGTGCGTGCCCAGCCACACCAGGTGCGAGTTAATGCGGGTCAGCTCGTTCAGCATGACGCGAATCCACTGCGCCTTGGGCGGAATCTCCAGCCCCAGCAACTTCTCCACCGCCAGGCAGTACGCCAGATTGTTGGTCATGGGGCAGAGATAGTCGATGCGGTCGGTCAGGGGCACGACCTGCTGGTAAAACTTGGCTTCGCAGGTCTTCTCGATGCCGGTGTGCAGATACCCGATGTCGGGCATGATGCGCACGATGGTCTCGCCGTCAATTTCGAGCACCAACCGGAGCACGCCATGGGTCGAGGGGTGTTGCGGACCCATGTTAAGGACCATCGTCTTGTCGTCAGACGGATCTAGCACCGGGGTTGGAGTCATGTGGGCCATGGTTAGCGGTAGCCCTCGACGGGATAATCCTTGCGCAGCGGATGGCCTTCCCAATCCTCGGGCATCATGATGCGCTTCAGGTTGGGATGCTCGTCGAAGCGGACGCCGAACAGGTCGAAGACTTCGCGTTCGAAGAAATTTGCGCCCGGCCAGATGGGCACCAGCGAGTCCAAGCTGGCATCTTCGCCGGATATCCTCACCTTCAGGCGCAGGTAAGTCTTGTTGGGAATGGAAAACAGCTGGTAAACGACCTCAAAGCGGGGATCCTTGGGATACCAGTCCACGCAGGTGATGTCGGCCAAAGCGTTGTATTGCAACTGCGGATCGTTCTTCAGCGTCAGACAGGCTTCGCGCAGCGAAGTGCGGTCCACCCAGATGGTCAGCTCGTTGCGGTCGAACTTCGCACCTGTGATCGCGCCGGCATTCCACGCCAGCAGGCGCGCCAGTTCAGGACGGTCTTTCAGTTGCTCGATGTCGGTAATCGCCGGCTGCAGTGCCATTCCTCAAATCCTCTCGGCCTTGGCTTGTTTGTTCCAGTCGAGCACGCCCTTCTTCCAGCAATACCAGTACCCGGCTAGCACGATGCCGATGTACACCAGCATCTCCCAGAACCAGAACATGCCCATGCCGGTGGATTTCAGGTCGCGCTGCACCACCGCCCAGGGATAGAGAAATACCGCTTCGACATCAAACAGGATAAACAACATCGCCACCAGGTAGAACTTCACGGTGAAGCGCTGGCGGGCGTTGCCGACCGGCTCCATGCCGCACTCGTAGGGCGACATCTTGGATTTGTTGTACTTGTGCTGGCCGATGAAATAGGAGAGCAGCACAATCGCCGAGGCCAAACCTCCGGCGATCAGGACGTGGATCAACAACGGCAGATAGCGTGCGAAATAGAAGTCCGGCATGATTGCGCAAGCACTCAGGAACTTTCCAGCAAGTGCAGGTAAACATTTGAGTTTAGTGATCGTTAACGCTGATTGTCAACCGCGCGAAAGGGGTGTTCATCGGCAATTCACAAAGAGAAGTTTCCAGTTTCGAGTTTCAAGTGGGGAAGCAGCATTTAGCAGTTGGCATTTAGCAGTTGGGGTTTAGTACTTGGCATTTAGCAAGCGGCATTTAGCATTTGGCAGTGACGCGGCAGTTGCCAAAGCGATGCGGCAGCCTCGCGATGCTTCGGGCCTGTACATCGGAAAATCCCAGCCGGTTTGCCGGCTTGAAATTTGAAACTCGAAACTTGAAACTTGAAACTTGAAACTTGAAACTGCTTCTAGCCCCCGCCGACAAAGTGCACAATCTCCAGACGATCGCCGTCCTTGAGAGTTGTCTCTGGCCATTGCGAGCGGGAGACGATCTCGCGGTTGAGTTCGACGGCGACGCGGTCGCCCTTCATTCCGAGTTGCTCGATCAGTTCTGCCAGCGACAGGGAGTCGGCAAAGCTTTTTTCGTCACCATTGATGAATAAGTGCATAGAGACAGTTTCAAGTTTCGGGTTACAAGTTTCAAGTCAAGAGTGGGGATGGATTATTGCAGTCCAGCTAGTCGGCGGCGGAGACGACGGCTTCGGCCGGCCAATCGGCCACCGCCGCTTCGTCGAGGGTAACTTCTTCCGCGTAGGTGGGATCGCGCAGAATGCGGGAGACGATGGCGGTGTGCATGGCGTGTCCGGCGCGATCGGCCTTGACATAGCCGAGAATGTGCTTGCCGAACAAGGCGAGATCGCCGATCAGGTCCAGCACCTTGTGTCGCACGAACTCGTCGCCGTAGCGCAGCGGTGGGTTGTCAATTCCTTCGGGGGTGAGCACGATGCAGTTGTCGCGCGAGGCGCCGCGAATGAGGCCCATGTTCAGCATCGCGCCCTGCTGCTCGAGGAAACCGAACGTCCGCGCCGACGCGATCTGCTTCACATAGCTGCCATTGGAAAGCTCGACTTGGAATCTTTCGCTGCCAATCAGCGGGTGCGGGAAGTTAATGGCGTAGCTGACGGAGTACCGTTCCGCCGGATATACGCCGATGAACTTGTCACCTTCGCGCATTTCGTAGGGACGCAGAATCTTGAGATACACGCGTTTGCGCCGTTGCTGGCGTAAGCCCGCTTGGGCGATCATCTCCACGAACGGTAGCGCGCTGCCATCCAGGATGGGCAGCTCGAGGTTGTCGAGCTCCACGATCGCATTGTCCACCCCCATCCCGATGAATGCCGACAGCAGGTGCTCGGTGGTGGAGATGAGCACGCCTTTCTTCATCAAGCTGGTGGCGTAACTGACTTTAGCAACATTGCGACTGATGGCTTCCACTTCAAAGTTGTCGAGGTCGGTGCGACGAAAGACGATCCCGGCGCCGGTGGGAGCAGGCAGGATACGCAGATGGACCGGCGCTCCGCTATGGAGACCGACGCCACTGCATTCGGCAGGATTTCGAGTTGTTCGTTCGTAGAGCAAAGAGTAAAGAACGTAGTTCTTTCGTAGAGCAAAGAGCAAAGACTAAAAAGAGTGACGGTAGCGCAGAAGATTAAGATTACAAGCTCTGGGAGACTGCGGTTGTTGTATTTCTACCACAGAAGGTGTCGGGATAAGCACGTCACTGCAAAAGCGGAACTTGCCCACCGCTACAATAACTATCGTGTATTAAATGGCTTAGACAACATTTCACAAGAATCGACGCTCCGGTATAGCCAGAGCCAGATCGAGGTTTACTGAAAGAATTCTGCTGGCGCTAGATTGCGGGATCCGGATTGGGGCCGCTGATTCTTGCAGGGGGGAACCCCCATATTGGTTTAGCTGGCAGAAAGATCTCCGCGAGATCGCGGCTTGTGGATGCCGGAATGATGACGATAGGCCGTCCTGGAATTCGGTTTCGATCCGGTTGGGGTGAACTTTCGCGAGACTCTAGATAGAATGCTTCCTTCCAGTCGATTTCAAGAACCTGGCACATCGACTGGCCTTGACGCCAGAACGGCGCAGAAAGAGGGAGGAGACTCCATGATTGTTGGTGTTCCCCGAGAGAGTTTTCCGGGGGAGCGGCGCGTAGCACTTATACCTGCAGTGGTCCCAAGTTATGCCAAGGTTGGGGTGGAAGTTTGGGTCGAAGCCGGAGCTGGCCTCGAAGCCGGCTACCCCGACGCGCAGTACATTGATAAGGGCGCAAAGATTGTCGCCACGCGAGCGGAAGTATTCCGCGCCGATGTGGTGGTACAAGTCCTGTGCTACGGATCGAATGACAAAACTGGCGCTGCCGATCTGCCTCTTCTCCACCGCGGTCAAGCTTTGATTGGATTTCTCCGGCCACTCGGCGACATCCATAGCGTTCAGGCAATTGCCCAGACCGGCGTCTCAGCTTTTTCGATTGAACTGATGCCCCGGATCACGCGTGCACAAAGTATGGACGCGCTCTCCTCCATGTCAACCATCGCCGGCTACAAGGCGGTGGTGATTGCCGCCGACACATTGCCCCGAATCTTTCCCATGCTGACCACCGCGGCCGGCACTATTACGCCATCGCGAGTGCTGGTGATTGGCGCCGGCGTTGCCGGTTTACAGGCCATAGCAACCGCCCGCCGATTGGGCGCGGTGGTGTCGGCTTACGATTTGCGTCCGGCCGTCAAGGAGCAGGTCCACAGTTTGGGTGGGCGCTTTGTGGAACTTCCCATCGAGGCTGCCGACGCTCAGGATGCCGGTGGTTATGCGAAGGCGCAGGACGAATCGTTTTATCAGCGCCAGCGCGAATTACTGGGAAAGGTGGTCGCCGAGAGCGACGTGGTAATCACAACAGCAGTAGTTCCTGGGAAGAAGTCGCCCGTGCTGGTGACCAAGGAGATGGTGGCCGGCATGGCGCCGGGCTCCGTCATCGTAGATTTGGCGGCGGAACGGGGAGGCAACTGCGAGCTGACTCGGACGGGCGAGCATGTCGTCGAGCACGGTGTCACCATCATGGGAACCATCAACCTGGCCAGCACAGTCCCCTATCATGCCAGCCAGATGTACAGCAAAAACCTTACAAATTTTCTATTGCACATGGTGAAGGATGGAAAACTTGCGCTGGATTTGGAAGATGAAATCACTCGCAGCACCCTGGTCACCCAGGGAGGTGAAGTGGTGAACCCACGCGTGCGGGAGTTCTACTCGCTGCCCGCCCTGGTCCCGCAAACGAAGGAGGCAAGCTAATGGTCAAGGCTGACCTGATCAACAGCCTGTACGTTTTTATACTGGCGGCATTTATCGGATTTGAAGTGATCCGCCGAGTATCGCCGCTGTTGCACACACCGTTGATGTCGCTGACTAACGCCCTGGACGCGATCGCGGTGGTCGGCGCCATCATTCTTGCGGGTGAGCACAAGAGCACGCTCGCGACCGTGCTGGGTACGGTTGCAATCGTCGCTGCCACCAGCAACGCGGTGGGCGGCTTCATCATCACCGACCGCATGCTCAAGATGTTCAAATCCAGCCGGACACAAAAGCCATGATCCCAGGGAGCGAATACGTCATAGAGATCACCTACATCGTCGCTGCCGTCCTCTTCATCCTCGCGTTGAAGTGGTTGAGTTCGCCAGTCACCGCGCGGCGCGGCGTTTGGGCGGGCGAAGCGGGAATGGTGTTGGCGGTTGCCGGTACGCTTCTGTATCACGGCATCGTGGACTACAAGTGGCTCGCGGTTGGGCTGGTCCTGGGCGCGATCATTGGCGTCCCGCTTGGCAACGTCGGGATGACTGCCGTCCCGCAGCGAACTGCATTGAGCCATGCCTTCGGCGCGCTTTGCGTAACCCTGGTGGGAACCGCGGAGTTCTACCTGCGGGCCCCTAATGTTCCGCCGTTCATGATGTCGGTGCTTTCGCTGGAAGTCATCCTCGGCGGTCTCACCGTTACCGGCAGCTTGATGGCGGCAGGCAAGTTGCAGGAAATCTTGCCGCAGCGGCCAATCACCTATAAGGGGCAGAACTTCGTCAACCTGGCGATGCTGGCGATAGCCGTCGCCATCGCCGTTCGTCTCGTGCTGCATCCCGAGGCCATGGTCTTGTACCCGTTCATGGTGGGAATCGCGCTAGTCTTCGGCGTGATGATGATCGTCCCCATTGGCGGCGCCGACATGCCGACCGTGATCTCGCTGTTGAATTCCTACGCCGGCCTTTCCGCGGCGGCTATGGGCTTCGTTCTCAATAGCAAGCTTCTGATCGTGGCGGGCTCGCTCGATGGAGCGTCGGGCTTCATTCTCTCCGTCAACATGTCGAAGGCGATGAACCGCTCGTTCACCAATGTGCTGTTCGGAGCGTTCGGACAGGTGCAGACTTCAAGCGCTGCCGCAGTCGAGGCCCGGCCCGTACACAGTGCAACTCCGGAAGAAGCTGCCGCAATCCTCTCGGCCGCGAACAAAGTCGTAATCGTTCCAGGTTACGGCATGGCGGTGGCGCAGGCGCAGCACAAGGTCCGCGAACTGTATGACTTGTTGACCAAGAAGGGCGTGGACGTGAAATTTGGCATTCACCCGGTCGCCGGCCGCATGCCGGGGCACATGAACGTTTTGCTGGCGGAAGCCGACATCCCCTACGACAAGTTGATGGACATGGATGAGGCCAATCCGGATTTCCCGCAGACGGATGTCGCGCTCGTGATCGGAGCCAACGACGTCACCAATCCTGCCGCGCGCAGCGACGCGGGCAGTCCAATCTACGGCATGCCGATTCTGGACGTCGACAAGGCCCGTACGGTCATGGTGATCAAGCGCAGCATGAATCCGGGATTTGCCGGAATCGACAATCCGCTCTACTACCTCGACAACACACTTATGCTATTCGGCGATGCAAAAGCGTTTGTCGGCTCTATCGTGCGCGAGCTTAGCGGCGGAGGCGGGCATGGGTAGCGGCGCGGAACTTCGCGGCCAGGTGTAACGTATTTAGAGAGAGGAGGAGTTATGTTGACCTTCCTTCTGTGGTGCATCTTATTGTTCTTTTGCTGGCCCTTGGCGCTGCTCGTCCTGATCCTTTACCCGTTGGTATGGTTGTTACTGTTGCCGTTCCGGCTCCTGGGATTTGCCGTCGAGGGAGTGCTGGAATTGTTGAAGGCCATCATCCTGCTTCCAGCGCGCGTATTGCGCGGACCGCGCCGCGCCTGGTAACAATCGATCTTCCCTCGCACATACCTCAAATGGAATAAACCCGGAGCTCCCCCAACTCCGGGTTTCTTCATTGCTGCTCCTACTTCCTTGCAACGAAATGGCGCTTTGGGCGCGTCGGGAAGACCGTTGCCCGCATCTTCACTTCTTGCTTCAGCTTCGACTCGGCAAGCGCGATGCCGTAGGAGCTGTCACCGCACCAGATTTGGCTCAGGAAGTACCGGGTCGGCAAATTGAACTGGTTTACAGCGGCGCCGTAGCCCGATCTTGCGGCCCGAAGCTTGCTGCGATGCATTGAGATATTGCAAGCTTGATGCCAACCAGGGCGGGCCTCGGACGGTTCTCCTTCCCTCTTGTTTCCAGCGGCTTGCATTTGCGGAGAATCACGCACGCATTGCCGGTCGTCGCATTTGGCAGCTTGGCAATATCCGAATGGATAGGTGCGGCTATCCATTGCGTTAGTCGGCGTGATTTTCGTTCCGTGGATTCGCCAAGACTGGGCTAAACTAACAGCCCGGAGGCAGTCCGTGGACTCCAGGGTCGTAGTGGTATCTGGCTCGGCGAAGGGTATAGTGGTGCGGCTGACTGGCAGCCAGTTCTTCGTGGGTCGCGATTCCAGCAACCAGTTATGCCTGCAAGACCGCGCGGTGTCGCGGAAGCATTTCACCATCAGCGAAACCGACGCGGCCTTCCATTTGGTTGACTTGGATAGCCGCAATGGGACCTTCGTGAATGGCATACCGGTCCGGCGAAAGCTGTTGGGTCATGGAGACACGATCCGGGTTGGCCATTGTGAGCTGGTGTTTCTAATCGGGGAAGACGACAGTCCGATTGCGCGGATGGTGCAGTTTCGGGATGAGCCGCCGGGCGATCTTCTAACCACCACGAGTGCAAATCTCTTACCCACTGACTTGTACCTCGGCACCAACGTTGGCCGGATGGCGCGCGATCTGAATGCCCTGTTCAAGATCACCAGCATCATTAATTCCATCCGCGATGTGGAAGCGCTGCAGCAGCGGCTTCTGGAACTGATTTGCGAAGTGGTTCCGGCCGATTCCGCCGTGGTCGTAATCACCCGCCAGGCCGATGACGATCCCATCTCGAGTTGTACTTGGAGCCGTAAAACCGGCGATTCCCCTCCCCTGCAAATCCGGCGGGAGATTGTGCAGCGCGCGCTGTGGGAACGCTCGGCCATTGTCAGCAGGCCCTCGGTTCAATCGCGCAACGCGGAGAGCGTTCTCTGCGTGCCGTTGACCGCAGTGGAAAGCACGTTAGGGGTCCTGTACCTGATTGCGCACGGCGGGGGAAAAAGATTTGAAGAGGACCACGTAAACTTCCTCACCTCCGTCGCTGGAATCGCTGCCGTCACTTTGGAGAACGTTCTCGCCTTGGAGAGCCTGCGCAGCGAAAATCGGCGGCTGCAAACTGAGTTGGACCTGGACGGCGTCATCGTGGGCGAAAGCGATTCCATGCGAAAGGTGCAGGAGTTCATCGCCCGGGTGGCCGGCGGCGACTCCGCCATTCTGATTCGCGGGGAAAGCGGTACGGGCAAGGAACTGGTGGCGCGCGCCATCCATCACAACAGTCCGCGCGCCGGCAAGCCGTTCGTCGCCATCAACTGCGCCGCCATTCCCGAGGCCCTGCTGGAAAGCGAATTATTCGGACACGAGAAGGGCGCCTTCACGGGCGCGATTGCCACTAAGAAAGGCAAGCTGGAAGTGGCCGAAGGCGGCACCGTTTTTCTCGACGAAATCGGCGAACTTCCCCCTCCCCTGCAAGCCAAGCTGCTGCGGGTCTTGCAGCAGCGCGAATTCGAGCGCGTGGGAAGTACCCGCAGCCTGAAGTTCGATGCTCGGGTGCTGACGGCCACTAATAAGGACCTGGAAAAGGCCATCAAGGAGCGCGAGTTCCGCCAGGACCTCTATTACCGCTTGAACGTAGTCTCGCTGGTGGTCCCTCCTTTGCGGGAACGCCCCGATGACATTCCGCTGCTGGCCATTTACTTTGCCGCCAAGTATGCGGAGAAATGCAAACGGCCGCTCAAAGGCATTTCCCCCGAGGCCCGGGCCTTGCTCATGGCCTATAGCTGGCCGGGAAATGTGCGCGAGTTGGAGAATGCCATGGAACACGCCATGGTGTTGGGTCTGACGGATGAAATTCTTCCCGATGATTTACCCGCCGCCCTGCTGGAAGTGCAGCCAGCGGAACGCAGCGGCGTCAAGTATTACGATCGGATCAACCACCTCAAGAAGCAGTTGATTGCCGATGCGGTCGCGCAAACCAAGGGAAATTACACCGGGGCCGCCAAGCTGCTGGGGCTTCATCCCAACTACCTGCACAGGCTCATCAGGAATCTGGATATCAAAGGGGAGGTGCAGGGCGAGTGAACGCGGCTGGCAGTCGGCTCATTGAACGAAAGCGTGCACCCCTGAACAAGACCATTCCGCTGGCGCGTAGGTGGGAAGGTTGGCCGTCCCAAAAGTGGCACCGGCGCCGCTGACAGAATGCTTGCCACAGTTTTACTTGACAGCAAATCCCAGCGTGGTAGTGTTGCTCACGCGGTAGAAAGGAACCTGCCATGACTTCGCGCTACATGCAGTTTGGAATAGCTTTGACTGTTTGCTCTTGCCTATTTCTTCCGGCTTGCCAAAAGGAAAACGGAGGTGGGGGAAAAGGTCAGGCCGGTACGCTGAATATATACCTGAGTATCGCCACCCTTCCCGACAACACCTGCCAACAGAAGGACTCCGCGGGTAACACGGGGAACATTTACGTATCGGGAGGCCAGAACGTCACCTATCAGGGCAGCGGGGCTGTGGCGGTCAACCAATTTAAGGTCGTATTCCCGTCCGCAATTCCGTTCTCCTCTGCGGTTATTGATAGCCCCAACGGGGCAGCTACCAGCGCAGGTGCAGCCAACGGCACGTCCGGCATGACTTACAGCTACAGCAGTCTCACCATCAATAATCGGACGTGCTCAAATCCGGGTAGCCTGGGGCTCATCATGAGGTAGTAGGCGTATTAACTAATTAAGCATAGTCCGGGTGTGGTCCGGCTGACGATTTCACTCTGTGGAGGAGGATTGAATGTCTCTGCACCGAGGTCGTTTCGTAGCGGTTCTTGCTCTGTCTCTTGTGGTCACTTTTTCGGGTTACGGCAAGGTCGGGATAACCGGGGTAACGTCTATCCAGCTTACCGCCCCTAATACCAACTGTCTTCAGAATGGTGCCACTGGTAACGTTCAGTTCGGTCAGGAAGGCGTCTGCTGGACGGGTCCGAACGCGACCACGCCCGTTACGGTACAACTCCCTGCCAATTGCCCATTTAAAAACTGCACCTTTCCTACCAGTTCAGGGTCGATGTGTTCAGGGCCCACGAAGGCGGGTATCCCGTCTGGTGGCGCCAGTTGGACCTACACCTCGATCACCATTGGCGGCAGCTCGTGCGCAGTGGGAAATGACGGCTTGATCATGAAGTAATGAGCGGATGGTTCAGGGATTTCGGACCAGCGCCTGGAACTGCTGGTTCTGTTGCAGAGCCTGAAAGTCGGGCGTATCCCTGACAATGGCGCGCGAGTAACCGCCGTCGACGGCTTTCTTCAGGTAGGCGAGGGCCTGCTCGGTCTGGTTGAAGTGGTTGTAAACAATGGCCGCCCGAAACAACACCTCGCCCTTGGAGGGAGTAATTTGCAGCGCCTTCTGCAGATAGCCAAACGCAGCCGGGCGGTCATCCAGCATGGCGGAATAGTTTGCCGCGTAAGCCAGAATTTCGGCATCCCGCGGATTCACCTGGAGCTTGGAAAGCGCGATGGAGATGGCCTGATGATACTTCGCCGGCGCTTGTGCACGCTGCTCCGGACTCCAGTAAAGCGCATCCCCTAGATTTCCCCAAACCTGCCAATAGGTGTTGTCCAGTTTCACGGCTTGTTCCAGGACGGCGATGGCCTCGGGGAAGCGGTGCATCAAGATATATGCATAGCCAAGATTGTTGCAGGCGTCCGGACTGGGGCGCAGATCAATCGAGCGTTTGAAAGCGTCGATTGCGTCCTGATAACGGCCTTCCGTGACGTAAATGCCCCCGAGGGTAAAGTATCCCTGATAGTTGTCTGGCGCCAGCTCGGTCGCCTTGAGGAACATTGCGGCGGCATCGGCATAGCGCGCCTGGTTATAGTAGAACAGTCCCATCCAGCTATACACACCCCAGTAATTGGGACGTAGCTCGATGGCTTTCTTGTAGGTTGATTCCGCCGACGCCAGGTTACCGACATTGGTATAGGCGAGCGCCAGCCCGTGCAGGGCTTCTTCGCTGCCGGAATTCGAAGCTACTGCGCGCTGGAACTCCTGCACAGCTTGGTCATACTTTCCCGTCCCATTGAGCACATTGCCCAGGCAAACATGCCCCTCCAGCAGGTCCGAATTAAGGGACAAAGACTTCTCACAATTCCGTGAGGCGTTGTCAATCCAGTCCTTGCTCTTATTGAATTGCTGGTAACCGGTCCAATAGGCGTTCCCCAGCGCGGCGTACGCCAGCGCATAGTTCGGGTCTATCTTCAGCGCCTGCTTGAATGCCGCGATGGCGCTATCGACGTTCTCCGGCTTCTCATATTCCTGCAGATATCCGCGGCCCTGTATGTACGCCTCGTAGGCCGCTGGCTGGGTATCTTGGCGGACGTTCAATTTGCGGCGTTGCTCTGGATCGATTCGCACCGGCAGCATGTCCAGCGTCTCACTCACCACACGGTCTTGAAGCCCGAAGGTGTCGCCGGCATCCACGGTCATGCTGCGGGCCGCGATCTGCCGGTGGGTCTTGGAGTCAACTAGATAGCAGTTGACACGTATAGTCTGGCCTGAGCGTTGCAGGCTGCTCTCCAGAACCAAATCGGTGCCGAACTCGCGGCGAGCGTCTTCGGCGGTCTTGACTCCCTGGTCGCGCAGATCGCGCGGCGACACCACCTGGATGGCATCCGTGTCGCTGGCCTGGACAAGCTTGGCGGTGAGGGTTTCGGTCAGGCCCAGACCGAGAGCGCTGGTCGCCGGGTCCTGACCTACGGTGTCGAAGGGCAGCACGGCCATAATCCGCTGCTTGGCCGAGGCTTGTTGCGGCCACCAGCGCTTGACGCCATATCCAGCCGCGATTCCTGCCAGCAATACCGCCGCCAAGATCAATGCAGCCTTTCGATTGCGGGCCTTGCGCTGGACCTCGAAAACCTTGGTGCGACGAACTGTTTCTGTCGCCAACTCATCGCCTGAGAGGATCCGGGTAAGGTCGGCGCGCAACTCCCGCGCCGTCTGATAACGCAGAGCTGGGTCCCGATCCAACGCTTTCAGGATCACCATTTCTAAAGCGGCCGAAACCTCAGGATTAATCAGGCAAGGGCGCACTGGATCGTAATGCAGGATGGCATCGATCAGCAGCGACGGCTGACGGTCCGGAAAGGCACGCTTGCCCGTCGCCATTTCATAAAGCACCGTGCCCGCTGCCCAAATGTCGCAGCGGGCATCGGCAGGTTCAGCCCGCAACAGCTCGGGCGCCATGTAGGGCAGGGTTCCGGTGACCGAGAGACTGGTATTAAGGTTGGCCGTCTCAGCTAGTTCTATGGGTTCAACCAGCTTGGCCAGGCCAAAGTCGAGAATTTTCAACTGGCCGTCGGGGTTGACCCGCAGATTTCCCGGCTTCAGATCGCGATGGATGACATTCTCGCGGTGCGCGGCTTCCAATCCGCGCGCCAGCTGTATGCCCAATTCCAGCACTTCCTTCTGCGGAAGCGGCTGCTGGCCGAGCATCTCGTCCAGATTGACCCCGGGGATGTATTCCGTGACCAGATAATCAACGCCACGTTCCTCCCCGAAGTCGAAGGCCATGGCGATGTTGGGATGACTCAGCTTGCCAACCGCCAGCGCCTCCGTGCGGAACTGCTTGCGGGTAGCATCGTCGGCGAACAATCCAGTGGGCAGTATTTTGACCGCGACATCGCGCTGCAGTTGCTCATCATGGGCGCGAAAGACCACACCCATGCCCCCGGCCCCAATCTGCTCGATCAGCCGATAGTGGCCCAATACCTGGCCGCTGCTGGGGGCTTGAATTCCCATTGCTCCGGATATTAGGGCAGCGCGCCAAGGCCGTCAATGGCGCGCACCTGTGGCGAAGCGAGGTCTTGTTGGCTCTTAGCGGCAGGCGCGGGAATCGCGGAAGGATTGCAGCCGTCAGACTTTGAGGAAAATTCTTCTGCGATACATCCACCAGACAGGCAGAAAACATAGCCCGACTATGGTGAGCGAATACAGCAGCGATGCCATGGCCGGAGAAAACCCACGCGCAAAGCCATGCTGAAAAATGTAGTCCTGCCAATGGAACGGCACTCCCACCAACTCCCCTAATACGTATGCCGCAATGGCGTTCGTGCCGAGGATGACGAGAGGTATGGTCCACCAGCCTCGATGCTGCTGTATGTCCGTGATCCAATAACAGATCGCCAGGCACAGCAGCGCGCATCCCGCCGTAAACAACACGTACGAACTGGTCCACAGGTTCTTGTTGAAGGGAAACCAGATGCTCCAAACCTCACCGGCAACCAGCGCAGTCGCACCCGCGGCAAACATTCTCGCCATCTTTTGTGTTGGATTGTGCTTCGAGCCCAGCCACTCCCCTGTCAGAACGCCGCACAGCGTGGTAGCAATCGCCGGCAAAGTGCTGAGCAGGCCCTCGGGATCGCGCGTTCCTTCGTACAGGTGGCCCATCATCAGCTTCCGGTCGAGGTATGCCGCGAGGTTGGCGTTGGGGTCAAGAAAGGCCATATCGCGGCCGGGCACTCCGTATCCGGGCACTGGCACATATCGCATCAGCAGCCAGTAGCCCACCAGCAGGGCAGCAATCCAAAGCGCGCGGGCATAGGTCTTGCAGTAGAGCGTAATCATCGCGGCGGCGAAGTAGGCGAGCGCTATGCGTTGCAAAACGCCGGGGATTCTCCATGTCGCGAGATGGAAGGAGGGGAAGCCATTCAACAGCAGTCCGAGAGTGAAGATCGTCACGCTACGCTTGAACGCGTGCCAGACCAGCGATCGAGTGGAATCCCCGCGTCTCAGTCCCGATCGAAAGGAAAGCACGAGCGAAACGCCGACAATAAAGAGGAAGAAGGGGAAAATCAGGTCGGTTGGGGTCCACCCGTTCCATTTCGCGTGCCGCAGCGGCCAATAGGAAGCACTGTTTCCCGGGTTGTTGACCAGGATCATGGCCGCGATGGTGGCGCCACGAAATACGTCCAGCGAGAACAGCCGCGCAGACGTTTCTGGTGCCTTCGCCACCTCAGTTGAAATCGCAATACTGGTTGCAGTCATAAGCAGACGCGACTGTACCTTAGAAACTCGAAACTGAGAGTATGACAGTGGACTGGCTTGCGTCGAGATGAATTGATCTTCTTGTAGTGGACTATTGAGTACTTCAAGAGTAATGTCCGACTGCGCGATTTCTGAGTTGTCATCACGAACGGCCTTGGCCGTGAGGGATCTGCTGTTTTCCCCTGCGTCGTTACAGGCAGCAAACAACAGCAGATTCCTCGCTTCGCTCGTAATGACAATCCCAGGACGAAGCGTCAATTCCAACCCACCCGCCGATTCGTTCCAGCTTGACTAGTCGCCCCTTTCGGCGGCGAAGATGGGTTTCTGTTGTACTGTCCGAAACTGGACATTACAATCCGTGTGGGGACACAGCCTCTCACCCCAGAGAACGCACCACTCACTTAACTGTCTGAGAACGCGAGAACTAATGCCGACTGAAAGTGGTTCTCCAGTTGCACTTACGAAGGCGTAATGGATATTGCCCGTCCTGAATTGAAGCGTCAAAAGCGCCGCCGGCAAATTCTGTGGGCCAGTGTTGCGGTTGCGGTTTTGATCGGCGTCACTGTCGGCATCTCGCGGCTGAAGCCTGCCTCCCCGACCGTTGATCGCAGCACCATTTGGACCGACACCGTGAAGCGGGGTTCCATGCTCCGGCAAGTGCGCGGTCTGGGCACTCTGATCCCCAGTCATGAGGATGTCCGACAAATTCCCGCCGAGACCGAAGCGACGGTCATCCGAATCGTCAAACTTCCCGGCTCGCTAGTGGAGCCCGACACCGTCCTGGTGGAGATGAGCAATCCTCAACTCGAGCAGGAGGCGCTGGACGCACAGCTGCAGGTGAAGGCGGCCGAAGCCGAGTACCAGAGCCTGAAGGTAAAGCTCGACAGCGACCTGATGACGCAAAAAGCCGGAGCTGCAACGGTCAACGCCGACTATGCCGAGGCGCAGCGTCAGGCGCAAACCGATAAAGCGCTCTATGATCTTGGCGTAATTTCCGGTTTGGCCGCCAAGGCTTCCGCGGGCAAGGCCCAGGAACTGGTCACACGCAATGACATCGAAGATCAGCGCTTACAGATTAATCAGAAGGCCATCGCTTCCCAGTTGGCCGTGCAACAAGCCAAGGTGGAACAAATGCGCGCCCTGGCCGACCTCAAGCAGAAACAGATGCAGCGCCTGAAAGTTCAAGCCGGGGTTGCGGGCGTCCTGGTGGATTTGCCGTTGCAGGTCGGTCAGCACGTGCTACCGGGAGCCGAGCTGGCAAGGATTGTGCAACCGAACCACCTTATGGCTGAGCTGAAGATTCCGGAGACGCAGGCGCGTGATGTCCAGATCGGCGAGCCCGCATCGGTGGATACCCACAACGGGGTGATACCCGGTGAAGTAAGCCGCGTCGATCCCGGCGTGCAGAATGGCACAGTAACGGTCGATGTGAAGTTGACTGGCGAATTACCCAAAGGTGCGCGGCCCGATCTGAGCGTGGATGGCACCATCGACCTGGAGCGACTGGAGAACGTGCTCTACGTCGGGCGTCCGGCTTTCGGTCAGGAAACCAGTACGGTTTCCATGTTCAAGCTTGATCCCGACGGCAAGGCAGCGACGCGGGTGCAGGTGAAGACCGGGCGCGCCTCGGTGAACCTGATTCAAATCAATTCCGGACTCCGCCAGGGCGATACCGTCATTCTTTCCGATATGTCGCGGTGGGACAACACCGACCGCGTGCGGCTGGAGTAGGGAATGCCGCTATTCGCCATTCGCTTTTCGCCTTTTGCTTTTCGGATTGAAGTGAGGGGTTCGCGTGACGGCGGACGGGTGTTAAAGAAAACAAGCAGGGACGATGCGAGACTCCAGTAGCGAAAAGCGAACTGCGACTAGCGATCAAAGGATCACAACATGAGCGATGCAGCAACTCCGCTAATTGAGATTGAAAATCTCACCAAGGTTTTTTACACCGATGAAGTCGAGACCCACGCCCTGGCTGGGGTTCATCTCATGGTGCGCAAAGGCGAGTATGTCGCCATGTCCGGGCCCTCGGGCTGCGGCAAGTCAACCTTGCTCTCCATTATCGGGCTGCTCGACACCCCGACTGCCGGCGACTACAAACTGAACGGGCAGCCGGTCGCGAACCTGGATTTCGCCGATCGCTCGCGTATTCGCAATCGCGAAATCGGATTCATCTTCCAGAGCTTTAACCTCATCGGCGATCTCACGGTGTATGAGAACGTCGAGCTGCCGTTGACCTATCGCGACGGCATGCCCGCGGCCGAGCGCAAACGCCGGGTGGTGGAATCGCTGGAACGCGTCGGCATGGCCCACCGGCTGCGGCATTATCCCTCGCAATTGTCTGGCGGTCAGCAGCAGCGTGTCGCGGTGGCAAGAGCGCTGGCCGGTTCACCTTCCATCCTGCTGGCCGACGAGCCTACCGGGAACCTCGACTCGCGTAATGGCGAAGCGGTGATGGAGTTGCTGCAAAAGCTCCATCGCGAAGGCGCCACCATTTGCATGGTGACCCACGATCCGCGTTTCGCCGCGCATGCGGAGCGCGAAATCCACTTGTTTGACGGCAAGGTTGTCGCCGAGGAAGAGTTACGCAGACTAATGCAGGAGACGCAGTAAGCAACTAGCAGTGAGCAATGAGCAATTAGCAGCTAGCAATTAGTGTTTGGGAAATGCCGAATCGAGAACCTGCGCTCGGATCGCTAGTTGCTAATTGCTAGTTGCTAGTTGCTAACCATCATGATCCAACTCAACAATGTCGAACGCAGCTACAAAACCGGCGCAGGCCAGACCTGGGTATTGCGTCGTATTGACCTCACGATCCGCGAAGGCGAATTTGTCACGGTCATGGGGCCGTCGGGCGCAGGCAAGTCATCGCTGCTGAATGTGCTGGCTCTGCTCGACGATCAATGGGCGGGGGAGTACTGGTTTCGTGAGGAAGCCGTACATGCGATGAAGCGCAAAGAGCGCAGCGAACTGGCCAAGCGCAATGTCGGAATGGTCTTTCAGAGTTACCACCTGCTCGACGACCTGACAGTGCAGGAGAACATCGATCTTCCTCTGTCATACAAGGACATCCCACGCAGTCAGAGACAAGGCATGGTGGCCGAAACCCTCGATCATTTCCAGATCGTCGCCAAGAAGGACCTATATCCCAACCAGCTTTCCGGCGGACAGCAGCAGTTGGTAGGCGTCGCCCGGGCGGTCATTCACAAGCCGGCCCTGTTGCTGGCGGACGAACCAACCGGCAATCTGCATTCCAGCCAGGCCAAGGAAATCATGGAGCTGTTCACACAACTGAATCGCGAAGGAACGACCATCGTGCAAGTCACGCACTCCGAGGTTAACGCGTCGTATGGAACCCGTACCATCCAAATGCGCGACGGATGGCTGGTGGGCGACACCGCGAATCCAGCGCTCGCGCCGAGCGGGGAGGCGGTCCGTTCATGATGCAGCGTCTTTTCAAGTCGCCGATGCTGGCGCTTTTTCTCTGTGGTTTGCTGGTGGGCGCTCAAGCGCAGACCCAAGCGCCCGCTGGTGCGGCCCCCGGGCCGATGCCGAATGCGCCGACTCCGCAGCCATCCAATTCGACGGCGCCGGCACAGCTTTCCATACACACCCCCACTCGCCTGGCGATTCCCCATTCGCATAACCCGTTCGACGCCTATGCGCCGAGCCAGGTACCCGAGCCGAATTTGCGAAACTCGTCGCGCATTGACCGTCTCATCCGCGACGGCAAGCTGTATATCTCGTTGCAGGACGCCATCGCCCTGGCGCTGGAAAACAACCTCGATCTGGCCATCGCCCGCTATAACCTGCCCATCGCCGACACCGATATTCAGAGAACCAAGGCTGGCGCTTCCTTCCGCGGCGTCAACACCGGTGTCGTGGGAGGCACTCCGGGCGGTGGTGTGGGTGGCTTCGGAACGGGCGCACCGGGCGCAGGAGCCGGCGGCACGACCGGAGGCGCGGGAGGAGCGGGAGCAGGCGCTGCCGGTCTGGTGCAGTCCACCCTGGGCGCAGGAACTCCAGTGCAGTCGTATGACCCAACCGTGGGCGTCATTAGCGGCTTGGAACATCAAACGACGCCGCTTGCCAACCTGCAGATCTATGGCGTTCCACAGCTGCAATTAAACACCGCGCAGGTGAACGTCAATTACATACAATCGTTTCCCACCGGTACGACCTTCTTGTTCGAGGTGGACAACAACCGGCAAGCCACGAACAGTATTTTCAGCAGCCTGAGCCCGCAACTGGGAACCTATTACCGCGCACAATTCACGCAACAACTCCTGGCGGGATTTGGGACCGGCCCTAATCTGCGCTTCTTGCGCATCGCGCGCAACAACAAGAAGATCTCCGACATCGCGTTCAAGAACCAGGTGATCGCAACGGTCACGCAGATTGCCAACATCTATTGGGACCTGGTGAGCGCCTACGAAGAGGAGCGGGTGAACCAACAGTCGTTCGCGTTTGCCCAGCAGAGTTTGGGAAACGCCCAGAAGCAGCTACAACTAGAGGCAATTCCCGCCATGGACGTCATGCGCGCCGAGGCCGAGGTATCCAAGCGCGATCAGGGCCTGACCGTCGCCAAGACAAACTTGCAGTTGCAGGAATCGTTGATCAAGAATGCGCTCACCAAGAACCTGGACGATCCAGCGCTGGAATCGATGCCGGTAATTCCTACTGACCGGCTGGAACCAACGGATACGGTCCCCGACAAATCAACCCAGGACCTGATCACGATGGCATTGCAAGACCGCCCGGAGCTCTCGGAAACGCAGATTGATCTGCAGAACCGCCAGATCAGCCGCCAGGCGGCCAAGAACGCACTGCTGCCAACGCTTGCCCTGGTGGGCTTCTACGGCGGCACGGGCCTGGCGGGAGAATTGAATCCGTTTTACTATCTGACTCCCAATACCACGACTGCGCCTTGTTGTTTTGGGGGAGCTTTCGGCAACGCGTTCAACAATTCGGCGCCGGATTATTTTGTGGGCCTTAACCTGACCCTCCCCATCCGTAATCGAGTTGCCAAGGCCGACCAATATCGTTCGGAGTTGGAGTACCGTCAGTCCGAGTTGCGCCTGCAGCAGTTGAAGAAACAAATTCGCATCGAAGTGCGCAACGCGCAATACGCTCTTGAGCAGGGCCGAGCTCGGGTGCAAGCGGCGAAAAAAGCGCGCGATCTGGCGGACAAGACGTTTACCATCATGCAGAAAGAGCAGACGCTGGGCGCAGGATCGAGCTTCCAGACCTTGACCGCGCAGCGCGATCTCGCGGTTGCCGAACTCGATCTGGTGAATGCCACCACGGCTTACCAAAAGTCCAAGCTCGAACTGGAACGGGCCACCGGAACCACTCTGGAAGATAATGGCATTCAGATCCAGGACGCGGTGAACGGCACTGCGCCCTGACGGAGAGCACGTTGCCCAAGACGCAAAGCCAGGGAACTGCGGGAATGTTAGATTCTGCCGCCGCGACACGCGAGCGGCAGAAAGCAGGCCGCATTCTTGCGGCTGATGACCAACCGCACATTCTCGAAGCGATCGAACTGCTGCTCCGTCCCGAGGGCTTTGCAGTTGATACCGCGAAGTCACCGGCAGCGGTGCGGGAATCTCTCGCCAGCGACTTCTACGATGCCGTGCTGATCGACTTGAATTACACTCGCGATACCACCTCGGGTCAGGAAGGGCTGGACCTGCTCTCCGAGATCGTGGCCTTCGACAGCAGCCTCCCGGTGATCGTGATGACGGCCTGGGGCAACGTTGGGCTGGCTGTCGAGGCCATGCGCCGCGGCGCGCGCGATTTCATTCAGAAACCATGGGAAAATGAACGCCTGTTGGCCATCCTGCGCACTCAGGTCGAACTGCATCGCGCTCTGCAACGCACTCAGCACCTGGAAGCCGAAGCGAAACTACTGCGCGCCGAAGGGCGTCCCCAGTTCATTGCCGCAGCGCCTTCCATGCAGCCGGTCCTGCAGACGATTGCGCGCATCGGCCCGTCCGACGCCAATGTGCTGGTCACCGGCGAACATGGCACCGGCAAAGAGGTGGTGGCCCAGACTCTACATGTTATGTCGACGAGAGCTTCGATGCCTCTGGTCGCTGTCAACACTGGCGCGCTGCCCGAGGGCACCTTCGAAAGCGAGTTGTTCGGCCACGTGAAAGGTGCGTTCACCGACGCGCGTGCCGACCGTATCGGACGTTTTGAATTGGCCGACAATAGCACCATCTTTCTCGATGAGATTGGAAACGTTCCCATGCGGCAGCAGGCCAAACTGCTGCGCGTGCTGGAGACGGGCGAGATCGAGCGCGTCGGCTCATCCCGGACCAAGCGGATCAACGTGCGCGTCATCTCGGCGACGAATATCGATCTGCAAACCGCTATTGCCGCAGGCCAGTTTAGAGAAGACCTGCTCTTCAGGCTGAATACGGTTGAGATTCACATCCCCGCCCTGCGCGAGCGCCGCGAAGATATTGCAGCGCTGGCGGCACATTTCCTGTCGCGTTATGCGACACGCTATCGCGCGCCGGTGACCGGTTTTGCGGCGCCCGCCCTTCAGACCATGATGCAATATGCGTGGCCAGGCAACGTGCGCGAACTGGAACACACACTGGAACGCGCGGTGCTGATGTGCCACAGCGGTGAGATTCAAGTCTCCGACCTGGGGCTGAATGTGCAGCACCCACAGGGACAGAACCTGGAAGAACTCAGCATCGAAGAAGTCGAGGGCATCCTGGTTCGCAAAGCGCTGCAGCGGTTCCACGGCAACGTCAGTCAGGCGGCTGAGGCCCTGGGCTTGAGCCGTGGCGCTCTCTACCGCCGGATGGAGCGGTATGGGCTCTAGTTCAGGCGGCGACTCCAAGTCCGCAGCCCGAACTCCTCGCCCTCGCTCTCGAAGATCGAGGCTGCTCTTCGAAAAACGTATCGCTTTGTTCGCCGTATTGGCGGCCCTTCCCGGTATTGCCTTCGGCACCATCCTCATCTGGACCCAGCCGTGGACGCGCGACGTGAAAATAGCGCTGACGGCGCTTGAGTTTTTCCTATGGCTGGTGCTGACGTTGGCGCTGCTCGACCAGATCGTGCGACCGCTGCAAACTTTGACCAACGTGGTGGGCGCGCTGCGGGAAGAGGACTATTCTTTTCGTGCGCGCGGGGCGGTGGCCAACGATGCGCTCGGCGAGTTGGCGCTGGAGATCAACGCGCTTGCCGACATTCTGACTGAGCAGCGTATTCAGACGATCGAAGCGACCGCATTGCTGCGACGGGTGGTCGACGAGATCGACGCTCCGCTGTTTACCTTCGATCCCGATCACATCCTGCGCCTGGTGAACGCAGCCGGCGAACGGCTGTTGCAGCAGCCATCGGCCCGGCTGCTGGGGAAGACTGCCGCGGAACTCGAACTGAATGCTTGCTTCGAAGCCAGAAACGAAACCCTGGTCGCACTTCCCTACTCGACTCCCAACGCGCGCTGGATGGTGCGCCAGAGTTCCTTTCGCCAAAACGGCGTGCCCCACAAACTGATTGTGCTCTCCGACGTGAGCCGCGCCCTGCGCGAGGAAGAGCGCAGCGCATGGCAGCGCTTGATCCGCGTCTTGGGGCACGAGCTTAACAACTCGCTGGCGCCCATCATTTCGATTGCCGGGAGCCTGGCTTCGCGTTTGCCGCTGCCGCAATTGCCGGAAGAGCAGAACGCAGATTTTCAGCGCGGACTCAACATCATTGAATCCCGCACCGCTTCCCTGCACCGCTTCCTGCAGTCTTATCGACGGCTGGCACAGATGCCTTCGCCCACCCTGCAACCGGTGGAGTTGCGGCCACTCCTGGAACGGGTTGCTGTCCTGGAAACCCGTCTCAACGTCGAGATCGTGCCGGGCCCCGAGCGTGTCCTGATGATCGATCCCGACCTCATTGAACAGATGCTGATCAACCTGGTGCGCAATGCTGTCGATGCCGCTCTGGAGCAAGCACAGTCCGCTCATGCGGATTTGGAAACCGCAGCCCCGAAGGTTTCCATGCGATGGGAACAGTACGATCGCAAGCTGGCGCTGATCGTGGAAGACAACGGCATTGGCCTGCTTAATCCCAGCAACGCTTTTGTTCCGTTCTATACTACCAAGCCGGGCGGTTCTGGGATCGGCTTGGTCTTGTCGCAGCAGATCGCCGAGGCCCACGGAGGTTCTATCGAGCTAGCCAATCGCCGGGACACTCGGGGTTGTGTCGTGAAGGTTTTGCTGCCGTACCGTCCATCGCCAAGGTAGCTGCTTTGTTTAGCGCGGACGCTGGCCGACAGCGCAGTGCTTATTCGCCAGCTATCGCCCGATCGATGGAAACAGCACCCGAACCTTTGATCAACACGACGATCGCCAGCGCTATCGCCAGGAGATGGAATTCAAATCCCTCACCCTTTTGCTGGCCGGTCCAGTTCATGAAGAAGCCATTCACGTGATGGACGGTTGCGATGGCGACCAGCATGTTGACCATGATGCCCAGCGCGGCGATGCGGCTGAGCAGACCAACCAGCAGACCGAGGCCACCGAAGAACTCGGCGCAGATTGCCAGGAAGGCCAGCGGCGCCGGAATTCCCAAGTAATGGGTAAACGTCCCCATCGTGGCGTGGAAACCATACCCTCCAAACCAGCCCAGCATCTTCTGCGCGCCATGCATAAAGAACGTGACGCCGAGCACCAGGCGCACGACGGTGAGTGCGAAGTCATTCGAAGTGACAAAGAGCTTGTGGAACATGCGCATCCTCCCCAAGAGAGGGCGGTCAGCGAACCTCCCAGCTCGATTAACTAGATGCTTGTTGCAACACGTAAGTTGCAGAATTGTGCGACGTCCATTGACCTCAAGCCGATGTCTTGCGCTAGGGAATCAATTAGCCCGAAGGAAACGGCTCATTGTTTGTCGGCGGCCTTGAACTCAGCCCAGGGATTGCCCTTCATGTCCTGCAAGACGGGGCGCTGCCACTCAAACTCGGGGTGCTCCTTCAGGAATTTGTCGGCGATGAAATCCTCTCCGCAGGGATACCCGGCGCGCGCTTGCAGGCTCATGTTCTTGGCCATGGTGCTGTCAGCGGCCTGGGCCGTCACCGCGCCCTCGGGAGCATACGGCGGCCGCTCCCACTCGGGCACGCCCCGCGGCGAGTTGGCGACATGGCCACAGAGGGAGCGCTCATCGCGATCTTCCTTGGCTTCGTAGCTGTCCCAGTGGTCGGCAAGAAATTTCTTCGCCATCTCGACATCGATCTGCCCCTTATTCTGCGCCATCAGTTCTTCCCAGCGCTGGTGACGGGCATTCATTGAGCTGCCCATGTTGCGGGGATCGAAATCGGTTTCTTTCTTGATGAAGTCAGGGTCGCTGGGAAAGTTTGAACCGACAAAGTAGCCGTCCTTGGTCCGCCATACGCGATGCATTTTCAGGCCTATCTCAAAGCGCGCAATCTCACCGGTCTTATTGTCGGCCAGCAGCCAGTCGTTTGCGTATCCGCCATTGTTGTGGTCGAGCATAATCCGCACATACTCGTCGATCGAGCTGGCATACTGCATCGCCCGGCGCGCCCGCACAAACTCAGGCACGCCGTTGGGATCGAACAGCGCGTAGCCGGTGATGGTGGTCTCGGTGACCATGAGTCCGGCGGAGTTGATGCCGAAATCATCGTCGCTGACGATCACCCCGGGGAAACCGTCGGTCAACATGTGATAGCCGTGGGTGGGAACAATGTCGAAGATGATGGTCCAGCGGCTACCGGTGGCGATGTCGGTCCAGTTGCTGTGGGCAATGACCGGCTTGTGGTCCCGGGTCATCGATCCAGTCGCAACCAACGCACTGCAGTTGCCCGGCGCCTTGAGGACGGGCGCGTCCGCCCGCTTTTCCTGTTTGTTAAGCCAGGGAACGTAGTAGTCAGGAAGTTCTTCCATCGCGTTCAAAGCCACCACGTCCCACAGATCCAGGTTGACGCCGTGGGCGTGCAGGCCATCCACGATGCCTTGCAATTCCTGCTGATACTCCGCGTCAATATGCTTCCACAGAATGTTCTGTGCGGTGGCGCGATAGAAATTCCAATCGCGCTTGGTGTTGTGCGTGGTCACCGCGCGAACGGTGTTAACACCACCTGCAATCTCGGGCGCCAACAGGTAACCGTGCTGATATCCGATGTCGGCGGGAGAGCCTTCGAGGTGAACGTACACCCAATGATTGCGCTGGAAGCGATAGGCCGGTTTCAGGCGCGCTTCGTCAGGCTTAGTTGGATCCTGCTTTGCGAGCGCGAAAGTAGCAGAGCCGAACAGGACACAGGCTGCGAACAATGACACAGCAACCCGGCGAAATCCAGATGGCATAGATTCTCCAATAGACGCAGCACAGAAATGAGATGGCACAGCTTATCTCTTTAGTCCCTGAATATCAATGCAAGGCCGCGAGATGAAATTCTCCACAGGGAATATGCAATCAGTTAATGTATAGAAGCGCTAACATGCCGCTGCAGGGCGCACGCTGTGAGGGAAACATGCTCGATTGCCGGAAAAGCCTGCCATTCGTGAAATCGGGGGCCAGACAAGAATTCTCAATTCGAATCGGGATTCTGGCTCTGCTTCTGCTAGTGTGCGCGACTGCATCGCTGGTAGCGCAACAGCAGCCCAACTCCGCGGCGAGCTGGAAATTCGCGGTATCGGGCGACTCGCGCAACTGTGGTGACATCGTGATGCCCGCGATCGCCCAGGGCGTCCACCGCGATGAGGCGGCCTTCTATTGGCATCTCGGCGACTATCGGGCCATTTACACCTTCGACGAGGACTACCTTCACACTCATCCGGATTCCACCATTAGCGACTACCTCGCCGCTGCCTGGCCTGACTTCATCCAGCACCAACTGAAACCGTTTGGAGAGCTGCCGGTCTTCCTGGTGATTGGCAATCACGAGATGATTTCTCCCCTGACCAGGGAGAAGTACGTCGCGCAGTTCGCCGACTGGCTTGATCAGCCTGTGCTTCAGCGGCGGCGGCTGGCAGACGATCCCAACGACCACGTTCTGAAGACGTACTATCACTGGATCGAGCGCGGCGTCGATTTCATCGGCCTGGACAATGCCACGACAGACGAGTTCGATGCCACCCAGATGACTTGGCTGAAGGGCGTCCTGGCCAACGACGCGAAGGACAGCTCAATCCGCACCGTCGTTCTTGGGATGCACGAAGCGCTGCCCGACAGTTTGTCCGCCGGGCACAGCATGAATGAGTCGGCGCAGGAACGAAGCAGCGGGCGAACTGCTTATGATGAGTTGATAGCCTTTCGTCATACCACCAAGAAGAACGTGTATGTGCTGGCGAGCCATTCGCACTTTGTTATGAACAACATCTACGCCACCGCCTGTCATGCCGGCGACGTTTTGCCTGGATGGATCGTGGGCTCTGCCGGCGCTGTACGCTATCGCCTGCCAGAGGACCACGCCGCGGCCACATTCGCCACAACTGATGTTTATGGATATCTGCTGGCGACGGTTGCGCCGGACGGAAGCATCACCTTCGAGTTCAGGGAGGTCAAAGAAACAGATGTGCCGGCCAACGTGGTCAACGAGTTCTCGCCCGGGCAGGTGGATTGGTGCTTTACGCAGAACAAATCAACCTCTGCGCTGGCGGGCGCGGTCTGCCCTGCGGGCCACACCCCGACAACCCACTGATCTGCTTCGCGCAGCTTCTCCATCGCAGCGTCACCGGCCCGCTCATGGGATGTCGCATGGGAGTGCCCGTAGCTTGTGACTCCAATCGCGCCTGTTTCAGCTCGAAATACCATTTGGCGGGCCGGTCCGCGTCGTCAATCAGCATAAGGCTGGGATTATGTTTCTGCCTTCAGCCTGCTGGATCATGGTTAGCTGGTCCTAGCGAACGAAGCGTCGTGAACTCACGGCAAGCATGGGCCGCACTTCCCTGAAGCAGATGGGGGCGGTCCGTGATCAACACTGGCTCGAGCGCCATCCGATTGACTATGCCTAGGAATTGGCGATGGCCGAGTCGCCCTGGCGCGCAGGCAAACACCTCAGAAGACAAACCGCCTAAAGCAGATTGCGAGATGGGGTGTCCGGGCTTGAGCTAAGCCGTCTTGGCCTTCCTCTCCAACCATCTTTTCTTCATCATTTCGGAGAGACGCTTTCGGGAGGCGGCGCTCATCGGCTTGCGCTTTGGGGCGGCCTTCTTCTTGCGTTCGGCCCAGCGCTTCTTCATCATCTCGGAGAGCCGCCGGCGTCCGGCAGCAGTAATGCCGCCAGTCTTGCGGGTGACTGCTAATTTGGCTTGCTTCGCTCCGGGAGGACGGCCACGACGGCTGGCAAACTTGGAACTGAGACCTTCCAGCGCAGCAATGGCTTGATCGAGGCGATTACGTTCGCGGCTGAGGTCAGTGAGGATTTGTCGAATGTCCATGCGCATCCTTTCAACGGGAAATGGGATTATACGCTTCGAAGCCAACTCTGCCGATCGATTTGACGGGAAGTGCACTTGTAATTCCAGGCCGAGTACTACCCTCCCCCGACTTAGTGTGACGAGTGACGGCTTTGTTGAACTCAGTCCTGCTGTCTGATGCCACCGCGCAGTTGCAGGTCCTGCAATTGGTCTGCCTGCAACTTCCCGATTTACAATGTGTTTACTGCCCAAGTGGTTTACATTCTCAGGGAAGACTGTCGGCGCCATTTCGCGGCGCGAAGGTAGCTTTTGATTCCCAGGGGGATGGTACGGATACGAACGCCTGGGGGCGTACTCAATCGCCTGATCGTTCTAGCTCGCCCCAAGGCTGTTGCACTTTGGCTTAACCTCTATGCGCCCACGGCACTTCCGGATCAGCATTCTGGCCGCGACGACGCTGTTGCTGCTGCTCGCACCCGCCGTTGAGGCGCAAACCCCAGCGCTGATCACGCTTGATCAGGCGATTGACTTGGCGCTTGTGCACAGTCACTCGCTCAAGGCCACGCGTACCTTGATTCTTCAGAACCAGGCACAGGAAATTACCGCCAACCTTCGTCCCAATCCAACTCTCAGTTTTGATTCGCAGTTCGTCCCGATTTTTAATCCCAGCGATTTCAGCGCCACCGCTCTGAACGAGATCCAACAGTTCGACATTGGACTCGGATATCTGTTTGAGCGTGGGCACAAACGGCAGCGCCGCTTGCAAGGGGCCCAGGACCAGACAGCCGTTACGCGCGCTCAGACTACGGATGCTGAGCGGACTCTGACATTTAACGTGGCGCAGCAGTTCATCGCGGTCCTATTAGCGGAATCGACGCTACAGTTTGCCCTGCAAGACCTGAAGAGCTTTCAGCAGACGGTTGACATTGGGCAGGCGCAGTATAAGTCGGGCTATATCAGCGAAGGCGATTATCTCAAGATCAAGCTGCAACTGTTGCAGTTTCAGACCGACGTCTCATCCGCCCGCCTGGCCAGAGTGCAGGCACTGGTTGCCTTGCGGGCATTACTTGGCTATGACGCAGTTCCTGCCAATTACGATGTGGTTGGTGATTTGTCGTACGTGTCGGTCACGGCGACGCTGGAGGACTTACAGACCAGGGCGTTGCAGGAACGCCCTGATTTTCTTGCCAACAAGCTGGGAGTAACCGCTGCACAAAGCCAGATTCTGCTGGCAAAGGCCAATGGCAAACAGGATGTGAATGGTTCCCTGAACTACACCCACGTTGCGGGCATAAACAGTGCTTCGTTCTTCGTGAATTTTGCCTTGCCCATCTTCAACCGGAATCAGGGTGAGATCGCGCGCACTCGCTACGCTCTTACCCAATCCCAGGAACTGGAGGCGGCGGGTAGCGACACGGTTCTCTCCGATGTTAGCGATGCCTATGAAGCGCTGCGCAGCAATCAGGAGGTGGTACAACTTTATGCGTCGGGATATTTGAAGGAGGCACAGGACTCGCGTGACATCAGTGAGTATGCTTACAAGCGAGGTGCGGCGAGTCTGTTGGACTTTCTCGATGCGGAACGCAGTTACCGCGCCACGCAGTTGGCTTATCGCCAGGCACTGTCTTCCTACATGACCGCGCTCGAGCAGTTGAAGGAAGCTGTGGGAACGAGGAACCTTCCGTGAAGATTTCCAAAGATCGCTGGCGCGGCGTAGCGGCGTTGACTATTGCTTCGGCGATCATGCTGGGGTGTATCGGGTGTCATGGCGCCGGATCTGATGCAGGCGGACAGAATCACTCCGCGAACCATTCCAACACTGCCGCATTGTTCAGCATTCCGCAGGACCAGATGTCGCATGTGCAGGTGATCACTGTTGAGCCCACCACCTTGAAGCGGACCTTGCGCCTGACCGGCTCCGTTGCTTACAACAGCTTCCATACGACCCCAGTAATTACGCAGGTCAGCGGGCCAGTCAGCCGGATCGTTGTTGTTCCCGGGCAGAGGGTGATCCCGGCTGAGCCCATGCTATACGTGGCCAGTCCCGACTTTTCCCAACTCCGGACTAATTACTTAAAGGCAAAAGCTGCATACGTTCTGGCACAGCAGGCCTCCGCGCGTGCGAAAGACTTGTACCAGCACCATGCCATCGCAGAGCAGAATCTGGAGCAGGCGGAATCGGCCGAGGTCCAGGCTGGCGGAGATTTGGCTGCCACCGAGGCTGCACTGAAGGTGCTCGGAATTACCAATCCGGATGCCCTAGTGAAATCGCCGCCCTCGTTCGAGGTCCCGGTCAGGGCGCCCATTGCCGGCCAGGTGGTCGAACAGAACGTGGCTGTGGGTCAGTTGATACAGACCGGCGCCACACAATGCTTTATGGTTTCCGATACCAGCAATGTGTGGGTGCTGGTGAATGTTTATCAAAAGGATTTGCCTAATGTGCGCGTGGGAGACCCGGTCACGATTCAAACCGAATCGTATCCTGACATCTTTCACGGGCGCATTTCCTATGTGGCGGCTTCGCTCGATCCGAACACCCGCACGTTGCAGGCGCGCATCGAGACCGGCAACCCGGGACTGAAGTTAAAGAAGGACATGTACGTGGTGGCGTCGGTGGATGCAGGTGCCATCCAAAATGCAATTGCGCTCCCGGATTCTGCCGTTCTGCGGGACAGCGAGAACATGCCCTTCGTTTATGTCGAGACTTCTCCGCAGCAGTTCGGGCGGCGCACGGTAACTCTTGGCGACAGTCTGAATGGACAAACTCAAGTCACTAGCGGGCTAAAACCTGGTGATCGCGTCGTCGGCAATGGCAGCCTGTTCCTGCAGTTTGCGAATTCGCTGCAGCGCTAGGGGAACGCAGTCACGCTCTGGGAAAAGGAACTGTGAGACGGACAGTGGCGTCCACATCTGAATGATTCACCGAATCGTACAAGCATCGCTGCGTCAGCGCTTCCTGGTGTTGATGCTGACCGGCTTCATCATGGTCGCGGGCATCATCTCGTTCCAGCGCATGCCGGTGGATGCCTATCCTGACCTTTCCCCTCCGCAAGTCGAACTCATCACGCAATGGCCCGGCCACGCCGCGGAAGAAGTGGAACGCCTGGTCACCCTGCCGCTGGAACTGCAGATGAACGGCGTGCCGCACATGGTGGTGATGCGGTCCATCTCGCTGTATGGGCTTTCGGATGTGAAACTGACCTTCGAGGACAATACGGACGATTACTTCGCGCGGCAAATCGTCTTTCAGCGAATTGCCGATGCCAGCCTGCCTTCCGGAGTAACCCCGTCGATGGCCCCGCTGTTCAGCCCCAGCGGCCTGGTGTATCGCTATGTGCTCGAAAGTCCCGACCGCAGTCCGCAGGAACTGAAGGTCATCGAAGATTGGGTGGTCGAGCGGGCCTATCGTTCTGTCCGCGGCGTCGCCGACGACTCTGGATTTGGCGGCACAACGATGCAGTACCAGGTGCTGCTCGATCCCGCCCGGCTCTACGGATACCACTTGACCGTGCCGCAAGTCATCACCGCCCTCACCGCAAATAACTCCAACGCAGGCGGCGGATTTTACTCGCAGGGTGGCCAGTTCTATTACGTGCGCGGCATTGGATTGGTCCGCAACACGGACGACATTGGCAACATCGTCCTCGGCAGCAACAACGGCGCGCCTATTCGCGTAAAGGATGTTGGCGACGTCGTGATCGGACATGCGCCGCGGTTGGGCGAATTCGGTTACCAGAAAGATGACGATGCGGTGGAAGGCGTCATTCTCATGTTGCGCGGAGAGCAGACGCAAAACGTTCTTAAGCGCGTAGAAGCCCAAACTGAGAAACTCAACCACCAAATCCTCCCGCCCGACGTTAAGGTTCACCCCTTTTACGATCGCAGCGACCTGGTGAAGCTGACCACCGATACCGTGGAAGACAACCTGCTCCGCGGCATGGTCCTGGTGCTGATTGTCCTGATTTTCTTCCTGATCAATCTACGTGCGGCCATCATCGTATCGCTCACAATCCCGCTGGCCCTGCTGTTTGCCTTCATCGTGCTGCATGCCCACGATGGCGCCGCCAACCTGCTGTCGATTGGCGCCATCGATTTCGGCATCATCATCGATGGCACGGTGGTGATGGTGGAAAACATCTACCGTGAACTCGCGCTGAGACAAGGGCAGAGCTACAAGCTCAACGAAGTCATTCTCGCGGCAGCAAAAGATGTAGATCGGCCAATTTTTTATTCCGTAGCCGTCATCCTCGCGGGCTATCTTCCCATCTACGCGCTCAGCGGGCCCTCCGGAAAATTGTTTCATCCCATGGCCGAGACCATGTCGTTCGCGTTGGTGGGCGCGCTGATCCTGACGCTCACTTTGGTTCCCGTTCTGTCCTCTTACTGGTTCAAGAGCGGGGTTCGTGAACATCGTAACCGCGCGTACGAGTGGATGAAGGACCAGTACGCAAAGCAATTGGACTGGGCGCTGGCGCGTCCCAAACTGATCATGGCGCTGGCGACTTTGATTTTCGGCCTGACGCTTATTCTGATTCCCTTTATCGGCGGAGAATTTATGCCCCACCTGGACGAGGGCGCGCTTTGGGTGCGGGCCACCATGCCCTACACCATCTCGTTCGAAGAGGCCAGCAACATTGCTCCCCAGATACGTAAGATCCTGATGTCATATCCGCAAGTCACGGTGGTAGGCTCCGAGTTGGGGCGGCCCGACGATGGTACCGACCCTACCGGCTTCTTTAATTGCGAATTCTACGTTGGCCTAAAACCCTACAAGGACAAAGCCTGGAGCGGCGACCTCAATACCAAGGACAAGCTGATTGAATCCATCAACAAGAAACTGACCGCGTTTCCCGGAATCATCTTCAACTACACTCAACCGGCGGAAGACGCCGTCGATGAGGCTTTGACCGGGCTGAAAAGCTCCCTGGCCGTCAAAATCTACGGAGACGACTTGACCGTCCTCCAAGACAAAGCAGTCCAGATCAAGAACACGCTATCCAAGACCCCAGGGTTTACGGACTTGACCGTGGTCCGCGAACTTGGACAACCCAGCCTGTTGATCGATGTGGACCGCGACAAAATTGCGCGCTATGGAATCAACGTCGCCGATGTCGAGGCCGTGATTTCGGCTGCCGTAGGCGGACAAGCCGTAACCCAGGTGATCCAGGGCGAAAAAGTGTTCGACATGGTGGTGCGCATGCAGCCCCAATTCCGCAGCAGCGCGCATGAGATCGGCGGGTTGCTCGTCGGTACTCCCGATGGCAAGCAGATCCCGGTCAGCCAGCTCGCCGACATCCGCCAGGGAAACGGCGCGTCCTTCATTTACCGCGAGAACAATTCCCGCTACATCGGAGTGCAGTACAGCATTGAAGGACGCGACCTGGAGAGTGCAGTGAGAGATGGCCAAAAGGCCGTCAGTCAAGCAGTCTCTCTGCCTCAAGGCTACTGGCTGTCCTGGGGCGGCGAGTATAGCCAATTTCTGGACGCCAAAGCGCAGATGTATTTGATCGGCCCGCTCGCGGTGGTCCTCATTTTCATGATCTTGTTCGCGCTGTATGGGAACTTCAAATTCCCTGTCACCATCGCGTTGGGCGTGATTATGACCGAACCGGTGGGCGCCCTGGTGGCGCTGAAGCTCACTCACACACCTTTCAGCGTTTCGTCAGTCCTGGGACTGGTGGCGTTACTGGGCGTGTCTGTCGAGACCGCGGTCATTCTGGTGTCTTACATCAACAAGCTTCGCCAGGAAGGCATGGACATCCCCACCGCAACCCGGGAGGCCTCGCTGCTGCGACTTCGTCCCATCATGATGACGGCCCTGGTTGCATGTCTCGGACTGCTTCCAGCGGCCCTCTCCACCGGCATTGGCTCGGACACCCAAAAGCCCTTCGCCATCGTCATCGTGGCCGGTCTTATCTCCCGGCTGTTCATCGGATTCTTCGTCAATCCCGTGCTGTACCAGATGGTTGCGCGCGAAGGCGACGTACTTCAGGTGTAGGCTTCAGCGCTTTGTCCCTGCCTCAACTCGGCGATATTGCTTGGCGCCTCGTTTCTGGAGGACTCAGCGGCCAGCTTTCCAGGTGCGGTGTAAGGCGTCTTTCAGCCCGACTTTCGGCGCCCATCCGGTTTCTTCGCGGATTCGACGCGTGTCATACCAGCGGTCCTGCAAGGCCCGGTTTAACTGATGCTTTGAAAATCGCACACTGCCTCCGACCGGCAGCATCCGGATTGCAATCTCGGCGAAAGGCCCCGCCAGCCGGACCGGCCAGCCGGGGAAAAAATGCGTCACTGTTTTGTCTACCGCCGTTTTCGCCTGGTGGTAATTTGCCAGGGTGAGTTCATCGTCATCAACAAGATTGAATTGCTGAAACTGCCCTCCGGCGGATTGCACAGCCACTTGCATAGCATCCACCAAATTTTCAACGTAGTTTAGCGGAATGCGATAGTTGGGATTACCGAAGACGAAGTTGGTCTTGCCCAGCGTGAATCCCAGCAGGCCCACCGGAAGTTGCTTGCCGGAACCATAGACGATCCCGGGCCTGAGAATCGTGATCGGCAATGTCGTTTCGCGTGCGAACGTGACGGCCAGCTCATCTGCCAGGATCTTCGACTGAGCGTAGAAGTCGCGTAGCTGCGGTGACTGATCGCAGGGAGTGTTCTCGTCGATCCGCTGCCCGTTTGGAACAGGGCCGTAGACCGCCAGTGAACTGGCATACACGACGCGGCCGACACCCTGCCGGAGACATACGGTCAGGACTCTCTCTGTTCCGGCCACATTGGTTTCGAGGAAATCGGCCCTGCCGCCCGGAGCATCGACCTTGGCTGCGAGATGATAGACAATGTCCGCTCCCTCGACAGCGCGGGCTATACAGTCTGGGTCTCCCAATCCTCCACGCACGACCTCCGCGCCTTGGGTTTCCAGCTGATCGGCACGGCGGGAAGGCCTCGCCAGCACCCGGACGGGAATTCCCCGGGCCAGCAAGTCTCGCACCAGGACCGTTCCCAGGAAACCAGTACCGCCAGTTACGCAAACGCGCATGCCATCGCACCCCTGTTACAACCGTCATGTCCTTCGGCATCGAACAAGCCCACCGCTGGAGCCGACCTCGTTCTGGCCGACACTGCGGTGCAATGCGTCCGTTCGACGGGAGATTTCCTCACATGTTACACTCCACATTTCAAGCGAAGTCTGAGGGTCTCGGAACAGAGTCGATTCGGTTCCTAGTTTTTTCCGCCGGGAAGAGTTGGTCCCCACGACATTGTTTTCCTCGGTCAGGTTCCCGTGAAACAAGTTAAGCCCATGGTTGGAGAGCAGACGGGTTGACGGTCCTCAGCTACATAGTCCTCGCTGTTGCTGCGATTCCCGGCATTTATTATCTGCTGGCCCTTTACAGTTCTGCGCGATTCTGGAGCCAAGAGCGGACTCCTCCCGATTCTGACTACACGCCCCCGATAAGCTGTCTGAAGCCCATCCGCGGACTCGACGTTGAGGCCTACGAGAATTACGCCAGCTTCTGCCGTCAGGACTATCCGGAGTACGAAATTCTTTTTTGCGTGGATGCGGATGATCCCGCCCTGCCGGTTCTGGAAAAACTGATTCGAGATTTTCCCGAACGTCGTATTCGTCTGCTTTTCGGTTCCGGCCGTAGCGCAATCAATGACAAAATTGCCCGGCTGGTACGCCTGGTGAACGAAGCTGAATATGATTTGCTGGTCATCACCGACGGCGACGTCCGAGTCCGGCCTGATTACCTCCGAGCCGTGGCCGCGCCTTTTCGCGATCCTAAAGTTGGAGGGGCCACTTGTGTGTATGTCTCTACCAAAGAGACCACCCTCGTCCAGGAATTGCAATCGATCGGGATGATCTCCGACTTCTGGGCCGGAATCTTTGTGGCCTGGCAATTGGACGGGGTGAAGTTCACCTTTGGACAAAGCATCATTACCACGCGCAAGAACATCGCGGCCTTCGGCGGCTACGAGGCAATTGAAAATCGTCCGGCCGATGACCTTCGCGTGGGCCGTCTGATCGCCGAGCTGGGGTATGAGGTCAAGCTACTTCCGTACGTGATACAAACGGTTGCCGACTTCGCATCGCTCAGCGAGCTGTTTTACAAACGCGTTCGCTGGATGACCGTAATGCGGCTCATGCGGCCGTGGGGTCATTTCGGGTTGATCTTCACCTTGGGCTTGCCGTGGGCGCTGGTCGCGATTGCAACTCATCCCTCAATGGAGGTTGCCCTCGGATACCTCGGCGGCTATGCCTTACTTCGAGTTGCGGTGACCTGGTTGATTGGCACCTGGGGAATGAAACAGACCGGACTCTGGAAAACAATGCCCTTGATACCAGTGTGGGACGCCATGGCCTTCATCATGTGGCTAATCAGCTTTGGCCGCAAGAGCATCCGCTGGCGCGGCGTTGAATATTTCATCCGGGAAGGAATTCTGGTGCCGGTTGCGCCCAAGGCTGGATCCTAAGGAACGAGGTCTAAGGTCAGAATGAGAGCTAAAGTTGCGGTCGCGGGCGCAGGAGTTTACGGCGCTACCATTGCGATCAGTCTGGCGGAGGCCGGCCACGATGTTCGGCTTTTCGATCCGCTCGGTATCCTGCGGGCAGCATCCGCCATCAATCAATACCGCATTCATTCGGGATATCACTATCCGCGCAGCCCGGAGACCATCCGCGAAACCCTGGAGGCGCGGGCGGAATTCCTGAACACGTTTGCACCCGCAATCGTGCGCAATAGCCGGCATTATTACGCGATTCCGCACGAGGGCTCGCAGACAGCGCCCGCACTGTTCGAAAAGGTGATGGCCGAGTTCCATCTCAGCGTAAAGCCCTGCCGCCCCGAGTGGATGGATTTCGGCTTCATCGACAAATGCTACGAAGTGGACGAACAGATCTATGACCCGGAGATTTTGCGGGAGCTGTTATCGGCGCGGATTCAGGCGCTCAACATTCCGTTCGATCAGCGTGCATTCACGCCGGACATGCGCCGGGAATATGACTACGTTGTGTGGGCGACTTACGGATTAGGACCGGGACGCGGCCTCTTCAAAGGCGTGAAATACCAAGTCGCCGAGAAGATCCTGATTCAACTTCCGCGAGAGTTGCAGGGGATATCGCTGGTCGTGGTGGACGGCCCATTCACCGCCTTCGATCCCTACGGCAGCTCTCCCCGGTCGCTCTTTGGTTCAGCCAAAAACACGAACCACTGGACCACAACAAATCCCGAGGAGCCGATTCCCGAGATGTACCAGCCCTTGCTGAACCGGCCTGATTTCGAGCCCTTCGCGTCCACCAGGTTTGAGGCCATGCGAACAGACTCCGCTCTCGCCGTGCCGGCATCGAAAGACGCGGTCTACCTTGGTTCGCGCTTCACCATTCGCGTCGTGGAAGACAACCCAGCCCAAGACCGAAGGACACTGTATATCCTGGAGCGGGAAAAGGGAGAAATTTTCGTCTTTTCCGGCAAGGTGGTCAGCGCAGTGAAGGCTGCCCGGCTGGTCACGGCGCGAATCACAGACGGCGCCAAGTCATAGGAAATCCGAACCCGCTAGGCAGACTATTCGTAGCGCAGGCTTTCCACCGGATCCAAGTTCGCGGCCCGGGCGGCGGGCGCAGTGCCGAAAATCACGCCTACCAGGCTTGAAACCACCACCGCGATGATGACTGACCAGCCGGAGATCGGCACACGGTAGTTAGTGATGAACCGTATCGAGAAGGGCAGCGCCAGGCCGAGGAAAGTCCCGAGGAATCCCCCCGCCAGCGATATCAGTATGGCCTCAGTCAAAAATTGCGCGCGAATCTCCGAGTTGGTGGCCCCGACGGCTTTGCGCACGCCAATTTCGCGGATGCGGGAATTCACCGTCGCCAGCATGATGTTCATAATGCCCACGCCGCTGACCAGCAGGGTAAGTACGGAAATGAGCAACAGCACGGTGGTCAAGGTGTTCGCGGTTTTGGCGGCGACCGAGAGAAGCTGAGTCAGGTTGTACACCTTGTACACCGATTCGGGGCGGTGCCGCGATTGCAGCACATCATGAATTTCTTCGGTCGCCCGCGGGACTTCGGCCGAGTCCGACACGGAAAAGAACAACTGTTTCACGGTGTCGCCGGCGGTAAAGAAGCGCGCCACCGTATAGGGAATCAACATGGTGTTATCGGAAATTTCCGACTCGCCAAAGGTGTCAACCCGTTCCTTGAAGGTGCCAATTACGGTGAAGGGCAGGCCGCTGAGTTTGATCTGCTGCCCGATGGCTGCATCTTGTGACCCGTACAGGGTGTTGGCCAGAATCTGGGTGATAAGCGCGACTTTATTGCGTGCCCGGGTGTCGCCATCGTCGAAAAAGCGCCCAGCCAAAATGTTGAGGTTGCGAACATAGCGGTACTGCCACGAGACACCCAGCGCCACAATCTCGCGTTGCTGGCCGCCAGGGATCGGGACCTGGTCGTGAAACTCGATCATCGGCGAGGATGCACTGATGCCTGGCACTCGCTCACGCGCCGCATCCCAGTCCGCGAGGGTCAGCAGATCGCTCGAGTTCTGGCTGCCATACTTACTGCCCCCCTCATACTCCGCTACCATCATGTTCGAGCCGATATTCTGGATCTGCTGGATGATGTACTGCTTGCCCGTGAGCCCGACGGTGACCACCAGGATCAGCGACGCCGTCCCAATGACCATGCCCAGAGCAGTCAAGATAAACCGCATCTTGTTGGTGCGAAAAGTCTGAACCGCGACGCTCAGCGTTTCGCCGAAAACCAGTTTCGGATACGGACGGCCGTTCTTGCGGCTGTTTGCCATGCAGATGCTTTAAGAGTAATCGTTCACGAGCGGGGCTTCAAACGTGCACACGTTTTCGTGCGCATCTTTGGAAGAAGCGTCCGGGCTCGGATTGTTGAACATCCCTCAAGGTGCTATCGTCAGGATTACCCCATTTACTGAAACTCAGTGACTCAATGCTGTCGCCTCTCCATCGCTTTCTGCTCCCGCTAGCTGTGCTCGCCCTCGGAGTGTGCTGCACGGTTGAGGCGCAGCAAACCTTGGGCGAGTTGTACGCAACCGACGCGCGGGTGAAAGGATCGGTCATTCTGGCCGGTTCCGGTACCAGCGTCTTAAGTGGCTCCTCGATTGCCGCAGGGGCGCAAAACGCCACCCTGAAGCTGGAGCGTGGTGGCAGCCTACTGGTTTGTTCGGGGACGAATCTTTCCGTTAACGCATCGCAGAACGGACGCGAGCTGATGTTCAGCTTGAACAGCGGCAATCTGGAGATGAATTATCCGCTGGGCGCCGCGGCGGACACGCTGCTCACCCCGGATTTGCGGCTGCTGCTGCCCGGTCCGGGCACCGTACACATTGCGCTGAAGGTGAGCCCGCAAGGGGACACATGCGTCCAATCCTTGCAGTGGAACGTGGCCGCTATCGTGGTTTCCGAGACCATGGGCGATGCCACCTATCAGGTGAAACCGGACGAAGCGGTCTTATTCAAGGGCGGACACCTCAGCGAAGCCGCGGCGACGAAGCAAAATTGTGGATGCCCGTTATCTCAGCCGATTCCGCCGACGCAAGTAGCGAAGGCGGCACCGCCACCTCCTGCGGCGGAATCCAATCCAACACCGCCCGCTCCCAAGCCGCCTCCAGCGGACCAAGACGTTCACATCGCGGTTAGCGCGCCGCTGGTCTTCCGCGCCGACGATCCGGCGCCGGACCTCGCCGATACGGTGGCGACCCTAAAGCTGGAACGCAATCAGGCATTGCAGCTTGACCCGGTTGTGCTGCCTCCTCCGCAGCCCCAGAAAGCGCGTGCAGAGCGTCAGACGCCGGTGGTTACCCAGAAGGAACAGAAGCACGGATTTTTCAGCAAGGTGGGCGCATTCTTCGCGACGATCTTCCACTGACGAAGCGATAAGATAAATTTTACGAGAGGGAGGATCGATGTCGGCCATTGTTCTCGACGGCACCCGGATCGCGGCGCAAATCAAAAGCGAAGTCGGCGAAGAGGTAAAGAAGCTGACAGCGGCCGGCCTTCGTCCCGGTTTGGCGGTCGTGCTGGCGGGCCACCACCCGGCGTCGGAAATTTACGTTCGCAACAAGGTGAAAAGCTGCGAACAGCTTGGTATCTACAGTGAGAAGCACACGCCTCCCGACAACGTCACGACCGAGGAACTCTTGGCGCTGGTCGAGGACCTGAACCGGCGCGATGAGATCGACGGCATCCTGGTGCAATTGCCACTGCCTTCCCAGGTTGATGCCAAGAAGGTGCTGCTCGCAGTATCGCCGGAGAAAGACGTGGACGGATTTCATCCCATGAACGTTGGCTATCTCTCGACCCAGCGTCCGGGACTGGTGCCGTGTACGCCCGCAGGCATCCGCGAAATTCTGAAACGCAGCGGGATTGCCATTGCCGGCGCCGAAGCCGTGGTGGTGGGCCGTAGCGACATCGTCGGCAAACCCGTCGCGATGCTGCTGCTCAACGGCAATGCCACGGTCACGGTCTGCCATTCCAAGACGCGAGACCTGCCGGCGGTCTGCCGCCGCGCCGACATTCTGGTAGCCGCCATTGGCAAGGCGGGGATGATTACGCCTGACTTCGTGAAGCCGGGCGCAACCGTGATCGATGTCGGCATGAATACGGTTACCGATCCCGCCGAGTTCAAGCAGTTCTTCGCCGGAAACGAGAAGCGTGAAAAGGACTTCGCGGCGAAAGGCTCAACCCTGATGGGCGATGTTCACCCCAAAGTCGTCCAGATTGCGGGAGCGATCACTCCTGTCCCCGGTGGCGTCGGCCCACTCACCATCGCAATGCTGATGAGCAACACGGTGAAAGCGGCCAAGCTGCGGCGGGGGCAAACGGCGGGCGTGTTGGCGACGCGGTAGAGAATGGTGCGCGCGAACAACATGTATATACTGCATCAGGGCTAACTGGCTCGTACCGGCGCCCGCTTTCCAACTTCTCGATGATGCGTATATACCCATGTTGCGCGTAGGACTGACGGGCGGCATCGCCTGTGGCAAGTCTTCCATTGCGGCCACGCTGGTCAAGCGTGGCGCGCATTTCCTTCAGGCTGACGGACTCGCCCATCAGCTTTACGCACCCCGGACCGACACCTATGACAAAGTGGTTCGCAGCTTCGGCCGCGAAATCCTGAATGAAGACGGCGCCATCAATCGCAGCAAGCTGGCGAACCTGGTCTTCCCCGGACGCATTGATGAGCTGAACGCCATCGTGCATCCTGAGGTCGTGAAGCGCCAGAATGGCTGGATGTCGGAGGTCGAGCAGAGCGATCCACATGGCATCGCGGTTGTCGAAGCCGCGCTGCTCATCGAGGCCGGAGCTAACAAGGACTTCGACAAAGTCATTGTCGTGACCTGCGACTTCGAGCAGAAAGTTGAACGCTTTGCCCGGCGAACCAATGTCCCGCTGCAGGTTGCGCGCGCCGAAGTCGAGCGCCGCAGTGCCGCACAATTTTCCGACGAAGAGAAGGCGCAGCGTGCGGACTACATCGTGGACAACTCCGGTTCGGCCGAAGATACGGAGCGGCAAGTCGATCTCATCTGGCGCGAATTGCAACGGCTTGCGTCCACTGCAACTGACAACTGACTACTGACAACTGCCTTGCGGTACACTTCTATGAGGTTGGCCGTCTAATTCTGCGGCAACTGCGAAGCGCTGATTGCCTTCAAAAAACTATGAGATTCGCACGGCCTTTTCTTCTTGCAATCATTCTGGTAGGGGCCTTCTACTGGTACACGACCCATCACAGCGGGGTCACGCCGGCAACCCTGATCTCCCGGCCCACGCACGTCGAACTCAGTGAGGCGGCAGGCCCTGAGACCCTCGATGCCGACGAGCACAATAATATTGATGTCTATCACAAGGCCATTCCATCGGTCGTTAACATTACCTCCAAAACCGTGGCTTACGACTTCTTCTATGGACCGGTGCCGCAGGAAGGCCAGGGCTCCGGCTTCATCATCGACAAGGAAGGACACATCCTCACCAACTTTCACGTGGTTGGCAACGCCACCCAAGTGGAAGTGACGCTGCACAACAAGAAGACCTACAAAGCACAGGTGATCGGACGCGACCGCGAACATGACCTGGCGGTCGTCAAAATTGACGCGCCCGGCGTAGTTCCCGCCGTACTTGGTGACTCCAAGAACCTTCAGGTCGGCCAGAAAACCTTCGCCATTGGAAATCCGTTTGGACTTGCGGGAACGATGACGCGCGGCATCATCAGTTCACTGCGCCCCATCCGCAGCCCGGAAGGTTCGTACATCGAAGAAGCCATTCAGACCGATGCGGCGATCAATCCCGGGAACTCCGGCGGCCCGCTGTTGAACTCGCACGGCGAAGTCATCGGCATCAACAGTTTGATCGCCACCGGGGGTTCCAACCAGAGCGCGGGCATCGGCTTTGCCATTCCCATCAATGTGGCCAAGGCTGTACTCAATGACCTGATCACTTTGGGCACGGTGCGGCGGCCTACGTTGGGTATAACCACTTTGCCGATCGGACCAGAGTTGGCTCAGGAGATGGGCTTGCCTGCCGATTATGGTGTTCTGATCGTCCGCACGATTCCCGGTGGCGCCGCTGAGCAGGCTGGTTTGCGCGGTGGTAATGAGCGCGCGTACCTGGGCAACGCACCCATCACGATAGGTGGCGACTTGATCGTTGCCATCAACGGCGAGCCCATTGGCGAGCAGCAGGACCTTGCGAATGTGATGAACAAACATCGCGCCGGCGATACCGTTACCGTAACCATCTACCGAGCCAAGCGCAAGATGGATGTGAAAGTCGTTCTCGGCGAGGCGAGAGAACGCACCTGATCATCGCGGCAAAGCCGAATCCCGCAAGCACCCGTACCAAACGCCAACAATTCCGCAGGCAGGCAATTCTAACGCTCGGATGATTGCCCCAGCCGCTACGGGTCGGCTATAGTTCTAAGGATATGTACGACGACTTCCAGGCTATCGATCGCTGGACCGGCAAGCCCGTGCGCTGTAGATATCAGGCGCTGATCGTGGCCATTGCCACACGGCACGCGGACGCGGTCGACATCAAGTTTCTGGTGGACGAACGCCCGGTCTGGATTGCACTTCCCCATCCTGCGTGGGTGGAGTATCACCGGCAGACCGGGGACGTCATCACCGACCCGATGGCAGTCCAGATCGCGGGCCATTATTTGAAGTGGGCAATCGAATCGGGCGAAGATAACGGTCGCGAGATGTACAGCTTGACCGTGCAGGAAACGCTCGATCACCTGCAGGCGATTGTGGACCAAGTCCACCAGCTTGTCACCCGCTGACATACGCATCGGGGGCCGGTCGTATTTCGGGGAACTCCGCAGAGCGACTCACTGGTTGAGCGTCGTTTGTTTTCGTGGCTAATTTCTATTTTCGCTTCCGTCTTAGGAGCTCTTTCATGTCCTCCGTTCTGCAAACTCCCGAAGTAGCGCAGTTGCTGGGACGAGACAAGGTCCACCGCAACTTGTTTCCCGCTCCGCTGGTGGAAGCGGCGCTTCGCCGTGGCGAGGCGGAACTGGCGGCGGGAGGCTCACTGGTGGCCGAGACCGGCAAACGCACGGGCCGTTCTCCCAAAGACAAGTTCACCGTCAAAGATGCGCTCACCGAAAACAAAGTGGCTTGGGGCTCCGCCAACCAGCCGTTCCCGCCCGATAAGTTCGACGCGCTCTACGAGCGCGTGCTCGACTATCTGAAAGGCAAGGAGCTTTTCGTCCAGGACCTGTTTTCCGGCGCCGATCCGAAATACCGCCTGCCCATTCAGGTGATCAACGAATACGCCTGGCACAACCTTTTTGTGCGGCAGTTATTTATTCGCCCTACCACAGAAGAGATGGAGACGCACCAGCCCGCATTCACCATCCTCAGCGCGCCCAGCTTCAAGGCCGATCCTAAGCGCGACGGTACCAACTCCGAAGTGTTCGTGCTGATCAACTTCAGCAAGAAATTGGTGCTCATCGGCGGCACCGAATATGCCGGCGAAATGAAGAAGTCCATCTTCGGAGTGATGAACTTCATCCTGCCGGAACGCAATGTCTTCCCCATGCATTGTTCGGCCAACATCGGCGCCGACGGCGTGAGCGCGCTGTTCTTTGGATTGTCGGGCACCGGCAAGACGACACTGTCGGCTGATCCGGGCCGCAGGCTGATTGGCGATGACGAACATGGTTGGAGCGCGACCGGTGTCTTCAACTTCGAAGGCGGCTGCTACGCCAAGTGCATTCGACTTTCCGCGGAGAATGAGCCGCAAATCTACAATGCGCTCCACTTCGGTTCGGTGCTGGAAAACGTGGTACTCGACCCGGTCACGCGCATCCCCGATTACGACGACGAAAGCAAGACCGAGAACACGCGCGCTGCGTATCCCGTGGAATTCATCGACAACGCCATGATTCCTGGCGTGGGTGGACATCCGAAGAACTTGGTCTTCCTCACCGCCGATGCATTCGGAGTGCTGCCTCCGGTGTCGAAGCTCACTCCCGAGCAGGCCATGTACCACTTCATGTCCGGCTATACGGCGAAAGTCGCGGGCACCGAAGCCGGCATCACCGAGCCGCAGGCGACCTTCTCCACCTGCTTCGGCGCGCCGTTCATGCCGCGGGCCCCCAAGGTCTATGCGGAGATGCTGGGCCAGCGGCTGCGTGAGCACAAAGCGCAATGCTGGCTGGTCAATACCGGTTGGCAGGGCGGGCCCTACGGCGTGGGCAAGCGCATGAGCCTGCCTTACACGCGCGCCATGGTCAACGCGCTGGTCGAAGGCAAGCTGGCCGGTGTGGAGTTCGAGGTTGAGCCGTCTTTCGGATTGAGCATTCCCAAGTCATGTCCCGGAGTTCCCCCGGAACTGCTGAATCCGCGGAATTCGTGGAAGGACAAAGCGGCCTACGACAAGCTGGCGGCTGAACTTTCCGCCCGCTTTGCCAAGAACTTCGAGCAGTTCGACGCGCCGCCCGAGGTCAAAGCGGCAGCGCCGAAGCCGGTAGGCAGGTAAGTATCACAGAGTGGGATGTATCACAATGTGGCACGACACCCGAACTGTGCCATTCTTGAGTTGTCATCCTACGCGAGGTCTAGCGCGCCCAGGTGAGAACTCGTTTGGCGTTGACACAGTCGAACGATTGCAGCAAAATCGAGCCCCGCAGGGGCGGAATTGGTTCTAGCCCAGGGCGTAAGCCCTGGGTAAGTCCGAGAAAATAAACCGAGTCCCTTCAGGGACGACACAGTTCTCGCCCCCTTCAGCCCCGGTTTTTCGTTGCAGCGCTAAAGCGCGTGATTGAAGCCAAACTTTTGCCGGAGGGCTGAAGCGCTCCTCCCCCGCATGAATGCGGGGGCTTCCACCGAGAAGCCTTCACGGCGTCTTTACGTGCTGCACTCCCAGTACCTTTCCTGAACTGTCGAACCACACCACCTCATACTGCGGATTGAAGGTCGAATAGTAGTACTTGTAAACGTACTCGTCCGCACAGCCCTTGGGGACGGCGGTGAGAGAGCCGCATGGTCCCTCGCTGCTGGGATCGCCGAGCAGCTGCCGCACCACTTCGTTGGGATCGCCCAGATTGAGCTGCATCGAGTTCTTGCGCAGTTCCTGGTCGTGGTGATAGGCCCAGACGCCAGCCCCGACTAAGCCAAGGGCAATCACGAAAAAGAATATGCGAGTTCCCATGTGTGCAGTTGCCAGTTGCCCGTTGCTAAACAACTGACTACTGCTTCACTCCTCTTCCACCCGCAGCTTTGCGCCCTTGGGCAAATAGCTCTTGCGCCGAAACCAGTCTTCCATCGCGCTTCGCAGGCGCTCCAAAGGGACGCGCGCACCGATCTCCATTTCGCCGTCGCCGGTGGGGACCGTATCGTCGAACACCTGGTCGTTAGTGAAGTTGCGCATGCTGAAGCTGTCCAGCCACTTCAGCGGACACGGATGCCGCTGGCCAGCCTCTTCGTACTCGACTCGGACCTTGCGTGCGAACATAGTGACAGTTTCAAGTTTCTAGTCCCAAGTTTCAAGTCTGAAAGACAGTTTCAAGTTTCTAGTTTCAAGTTTCAGCTCTCGAAACTCGAAACTTGAAACTGGAAACTCCTATAATCAAGTCCATGCCATCGTTTCCTCCTGTTGACGAGCAACTCGCCTACTTGCGCAAGGGCGCAGCGGAGATCATCCGCGACAGCGACCTGCGTGAGCGCATCGAGAAATCCCTCGCCACCGGCAAGCCCCTGCGTGTGAAGGCGGGCTTCGATCCGACCGCGCCCGACTTGCACTTGGGCCACACCGTGCTCATGCGCAAGCTGAAACACTTTCAGGACATGGGCCACACCATCATCTTCCTCATCGGCGACTTCACCGGCCTCATCGGCGACCCCACGGGGCGCTCGGCCACGCGTCCGCCGCTCTCACGCGAGCAGATCGACCAAAACGCCGAGACCTACAAGGCGCAGGTCTTTAAGATCCTCGACCGCGACAAGACTGAGGTGTGCTTCAACAGCGAGTGGCTGAGCAGGCTCGGCTTCGAAGGCTTCATCCGGCTGGCGGCCAAATTCACCGTTTCGCAGATGCTGGAGCGCGAAGACTTCCACAAGCGCTTCGACGAGGAGAAGCCCATCGCCATGCACGAGCTGCTGTATCCCATCGCGCAGGGCTACGACTCGGTGGCGCTCGAGGCCGACGTCGAACTCGGCGGCACCGACCAGAAGTTCAACCTGCTGATGGGCCGCGAGCTGCAACGCCATTACGGACAGCCGCCGCAGATCGTGCTGACCACGCCGCTGCTGGAAGGCACCGACGGCGTCCAGAAAATGTCGAAGTCGTACGGCAATTACATCGGTATCACCGAAGCGCCGCAGGAAATGTTCGGCAAGGTGATGTCCATTTCCGATGAGCTGATGTGGCGCTATTACGAGCTGGTCACCGACGTGAGCCTGGCCGAGATCGAGCGCATGAAGCAGCAGGTTGCCAGCGGCGAGGCGCACCCCATGAAGCTGAAGCAGGAGCTGGGCAAGCGCATCGTCGCCGACTTCCACTCGCGCGCGGCAGCCGAGCAGGCGGCGCAAGACTGGTCCCGCATGTTTCAGAAGGACGAAGTGCCCGAGGATTTGCCGGTGATCTCGGTGCGCTTCGAAGAGGTCGCCGCGCCTAATGCGTCAACTGCCGACGGCCACGCGCAGGTGAAGCTCGACAAACTGCTGGCGCGCGCCGGTCTGGCGACTTCTGTCAGCGACGGCCTGCGTAAAGTCAAACAGAACGCCGTCAGAGTGGACGGCGAACTCAAGACCGAGTTGGTGGTCGCCGTAAAGCTGGGGGCGGAGTTTACGTTGCGGGCGGGAAAGAAAATGGTGAAGGTGAGCGTGCAGGGGTAAGTCGGGAAAACAGCTCATACAAACGAAAACTATTTAAGGTTTATACGGCGGGTTGTGCGGTTCCTGACCACATGTGCAGACCTCCAGATCGGATGCTAAAACCTCAACAAAAGCGCCGCAGCGTGGGCAAATTAGGTGCAGTTTCGCAGGCCCTCGGGCGTCTCGATCCACCAGCAGCTCATTGAAATACTTCACTTCGTGTTCGCTGCCCGGCATGACGTGAAAAGGTTTTAAACAGCCGAGGTTGTCACAGTAAGTCAGTAACATGCCTTCCGGGTTTTTCCAGTCGTTTGATGAGGCGCCCATTTTCTTACCCCGAGCTAGCATGTTCTCATGTGCGACGATCTGGCGGTAGACAAATCGAAGTTCGGCTGACCTGTCTGTACTACCACAATAGTGGTATAAGTATCTGTCCCCTAAGTTTACATAAAGCTGATGATGTATAGCACTTAAAGTCTTATTGAACCCAATTCGGGCTCATGCAAGTCGCTGCAGCCAGCCGTTGCTAAAATAGGTGACGCTGGCGCTTAACGTACCGCGATCGCCCAGCCCACCCGAGGGACGCAGGATGAACTCCGGGTGCGAAGCCAGAAAATCGCTTACGGCCTGCGCCGGGTTATCGGTCAACCATGAAGCTTGGCCGCCAGGCACATCCGCGAGCTCGCGCATGATGCCATCCGCGACAACCAAATAAGAGCCGGGTGTCACCAAGGGAGCATACACTTCCAACTCTCGGGACACATGCTGGCGGGTGTGCGCCGAGTCCAGAACCACCATAACTCTGTCCCCAGACTTTCGCAGCCGTGTGACAGCGTCCATCGACTCCGATGCTATGGAAGATCCCTCCACCAAATCAATTAACGTTCCTAGCCAGAGCCAAGAGGGGCGAAGGGGCGTCTGACAAAAGCTGATGGGGGAAGGCCGTGGCCAGCAGTTTGGGGACTCGCGTTGGGGCAGACGGGACCCTGGTACCGAGCCCTGGGCCCCGCCAAAGAAAAAAGAGTGCTCTCGACTCCCTCGACGGGTATATAGTGTGGGGCTGCTGGGAGCTAAAATGGAAATTCTGGGCTTAACGTCGCTGGCGGATGACGTTCACCACCCGTGAAGAACAAGGCGCACCTGGATTCCGGCGTTGGGGGGTAGGCCATGAAGGCAGCGAAGCGAACCTGCACAATCCTGATCAGCCTCGTTGTTTTCGTTCTCCCGATGCTGGGCCAGGTTGATCGCGGCGTGATCGTCTCCCACGCAGGAAATGAGATCAGCGTTTCGATCGCTCGAACCGCACCGCTGGGCACGGTGCTCGATGAAGTTTGTCGCGAGGCGAGTGCCCAGTGTTTGGGAACACCACACGCAATGGCCGCCATGGTTCCAGCGCAGGAAGTCCATGGCGACTGGCGCCATGTGATCTCGATTCTGCTGGAGGGCGCCGGATTTAACTACATTGCCAGTGCACCATCGGGGTCTTCTCCTGGAATGCTGCAGATTGTCGGTGCGGCATCACAGGGAAGGCCCGAGCAGCCAGCAGCCCGGTCAACGGTCGCTGCCACGGCGCCGAGTGCAGCAGTGGGGCCGTCAACGGAAAGTAGCTCCGTGGATGCTGCAACTTCCGCAGATGCTGTATCGGCAAGCAGCTCAACTCCCCTCACTTCTGGCGCCGGAGAAGCAGGTTACTCGCAGCCATCCGGTGCCGCCGAACCGGCGACTATGGGCGGGCAACCTGGCAGGCTTCTGTTTTCGGATGGCTATGGAAACCCAATTCCGGTTTCTCAGCAGAACCTTGAGTTTCTGCTGTTTCCTGATGCTGGCGGAACCCTGATCCCGGTTGCGAGTCAAGGGTCAGCGTCATATTCGTTATTTCCAGATTCGAAGGGCAATCCTATACCGGCTTCAAACCAAGCACTGCCGTACCTGCTTTTCCCGGACGGGAATGGTCGCTTAGTCCCTGCGCAGAGGGGTGGCCACTGAAGGCTGGGACCATCCACTGTAAGAGTTCAACGGTATCAATTTCGGCGAAGGAGAAAGGGAAATGAAAAAGTTAGGATTGCTCACGATCTGCTTACTGCTTATCAACTCGATGGTTTTTGCGCAAGCCAGGCCGGCCAAACAAGGCAAGGCGGGCATTAAACCCCTAAATTACGGCAGCTGTGATTCCACCGCTCCCCTGGTGAACATCATCGGCGCAGGTTTCGAGGATTTCATGCCCGTCTTTGGTGACAACTTCGTCCAGGTTAACCTGAAAGCAGGTCATTCCTACAGTGCCGAGGTGTGGGATCCACGGGGCCAGTACGCGTCCGGCGGACTCTTCTTGTATCTCATCACAGCGGGCTGTGCCGGTCTCGATAATTTTACCGACGTGGCGGGGATGGATCCGGACTTGACCAATGGATTCTCCGACCGGATATCGTGGGTTCAAGCGTCTGACTCCCTTGAATTCATCCACATATCGAGCTTCGATACCGTTGCCAGCCACAACTACAACATGCGGGTAGTGGACACGACTCTGAATAACTCCCGTTGGAGCACCGTGGTGGGCTTTAGTACGCATTACGGATTCCTGAACACAACCGAATGGGACATTGGGGGCACCCTGACCCTCACGGAGTCGGGTGGAACCCAGCACGTCGTCACCTTCACAATTCCAGCCGGCGGGGAGGTTTTCGAAGTGGTTGCGGGAGATGGGAGTGGCAGCCCCGGGCTGAACTTGCCTCCGAACTTGGCCGGATCCGCCAGCTTTGTGTTTGTGGGCGCGGCCGGGGCGATCAAAGCCGACGGTTATTTCCAGGCTGTCCAGAATGGGGTGTTCGTAATCGTGCCTACTGCGTGGGGCCCGAAGAACAATCAATAGTGATGAAAGTTTTACGGCGCGAGGGAGCACACGCGTGACCGTGTGCTCCCTTCCGCTTTTATGACTTGCACGCTAGAGCAAAGCCGACGGCCATCTGGTTGCATCGCCAAGACCTGCCTCTTGTCACCGGTTCACCCGAGGCGAAGCGTTCAATACCCTTCAAACGGACCGCATTCAGCATCTGCACTATAGATGGCCACACACCCTTTCTCACTAGCAATAAATAGATGGTAGTGAAATATAAGAAATGCAGGTTTAGAGGATGTTTCCGAAGTACCTCACGCACGTCCGGCGGGATGGAAATGTCGATTCCAATAACACGGCCTTTGCCCAGAGTTCGACACAGGCTGGCGTAATAAAGTAAGGAACCACCCTTGTAGACGCCGGTCTCAATGATCAGGTCAGGGCGTACCTGATGGATTATCTCTTGCAGTCGGACCAGGTCCTCCGGCAGTTGGAGAATAGGCTGTCCCATCCATGTAAAAGCCAGGAAATAGCCCAAGCTCCAACCTGTGCGCACCCATTGCCGGGAAAGCAGACCAAAAGCAGCCTCGGTGTACAAAGGTTGCGTAACGGAGTTGCTTTCGTCTTCGCCGACTGTCGTTAGAGTTTGCCGTTCGGTATCGATTACGTATTTCATATTCAGTCAGGGATTGCCGGGCGTGCGCGCGGGCGCGGCTTCACATGCCGACGGGTCCGGCGCCCGGCGGCTCGCCTACGATCTCCACGCTGGAGGTGATCGGGAACGCAGGAATCAGCGAGCGATACACCGGACAGCGTTGCGCATACACACCATGCACTCGCTCCACGGCCTCGCGCACGGCGGCGGGATCGTCGGCGCGCAGATTGTGGGTCACATGCACCCGCTTGATGAGCAGCACACCGCCGTCGTCCTCGACTTCCCCGCGCACTTCGCAACTGAGGCGGCCGTCTTTGGCGTTGATTTTGCGCGCATCCAGCGCGCCGGCAAAGGTGCCAAGCATTCAACCGCCGAGGGCGGCGATCACATAGTCGATGGTGGCGGCGTGGGGTTCGGGCAGCCGGCTCTCGTCGATGCCGTAATGTTTGGCGATCCCGCCGTGAACGCTGAACAGCACAGGCTGCGGCTCTCCGGGCAGGTAGGCGCGGCGCAGCGGGCCCTTGATGCGCTCGATGCGCACGTTGGATGTGTAGGCAACTTCGGACATGAGTGCCTCCGGTGTCAGAGACATTCTACGCGAACGCGCGAGGATCACGCGGAGCGGATACCCCTTCGGATTTTCAATATGTCGAACAGTGGGGCGCGCCACCCTCCTCGGCCCAAACCCTAACGTCCCTCGGTAGTCGCGATCTCGCCTGAGCGCATGGCCTGTTTAAGGCGAAGCCTCTCTTGTGCCAACTGCGCCTTCGACATCACATCCGGCCGGGACTCCAGTTCTTTGACTTTTCGCTGGAGTTGTTCCAAGTCACGCTCCCCATGCCGCTTTCGCAATGACCGGATCGAGCTCTCCAGCAACTCGGGCGTCAGTTCTTCGTGCTCATCCATGAGCACGGTGGCCAGCAGGCTGCGAGCCTCTTCTTCCAGCGGAAGCGTCATCGGATCGATTCCCTGCTCCTGTCCAACCAGGAGCGCATCGATGAGAGCCTCCGCCGCCGAACCGGCATGCAATCGCTCGCGGCTGAGGGCAAAATGTGCCTGACGCGCGGGCTCGAAGTCGAGGTCCTGACCTTCGCGCTCGCTTACCGCACTGTGAGACAGCTCCTGGCTTGACAGCGCCCGGATCAAAACCCGCTCGGCATCCATCAGGGCGGTGGCAGCGGGAGCGTTCACCCGCGACGCCGAACGCGAGCCCGCGGCGTGGCGTAGTTCCTGGCGCAGCACCGCCGACTCGATTCCCAGTCGATGCGAGATCTCGTTGGCCCACTCGTCGCGCACAATGCGGCTGGGCACGCGTTGAATGTGCGGCAGCAGATAATTCAAGGCCTTCACTTTGCCTTCGGGAGTGCGAGCGGGGAACAATGAACGCGAGCGCTCGATCAGGTAATCGAAATATTTCTGTGAGTGGGAAAGCGCCTCGCCATATGTTGCTGCGCCCTTGCGCCGAATAAACAGGTCAGGATCGAAGCCGGCCTCCAGGGTGAGAACCTTGATCTGGAACTCTTCGCTCACCAGCAGCGCCAGCGAACGCTCAGCCGCCGCGGCGCCCGCGGTGTCGGGATCGAAATTTACCACGATGTTCTTGCTGAATCGCCCCAGCAATCGGGCCTGCAACTCGGTGAACGCCGTGCCCGAACTGGCGATCACGTTGCGAAATCCCGCCGTGTACACCGAGATGCAATCCATCTGGCCTTCCACCAGGATGGCATATTCCAGCTTGCGAATCGGCTCCTTGGCCTTGTCGAGATTGAACAGCACACGCGATTTCGAGTAGATCGGCGTCTCCGGCGAGTTCAGGTACTTGGGACCGGCCTTCTCGTCGCTCGCCAGCGTGCGGCCGGTGAAGGCGATGACTTTGCCTGATTCGTTGGTGATGGGAAACATCACCCGGTTGCGAAACCTGGAATAAACAGTAGCCAGTTGCCGGTTGCCAGTTGCTGGTGGAACGGTTGCGTCGGAGCCTTCTGGCATCTGACTACTGGCAACTGACAACTGCTCTTTGTCTTTCCACGAGAACAGTCCCGACTCGCGCAGCAAGGCTTCGTCATATTGTCCGCGCAGGGCGTCGCGCAGCATGAAGCCCGAATCGGGCGCGTAGCCCATGCGAAACTCGGCAATGATCTCCGGGGTGATTCCGCGCGAAGCCAGATACTCGCGCGCGTGGGCGGCCTCGGGCCGGCGCAATTGTTCCTGAAAGAACTTGCAGGCGCGCTCGTGGATTTCGATCAGCCCGACCCGCATGCCCGCCTGGCGCTCCTCCTCCGGCGAGGAGTATCTCATCTTGGGCAGCGGGATCTTGAGTTTTTCGGCGATCAGGCGGACCGATTCCGGAAAGGTGATGTTCTCGATCTTCTGCACGAAACTGAAGACGTCGCCCGAAGCCCCGCAGCCGAAGCAGTGAAAGAATTGCCGCGTGGCATGCACCGAGAACGACGGCGTTTTTTCCTGGTGAAAGGGGCACAGCCCCTGGAAGTTTTGCGCTCCGCTTTTGCGCAGCGTCATGTACTCGCCCACAATGCGGACGATGTCGGCCTGCTGCTTGACGAGATACGCAAAGTCACCGGGATTGGCCATGCGGTATTAGTGTGCCGGAAATGGGAGGAAGATTCAGCCGGAATCGTGTTGCGACTGTGAATACCCTGTGGATTTCACCGGGAAAGACGTGGACGCGCGGTGCATTACCCGGCCTCGCCCATCAGCATGATCGGCGAGGTTGGCTTGTCGGAGCCTGCTTCGTTCTCCACGGTGACGGCGAAGGCCTTCGCTTCGACACTAGCGGGCATCTACTTCCGCCGCTCTTGCATTTCGCGCAGTATCTCCCCACGCGCGCTCTCCGGCAACGCGCTGCGAATGGCCGGGAAGATCACCTCTTCTTCCATCTGCAGGTGCGCGCGGAATATTTCCTCCAGCGCTTTCGTGATGGAGCACATTTCGCCGCCAACTTCAGCCAAGGCGTCGGGATTGTTTCTTACCAACACCAGCAAGGGCAGCAGACGCTCGATCAACTCATCAATCGCCTGATGCTGCTCGCCCATGACCAGCAGGGCGTGGCGGACCTGCTCGCCGGCAACGGCGCGCAGACGAGGTTGCAGGGTCTGGTCCTCATCGGCCTCGTGCAACGGAAGCGAGACGCTGTAGTAGCGGTGGACGCTTCCCGCGGCCTGGCGGACTTCGTCGGGCGCAGCGCCTTGGGCATGCGCCAGCTTGGCCGCTACACCGGTGAAGTGACGAATGCGCTGATGGCAGCCCACCAGCAAATCAACCGCGTCTTCGGAGGGCTTCGGCTGCGAGGAACTAAGCGACGTAATCTGATTCAACATGTGACTCTATTATCGCGCAGAAAGACAGGGGTCAGGGATTAGGGGCTGGGTTAAAGGAAAGCCGGGAGGTGAAAGCGAAAAGCGAACAACTGACAACTGATAACTGATAACTGATAACTGATAACTACCTTCCGTCACTTCTCGAACTTCATCTCCACGGTTACCTGCACCGGTACGGCGTGTCCATTCTTCTCGGCAGGACGAAACTTCCATTTCTTCACCGTATTCGCGGCGCTGGTCTCGAAGGCAGGCTCGTCGCTGCGAAGTACGCGCACCGCCTCGACGCGCCCTTTGGCGTTGATGCCGACCAGCATAACGACCGTGCCGTGCGGCTCTGCATCGGGAGGCAAGTCAGGAAACTTCGGATCGGGCGCATCTGTCGCCTTCGGGGGCTTCATGCCCTTGGTGATGGGCTGAAATTGCGAGAAAGTCTGGTCCCCGGCAAAATCGGCGGGTAAAGTCGAGAGAGTGGAGCGCGCATTGCCGGTCTGCGCCCGAGCCGTGGCACTAAGAAATGACAGAGAGATCGACAGAGCGATGAGAGTGAGGATGCGCATCAAGTTCCCTGAGTCGTGCAAAAGGTATGGCTATCTTAAATGGGAGCAACCCGAATCGAAAGGTGCGCTGGAAGTGTTTTGACCTCCAGTAGGGATTAGTGCTTCCGTGCAGGTGGTGAAGCCGTTCTGCGCGGCATACTGTAAACTTAAACTATCGGTTCCGAAGCCCTCCGTTTGCCTCGTCGCACGCGGTTTTCCCCAACTGGAAGGACATTTGTTTTGAGCAAGAGTCTTCGCAACATCGCCATCATCGCCCACGTGGACCACGGAAAGACCACCCTGGTTGACGCCATGCTGAACCAGAGCGGCACCTTCCGCGCCAACGAGACCCACGTCGATCGCGTGATGGACTCCAACGAGCTGGAGCGCGAGCGCGGCATCACCATCCTGGCCAAGAACACGGCCATTTTTTACCATGACATCAAGATCAACATCGTGGACACGCCCGGCCACAGCGATTTCGGCGGCGAAGTGGAGCGCGCGCTGAAGATGGTGGACGGCGTGATGCTGCTGGTCGACGCCAGCGAAGGCCCCCTGCCGCAGACGCGTTACGTTTTGAGCAAAGCGCTCGAGGCCAAGCTGCCGCCGATTCTGGTGATCAACAAGATTGACCGTCCCGACGCGCGTCCGCAAGAAGTGCTCAATGAGGTGTACGACCTGTTCATTGATCTGGATGCCGCGGAAGATCAGCTCGACTTTCCTGTGCTCTACACCAATGCCAGAGTGGGCACGGCCACGACTGACATGGATCGACCGGGCGAGGATCTCCGCCCGCTCTTCGACGCCATCGTTGACACCATTCCCTTGCCAACGGGCGACGCCGATGGGCCGCTGCAAGTGCTGGTCGCCAATCTCGACTACAGCGACTATCTTGGCCGGCTCGCTATCGCGCGCGTGTTCAATGGCACGCTGCGCACCGGCGAAGATGTTGCCATCGCCAAGCGCGACGGATCGATGGAGAAGATCAAAATTACCAAGCTGTTCTCCTTCTCCGGATTGAAGCGGACAGACATCGTCGCCACCGAGTTGGGCGACATCGTTGCGGTCGCCGGAGTGACCGGCATCAACATCGGCGAGACCATCACGGACATCGAGAACCCTGCGCCGTTGCCGGTGACGACCATCGACGAGCCGACTATTGCAATCCAGTTCATGGTGAACACTTCGCCGTTCGCCGGGCGCGAAGGCCAGTACGTTACCTCGCGCAATCTGCGCGAGCGCCTGGAAAAAGAACTTCTGACCAACGTTTCCTTGCGTGTGGAGGACTCCGACAGCACGGATTCGTTCAAGGTGATGGGGCGCGGCGAACTGCAGCTCGCGATCCTGATCGAGATGATGCGGCGTGAAGGCTTCGAGCTGGCGGTCGGCAAGCCTGAGATCGTGACCAAACACGTTGACGGCAAGCTGATGGAGCCGGTGGAGCGGCTGACGATTGACGTTCCCGAATCATTCGTTGGAGTGGTGATTGAGAAGCTGGGCGCGCGCAAAGCGCACATGCAGAAGATGCACAACCATGGCTACGGCCGCGTGCGCATGGAATTCATCATTCCGAGCCGCGGACTGATTGGTCTGCGCGGCGAGTTGCTGACCGACACGCGTGGCACCATCGTGATGAATTCCCTCTTCGAGGGCTATACCGAGTGGCAGGGCGATATCCCACATCGTGTGACCGGCGCGCTGGTCGCCGACCGCGGCGGACACACCACCGCCTACGCGTTGTGGGGCTTGCAGGAGCGCGGCGAAATGTTTGTTGGTCCGGGAGTGGAAGTTTACGAAGGCATGGTCGTGGGCGAAAACTCGCGCGACAACGATCTGGTGGTCAACATTGTCCGCGAGAAGAAGCTGACCAACATGCGCTCTTCCACGGCTGACGACGCCATCCGCCTGGTGCCCTTCAAGAATTTGAACCTGGAGCAGGCGATCGAGTTCATTGCCGATGACGAACTGGTTGAGATCACGCCGAAATCGTTACGCCTACGCAAGAAAATTCTTCAGGAGAACCGGCGTCCGCGGCGCAATAGCCAACCTGCCGGGGTGGAAGCGTAATGACCTCCGCAGAACGTTAACGGCCCGGTTTCGCTGCCGGATACTGCCGAAACATCTTTTCAACAGCGGTATTGACCTGTTGCAGCAGTTTCTCTGGCTTGTCACTGAGCTTGTCGGTCGCCATGCCGCGCCACGCCAGCTTCTTTTGGCTGGCATCGATCACATCCACCACCAGCTGGCCCTTGTGGACGGTGACCACATTTGTTCCTCCCGGCATGGCGCCCCACATCACGAAACCCGAGTCGAATGAGGGAATGCCACCCATGCCGCTATACAGCGGATCGAAGTAGTTGACGCTCATCTCCGAATCAATGGAGCCATACATCTGAATGAAAACGTCGGGATTGCTCTCGACTCTGCGCAGTCCTCGTTTGGTCAGCTCCTCTTGGATAGCGCTGGCGATGACGAGGGCCAACGTGGGGCGGGATACCGCGTCATGGTGGCCCCACGCGAAGGTCTTGAATTTGGAATAGTCGACGTTCTTGTCGTATTCGACTTTGATTTTCTGGGCCTGCGCCCCGAGGCTTAGAATGCAGAGCAACAAGAATAATTGCGCGAACAGCGACCTAACGTGACCTGGGGTCGATGACTTCATAGCGCTCCTTCCGAATGCTGTAAACCGGTTACGGTTGAGGAAGAAGTATTAGATCACATGCGCATTGCAGGTACGATTGCGTAGCGATGATTTGACGTTTCCGTTCCGCGTTGACACCTACTCGTACCGCAAGGCCTCGACGGGATCGAGCCGCGAGGCTTTCACCGCAGGGTAGATTCCGAAGAACAGACCGACGCTCATCGCCATCAGCACCGCGGCAACTACGGCCCAGATGGGGACCGAAGTGGGCATCGAAGGGAAGATCAGCGGCAGGGAGGCAGACGCAACCACTCCGAGCAAGACCCCCAGAAGCCCGCCAAGTCCGGTCAGCACTACGGCTTCGGTCAGGAACTGACGGATTACATCGCCCCGCCGCGCGCCAATGGCTTTACGTATTCCGATCTCGTGGGTGCGTTCGGTTACTGACATCAGCATGATGTTCATCACGCCAACACCGCCGACCAGCAAGCCAATCGAGCTGATGACGATGGCCATTAGCGCTACCGTACTCATGATCTGGCGAAAATTGTCGGCGATGGCCTCGGCGCTGCTTAAGCCGAAGTTGTCCGGCTTGTCATAGGGAACGTTGCGCCGCCGGCGCAACAGGCCGCGGACCTCATCTTCGGCCGCATCCTTGAAGCCAGGATAGGCCTCGGCTCCCAGAAAGTGCTCGTCGGCTGCAGGGTAATGTTTGTGATAGGCGTTGTAAGGGACCTTGACCACGCGGTCGGCGGTCTCATCCTTGAAGAGCTGGCCTTTACGCTTTTCCAGAACGCCAATCACCTGATAGGCGACGCCGTCCACCAGAATGGTTTTGCCGAGGCCGTCGTGCGCCGGGAAAAAGTTCTTGTCGATTTCGTCGCCGATGACCGCGACATCCATGCTGTGGGAGTCTTCAAACTCGGTAAAGAAGCGGCCTTGCACCACGTGCGCGTTATACACATCAGGGTAGGAACTGGTGGCGCCGCTGTAATCGAGGTTGGAGATTTCCTTCGAGCCGTAGCGCGCGACTTGTAAAGCTCCAGGCCCTCCCCGTTGATCGGGATTGATGCGGGGAAACAGTTCCGCGGTTACGTACTTGACGTGTGGGCACTCGTCCTGGATGGCCTTGGCATCTTCCAGAGTCAGGGGCTTGCGCATGCGCTGTTCCGCGTTCATGCGACCGAAGGAAATGCCCATGTCCCAGCGGAAGATAAACAGCGTGTTGGTGCCGTAATCGTCGAGATAGCCTTCCACGTCACGGCTGACGCCCACCAGGATGGAAGCCACGAAGATCATGGCGGCGACGCCAATCACCACGCCCAGCACGGTCAGGAAGGAGCGAGTCTTGTGCTCGCGCACCGTCTGCAACGCCATCCGCGAGTTTTCACCAAAGTGCAGCATAGGAAATCAGTGGTTAGTGACTAGGGGTTAGTGGATAGTGCATCGACATTGGTCCATCACCTCATCCCCTCGCAGTGCCAGCCCAATAGTGAATAAACGCGTTCGTCGCATTGCCTTCACTAGCCACTATCCACTAACCACTAGCCACTTAGTTTTCATACCGCAACGCCTCGATCGGGTCCAACCGCGCCGCCTTGCGCGCGGGATAGACGCCGAAGAATATTCCCACCGCTGACGAGATCGCGATCGCCAGGACCACGGCAGAAATGGGGACCTCCATCGGCACCGGGGTTATGCTGCGCACGATGACCGACAGAATCCACGCAATCAGCACGCCCATGGCTCCGCCGACCATCGCCATTACCGTGGACTCGACCAGAAACTGCATGAGAATGTCGCGCTTCTTCGCCCCCAGAGACTTGCGTATGCCGATCTCCCGGGTCCGTTCGGTGACCGACGCCAGCATCACGTTCATGATCACGACTCCGCCGATCACCAGGAAAATTGAGACCAGCCCCACCATGCCGGAGGCCAGCGTACCGGTGAGGTTTTGCCACAGGCCCATCAAGCTGTCGCTGGCGAGAATGCCGAAATTGTCTTCGTCGTTGGGCGCCAGATGGCGGCGGGCGCGCATCAACACCCGGGCTTCTTCCTTGGTGCGTGCCATCCACTCCGGCCCGCGGGCCTGAATGTTGACGCTCAGGGTATTGTTGCGCCCGTACATCTTCAGCCAGGTCTCGATGGGTATATAGACGAAGGTGTCTTGCGATTGGCCGAAGGTGTTGCCGATTTTCTTGGCGACCCCGACCACCTGGAACTCTTCTCCATCGACGGTGACGGTTTTGCCGATAGGGTCGGTATTGGCAAAGAGCTTGTCGGCCACGTCGGCGCCGATCATGCAAACCATGGCGCGATGCTGATTGTCGCTGTCGGTAATGTAGCGTCCCGTCGCGACTTCTTCTACGTCCATGTCGCCAATGTTGGCGGTCACTCCCCTGATATCGACATCCTCCAGATTTTGCCGCTCGGCACGGACTTTTGCCACACGCCGCACTTCCACGCCAACGGCCTGCGCGAGCTTGAGATTGTCGTGCAGCGCCTCGTAGTCTTCCCAGGTGATATCGCGGTTACGGCGGGTTGCCTTCAGCAGTTCCTTGGAATCGCTGATGATGGGAAACTTGTGGACCAGAAAGACGTTCGATCCCAGGTTGGCGACCCGGCTGGCAAAATAGCCATTCATCCCGCTGATGAGAGCGACCACCAGAATGAGCGTGGAGACTGACAGAATAATGCCCAGCAACATCAGGAACGAGCGCAGCTTGTGCGCCCGCATGGTTTGCAGCGCGATCAGCGTCGGCTCGCGGAAGAAGCTGCCGTGGCGAAGCGTGCGCTTAGAAATCGAAGGGTCCATGCACCGAACCGCTGAGTTTGGGTATTTTCACGTTCCCGCCAACCCGGGCACATCCCTAAGTACGTAAAATCCCGGCAACTTGTTTCAATGGGAATAGCTTAATCCTGAAACGGTGCAGGCCGATAGAGCGTGTGTGAGCTCGTTGTGAGTTGCCACCGCAGGACGATTACGCAAAATCCAGCCCCGAATGGGGCGAAAAGAGCTTAGCCCAGCGCTTCAGCGCTGGGTAGACTGAAAAATAAGACCGAGTCCCGTAGGGACGGCAGAGGTTGCGACGCAGTCCCCGAGGAAGTTGCGACAGCACTGCGAAATCGCTAATTCCGTCCGGCGGCGCGGAGTTGCTCTTCGCTCGCGGGCGGCACGGGGAAAGCGTCGCCTGCGCTCTCCAGCTTTCTTCCTTGCGGGCTAAACCGGGGAAGGCGGACCAGCCCCCAATGGTGAAACGCAAACTGGAGAGTCGTACCCATCACGCCCAGGCCATAGGTCACGCTGCGGCGAAAATTGATGGAAGACGCCTCTTCAAAGTACTTGGTCGGGCAGGAGACCTCGCCGATGAGAAATCCGAAGTGCACACATTGCGCCAGCATCTGGTTGTCGAACACGAAGTCGGGAGAATTTTCTAGCAGCGGCAGCTCGGTCAAGACCTTGCGGCTGAACGCCCGATAGCCGGTGTGATACTCGGAGAGCTTGACGCCCAGGAACAGGTTCTCGAAGGCCGTCAAAAAACGGTTGGAGATGTACTTGTACAGCGGCATGCCGCCATGCAACGCCTGGCCGCCTATGATTCGCGAGCCCAGCACCACGTCATACACCTCGTAAGCCACCATGCTGGCCAGGGCGGTGATGAGCAGCGGCGTGTATTGATAATCCGGATGGACCATGACCACCACGTCGGCGCCCGCGGCCAGAGCTTCGCGGTAGCAAGTCTGCTGGTTCCCGCCATAGCCTAGGTTGCGGTCGTGCTCAAACACCGTCAGGCCCAACCGGCGGGCTACGTCCACGGTTTTGTCTTTGCTGTAATCGTCCACCAGGATGCGGATGTCCACCAGGTCCGGGATTTCGCGGACCGTCGCTTCCAGCGTGCTCTCCGCGTTGTAGGCCGGCATCACCACCGCCACCCGTTTACCGTTGATCATCGGGGCTCTCTTAGCGCTTATCCCGCAACATCTAGTACATGATACCGCGCCCCCGGCCGTTTCCTCGCAGAAGGCCGGCGGTGGCCCCGCTGATGTCGGCTGGGGCGCTTGACTCTGCTAATCTGAAAAGCTCTCCATGCATTCTGCCCTCACCGCTGTTGCCGTGCTCTGCACGCTGCTGGCCCTGGCTGGCGCGGCATATTTCACGATGTGCATTGCAGCGGCCAAGCGCTTCCAGCGTGAGTGCTCCCGTCTTAGTCCTGGCGAAACGCCCTTCACTCCTCCGGTCAGTATCCTGAAGTCGCTGAAGGGGCTCGATCCCCACATGTACAGCGCTTTGCGCAGCCATTGTCAGCTCGATTACCCGCAATACGAAGTGTTGTTTGGCGTGAGCGACCTTGACGACCCGGCGCTGGTGCTGGTCGAGAAACTGCGTGAGGAATTTCCGCAAGCGAAGTTGCGCGTTGTGCATTGTCCGCAGGCGCTCGGCCTCAATGGCAAAGTCAGCAATCTTGTCCAGATGCTACCGCATGCGCGGCACGAGCACATCATCATCAACGACAGCGACATCATGGTGCCACGCGATTATCTTCAGCGCGTGCTTGCGCCCTTGGCGCAGCCGGGGGTTGGCATGGTCACGGCGCTCTATCGCGGACTGGCAGGCCGAACGCTGGGCTCGAAGCTCGAAGCGCTGGGGCTCAGCACCGACTTCAGCGGAGGCGTTCTGGTGGCCCGCGTTATGGAAGGCGGCATTCGTTTCGCACTGGGAGCGACCATCGCCACCAGCAAAACTGTACTGCGCGAAATCGGCGGCTTGGAGCCCCTGGCCGGCTACCTCGGCGACGATTACGAACTCGGGGCGCGTACCGCCGCCGCGGGATACCAAGTCCGGTTGGCCGACATTGTCGTCGAGACTGCATTACCCGATTACAGCTTTCGCGATTTCTGGGCGCACCAGTTGCGCTGGGCACGCAACGTCAAGGACCGTCGCGGGGCACAGTATTTTGGACTGATCGTGAGCTTCGGGTTGATTTGGGCTGTGCTCGCCGTGGTGGCGGCGCCTGGCGCGTGGCGGACATGGCTGGCGCTGGCCGTTACTGCCGCTCTCCGCTTGACATCAGCCGTGGTGGTTGGCCGGGGAGTGCTCGCGGACCCACAGGTCTTGCGGGACCTATGCCTTCTACCGCTGCGCGACCTGGTTGCGCTGGCAATCTGGTTGGTCAGCTACTTCGGAGATGAAGTGGAATGGCGCGGAATGCGCTTCCGGCTGCGCCACGGAAAGCTCGAACGGATTCAGCGAAGTTAGTCGTGCCCGTGCGGAAGCGCGTCACTAGGCAAGCTGACAGGACGCTGCTCGGGCGTGATTCTGCCTCCATCGCCAAACTGGTAGGTTTCCCCGCGCCAGAAGAATGTCTTGCCAAAGAAGCTGGCTGCCCACACACCGAATCCCAGCAGGTCGCGTAGAGGATATAACCAGCATAGCCGCAGCGAACGGCGGTCGCGCAGGATTCCCCATCCCACCACCAACGCCAACGACATGCGATTCAGCCAGGCCATCAGGAACAATTCGAGCCCAGCGCGCAAATGATTGCTGTGGCCCAAGCCCAACGACACCGCCAGCAAGCCGAACGGAACCGCATAGGTGAGACCCGACCCGACATGTCCCAGAGGTCGCGAGAAGCGCGTGCTCTTCATCCAGCGCAATTGATCGCCCAGCGTCCTCCGCAGCGAGCGGCTGGCGAGCACGTGTCCCACTTTGTAATGCGACAACACAACCTCATAACCGGCTCCCGCGATGCGGTTGCCGAGCACGAAGTCATCGGAGTAAAAATACGCGGTCTCGCGAATGCCGCCGATGGCTTCTATCGCGTCACGCCGCACTGCCATCGCGGCGCCCAGGGCAAACTTCATGCCGTCCACCATCTTGGCCGCGAGAACGCCGGAAGGCATCTCGATCGACATTCCCAGGGCGTCGAACTGCGACCAGAAACCGCGAGCGGGAATGCCCTGGTAAAGACAGGTCACCAATCCGACTTTCGGATTCAACAAGGGCGGTATCACGCTGCGCAAGAAATCGGGGCGAACCAGAACATCGCTATCGCTGATAACCAGGAACTCGCCGGCGCAAGAGGCCATCATTTTGCTAAGCGAGTACACCTTGGCGTTCGGCCATGACGGCTCACCGGAGACTACGATTCGCGTCGGCACCTGCGGGTACTTGGCCTGCAGCTGATCGACCACTCTGAGCGCCTGGTCGTCGAAGCTGCGGGCGCCAAAGACGATCGCGAACTCCGGGTAATCCTGCCGGAAGAAGCTTTCCAGGTTCTGCTCGAGCCTCGGTTCCCTGCCGTGAAGCGGCTTCAGGATGGTTATGGGAGGCAGGTCCCGCAGTGGCACGCCCAGGACTCGCCGCCGTTGGGTCCGGCAATTCATTGCGTAACGGACGGCCGCAAACAACACCATCCCAAGAAAGACGGTCGAGGTCAGCGATCCCATCAGGGCGATGGACCACAACAGGTGCCGCAACACGTGCCATGCAGGAGCGGCGCTCGCCATCGCGAACAAGAACGGGTTTGCGGGGTCTATCAAGTATGCTTTCTCAGGCCGCTAGAGATCCGTTCCCGAGCAACCACGCGAATCTAACCCAGTTCCCTGCTCGGCATGGTCGAATGCGGTTCCGCCAGAGCATTGATTGTAACGACTGCTTGCCAGGATGTCTCAATTTGCTGGGTAAAGGCTACTGTTTGTACGGCACCATCCGATTCATGAGAATCAGCTTTCCACCGCTGCGCGCGAGCCGGTAGCTGCCGCTCTGCTTAATGAAGAGCGGCACACTGTCTTCTTCCACCCACAGAAACACGCGCTGCGGGCCTTTCCACAGGGCCTGCAGCGATGCGTCATCCTCGAAGATGGAGGGCGCATCCGGAAACAGCGCTCCGTAATACATGTTGCCTTCATCGCGTGAGTTCACAATATGGATGGGCTGGCGCAGGTAGAAGTTTAACGTGGAGGCGTCCTCATAAGTCCCATTGGCCACCAGTACGTCGCCGGGCCGGCACTCCTGCTCGATCGCGTCGGCAAGTTTCTTTGACGAAAGGATGGGGGAGAAAATTACCAACCCTTGATGCACGGCGAAAAGCACGAACACCATCATGATGGTCAACACCCAGTTGCCAGCCTGGGCAAGATTGCGCCGCCGGTACCACACGTTCAGAAGCATACCCGCCAACAACGCAATCGAAAATATTGCCATAGGCGCTCGAAACAGTCCCAGTGCCCGCGGTGTGAGATCGAAGATGTGCCCTAGCGAAAGCGCGTATTCGTCGGGGTTCTTTTTGAGCAGGTCGGCGAGATCGCTGTCGGCGGGCATGCTCCTGCTCTGCATCAGCAAGAACATTGCGACTGCGAAGATGACCACCGCGATGACGAGCAGGGCCGTGGAACCGATTCGGCCACTACGCCGCAACTTCGAAGCAGCGGGCGACTCGTCTTCCTGTTGCAGCCAGCCGCCGATCAGCAAGGCCAGTCCGGGCAGTGCAGGGATGGTGTAATACTCCTGGCGCGTGGAGAAGCTGAAGAACACCAGTATCACTGTCGCCCAGATTGCGTATAGCAGCATCGCCCGTTGTCGCCGGTTCATCCCGCTACGCCACTCTCTCCAGCGATGCGGGACCTGTGCCAGCGACTGGATGACGAATGCCGACCAGGGAAACAGCCACACCAGCATCAGTCCCCAGAAAACGACTAGGGGAACCGTGTCGTAGTCGGGTGGAATGCGCTTGCCCAGGTAACGCAGAAACTGCTCATTGACGAAGTAGAACCAAAGAAAGCCGCGCGATTGTCCCGCAGGTGGATTCTCCAGCGTGGCTGCGATATGCCACGGCGCCGCAATGACCAGCAGAACCGCGAAGCTGGAGAGCAGCCGTATGCGCAGCAGGTGTTTGAGATTGCCGGTCAGAATCAGATACAGCCCGATAATTGCCGCCGGAAACACTAGGCCGATCAGTCCCTTGGTGAGCACGTTCAGGGCGGCGGTCGCCGCCAATCCCCAGCACGAAAGGCGCGAAGGAGGTTCCTCGTCCAACGTTCGGAGGAAGAAGTCAAGACCGAGCGTGAGCCACAACGCCACCAGCAGGTCAGGAATGATGAAGCGAGTGAAGATGTAGGGCCCGACCGAAACGGCCAGCACCACTGCGGCCCAGAAACCTGCGCGTTCTCCGAGCGTCCGTTTGCCCAGGGAGTAAGTGGCCAGCAGCAGCGCCAACACGCCGAGCGCAAGCGGCAATCGGGCCGCCCAGTCCTTGGTCCCGAAAACTGTGTAGCTGGCCGCCATACCCCAATACATCAGCGGCGCTTTTTCCAGGTAACGAACACCGTCAATGTAGAGCGTGGTCCAGTCGTGGCGGACGATCAACTCGCGCGCCGCCTCAGCGTGGATCGAATCTGCGTCGTCCAGCAGCGGCGGCGAAAACAATCCCGGGATATATACGACGGCCCAAAGCAGCACGATCCAAATCCAACGGCGGCGTGGCGAGGGCGAGTGGCTAGGGACTTGGTTCGAATCGGGACCGGCAATTGCTGTGCGGACTTGAGGAGAGGGCATTCTTCGTTCGACAGGCCCCCATTATAAAGGAGCCACCACAGCAGGAAAGGCGAAGGCAGTTCGTATTGGAGCGACCGAATTCTCAAGTACATTCAGCTAGGCAGTGGTTCCGTCCCCGCCAACGAGGGGTCGGCCAGCCCGCCGGAAAGCTCGTAAGTTGAACGGTAACAATGAATGCTTCCACATTGTTTTGTCGAATAGTTAGCTCTCATTTGTGCAAAGACTGTCGAATCGTAGCTCGATTCTAGGGAATCTCAACCGCGGGCTGAGAGGGTGCCTGCTGCCTCGGCATCAACGGCCACGATAAGCATTCGGTGGTAGGATCTTGCTTCAAGATCCTTCAACATCCTTCAACCTCCAAGAAAAGAAAAAGGAGTTAATCACATGAGCACAATTACAGTGAAAGATGGTGCGACCATTTACTACAAGGATTGGGGAACAGGTCAGCCCATCGTTTTCTCACACGGCTGGCCACTGACTGCGGACGACTGGGACGGGCAGATGCTGTTCTTCGGGCAGCATGGCTATCGCGTCATTGCGCATGACCGGCGGGGGCATGGGCGTTCCAGCCAGACCTGGGACGGTAATGAGATGGACACCTATGCGGACGATCTGGCGGCGCTAATCGAAGCGCTCGATCTCAAAAACGCCATCATGGTGGGGCATTCCACCGGCGGTGGCGAGGTCGCCCGCTATCTCGGTCGCCATGGCGCCCTGCGTGTCGCCAAGGCGGTGCTAATCAGCGCCGTGCCACCTCTCATGCTGAAAACCGAAAAGAATCCTGGCGGTCTGCCCCTCTCGGTCTTCGACGGCCTTCGGGCAACACTGACGGCCAACCGCCCGCAGTTCTACCAGGACATCACGCTTCCCTTTTACGGATACAACCGCCCGGGCGCAAAGATTTCGGAGGGCATCCGTGAGCGCTGGTGGTTGCAGGGCATGATGGGAAGCGTCAAGGCCCATTACGACTGCATTAAGGCGTTCTCGGAGACCGACTTCACCGAAGACCTGAAGCAGATCGACATCCCCGTGCTGGTGATGCATGGCGACGACGATCAGATTGTGCCGATTGGCGCCGCGGGTCTGATGTCCGCGGAGATACTGAAGAATGCAACCCTGAAGGTCTATCCCGGCTTTCCGCATGGCATGCCCACCACCAACGCGGAGCAGATCAACACCGACTTGCTGGAGTTTTTTGGGAAAGCTCAGCAAAGCTCGAAAGCAGCCTGAGTTCCAGACGCCGCGGCAGATTGAAATGTTTGGAAGGGGTTGGTCTGCGTCGGTACGGCCCGAACCTTCCTCCGCCCAGGTTCGGACCGGATTCGCAGTTACGGCGCTGGGGACTGAAACTGGCGTCCAGTGGCGGCAAGCGCGGCAAGAAGCGAGCAGTGGTGGCGGTGGCTCGCAAGCTGGCGGTTCTGCTGCACTCTCTCTGGCGAAGTGGCGAACGGTATCGGCCGTTTCCCGACCAAGCCCTGGCGGTTGCGGTTTGATCGGGAGAACGGAACCTGGAACCTGAGTAGAAGCAAGCAACGTAACCCGTGATCGGAATGGTATCTCGCGTCGCGGCGACTGCGCTTGGACGCTGGGCTGCAAGCCAAGGCCGCAGGTTAGATAGCAGCGCCGCTTCATCAGTATCGGACACCAACAGGCACCGAGTCCCCAGGGGCTCACCCGAGTGCGAGCAGAGGTTGTTTCCCGACGGCTATCACCGGGGCGCGGTCAAGATTGCCGGGCTGAGAGTGCGGGGGGCCCAGCCAAGCTTCAAGGCTACTGTGGCGGGGTCTGGCCGGCAGAGCCTGACGGAGCTTGGCTGGCGGCGTGATGAGAACTTGGCTTGGGTTTTCCGGCGTGCGGCTTGGCAGCGCTGGCCGCCCAATCGGAAAGCGCCTGCCACTGCGAGCAAGCGCCGCCCGCCTGCTTCACGCACACCTCGAAGGCGTACACCGGATGAATCTCCCAGCCGGAAAGCCGGTGCGGGTTGTCGGTGGGCGAGAAGCCCGGCTCGCCGCAAATTTTGTGGTCGGCGTCATACATAAGCTGGCCCGACACCCGGACCAGCGTGGTGTGGCCGATCTTGTCGAGATTGGTTTTTGTCCAGCTTGCGGGCCGGTAATGCGGGGTCATCTCGGCGCTGTTGCTCTGGCATTCGTCGGTAGTGGTGGACTGCGGCACCAGGGCGATGTGGATGTCATTGGAAGCTTCGTCGTCCTTGACGTCGCAATTCACACCTTCGCCACTGCTGAGATCGGCATAGTGCGCCTCCAGCACGTAGCCGACAAACTGCACGGCTGTACCCTCACCCAAGGCCACGAAGCCGGAGCGACTGGCCGGCATATTCTCTCCAGACCATTGCTGATATCCGGGAAGCGCTGCCACCATGGCTTGTTTGCTGAGCAAGTCTGCTTGCGCAATCGACTGATAACTTGTCCCGGCGCAAAAGTTATTCTTGGCTTGGTTCTGCAGCGCCGATCCACCCTGGCCTTTGCCGGTCAGCCCGCATGTGCCATCGATGGGGTGCCGCATTTCGATTGCTTTGAACGGATGGCACGTCATGGGGAACTTCTGCTGCCCCACCGCGACCGTGCCCAGTGCCATGGTGATTGCCACCAACCATTGCCACCTCATACACCCTCCTCAGCGCAAAACACGGCAGCGCTGGTTTCTGTCGATTTTCGCCCTCATGCGAGAACGCGCATCCGCAATCATACGCCCCAGGGCGATTTATGCGATGAGTTGAGCGGGGCCTCATTCACGAAAGAGCGAGGTGTCATGCTGAGCTCAGCGGGAAGAACAGAGCGCGTCTTTATGGTTCCGAGGCGCTGAGGTTGTGGCCGGCAAAAGTTTCGACTTAAAGCGGGGTAAATCTGGCTGCAGCCATGAGGTCCGTACCTTCTCCGCGAAGGCGTCAGTCTCCAAGGGCTGGCTAAAGTAGAAGCCCTGAATTTCATCGCAACCGTGGGCCCGCAGGAACGACATCTGTTCCTCGGTCTCCACGCCCTCGGCCAGCACCTTCAGGTTGAGGCTGTGTCCCATGCCGATTACCGCGGCGGTATGGTGGCGTCGCGTGGGTTGACCGTCATGGCCCGCATAAACGAACGATCGATTTTCAATTTGCAGACGGGAAGGTCCTGCAGATAGCCAAGGCTGGAATATCCGGCGCCGAAGTCGTCGATGGACAACGGCAACCCCATGCCGGCCAGCTCTTGCATCAGGGAAAGCATTTTTCCGGTATTGGAGAGCAGCACCCGCTCGGTGAGCTCCAGTTCGAGGTACTGAGGGGCGAGACCGGTTTCGTCCAGCACCCGCCGGATAAGCGGGAGAAAGTGCCCCTGGTGGAGCTGGACGGCGGAGACATTGACGGCGATCGGCAGAGGGGGAAGGCCCAGCTCTTGCCAGCAACGGGCCTGGGTGCAGGCCGTCCTGAGCACCCATTCCCCGATGGGAACGATCAGGCCGCTATTCTCCGCAATCGGGATGAAGCGGTCGGGCGCCACCAGTCCCAACTCGGGGTGGCGCCAACGCAGCAGCGCTTCCCCTCCGGTAATTCTTCCGCTGGCGATCTCCAGTTGCGGCTGGTACACCAGAGAGAGTTCTTGCTTCTCCAGGGCCACTCGCAAGCTGTTTTCCAAAGTCAGGCGTTCCACCGCTCGGGCGTTCAGTTCCGGGGTGAAGAATTGACAGTTATTGCGCCCGTTTTCCTTGGCGCAGTACATGGCTAGATCGGCATTCTTGAGCAGGGTCTCGCTGTCGGCGCCATGGTCGGGGAACAGGCTGACACCGATGCTGCAGGTAAGATTGAGCACATGGCCCTGGACCTGGAACTCACCGCGCAGCACTCGCCTGAACCGCTCCACCGCAGCCGCCGCGCGGGAGGTGGGACCAGGGTTAATCAACGCGAATATAAACTCGTCTCCTCCCGCCTTCGCCACCGTGTCCTGGGCGCGGGTATGCTTGCACAAACGCTCTCCGACTTGCTTCAGAAGCAAGTTGCCCACCGAGTGTCCCAGCGAGTCATTAATGGTTTTGAAGTTATCCAGATCGAGCCACAATACGGCCACCCGTTCCTGGCGGCGGCGAGCATTGGCCAGCGCCTGGGCCAGCCGGTCTTCGAAAAGCACCCGATTGGGCAAGCCGGTCAGGTCATCGTGATAGGCCAGGAAGTGGACGCGCGCCTCGGCCGCCTTGCGTTCGGTGATGTCCTGCACCGTGCCTTCGAGATAGAAACCCCCTCCCTCGCTGTCCGCCACGGCGCCCACATTGATGGAAGTGGTTCGCGTTCCCCCATCCTTGGTCTTGAACTCCGCCTCGAAATCGCGCACCACCTTTTGCGCCAGGAGCAGCTCGCGCAGTTCGTCCCGGCGTTTTAAGTCAACATAAATCTCGGCTGCGCCACGGACGCGGTTAAGAAAATCTTCAGGGGAGTCATAACCCGCCAATCGGGCCAGCGCCGGATTCACGCTGAGAAAATCTCCCTCCAAATTGGTTTGAAAGATGCCCAGCACTGCGTTCTCGAAAATGCTGCGGTACTTCTGTTCTGCCTTCTGCAGGGCCTGCTCCGCCAGTTTTCGCGGAGTAATGTCCTGTATGGCCCTGGACTCGACGTTCAAGGCTAGACGCGAGCGTTCTTCTCGTTGCTGGAGAACGAAACGCAGGGCCACGGCCAGCGCCGTGGTGAACGCGATGGTGACGAAGTGTGAGGTCCAGAGGGCTATCGCGGGATGCAGCGCCTGCTTGGCCGCTTCATAGGCGAGCATCAGGCAGGCAGTGCTCACCCCGGTTACGAATAAGCGTGCTCTTCGACCATGGAATAGCCGGCGATTTAGCATGCGCGACCTTCCGTCAGCAGACTGGCGCTGGCACCATCGCTATCGGGTGTCCCCTGCCGCGAGCAGAGTTGACCCGGTGGTTAATCGGCAAAACTCCCGACCGGCTGCGTCTGGCTCAGGGCTTTGCGCAGCGCCGCCAGCAATTCCGCGGTTTTCACTGGTTTTTGCAAGAACGCGACCACCCCATGCTCCAGGGCCAAGGCCCGGTTGGTCTGGGCCGGACGCGCCGTCACCACCACCACCGGCAAGGCCACCGTGTTGGTCAAAGAGCGGAGCCGTTGCAGCACCACGAATCCGTCGCCTCCGGGTAGACCCAGGTCCAGAATGACGGCATGGGGTTTTTCCCGATTGACCACGGTCATGGCCGTCGCCCCGTCGCCGGCGGAGACAATTTCAAAGCCGTGCGCTTGCAACTTTATCGCCAGCGCCATCAAGTGTTCCTGGTTGTCCTCGATCACCATGATTTTGTTCTGCTTCTCGCTCATAAGGCTCTCCCGTCGTGCCCGTAAGTCCAATCAAACGGCCTAGTTCATCGGCCAGCCGCGCGCCGGTCTGTTCTGCGTCTTCCAGGTTCCAGGAGGAAAAGTCCACCACCTGGCTGGAAACCTCGAACTGTCCTTCCAGGGGCAGCAGCTCAATGGAGCTGCCCAAATGCTCTTGAAACCGGGACATCATGGCGCTGGCGCCTTCCGGTTCTACAAAAGCCACCACGTGAAATTTTCCTTCCAGCCCGGGAATATTGAGGTGAGGCAGGATGAGGTCGTCGCTGGCGTGGATGCAGCCTTGCAGAACTTCGCGAACCGACCGCAAGTAGCGTCCCATGTCCACCGCCGAGCAATTGGGCATGGCCGGTATGGCGACAGTGATCAAAGTAAGCTTGCCGGAGGTCAGGTTCTTGCCGGAAATTACCGGCATGAGGATGCGACGCAGGCTGAAGATGGGCAGGGTGAAATGGAAGGTGGTCCTCTCGCCCAGGCTGCTGTTGACTCGCAGTTCGCCGCCATGCGCCCGCACCAGCTCGCGGGTGATATGCAATCCCAGGCCCAGCCCCCCAGGGTTGGTATCGGGGCCATCGGAAACCCGGTAAAAGCGCTCGAAGATGCGCTGCACGTGCGGCCCGGGGATGCCCGGTCCGTCATCCTGCACGGCCACCCGCAGGAAGTCGGGTTCGTCGTCGCTATAGTGCGCGGTCACCTCCACCGCGCCTCCGTTTCTGCCGTACTTGATGGCGTTATCGATGAGATTGGCTACGACCTGGGTGATGCGGGCCGGATCGGCGAGTGCGGGAGGAAGTTTGGCAGGTACGTGATACTGCAAGCTGATCCATTTGCCGGCGGCGGCGGCCTGGAAGGAAGCGCACACCTGCCCAATCAAATCTTTCAGGATGACACATTCCGGGACGACCGGAAGCCGGTGCCATTCCGAGCGGGAGAGGTCCAGCAGGCTGTTCACCATTTCGGCGAGCCGATTGGCTGACTGCAGCATAATACCCAGATAGGTCTGTTGGTCCGCCGACACCGTTCCCGCCATTCCTTCCAACATCAGCGAGGCAAAATCCACGATGGAGGTAAGCGGCGTGCGCAGTTCGTGCGAGATGTGCGACAGAAAGCGGTCCTGCATTCGCGCCCGTTCCTGGCGGCTCTCCTCCAGTTCCTGGGCCGCCCGCTTGCGCTCGGTTATGTCGCGGGTGACGACGGCAAAGCCCTCCAGTCCGGGCTGGCCCTCGTAAACCGTGGTGAACAGGACGGTGCCGCAAAACGAGCTGCCATCCTTGCGGATTAACCCCAAGTCTTCTTCCGCGTGGCCGCAGCGTTGCGCCGTATGCACCAGCCGGGCATAGGTTTGCTTGCCGCTGCCGTCGTGGGAGAAGACCGGCAGGATCGAGGTCCCCAGCACTTCCTCTTCGGAATAACCAAAAATCCGTTTTGCCCCCAGGTTCCAGCTAATGACGGTGCCGCTGGCATCCACCATGAAGATGGCATATTCGCGGATGCCCTCAATCAACAGGCGAAAGCGTTGTTCGGTGCTGTTGAGTTTTTCCTCCACCTGCTGAAAGCGCCGCTTGGCCTCCGCCTCCGCCAGCGCCCGCCTCACCGCCGGAACCAGCCGCTCCATCCTCTGCTTGACCACGTAATCGCTGGCGCCGCGCTTCAGGGTTTCCACCGCGACTTCCTCGCCCAGGACTGCGCTCAGGAATAGGAAGGGCACCCGCGGCGTCATTTTCCGGGCAATGTCCAGCGCGGCACAGCCATCAAAGGCGGGCAAGGCATAATTGGCCAGGATGACGTCCCAAGTTTCTGTCGAGAGCGCGTCCATAAACTCTGCCCACGTCTGGGCATAGCCGAAGCGGCAACCCAAGCCTGCCTTGGTCAGCAAGGCCCGCACCAGCTCGCGATCGCGGGGGTCGTCTTCGAGATGGAGGATTTGGATTTTTTTGGCCTCGGCGGTGGCTACTGCTTCGTTTTCGCCGCTGTCAACCGGGGCCGGACAGTCCATGGTCATATTCAGGCGCCTTGCCTGACTTATCGGCCAATGGTCTGGCTGGGATTAACGGAATACGGGCCCGACTTTCCAAATGCGAGCTTGAGACAAAGCGGGCTCCGCCTAAAACTTAGGTGCTATCCCGCGAAGATCATTTGCCACGGAGTCACGGAGATCACGGAGGAAACCCGATAGAAGTCAAAAACTCCGTGGTCTCCGTGCCTCCGTGGTGATTCTCATTTCTAAAATTCGCGCAACTTCGGGGCGCCGCCTTCATCTACCCCCTAAGTCAGCAGTCCACGCTGCGGGGTGAACCGATGCGCAATCCTTCGAAATCAACCTTGTCCCTCCTGCTGCTCTGCGGTTTGCTGGTTCTGGGTTGGGGAGCCATAACCGCTTCCTCGTTGCGTTCGCCGTCACCTCATGTCACGGCCGCGGCGTCAGTGCCATCCCCGCCGAAAGGTTCAGGACAATCAACTCTGACACGCCCCACGGATGTATTTACCTATCACTACGACATTTCCCGTCAAGGCATGACCTCCCAGGAAATTATCCTAACGCCCTCCAATGTTAATTCCAGCTCCTTCGGAAAGGTCGGCTTCTTCTCAGTTGATGGCAAAGTGGACGCACAGCCTCTGTACCTGAACCCCCAAACCGACAGCATCAGCGGTGTTCGTGACAGCACGGTGTTCGTGGCCACTGAGAATGACAGCGTCTACGCCTTCGGTGTCGACAGCGGCATGCAGTTTTGGAGAGTTTCAGCGCTCGCCCAGGGCGAGACCACCAGCGATAATCACGGTTGCGGCCAGATTTCCCCGCAAATCGGAATCACCGCCACCCCGGTGATCGACCGCCAGCAAGGACCGTCCGGCGCCATCTACTTTGTGGCCATGTCCAAAGACTCTGCGGGCCACTACCATCAGCGTCTTCACGCCCTCGACCTTAAGACCGGGGCCGAGCTGTTCGGCGGTCCCAAGGAGATTACGGCAACCTATCCCGGCACCGGCGACGGCAGCCAAGGCGGCCAGGTCATCTTCGCCCCCGGACAATTTGCCGAACGCGCCGGCTTGCTGGAGCTGGGCGGGACCATTTACCTGGCTTTCACCTCGCATTGCGACCAGCGTCCCTACACCGGATGGGTGATGGCCTACAATGCGCAGACCCTGGCGCAGACCTCGGTGATCGACGTGACCCCCAATGGCAACGAGGGCGCAATCTGGATGTCCGGCGCCGGCCTGGCTGGCGATAACCAGGCCCTCTATTTTCTCGACGGTAACGGCACCTTCGATACCACGCTCAACAGCCAGGGATTTCCCATCAATGGCGACTATGGCAATGCCTTTATGAAGATCTCGGTTGGCGGCGGGCTTGCGGTCGCCGACTACTTCAACATGTTCAACACGGTGCAGGAATCAAACGCCGATGAAGACTTGGGCTCGGGCGGAGCCATGATCTTGCCCGATCTGACCGACAGCCAGGGTCAAGTGCATCACTTGGCCGTGGGAGCGGGCAAGGACAGCAACATCTACGTGGTCGATCGCGACAACATGGGAAAATTCAATCCCAATAACGATAACGCCATCTACCAGGAGATCGATGGGGCGCTCCCCGGAGGCGTGTGGGCCATGCCCGCGTATTTCAACAACACCGTTTATTACGGTTCGGTCGGAAGCCCGCTGAAGGCGTTCGGCATTTCCAACGCGAAACTTTCCACCTCGCCGAGCAGCCAGACGGCAACGTCGTTCACCTATCCGGGGACCACACCCAGCGTGTCCGCCAACGGAACCTCCAATGGAATCGTTTGGGCAATCGAGAACACCAGCCCGGCGGTGCTGCACGCCTATGACGCCACCAATCTTTCGCACGAGCTGTACAACAGCAACCAGGCTGGATCGCGCGACCAGTTTGGACCGGGCAACAAATTCATCACTCCCATGATCGTGAACGGCAAAGTGTTTGTCGGCACACAGACGGGAGTGGCCATGTTCGGACTGCTGCACTAACGGGGGAACATTCAGTCTTTGACTAAGAACGGGGTAGCATACTCCGAGATGAGAGTCAGGAGCAGCGGTGTTGGGTAGTGTCCTAATTTGCCTACTAGAATGAAACCAGCCTTTATCGCCGCAATAGTGTTGGCCCTTGCTGTTCACCTTACCCCACCGTGCGAGGCCAAGGAGAAAACCGCCGAGATAACAACCCGTGCCAACGAACGGCAGCCACGTGCGCTCACTGCCGTCCTTGCGCTCGCCATAGATGCAAATCAGCAGGGCCCCGCTTCCAGCAATGATGCGACACAGAATCAGACGCCAAGTGGGTATAAACCCTCCGGATGGGCGCTCCCACTCATCGGAATCATCACAGCCGGATTCATCTGTTGGCAATCTTGGGAAACGAGAAAGGCGGCTCAGGCCAGCCAAAAAAGCGTCAAAGCTGCCGAGCGAAATGCCGATATCCTCACTGCCAGTGAGCGGGCTTGGGTATCCATCAAAACGGACATGAAAGACTACAATCCTGTTCTTAACCGACATCGGTTTTACTGGCAAATCAGGAACACTGGGAAGAGTGTCGCTGTTTTGATTTCGACCAATGCGCGCTGCTTGATCTGGAGTGGACACGATACCCTTCCAGAGACTCCAGAATTCGATAACGCCACTGAAATTAAGTTGAACGGGCGAATTCTCGCTCCCAACGAACCGTACCAGTTTCACGGGTATTTTGAGGATTGGATTCACGGGACGTACTCCCACCACGTCATCAACGTCCCGATTGACGCGGGGCCAAACAGCTTGTATTTGGTGGTATTCGGGAGGGTAAAATACCGAACTCTCGGTCAAGAATGCGAATCGAACTTTGTTGAGGATTACATTTGGGTTAAGAGCGAGCCGATTCCCACAAACGGCTTTCGACCTCGCTTGGAAGCCCCAAGCGCATACAGCCGGCATAGCTAGGAAAAGGGCAGCCAAGAAGCAAATTAAGACACTACCCGGTGTTGCGAATCATAGACACTGCCGGGGAAAGAAGTTATCCTATTCCAAGTTAAGGAGTGGAGAAATCATGCTTAGAAAATTCGCGAGAATCTCTTTATGGATGGTTCCCATCCTATTTGTGGGTTTAACTGCGGCGTCGCTGTATGGCGCAGCGCAAACGTCGGACGAGAAAACGCCCGCCAAGCAGACGGTAACCGGTTGTCTTCAGAAAGGTCTTGAACCCGGAGGATTTTTTCTCATCGGCGCCAACGACCAGCATTGGGAGCTTTATCAGAACAGCAAGGTCTCGCTTGCCGATCACGTCGGCCAGACGGTTGCCGTGAGTGGCATCCTTCCCAAGCGATCGGCAGCGCAAGAGGAAAAAAGCCAACCGTACGAAAAGAAGGAAACCGGGGAGAGGAAGCACGGCGACTTTGAGGTCTCCAGCCTGACGGTGATAAGCCAGACTTGCAGCAAGTAAGCAAGCAAGGGAGTTTGGCAGGCGGCTGCCCCTCCCTCTTTCCTATCACCCCTACGAACGTTGGTGCGCGGTCCCCCCGGCTGGCCTTACAGCAGCCCCTTAAGAGACTGTGTCGCAACCTCTGCCGTCCCTACGGGACCCTGTCTTATTTCCCACTTGACCCAGCCCGCCGCGGCGGGCTGGGCTAAGCTCTTTGGCCCCATTCGGGGCTGAATTTTGCGTGATTCCTTCCACTCCCGCAAACCAATATGGGTTGCGACACAGTCTCCTTAAGCCCTTTCTGCTTCTGCCGATTTACCTCTCAGACTCCACTTTCGGGTGGAGGGGAGGCCCCATGCGCTACATCCTCTGTGCGGCCCTGTTCTGTAGTTGGCTCGGCGCTCAAGACAACCCATCCCTATCGCCGCTTTCCCCTCAAGGGGATGCGATCTTCTATGTCAACGGAATTGACTACCATTTCATCTCGTTAATGAACTACACCGTGGTGGTCGCGGCCCACTCCGTAGCCAATGGCAAGTTTCTCGGGGTGAAGGTGCGGATCCTGAACAACGGCCGGCATTCGGTGACGGTGCGCCCGGAAAATGTGAGGGTTGAGGACGCGATTGCGGGCCGCGACGTGGCGGCAATCTCGGGAATGGAACTCGCCAAGAAAATGCGCCGCCCCTATAACTGGTCGCGCTATGCGGTGAACGCCGCGGCCGGCCAGGCGCCGGAGGCAGGCGGCGACTCGGAAACGGCGGACCGCCAGCAACGCGATCTTATGCTTGCCATGCTGATGGCCACTCAGATGGGCAACGCGCCGCCCGTGCTTTCCAGGCGGTCAATCACCGAGGTGGCCGCAGAGCCGGACTCCGACATCGCGCCCCAGGCGACATTCTCCGACGAGGTATCCCACCTGCGCAGGAAGGAAGCCTCCCGGCCTGACGTGCTCATGCAGCTTCAGCGGCAGGTTTCTCCCGATTACGTGGAGCGCACCTCGTTCCTGGCCAATACCATTCCGCCGCAGGCCGATCAGGACGGCGTCTTCTATTACCCGATGGGCAAGCTGGCGCGCGCTCCCGCTGCCGCGAAGAAGGCGGCGAAATCCCGCATGGTGCGCGTGAGGGTGCCGGTCGGCGAGGTGGAGTTTCAATTCATGCTGGCAGTGGAATGACTAGAAGCCGTCGCATAGTCGTTTTGTATCAGGGCGCGGCCTCAGACGTGCCGTAACGGTCATCAACGACTTGGCGCTTCAGAGGCTGTGTCGCCACCCATATTGGTTTGCGGGAGTGGAAGGAATCACACAAAATTCCAGGAATATTTACTTGACACAAACTCTGAGCAGAAAGAAGTACAGCCCGCGGGGTGAGCCACGGGCTGTACTTGCCAGCAGGGGAATTCATCGGAGGTCCCCCGGGAACGCCTCCCTCGGGGTATCGCTCCGAGAAATCCATGCGGGTGGCCAGATAGAGGGTCGGAGGCCAGCATCCACCAAAGATCGCTGTCTGTGACAGGAACCACGCCCGACCGTTGCCGCTAAACCATTATTTGCGTCCGTTGGCCGCGATTTGTTCCAAAAGGTGAATTATCACGTTCGTTTTGCGGATATAAACCGTAGGGACATAGATCGCCAGCAACGCGAGCACTACCAGACAAGCAGCAAGCACTAAAACGGATCCATACATGACGCCTCCAATCATGGTGTCGAAGAACCGAAGGGAGTTAAGTTCAGAAGTGAGCATCACGCAGGCGACAGATCGCTGTCTGTGACGGCGATCACGCAAGGCGCACGAAGGTAACCAACAAATGATCGTTGTATATGACGATAGTCGTAGGTCTGCTTGACAGGCTGTGGTCTAATGACTGGTTTGTGTCAAGTGAATATTCCCGCAAAATTCAGCCCCGAATGGGGCGAAAGAGTTTAGCCCAGCCCGCCGCGGCGGGCTGGGGCAAGTGGGGAGACGGCAGAGGTTGCGACACTGTCTCTAGCGCCCTGTTCTTTCTTGCACTTCGTTCGATAGGACTGAAACAGGCTGCTGAAAAAGTCGGAAA
>PLXE01000112.1 GCA_003151335.1 Acidobacteriaceae bacterium
AGCATCCTGCTTAGTAATTGCCATGACGGCCTCCGAATGAATGAACGTAGGATAGCGCGTGTGGGAACGACAACTCCGGCGCCATTACGGCGCGCAAAGCTTAGCAACGGAGCGGTAGGCATTCGCAAATTGGCGATAACAATGCGCCTTTGAAGTGAACCCACACGAATTCTCAAGAGCCGGAAGAGGCTCTCTACAACTTAAGCATGGGCCTGTTCCGGCCTGCGCAAAAGTGCGAAGGTCACACCGGATTGTGAGGCAAGACACAACAAAGTGGTTAGTTGCTGGTGGATGGTGGATAGGTGGAACCCAATGCGCCTGCAAAGATTGACGTGAGAAAGCCGCTGTTACGCAGCTATCGGGAACTTGTGGTTTGGCAAAAAGCGGTTGCCTTGATAATCGAGGTGTATTCAATCACCAAGGGGTTTCCACGCGACGAAATCTACGGCCTGACAAGTCAGCTGCGAAGATCGGCTGTATCCATTCCGAGCAATATCGCCGAGGGGCAAGGTCGGGCGACCAAGGGAGAGTTTATCCAGTTCCTGTGTCATGCTCGGGGATCACTTTTTGAGTTGGAGACTCAGATCGTCATTGCAAAAGAATTGGCCTACATTGCGCCCGAGGTTGAAGAACGAGTGAGAGTGCAGGTTACGGAAGTGGCACGTCTCCTGAACGGCTTGCTAACGTCGCTCGGAATCTCCAGCCGCAAGAGTTAGTGGCTAGTGGATGGTGGATAGAGGGGTGCCTTTCCGAGAGATTGCCATTACTCAGAAACCGTTACGCAGGCGGCGGAAAGCAGCTCGCTGGCGTTGCTGGGAATCTTCGGCTACTATCCACTAGCCACCAACCACTATCCACTTCTCAACAGAATTCCCACAATGCTGGCTGACATCAGGTTCGCCAGCGTGCCCGCGATCATGGCGCGGAAGCCGAGCTTGGCCAGATCGCTTCGCCGGTTGGGCGCCAGGGCGCTGAGCCCGCCAATCTGGATGCCAATGGAGCCGAAGTTGGCGAATCCGCACAGGGCAAACGTAGCGATGGTGAACGACCGCGGATCGAGCGCCGCCTTCTGCGCACTCAGCATGGTGAAGGCGACCAACTCATTCAGCACCATGCGCGTGCCCAGCAGGTTTCCGATGGCCAGACAATCATGCCAGGGCACGCCGATCAGCCACGCCACGGGCGCGAAGATCACGCCGAATATCGACTCCAGCTTCGACGGGAACCAGGGAAACCCATGCGCCGCGAGTAAATTGTGAGTTCCGCCCAGGACGCCATCCAGCAGCGCAATCAGCGCCAGAAATGAAATCAGCATCGCCGCAACGTTCAAGGCGAGGTGCAAGCCATCGGTCGTACCTTTCGCAGCCGCGTCCAGAACATTGCTGGCGCGCTCGCCAAACTCGACGGAATCGATCTTGGCCGTGCCGGCAGTCAGCGGCTTCTCGGTCTCCGGCACCAGCATCTTGGCGATCAGGATGGTCCCCGGCGCGGTCATGATTACCGCTCCCAGCAGGTGTCGCGCCTCGATGCCGAGCAGGATGTAAGCGCCCAGCATCGCTCCGGAAACGTGGGCCATACCGCTGGTCATGATGGTCATCAGCTCGGAGCGCGTGACCTTGGGCAGAAACGGGCGGATGGTGAGCGGCGCTTCCGTTTGCCCCATGAAGATGCTGGCCGCGACGTCCAGCGACTCGACGCCGCTTGCCCCCATGAAGCGCATCATGACCTTCGCCAGTTGCCGGATGATGAACTGCATCACGCCGTAGTGGTAGAGGATGGCGAAGAATGCGGCGATGAAGATGATGATGGGCAGCACCTGGAAGGCGAAGACCACGCCGAAGCGGGANNGTTCGATAGCGGATGGCCTTCCGGTCAGTCGAGAAGAGGTAGGCAAACAGCAGGATCGCGAGGATGCCGAGCACGCCGGTCAGACGCGCCATGCGACCTCCCGCGTGAGGAGCGAACCAAGCTCAATTGTTTCCATTGGATCGCTCGCCGGCAGGCGCACCCAACTCGCGCACAATCTCGACACTGGCGCTCGTGCCGATGCGGTTGGCGCCGGCATCGAGCATGTCCATCAACTGGGCCGCGGTCCGAATGCCGCCCGCCGCCTTCACGCCGGTCTTGTGCCCTACCACGCCGCGCATTAACACCACGTCAGCGGCGGTCGCGCCCGCATCCCCGAATCCGGTAGACGTCTTCACGAAGTCCACGCCCTCTTCCAGGGCCAGCGAGCAAACCAGGATCTTCTCGACCTGGTTCAATAGACATGTCTCAAGAATCACCTTCAGGATTGCTCCGCGCTCGTGCGCCAGTCGCGCCATACTCCGCATCTCGTGCTGCACCAAGAGTCGGTCGCCCGACTTCAGCGCCCCGACGTTGAGCACCATATCCAGCTCATGCGCGCCATTGCGCAAAGCGGCTTCCGCTTCTGCCAGTTTGGTCAGAGTGAGATTTGCGCCCAAGGGAAAGCCAACCACCGTGCCTACCTTGACCGGCGAACCGCGCAGTCGAGCAGCGGCCAGGGCCACGTTGGCCGGATTCACCATGACCGCATGAAAACCGTACTGGACCGCCTCGTCGCACAACGCGATCACCTGGTCGCGCGTGGCATCGGGCTTAAGGAGGGTGTGATCGATCAGGCTGGCCGCGCTGCGCCAATCGCTCACGAGAATGGCCGGCGCGCCGTTTACGACAGAGAGGTTTGCAGACATGAGCACGACAGATTCTATTCCGATTCGGGGCCGGACTCCAGCACACAAATGTCCGGCAAGTTACGATAGTGCTCGGCAAAGTCGAGCCCGTATCCCACCACAAACTCGTCGGGAATCTCGAAACCCACGTAATCCCCGCGGATGGGCTCGGTGCGCCGCGACACCTTGTTCAACAGCGCCGCAATCTTCAGCGACTTCGGCTGGTGGGCGCGCAACATGCTTTGGATGAACGTCAAGGTCAAACCGGTGTCCAGAATATCTTCCACCAGGATGATGTTGCTGCCCGCCATCGAGCGGTCCACATCTTTCACCAGCTTGACCTCGCCACTGTGCTGCTTGGCGTTTCCATAGCTCGACACCGCAATGAAATCGAGGCTGACGTCGAGCGTGATCTGCCGCGCCAGGTCGGCGAGAAAAATGGTGGCGCCCTTCAGCACTCCGATCAGGACGACCGGCTCACCGGCAAAATCCTCGCTGATGTGCCGCCCTATCTCGGCCACCTTCGCCGCGATGCGTTCGCGCCCGATCAGCACCGTAAGCTTGTCCACCAGTGTTCCGCCTGAGAAGGGATGGAGAACTCTGGATGGTAGAGAAAACGCGCGGGAAACTCAACTGGGCGTGAGGCCGGCGTAGTGGGGCAGTTTATAAGGGCGGCCCAGCACCGAACTGAAGCGCGATCCTCGAAGCAGTCTATGGCGCGAAGTAGCTGGAGATGTCCAGAATCAATTGCGTGAGCCCGGACGCATAAACATCGACCTTTCCGTTATTGGTGGGCACGATCGCCATGTTGGAGGAGATTGACGCGTCCAGCGCGTTCAGCGTCGAGACCAAAGGCTGGTTGCTGCCGTCAGGCCACAGCGTCAGGTAGCCCAGCGCGCCGACTGGCACCACACTCGCGTTGAAGACATACGCCTGCGCCAAGCTGGAGGCTGCACACCCCGCAGTCACCACATCCACCGGCGGACTCAGGAGTCCGTTGAAGGCGCCGCCTGCGGTGCGAGTGTCGATGACCCTACAGGGCTGTACCCCGTACAGCGACAGTCCACCCATACCGGCCGCCGCGAAGTAGCCATTGATATCAATGACCAAGTCGGTGTCGTTGGTCGGGTAAACCGAAACGTCACCACCCGTGCCGGCAACTACAATCGCGGCATCGGCGATGATCTGGCCCGGGATGTCGTTCAAGGTGGAAACTGTAGGCCGGGTTTCACCGGTGGGCCACACCGTCATGTAAAACAGCGAGCCGTGGGGCACGACCGAGAAGTTCAGCGAATACGCGGCTACGCCGCTCGATGGAATGTTGCAGGTCGCGGCATCCAGTATGGGGAAGGCCCGCTCCTGGCCGGCGTTCAGGAACGGCGGTCCCAGGCCCGGGGGATAGGTATCGTGACGCGTGTCGGCGACCCGACAGGGTGGCAGCGGGTAGAAGGCCAGCGTGGAACCAGACACCGGTGCGAAGTAGCCATTGACGTCGACGATCACATTGGTGGTGCTGGTGGCGTACACGCTGATCTGTCCGCTGGCGCCCGCCGGAATGATGGCGGCGTTGGCCTTGATGCGGCCATCCAGCGAGTTCAAGGTGGAAGCCAAGGGCCGCGGCTGTCCCGCGGGCCACACCGTCAGGTAGCCCAAAGGCCCCTGCGGAACCACCGAGACGTTCATGGAATAGGCGGCTGCGGAAGGCAGAGTGGCGCAGCTGCCCGCGCCGGAAATGGGGAAGTTCTGGAGTATACCACCCTGAATCGGGCCCCCACCGCCGCGCTCCGGCCGGGTATCGACCGCACGACACGGCTGACTCAGCGGAACAAATTGCAGTGCGGTGCGAGGTGTGCCATCAATAACTGAGACCGTGGCGTCTTGACCATTAGCGACGTAAATTCTGTTGGTCACGGAGTTGACGGCCACGCCGTCGGAGGCATTTCCGACGTCAACGTTGGTGGTCGCGAGGGTGGCCCCGTCAATCACCGTCACCGTTCCACCGCCACAGTTGGGGATTTTGCCGCCGCAATTTGCCACGTAGATCTTGTTGCTCTGGGAATCGACCGCCAGGTCAATGGGATAGTACCCCACGGTGACCGTCGTAGTGTTATTGGTAGCGCCATCGATGACCGTGATGGTTCCGGCGCTGTTGCAAGTGGGATCGTTGCCACAGCCGTTTTCCACGTAGATCTTGTTGGTTATGGGATTAACGGCCACATGATACGGCGAAATCTCTGCGGAGACGGTTTGGGTGGAAAGGGTCGCCCCGTCGATCACCGTCACTGTTCCCGGAACGCCACCACCAAAGAAGCAGCCGGGAACGTTACCACAACTATTGTCCACGTAGATCTTGTTGGTTGCGGAGTTAACGGCCACAAAGTTGGGGGAAGCGCCGGAAATGACGGTTTGGGTGGAAAGGGTAGCCCCGTCGATCACCGTCACTGTTCCAGGGCTCTGGCATCCGGAATCGTTGCCGCAAAAGTTGTCCACGTAGATCTTGTTCGTCACCGAGTTGACCGCTACCTCCGAGGGGAAAATGCCAACTGTGATGGTGTCAGTGGAAAGCGTCGCCCCATCGATCACCGTCACCGTTCCGGGGCCGCGATAGCCCTCGCACGAGGGAGACGAGCCAAACACATTGACGACGTAGATTTTGTTCGTGACGGAGTTAACCGCCAGATTCCGAGGGCAACTTCCAACCGTGACGGTTTGGGTAGTAAGCGTGGCCCCGTCGATCACCGTGACCGTTCCGGGGATCTGGCAGTCATAAAGGATGCCGCAACGGTTGACAACATAGATCTTATTGGTCACAGAATTGACCGCCATGGCATACGGTTCAAAGGCTACCGCGACGGTTTGTGTCGCCAGCGTAGTGCCGTCTATTGCAGTCACAGTTCCGCTGTAGGTTAGGCAAGTGGGGTCGTTGCCGCAGAAGTTAACCACATAGGTCTTGTTGGTAACAGGATTAACCGCTATAGCGCCGGGAGCATTCCCTACCGGTACCGTCGCGATTACAACCTGTGCGACGGTGGACGGCAATGCGATGGCAAGACTGAATACGAGGAGAACTAGGTGGAAACTGGGCATGTTCCGCATGGGCTTCTCTCCCTGGGAAATCCGCTACGTCCGGGTCATGTCAGATCATATTTGAACGCGGGAACAAGCTTAGTATGTGACGCCAATCACAGCGGATTGGTAGGTGGTTCGGATCGGTTGCCACTTAAGCTAGTTTGGCGCGTGGCCCGCCCTAACATTCTGCGGGCGCCCACCCAAGTTGCTTTTGCTTGGGTGGGGTAGTTCCGTGAACCTCAGTCTCAACGGCATCCCCATTGGCTCGCGCTTCCGTCCGGTTCGGGAAGCGCTGTGATCGAAAGAGAAAATCCCTATCCAAGCAAGACCAGCTTGGATGGGGCACCCATTTCTTGTTTCCACCCTTTCGCCAAAGCGGCGAAAGGATGGGGCACCCGATTAGAGGAACAGCAGGTCCCTCGACTCACCCGCTGAAGCGGGTTCGCTCGGGATGACAAGCGAAAGGAAATGGAAGGGCGGGCCATCCGCCCGGTCACAATCGGTTGTGATGCAAGTCATCGCCATGCCAGTAGAAGGTGGGAAACACTGGGTTCGCGATCAGCGGGCTTTTCTTTGGGGGTACGGAGGAAATTCACACAGTAACCTGACATTCCATGCCGCGGGTAATCTTTACGGAAGAGCGTCAACGGGCGGCACAAAACAAGAAGCTTGTTGTCTGGGAGATCACGTCGTAAACTCTGCTGGCCAGCAATATCGGCCGCTGGCGAACTCCCGATGGGCGAATGTCGGGGAGCGCAATTGAGAATGGGTGAAGGGGACAGCGCATGAACATCTTCAGGTTGGTTGGCAACCATGGCAAAGAAGTCACCCGAGTTTTGCTTGCAGCTTTGCTTTTGGCGCTGCCACTCCCCGCCATGGCGGTGCTGGGCGACAACGCCGCGTCGGTGCTGACCGACCAGGCCCGCATGAAGGGAACTTTGCGCAGTGTGGACAATGGCACGTACGTGATGCACGAAATCACCTCGGGCGCCGGAACCGTGGTGCGGGAATTCGTGTCGCCGGCGGGAGTAGTATTCGGGGTCGCCTGGGAAGGACAATTTCCGCCTGATCTGCAGCAGCTCCTTGGTCCCTACTATCAGCAGGCGCAGCGGGCGGAGCAGGCGGGAACGCAGGAGCAGCAACCGCGCCGCAGCCGCGCTCCGGTCGTGATCAAGACCCCCGGTCTGGTGCTGTACGAGACTGGGCACATGCGGAGTTTCCACGGACAGGCCTACATTCCTCAACTGGTGCCACAAGGTGTTCAGGTCAGCGAAATCCATTGAGGAGACGACACCGCGCGATATGGTTTACCCCACACCGTCGCCGTGAAATTCCCCAAGTCCCGAGTCGCGAGCAACTCTAGAAAGGAAGACATCGAATGACAGGCCGCCCCGGTTGGTTTCTTGCCGTTCAGAAATTTGCGTGGTGTGTCGCACCACTTTTGGCCGTGTGTCTGGTCGGCTGCGGCGGTTCCGAATACCGCTTTCCCGGTCATAAACCGCAACCGGCGGTCACGGGTGTGACGGTAGTGTGCTCGCCAGCAACCATCCAACCCAATCAAACCAGTCAGTGTTCGGCAACGGTGGTGGGCCAGGGCAGTTTCAATCCGACGGTTGAATGGAGCGCAAGCGCGGGTCAGATTTCGACGGCAGGCTTATTTACGGCGCCATCGTTGCCGACATCGGTGACCATAACCGCCACCTCAATATGGGACCGAACCAAGTCGGGGACGTTCACCATCACCGTGGGTAATTCGACGACCAGCAACGTGGCGCCCATTGTGGTGGACGCGGGGCCGGCGCCCCAAACCTTCATCACTGCGAATGTAGCTTTCGTTACGGTGACGGTTTGTGTTCCGGGGACCACCACCTGTCAAAACATTGACCACGTGCAGGTGGATACAGGATCTTCCGGACTGCGCCTTTTGTCGTCCGCAAGTGGCGGCGAATTGGGCATCACGCTCCCCAATGAACCAGACTCCAGCGGGAATCCGCTGCTGGAGTGCGCGCTGTTCGGGAGCGGCTATGCCTGGGGAAACGTAGCTCAAGCAGACATTACCGTGGCGGGCGAAATGGCGTCAGCGGCGCCGGTGCAAGTGATCATCCCCTCGACCAGTTCGCCGCCGGTGCCGGCAAGCTGCTCCAGCCAAACCACGCAGCCGAACATTGGCGACAGCGTGCAAGCTCTGGGCGCCAACGGCATTCTCGGTGTCGGACTGTTTCAACAGGACTGCGGTCTGGCCTGTACCACAGCCAATAGAACCATTCCACCCGTGTATTACGATTGCCGGACGTTCGGCTGCAATCCGACGTATGTCACTCTCGCACAGGAGGTGACGAACCCAGTCACTTTATTCGCCACTGACAAAAACGGGGTGCTGATTGAATTGCCAGCCGTGCCTAACGGAGGTTCGCCGAATCCCAGCGGCAGCCTGGTCTTTGGCATCGGGACCCAAGCTAACAATGGCCTGGGAAGCGTCACCGTTTACACCGTGCCCGACAGCGGGACAAACGCCGGTGACATCACGACCACGTTTAATGGGACGAGCTATCCAGCAAGCTTCATCGACAGCGGTTCCAACGGGATTGTTTTCCTCGACACCGCAACCACCGGCATACCGCTGTGCGCCATCCCGAACGACTCCTGGTATTGCCCCAACACGTCCCCGGATAACCTCTCAGCCGTAAACCAGGGCGCCAATGGAAATCACGGCACCGTCAATTTCAGCATTGAAGATGCGACCACGCTGTTTATCGGCGGCAATACAGCCTTCAGCACTCTGGGAGGACCATTTCCAGGCTTGTTCGATTGGGGATTGACGTTTTTCTTTGGCCGCAACATGTTTACCGCGATCGAGAACATGGACACTCCCGGGGGCCCCGGGCCGTACTACGCATATTGACTTGGTGGGTGTGGCGCGTCCAAGCTGCGCGGAAGTCGAAGGTTTCCCGGCATCTCGGCGATCCGTCAATGGACCGGCTTGGATGGGCACGCGGCTCGAGAATCGCGGCTCCGGCCATGCGGGAGTCATGGACGGGCTGCCAAAATCACTTGGTTGGATCCGCCGGTTTAGCGGGCTCGGAAGGTGGCGCGGCTTTCAGCTTGGCCAGCGCTTCATCCACACGCTTCTTAAAGTCACCCTGGTCGTTGTGCGAAAGCCCACTATACATCGACACAACACTCATCTCGCACGTGGTACCAGTCGGCAACAAGCTGACGCGGTTTTTGCCCTGGTTGACCGCTCCGATAACGGACATATGAATGGAGTGTTTTACATTGTAGTCCGCAGTCATTTTGTCCTCGTCACTCTGCACGTCTTTGTAGTTGTCCGGATTGCCAAGGGCAACTTTGACCGCGCCCCACACTTCACTGCAAGGAACGGGATAGGTAGTCTTGTAAGTCTTGTTGCCGGCACCGAACGCCGGCACAGCAACAGCAAGCGACATTAAGGCAACCACTGCAAATTTCATCTTGTTCTCCTTGGCCGTACGGCCGGAATCGAATCGACCTCTGGGACGGGCGACGGGGAGAGGGCAACGCAAAGGTTTGTTGCTCGCTGCTTGGCGCGCCACGCTGGATGAGAAAAAGGCCTGGGATCCCCCTCCGGGTCACGAAGAGATTCTCATTCTATCGATTGGCGTTTGTCAGTGACAGGTAACGCACCAGGAAGTGATAGCCGGGAATACGCGGCCCCGAGTTACTCATCCTCGAATCGCACATGGCGACAGGAGACGAAGAATCCCCATCCAAGCAAAACCAGCTTGGATGGGGCAACCGCCTCGATGAGGACGAGAAGGTGAAAATTTAAACGGGCTATTAGGGGACACCTCAACTTCATCAGAATGCAACAGTTGAATGCTATTTCGCGGCTGCTACCTCCACTCGCGCGAGCGCTTCCAGCCGCGACAACCGCTGCTGTAGCGTGGCATTCTGCACTTGCAATTGTTGTTTGAGGTCCTCGATTTCCCGCTGCTGCGCTTTGATCAGCTCAGCCTGAGCTTCGGTGCGGTGATACTGCTTCTGCACTTCGTTGAGCAGCATGGTGGCCAGATACTGATAGCACACGGTATACGGCTTGCCGTCGTTGTCGTAGGCGACAAGGTCGGGATAGACCTTCGCCACTTCTTCCGCAATCAAACCGTACTGCAAGGTACGTTCGCCGTTGGCGTACGCGGGCTTATAGAGGAAAGTTACCGGCCGCAGCTTCATCAAGGCGTCGCTGCTGTCGCCCATGTCGCGCACCTGCTCCTTAAAGCGTAGCGAGGAGGGCGAAGTTCCGAGTTGTCCGAGGGAGTTGACATAGACCGGAATACCTGAGGATGCGGTTGAACCGTAGATGCCGGCAATGTAAGCAGTGCCTTGAAAGTTCGGATCCCCGATCCGGATGGCATTGAATTCGGTGCCCGAAGTTGGGCCCTCGTTTCCAATGTAGATGTCGCTGCTGCCGGTGGTGTTGTTGAAGCCAGCGTTAAGGCCTAAGAAGGTGTTGTCCGAACCGGTGGCGTTGTTGATGCCAGCGTTACCGCCCGAGAAGGTGTTGTCCGAACCGGTGGTGTTGCTGTAGCCAGCCTGCCAGCCGGAGAAGGTGTTCGCGAGGCCGGTAGTGTTGCTGGTGCCGGTCTGGTAGCCGTAGAAGGTATTCGCGGCACCGGTAGTATTGCGTAAGCCGGCGATGGCGCCCGAGAAGGTGTTCTGGAAACCGGTGGTGTTGCTGGAGCCACTGAAACCGCCGTAGAAGGCATTCGCGTAACCGGTCGTGTTGCTGGAGCCAGACAGGTAGCCGGAAAAGGTGTTGTTTACTCCCTGCCCTGCAACGTCACTAGCACCTGCCCCCACGCCGAGAAATAAGTTGGAGTCAGCCGGACTGCCGATACTCACGACCCGACTCCCGCCGATCTGGTAGCTCGTGCCCGCGTTAAAGACGTTAGCGGTCCCAGTACCGTCAATGTTGAAGTCGGCGGACTTCTGTTGGTAGCGCCCCAGACCGTACGTGTTCTGGATGAAGCACAGTGCAGTGTTACAAGGCTGGCCCGCCGGGTTGGAGGTTTGTGGTTGGGACTTTTGTTGGGCTGAACTCATGCAGACTAGCAACAAGGTAGCCAGAGCGATAACGATGCTGGTGCTGATGCGGCGCATGGTACGTCTCCTTTCGTGTGATCGAATTTATGGACACCGTGGGATCGTGCGGGTGCCCACCCAAGCTTTTTCTGCTTGGGGTAGTTCTGTAACTTTCACGGACAACGAATGCCGCGAGCACGCCGCCCCGATTTACTCATCCTCGCCCGCCGCGGCGGGCACACCCCGACATGAAACCAAAATCCCCATCCAAGCAAAACCAGCTTGGACGGGGCACCCTCACGATGGTAGCCTGGGCCACCCGCCAGGCCGCTAACCTCGTTTGGCCAGAATCAGACGAATGAAACCGACTGCGGCCCCGGCCAAGGCCAATGCAATCGTGGGCGGCTCTGGGGTCTGGCCCCCGCCACTATCCTCCTGGTCGGCGAATGCGGTGATTTCGTACCACTGATTCTCGTAGAGAGGGATGGTATTTGTTAGTTCACCGGAGAAGGTGTAGTTCCACGAACCGTTCGGACCAATCTGGTTCGCGATATCTTGGAACAAAACGACCTGACCATCTACGGAGAGTGTGAATGCCACCTCGGAGCCGGCAAACAGTCCGGAGGAATCGGTCAAGAGGCTCTGCATGGAGTTGAGCAGGACCCCGAAGGTCACATTCACCGGGCCGCCTGCGCCGGTGATCTCGAACATGTTGTAAAGCGTCTCTTGGCCCACAGCGCTCGCGGCAATGAGTCCGCCGGGGATGTTCACTCCGCCAGAGCTCATCTGGATCAAGTTTAGGGCGTCGGCGGAGCTCTGTGCCGAGGCGAACTGCACACTGGCACTCGCCTGCGCCAGTCCGCCGAGGCTGGAGTTGTACTGCGAATTGTTCCCCCCCCAGCTGTTTTGCGCCTGCGCGAAGGCTTCTGCCGTCCAGGGGTCAAGGAAGACGATCATGCCGCTGCTGGAGGTCATCGTGAAGTCGCTGATCTGCATGTAACTGAAGCTGGTCGAGTCCGCATATAGTGGCGGAGAGATCAGAGTTGAAGCCGCCAGCAGGAACACCAGCGAAACTGTATAGACACAGACGAGCCGAAAGCGGGACGCAGGGAAAAAGCAGGCCAGGCGATTCATCTCACCCTCCAAATTGCTTAGGGACCCAGTAACCGAGCCGGTTGTCGCAGTGCACATTCCATCGACAATCGGCCGCGCCATAGAAGGCAGACGCGCGTTGTATTGCAGGCTCTTGAATGGTTGAGGCATAGCCGCCACTTGCGGACAGGACGGCACAGGTGATCAGCAGCAGCAATGGCCCACGGTGCTTGCTCATAGGGGACCTTCTTCGCTTGCTGATCGAGAGTTAGACGAAGTTGGAGTCGATGCGGGCTCGACAACCGGGGACGGTGAGCCGGCGACAGATCGATCTTGCCTGTCGTAGCTTTGCCCACTCACCAGCGCACGCGATAGTCCAGAAGGGGCCTCGAAGCGTGCACTTTAATAAGCTAACTGTAGGACGAAGCTACGGCAGGTCAAGACCAAAATCGGAATTTCCTCTCATTTTTGTCCACAGCTTCCCGAATTGGAACCGAGTGCGGAAAAATGTGCGCCGAAACCCGCGGCTTGCACTTCTCGGTGGGAGCCCCGCATTTATGCGGGGGAAGGAGCGCCTCAGCGCTCCGGGAAAAGCTCGACTTCAATCAATGCGCTTTAGCGCCGGAATCGCGAAATCCCAGGGCTAAAGCCCATTTCAAAATCAAACGCTTTTCCGCTGGACTAAAGTCCAGCTTCCCCCTGCTGAAGCAGGGGGCTCCCACTAAAAGTCTTCCACAGACTTTTTCCGCAGCCTGTGAAGGCGTGCTCCACCCATCGCCTATACACCAGATGCGAAACTGCTATAGAGTTTCCAGTTTGCGGTTACGAGTCCCTGCGAGCGTTACTGCCCCGAGCGTTTGCGAAATACTGCTACTGTGAGCGCGAGACTTGAAACCGGAAACCCACTTTCCAACGGAGGCCAGCGTATGCGGCGCGGTTCGCGTTCTCTCACCACAGTTGTTGCAAGATTGGCAATTGTCGCGGCGCTGCTCGCGCCGGCGACGACGATCGCGGCCAATCGCCCTGCGGTTTCCCAATCCCATTCCGACGAGGCCCGCGCCGAGCGCTACTTCCAAAGCATTCGCAAGGACCCCAACCTGCTGCTGGCCTTTCTGCGCGAGATGCCCAAGGGAGGCGATCTCCACATTCACCTCACCGGATCGGTTTACGCGGAATCGTACATCCTGTGGGCGTCGGAGGAAGGTGAGTGCGTTGATCCCCATGTCTTGTCCTTCAGCGCGCCCCCGTGCAACGCGCCTGCGGTGCCGGTTGCGAACGCCTTCGCCGATACCCAGCTGTACGGCAACATCGTTGACGCCATCTCGATGCGCAACTGGCAGTACTCGGGCCAGTCCGGACACGACCACTTCTTCGCGGTGTTCGGCAGGTACGTTCAGGCGACGAACGGCACCACCGACAAAGCGCTGGCGGAGACCGCCGCCCGCGCCGCTGCCCAGCACGAGATCTATCAGGAGCTGATGCTTACGCCGACCGGCAAAGACCTGGAGACACTGGCCGAGTCGGTTGGTTGGGACGAGGATTTTGCCCGGCTGCAACAAAAGCTGCTGGCCGGCGGGTTGCCGCAGATTCTGGCTGCTGCCAGCCAAGAACTCAATGCGGCAGAGGCGTCGCGCGACAAACTCCTCCACTGCGGCGTTCCCGCCGCCGATCCGGGATGCCAGGTTGTACAGCGCTACATAGCCCAGGTGTCACGGGGCAAGCCGAAAGAGGTGGTCTTCGCCCAGATTCTCACCGGCTTTCTGCTGGCGGGGGCCGACCCCAAGCTGGTTGCGCCCAACCCGCACGTGGTCGGCCTGAACCTGGTGATGGCGGAAGACTGGTATGTCCCCATGCGGGATTTTGCGCTGCACATGCGCATGCTCAATTACTTTCACGAACGCTATCCGCAGGTGCACATCGCGCTGCACGCGGGCGAACTGGTCGAGCGGCTTGTCCCTCCCAAGGACTTGCAGTTTCATGTGCGCGATTCGGTCGAGATGGGACACGCCGAACGCATCGGACATGGGGTTGACGTGATGAACGAAACTCGCCCCTTCGAGCTTTTGCGGGAGATGGCCGACCGCAATGTGATGGTGGAAATCTGCCTCACCAGCAACGACGTCATCCTCGGCGTGCGCGGGCCGCAGCATCCGCTAAGCGAGTACCTACGCGCCGGTGTGCCGGTGGCGCTGGCCACCGATGACGAGGGCGTCTCCCGCTCGGACATAACCCACGAATATCTGAAGGGCGCACAGGAACAGAATCTCAGCTATCTGCAGTTGAAGAAAATGGCGCGCACCAGCCTGGAACACGCCTTCATCGGCGGCGCCAGCCTGTGGCGTGACGGGAAGGCGTTTAGCGTGGTCAAGGAATGCGAAAGCGAGAAGGCCGGAGCGACGCAACCGTCGGCGATATGTCAGAAGTTTCTCGATGGCAGCGAAAAGGCGCGGCTGCAATGGAAGTTGGAAACCGAGTTCCGCCAGTTTGAAGCGAACACGTGGACGGTGCCGTGAGATCGATTGGGTTCACCACAGAGACACGGAGGCACAGAGAAGATTTATTACCACGGACGACACGGAGATTGATTTTTCGTTCTCTTTAGTAATTCTTGGTTTTTCCCCGCGACCTCGGTGCTCTCCGTGGTGACAAGGTCCTTCTTCTCTGTGTCTCTGCGCCTCTGTGGTTGCCGTCTCATGCCGCAAACCGCAAATTCCATGTAGACTTTGAAAAACTCCTCGCATGGGTCAGGAAACAACTTTGGGTAACAGTTTGCCAGCCGCCGCATCGAAAACCTCCTATCCCCCTGTCGCGAACTCAGGCAGCGCTGCCGTTGCTGCGAAGCGTACTCAATTACGCCGGGTATTTCGCGTGCGGGACGGCGTCGCGCTGATCATCTCCAACGTGGTTGGCGTCGGCATCTTCACCACGCCCGCCATCATCGCCAAGCTGGTGCCCGAACCCCGCGCCATGCTTGCCCTTTGGATTGCCGGTGGATGCCTCGCCCTGGCTGGCGCAATGTCGTATGCGCAATTAGGACGGAGATGGCCGTCAGCCGGAGGAGAATACATTTACCTCTCCAAGGCCTACGGCCCAACCGCCGGCTTTCTTTCCGGCTGGACATCGCTGATAGCCGGCTTCTCCGGGGCCGTGGCCGCCAGCGCCGTGGGGCTGGTCATTTATCTTGGCCAGTATTTTCCCAGGCTGGCGTCGGACCACGCATTGCTTTCCATCAACTTCTATGTGGGAGCATTCACGTTTTCACCGCGCTCGCTCACCGCGGCTGCCATTATCGTCGTGTTCGCCGTCTTACACGCCTGTCACTTGGGAGCCGGCAAGCTGACGCAAAATGCGCTGGCCCTCCTGATCTTGGCGATCGTCCTTCTCTTTTGCCTGTTTGGATTTGCCGTGGGGACGGGTTCATGGTCGCACTTCCAGTCGGCCCACATACCTATCCGTCCGATGAACTGGCTGCTCGCTCTGATTCCCATCATGTTCACTTACAGCGGCTGGAATGCAGCCTCGTATATCTCGGAGGAGTTGCACGACACGCGGCGCATGATCGGCCCCGCGCTGCTGATCGGGACTTCCATTATCGTCGGTCTCTATTTCCTTCTGAACACGCTGTACTTGTATGCGATTCCGCCCGCCGCCATGCAAGATGCCGTAAATGTCGGCGACGTGACAGCGCACGCGTTGTTCGGAGTGGGGAGAAACTTCGTGACTCCGGCGCTGATCGTCGCTCTGCTGGGCGCCGTCAGCGCCATGACTATCGCGGGACCGCGCGTTTACTTCGCCATGGCCCGCGACGGGGCTTTTGTGCCAGGCTTCGACCGCACCAGCCCACGATTCGGCACGCCTGCGCTGGCCATTGCGCTGCAAGCTTTGTGGTGCGTGGTGCTGGTGATGGCTGGCGGGTTCTATCAGCTTCTGATGTATACCGGATTCACGATTCTGTTGTCTTCGGGCGCGGCGGTGGCGGGACTGTTCGTAGTCCAGCGACGCGAATTGCGATCCAACCCCAAGCTCTGGCTCAAGATGTTGGCGCCTGCAATTTTCGTCATCGCCTGCGCCGCCATCGTTGTCAACGCGGTGGTGGGAGCTCCCAAGACCGCGCTGGTTGGTTGTCTGCTGATCGCGGCTGGACTTCCGGTTTTCTTCTGGTCAAGGCGGCGAAAAGCTGCGGAACCGGCCGCCGGACCCGAAACGACCGTTGTCGAAGCAGGGTAAAGAGGCTGCTGAAAAAATCGGGAAAGCAGATCCCTCGCGGGTTTTAAACCCGCTCGTGATGACAAAAACTAAAGCGCTTAACGGCGCACCTGAAGGTGCGCCCCTGCTTTTGCGAGTCTTCACTCCACCGTAACCGACTTCGCCAAATTGCGCGGTTGATCCACGTCGCAGCCGCGGCGCACGGCAATGTGATACGCCAGCAACTGGCAGGGAACCACCTCCAGAATTGGCGCGAGCAGTTCGGGCGCATCGGGAACGTAGAGGACGTGGTCGGCGGCTTCGCGAATCTCCTCGTCGCCGTCGGTGGCGATGGCGATCACCGTTCCAGAGCGCGCTTTCACTTCCTTCAGGTTCGACAGCGTCTTCTCGTAGCGCAGCACCGAGCCGGGATCGGTCTTGTCGTGCGTAGCCAGAATCACCACGGGAAGGTCTTCGTCGATCAGCGCGTTCGGCCCGTGCTTCATCTCGCCCGCGGGATAGCCCTCGGCGTGAATGTAGGAGATTTCCTTCAACTTCAATGCGCCTTCCAGCGCGATGGGGTAGTGAATGCCGCGTCCTAGAAACAGGAAGTCGTGGGCGCGGTGGTATTCCTTGGCAAGATCTTCGGTTTCCTCGTCGCGCGTCAGCAGAGTCTCCAGCTTGCCGGGCATGAGAGTGAGATCGGTAAGGAGCTGCTTGGAGTGGTCGAGATCGAGTTTTCCACGCACCAGGCCGAGGTGGACCGCGAACAGGAACAGTGCGGTCAGTTGCGCAGTGAAAGCCTTCGTCGAGGCCACGCCAATCTCCGGCCCGGCATGGGTGTAGATGGTGCCGTTGGCTTCGCGCGCGATCATGGAGCCCACCACGTTGCAGATGCCTACCGTCTTCGAGCCTTTGGCGCGCGACTCGCGCATGGCCGCGATGGTGTCAGCGGTCTCGCCTGACTGCGTAATCAAGATGGTCAGATCACCGGGTCCGGTCAGCGGATCGCGATAGCGGAACTCGCTGGAATAATCCACCTCCACCGAAAGCTTGGCCAGCCGCTCAATCATGAACTTGCCCGCCAGTCCAGCGTGCCAGCTGGTGCCGCAAGCCGCGATATACACCTTCTCCAATTTGCGGAAATCTTCGTCGGTGATGTCCATCTCGTCGAGGAACACCTTGCCGGAGTCGAGCGAGACGCGGCCCAGCGTGGTATCGCGCACCGCTCGCGGCTGCTCGTAGATTTCCTTCAGCATGAAATGCTTGAAGCCGCCCTTCTCCGCCATAATGGGGTCCCAGGTGATGTGCTGCACCTGGCGGGTGATGGGCTGGCCCTCGAAGTCGGTGAGTTGCACGCCCGAGGACGTGATGACAGCAAGGTCGCCGTCGGCGAGAAAGAACAGGTCGCGAGTGTGGTACAGGATGGCCGGCACATCGCTGGCGACGAAGTATTCATCTTTGCCCAGACCGATGACTGCGGGCGGGCCATTGCGAGCGGCCACAATTTTGTTGGGCTCGTCGGCCGAGATGACGGCGATGGCGAACACGCCGGTCAGCAGCTTCACCGTCTTGCGCACGGCTTCTTCCAGCGGAACCTTGCGATCCGCCTCGGAAAGGTTTTTCTCGATGAGGTGGGCGATCACTTCGGTGTCGGTCTCGGTGCGAAATTTGTGGCCTTCGTCGATCAGCTTCTTCTTCAGGGCGACGTAGTTCTCCACGATGCCGTTGTGCACAACCACGACCTTGCCGGTGCAATCGCGGTGGGGATGCGCGTTCTCTTCGGTGGGACGGCCATGGGTGGCCCAGCGGGTATGGCCAATGCCGTAGGTGCCGTCGAGCGGCTTGAGGCGGATGACCTCCTCCAGGTTGCGCAGCTTGCCCTCGGCGCGGCGCACCTGCAAACCATCGCCGTTGCCGCCCACGGCAATACCGGCCGAGTCATAGCCGCGATATTCGAGGCGGCGCAAGCCGTCAATGATGACCGGCACAACCCGCTTTTTCCCGACGTAGCCAACGATGCCGCACATAAATGTCAGTTGCCTGTAGTCAGTTGTCAGTGGCCAGTTAATCTTAGCTGATTTGATGAGCCAGAGGGAGTTCCTGACACCGAAGATTGGATTACGAAAGGGTACTCACGCTTAACGCTCGCAGGGAAATGCCGGAGCCGTCGGCGAGAATCCGCCGCCGGGTGGTTCATCCCTCAATGGTGAAGCGGTACTCCTCGATGACGGGATTGGTGAGCACTTCGCGCGCGATGCGCTCCACCTCAGCCTGCGCCGCTTCGCGGGTGACGCTGCTGTCCAGAGCAATCTCGAAATATTTGCCCTGGCGCAGGTCGTCGATGCCGCGGTACCCCATCTTCTTCAGCGCGCCGTGGATGGTTTTGCCTTGAGGGTCGAGCACACTTTTCTTCAGCGAGACGTAAACGTAGGCTTTCATGGGTGGAGTTCATTATAAGCCGTCAGCGGTTAGCTATCAGCTTTCAGCTATGCATTAGCGCCCAGCAGCCGTTCCAGCGGCAAGAAACAGCAGATTCCTCGCTTCGCTCGTAATGACAATTCAAATCTTTATTTCGACGGCGGCTTGAACTGCTCGTCGATATCGACCTGATAGCCGTTTACCAGCCGATTATTTTCATTTGCCATGCCAACTACCGACATCATCTCGTGGAACATCTTATCGGTCATGCCTTTCTTGCGCGCCGAGACAGTGTGAGCGGCAACACAATACGGGCATCCATTAGTGACGCTCACCGCCAGGTAGATGAGTTCTTTGACCACCGCATCCAGCGCACCTGGCGCCATAATCTGTTTGGTGTCCTCCCAGGTACGTTTCAACAGTTCCGGATCGTGCGCAATGGCCTTCCAGAAATTATTGATCCAGTCTGTCTTGCGCGTCGCCATGATGTCGTCATACACCGCCTGTACTTCCGGGCTGGCGTTTTTGTATTCGACGAAGCCAAGTGTAGCCATGTGTCCTCCTGAAAGTGCGATGGGCGCGCTCGACGCGCCTATGCCGTTGACTGCCTCTGTTGGACTCGCTCCCGCACAAACTCGACCAGTTCAGGCGTCACATACTGCGGCGGTCGGATGTGGAACCTCGGTTTGGCGGCGACTGGCTTCAAGGAGACGTTCGTCCAGGCGACATCGCCACTGCCGTCGTGCACGATTATGGCGTCGGCGCGATCGAGAAATTCCTGCGCCGAGGACTTGAAGTCGGCGGTCGCCGGGTCGAGCACCGTCAGGTAAAGGTCGGGGCGCAGGAAGCGCATTATCGAATTGGATTCGACGATCGCGTTCTCGGCGGCAGCGAGTTCCTGGCGGACGCGCGGCATGGCTTCCGCCAGCATTCCCTGTCGGGTCCGCACCCAGAGCGCGCGAGTTGCGCCACAGACGAGAAAGCGCGAGGTGTCGCTGTCGCCGCTGCGATCACGCTCTTCGGTTACCGCCCAACTGTGGTCGTCGGTGGCGCAGTCGCAGAGTTCGCCGTTGGCGGAACAAATGCCGTGTCCGTATTGCGTGATCTTGATGGCCGTCCAGTGAAACTCGGGGAGCGCGGCAATCAAGCCGGCGACCACGCTGGTCTTGCCTACGCTGCGAGAATGTCCGCCGATGACGATGAGGGCCATGAGTAAACCGCAACTGGCAATTAGTGTAGATGTGTCGCCGGCTGAAGCCGGCTCGGGATTTCAGCCTTAACCCAGGACTTACGTCCTGGGCTAACATTATGCCGCCCGCTGCGCGGGCTAGTTTCGTGCCTGTATCGCTGCCCGTCAGCATGAGGCAAGACGCTTGGGTTAACGCTAAACGCAAGGGCCTAGCGTGAAATGCTAACTTGTAACTTCTCCCTGCTGATTGCTAACTGCTCTTTTCGCTTTTCCGCGCCAAACGCGCGAGCGCTGCCACCTGCTTCAAGTATTCGCTGAGTGGACGTGCCGGTCTGCCCCAGAAGACCACGCCCCGCCCGCGGACTATCTTATTCGATAGCACGCCGCTGCCCGACCCGAGAATGACGCCCGGCTCGACCGTTGCGTGGTCGCCGATGCCAACCTGGCCGCCCACGACCGCACCGTCTCCGATCTCGACACTTCCCGAAATGCCGGTCTGTGCTGCGATCACGACATTGGCTCCGACGGTGACGTTATGGCCAATATGGACCAGGTTGTCGAGCTTCGTTCCTGCGCCGATCACGGTTTTGTCCAGCGCGCCGCGGTCAATGGTGCAATTGGCGCCGATCTCGACAAAGTCGCCGATGACAAGCTCGCCGATCTGGGGAAACTTGTGATAACGGCCGTATTGTTCATCGCGCACGAATCCGAAGCCGTCCGCGCCCAGCACAGCGCCTGCATGCACCACCACACGGCGGCCCAGCGTCGTACCCGGATTGATGACGACGCGTGCATACAGGTCACAATCGTCGCCGATCACGACGCCCTCGCCGATGAAGCAGCCAGCTCCGATGTGCGAGTGCTCTCCCACTACGGCGTTCGCTTCGATCACCGCGCAGGCGCCAATGGCCGCACTGGAGGCGACCTTCGCCGAAGCATGGACGACCGCCGTGGGATGAACGCCCGCGGGGTAGGTCCTCGGCGGATGGAGCAGCGCTCCGGCCAGCGCGAAAGCCAGCCGGGGATGGGCTGCGATCAACAAAGGCTTCTGTCCGGCAGGCGGGGCCGCGAACTCACCCGCGATGACGGCGCTCGCCGCAGAAGCCAGCGCCTGCGCCAGGTGTTTCTCGTCCTGGACAAACACCAGGGCTCCGGGCCGCGCTTGTGCGATGCTGGCGACGTTCGTGATCTCGAGGTTGCCGTCGCCGATCAAGCGGGAGGCGGTGAATTCCGCCAGCGATTGCAGAGTTTGGTGCATGAAGTTGTTATAGCAGTGGAGAGTGAATAGTGGATAGAAGAATCGAGTATCCTAGCCCGTACAAGACCAGGACTAACCGCGATGCGACCTCACAGGCACGTCAACGCATCCCACTGGGTCCCTTCGGCGGGTTGGGGAACTTGACATTCGGCGGCAGACCCAGCACTATACTGTCGCAGATTTGGTGCAATCCTTGTACCCAGGAATGGTAAGAATATGGCGTCTTCCGTTTGGTCCGGATATCTAACTTTTGGGCTTATCTCAATGCCGGTGAAGTTGTTTTCCGGCGCGCGCAGCAATCACATCTCCTTCAACATGCTGCACCGCGATGACAACACGCGCCTCAAACAGCAGCTCTGGTGCCCGCTTGACGAGCGCGTTGTGGAACGCAATGAGATCGTCAAGGGCTACGAGTACCGCAAAGGCGAGTACGTCATTATCGAGCCGGACGAAATCAAGAAGATCGAGCCCAAGACCGCGAAGGCGATGGAGATCCTGGAATTCGTCGAGTACAAGGAAGTGGATCCCATCTACTTCGAATCTTCGTATTATCTGGTGCCGGATGAAGCTGGCCGCAGGCCGTACGCGTTGCTGACCAAGGCGATGGAAGAGACCGGCTACGTGGCCATAGCCAAGCTCACCATGCACAACCGCGAATACACGGTGTTTTTGCGGCCTCATGGCGGCGGGCTCATGCTGCACACCATGTACTACAGTGACGAAGTGCGGCAGTTAGAAAGCTTCGGCCCCGTCGACGTCGAACTGAAAGACGCCGAGGTCAAGGTCGCCCATCAATTGATCGAAGCGCTCGCCGGCAAATTTGAGCCGGAGAAGTATCACGACACCTTCGAGGAAAACCTGAAGCAGCTCATCAAGGCGCACCTGGAAGGGCGTGAGGTGACCGCCGTGGAGAAACCCCGCAAGCTTGCTCCCGTGGTTGACCTCATGGCTGCGCTCAAGGAAAGTCTGGCACAAATGCCGAAGAAGCCTCCGCAACGCGTGGCCGCAGCGGAAAGAGCGTCGGAGGTGAAAGCGGTGAAAAAGTCGGCCAAGGCTCCACGCCGAAAGTCCGCCGCATAATGCCGCCACCCGCATTATGATTTGCGGCGGGTGCAACTGACCCTTTCTGCTAACTAGCACGATTGGGCCATTCGGTATGCACCAAAGTTTGCCATGCGGTATTCTACGGGCACCTTGAGTACCCGAATGAAACCGCCGCCTGAAAGCGCCATCCGCATTGCCGTGGTGGAAAGCGACCCGCTTCGCTTCCTTGGGTTTCGGGCGATCTTCTCCTCCGAAGAAGGCTTTCGCATACGCGCTGCTTCCGTCCTGTCGATCATGAGTTCTGCTGACGATGACATCATTCTGATGACCTCCAGTGGCGGGGCCGCATTCTACTCGGCCATGTCCGCCTTAAAGGCCGTGCGCCCCACCATTCGCATTATCGTCACCGGGGCAGGTACGAGCGATGAAGAGATTCTGCGGGCCATTTCGGCTGGCGCGAAGGGTTATATCGCAGAGGATGCAACCCCCGGCGAATTCAAGCACGCGATCCGCGAGGTACACAACGGTTCGGTGTGGGCGCCCAGGCGGGTGCTGTGCGCGTTCATCGAACGCGCCACCGCATCTCCGCACAAGGTGCGGCCTCGAGGGGAAGACAAGATCAGCGAACGCGAGCGGGAAGTGTTGAGGTTGCTGGTCGCGGGCCGCTCCAACAAGGAGATGGGGGACGCGCTGGGTATCGAAGAGCGCACGGTCAAGGCGCATGTCAGTCAGCTCATGCGCAAGGTCGGAGTGCAGAACCGCATCGCTTTGTCGGTCTATGCCATCACTCATTCGCTGCTTTCGGAGCGTCCGTAATCCAGTTGGCTAACCGCCGGGCCTTCACACAATCCAAGTTTCACGGGCGGGGTACCTGCACTTTCCCACTGGTTACCTGCCGGTCTCATGTTACTAAAGTCCAATTACCCCGTATGACCTTCCGTTACTTGCGCGAATGTGACTATGACAGCATACTGCACTCACCTACCACAGAACCTGGGAGATAGGGTTGGAAGAGGTTACGAGGGTCTCCTCTTCCAGCCCTTGTTTTTTGGGATCAAGCCCATCTGAACTAGCGAGAATCATCCGGGCGGTCGCGTTTCGGTTCTCCCTATCGCCATCGGGTCACTAGAGAGTAACCAGTCCCCAGCTTTCTTCAGGCGCGAAATTCCATCGAACACTCGTAAGATGAGTGCAGCCGGCACAGGCTGGCAGAGCCAACGTTCTTGATCGGAGTTGAGCCATGAAGAAGATAGTCGCGGCAGCACTGTTGATTGTTTTCACGACCACCTGGGCTTGGAGCCAGAACCGAAACGCGCAAGTGGATCGCGTTCAGACGGCGAGCACCGTTCTCAGCCAGATTATGTCTGCTCCCGATCGGGCCATTCCCGATGGAATCCTGTCGGGAGCCAAGTGCATTGCGATCGTGCCCTCCATGCTGAAGGCAAGTTTCGTGTTCGGCGCCAACTATGGCAAGGGCGTAGCCACCTGCCGTACCGAGCATGGCTGGAGCGCGCCCGTGTTTTTCAAGGTGACCGGCGGCAGTTTCGGATTTCAGGCAGGCGGTCAGGCTTCGGACCTGGTGTTGATCATCCGCACCGATGACGGCATGCAGCACCTGCTACAAAGCAAGTTCAAGCTGGGGGCCGACGCCTCCGCAGCAGCCGGGCCGGTGGGCCGCGACGCGCAGGCTTCCACCGACCTTACGTTGCGCGCCCAGGTGCTGACCTATTCGCGTTCGCGCGGATTGTTCCTCGGTGTCTCCTTGAGCGGCGGTGTGATTCGCCAGGACGACGGCGACACTCGCGCCTTCTATGGCGGCAAGGGCTGGACATTCTATTCGCTGCTCAAAGGAGAGGTCCCGGCCCCGCAGGATTCGCTGGTGCTGCTGAACACGGTTGAGAAGTACGCTCCGACGCCCAGGATCCGCGCGCAGGCTGCAGCCACACCTGTCGTGACATCGCCTGCGGCCACGCCAGCCGAGACGCCTGCGACAAGCTCACCGGCGGACCCTGTTCAAGCGCCCGCAGCGGTGGATCCGACAAGCGAGGAACCTGCTGCAGCGCCGACCGCCGCAACCCCAAGTTCAGCCACGGCACCGCCGGTTGCGGCTACACCGGCTAGCAGCGGAACTGTCAATCCTTAGGTGCAGTGACGGAGGAGAGCGGTGGCTGCGGCCACCGCTTTTCTCCTGCGCAAGAAGCCGTACCCGGCAATCGGTTTGACCTTGGTTTTTCGCGGTGCTACCGTCGAACCGATACTCCTCATGCGCCACAGGTTGCAGTATGTTCCGGTCGCGTTGGTGGTGCGCCTGATCGGCGCCTTGCCGCGCCCGCTGGCCCGCGGATGGGGCATCTTGCTGGGCGGGGCGGTGTACCATCTGCACCGCCGATTGCGCCGGGTCGGAATGCGCAACCTCGAGTTGGCGTTCCCGGAGAAACCGCCGAAAGAACGCCGCCGGATTCTGCGCGGCGTTTACGTCTCGTTGGGACGCTTGCTCGGCGAAGCCTGCCTCTTCCCCAGCTACACCAGGGAAAACGCTTCCCGGGTTGCCGTGTACCAGGGCTTCGAAAATTTCGAAGCGGCCGAGAAGCGCGGCAAGGGTGTGCTCTTCCTCACCGGCCATTTTGGGGGATGGGAGATTGGTTCCTTCTTCCACTCGCTGCAAGGTCACCCCATGAAGATGGTGGTGCGGCCGCTCGACAATCCTTACGTGGACGCCCTGGTTGCGCGCTATCGCGGCCTCCACGGCAATCAGATGCTCGGCAAAGATGAATTTGCCCGCGGCTTGCTGGCGGCCATGCGCAACAACGAAACCGTAGGCGTCCTGATGGACACCAACATGACCCCGCCGCAGGGCGTATTTGTGAACTTCTTCGGTATTCCCGCCTGCACCGCCAGCGGCGTGGCGCGGGTGGCGCTGCATACCGGCGCGGCAGTGGTTCCGGCGTTCACCATTTGGGACCCGGTGCTGCGCAAATACCGCGTGGAGTTCGACCGCGCCGTGGATTTGATACGGACAGGAGATCCTGATGCCGATGCCCTTGCCAATACCGCGCTCTTCAACAAAATAATTGAAGACCACGTGCGCCGCTATCCGAACCAGTGGCTCTGGGTGCATCGGCGATGGAAGACCAGGCCGCCAGGTGAGCCGCCGCTCTACTAGTCTGGGATCGATCACTCCTCATCCTTCAAGGCTCATTCGCTTGAGAAACACTGACCCGGTCTCCTGCGATGGACCTCCGGCTCATGCGATACTGGCCGAGGACAAGTGACAAGTCTCTTCCATGCAAGGGGTTTGCCTGCCGCTGTCGTGGCCATCGGGTTTGCGGTTATTGCCCGAACCCTAGGCGCCGTGACCGACGGCGGAGCGCTGATGGGCGTGCTGGTGGCGTTCGTCCTGATGCTGGCCGCCGGACTAGCGGGCGTTGTTCCTCTGCTGATGGTATTCGTGATCACGGTGCTGGCCACCCGCTTGGGCTATGCGCGCAAACAGCAGCTGGGGGTGGCCGAGCGCGGACCCGGACGCAGCGCGTCGCAGGTGCTCGCCAATCTTGGCGCAACCACTTTGTGCGCGCTGCCGGTAATCTGGTTTCCGCGGTTGACCGGCATACTGTTGATCGGAGCCATGGCGGCCCTCGCCGAAGCCGCTGCCGATACCGCTTCCAGCGAAATTGGACAGGCAACCGCCCGCGCGGCATACATGATCACCGACTTCCGCGAAGCTCCCATCGGCACGAATGGCGCAATCAGTGCCGTAGGGACTTTGGCCGGGTGCATCGCGGCTTGCCTCGTGGCCTGGGTGAGCGCATTCTTCCAGGTCGTAAGCTGGAATTGGACGCCGCTGATCGCCCTGGCGGGAATTGCCGGCATGTTTTTCGACAGCGTCCTGGGGGCCACGTGGGAAAACTCCGGCAAAATGGGCAACGATTCCGTCAACTTTGTGAGCACGGTGTTCGCCGCTGAGCTGGCGCTGACTGTGGCGATGGTGACGCAGAGGGTGGGGAAGTAAGCCTGGGATACTAAGTATTTGCCATAATTGCGTGCCGCAAATTTGCTATTCGGAGCTCACCTTGTTACGACACAGATTCTTGCTGCTTCTCGTTGTTCTGGGATTTGCGATTCCTACGTTGGCACAGGAGTTCGACTACCTCATCCGCAACGGGCGCGTTGTGGACGGCAGCGGCAATCCCTGGGTTTACGCCGACGTCGGCATCATTGGCGATCGCATTGTTTTTGTCGACCACGCCGACGCTTCGCTGGTGGCCAAGCGCACCATCGATGCCAGGGGCTTGATCGTCGCTCCCGGCTTCATTGACATGCTGGGCCAGTCGGAGAGCAACCTGCTCATCGACAAGCAGGCGGTCAGCAAGCTGACGCAGGGCATCACTACCGAGATCACCGGGGAAGGCGACTCCATCGCGCCTACCAACGAACTGCTCAACCAGGAGCACGCCGACTATTTCCAGCACTTCCATATCACGCCCGATTGGAAATCGCTGGAGGAATATTTTCAACGCCTGACCAGGCAGGGAAGCGGCATCAACCTCGCGACGTACGTGGGCGCGGCGCAGGTGCGCCACATGGTGATTGGCGCCGCCGACCGTGATCCCACAACTGACGAACTGAAGCAGATGGAGATCATGGTGGACGACGCCATGAGCGACGGGGCCATGGGGCTGTCCAGCGCGCTCATCTATGCCCCGGGGTCGTATGCGAAAACCGATGAGCTGATTGCGCTGGCGAAAGTGGCGGCGAAGAAGGGCGGCATCTATGCCTCGCACATTCGCGGCGAGGGCGACTCCGAGATGGACGCACTCGACGAGGCGTTTCGCATCGGACGCGGAGCCAACATTCCGGTCGAGATTTTTCACCTGAAGGCCGCGGGCATGCAGAACTGGGGAAAGATGCCGCAGGTGATCGCGGCCATTGAGCAAGCGCGTGCCAACGGAGTTGACGTGACCGCCGATCAGTATCCGTACATTGGCGCTGCTACTTCGCTGGGCGCGGCCATCCCGCCGAAATATCACGAGGGTGGCGCCGACGAATTCGTGAAGCGGCTGAAGGGGCCCGCAATACGGCAGCAGATTCGCAAGGACCTCGACGGCACCGGAGGTTCGTTCGAGAACCTGTGGCGTGAAGTCGGGGGAGCCAATGGCGTATTAGTGGTCTCGGTGCTCGATCCTCAGCTTCGCAAGTATGAAGGCAAAACCGTCTCGCAGATCGCAAAGATGGAGAACAAAGACCCGCTCGATGCGCTAATGGACCTGGTGATCGCCGATCGCGACAACGTGGGCGCGGTGTACTTCCTGATGAGCGAGCCCGACGTGAAGCTGGCCATGCAACAGCCCTGGGTCAGCGTTGGCATCGATTACGGAGCGATCAATCCGGCTGGCCCGCTGGGAGAATCCAAGGCACATCCGCGAGCCTATGGCAGCTTCGCCCGCATTCTTGGCAAGTATGTGCGCGAGGAGCATAACCTGCGGTTGGAAGACGCGATTCGCAAGTTCACTTCGCTGCCGGCGCAGCGCGAGAAGCTCGACCATCGCGGCCTGCTGCGTCTCGACTACTTTGCCGACATCACGATCTTCGATCCCGACAAAGTGCGAGACCTGGCCACCTTCGACGATCCGAACAAGCCGTCAGTTGGCTTCGAATATGTCTTTGTGAATGGCACGCTCGCGCTGGAGCACGATAAAGTCACGGGACAGCTCGGCGGACGTCCATTGCGCGGGCCGGGATACATCATGCGCGATTACCTGCCCGAAGGTCTGCCGTTGCGTGGCAAAGTGCAGGGTGTAGTGACCGACGAGGGCGGCTGGCCGCTGCCCCGCGCCACCATCACGCTGACCGATGCCAGCGGCGCCGTAATTGGCACGGCTAATTCTAAGCGCGATGGCCGCTACGAGATCATTCTGGAGAAGCCCTGCAACAATTGTCTGCTAAAAGCGCAGCGTATGGGATTCGCAATTCAGCAACGATCCGGCGTTGACTACAACGGTTCAAATTCGCTGTGGTTCGGTTTTGCGTTGGCAAGAAGCAAGTAGCAATTAGCAATCAGCAAAATCGGCCTTGTCATCACGAGCGCAGCGAAGGATCTGCGGTTCGTCACGCACAACTGCGATTTATCGCAAGCCCGCATCAAACGAGATCATTCCGGGTTCTCTCGTTGTTAAACGCAATTCACGAAGCGATCGCTCCCTTCGGAGCATCGGATATTTTGCGGGCATTTATTTTGCGATGATCAAGTGGAAGACATTTGCGATAGGCTGTAGTTTGGCGCTGGCGCTGTTGTTGATCGCGCAGCACAAACCCTCCATGGCCGATCCCAATGTCTATCGCGCGGTTATCGATCTCACCCACAACTTGAACGATGATTCGCCCAACTGGGAAGGCAGCGAGCAGTCGCAGTTCCAGACGAAGGAACTGGGCAACATCGAGCGCGACGGATACTACTCACGCATCTTTACCACCGAGGAGCATTACGGCACGCACCTCGACGCGCCGGCGCATTTTGCCAAGGGCACGTGGACGGTGGACCAGATTCCGGTGGAGCGACTGGTGCGTCCGCTGGTGGTGCTCGATGTCCGCAGCAAGGCCAGAAGCAATCCCGACTACCAAATCAGCGTGCAGGACCTAGCCGATTGGGAAAGCGCGCACGGAGAAATTCCCACCGGCGCCGTGGTGATGGCCTACACCGGATGGGATGAGCGCTGGAACTCGCAAAAAGAGTTTCGCAACGTGGGAAGCGATCATCTGTCGCACTACCCCGGTTTCTCCCTGGAGGCGGTGAAGTTTCTGGTGAAGACGCGCAGCGTGGTGGGCCTTGGCATTGACACCATGAGCGTGGACATCGGCGCAAGCGCCACTTTTCCGGTGCACCTGTTCACATCGAAGCAGAGCGTTTACCACCTGGAAAACGTCGCCAACCTCGGACTGGTTCCTCCCTCCGGAGCGACGGTGGTAGTGGCGCCCATCAAGCTGGAAGGCGGTTCCGGTGGGCCGGCGCGGGTAATGGCGCTGGTGAAGTGAGGCTGCCGCCTACCTCACATGCGCCCGATACAGCATGTAGCTGGAGCTCTCGCGCAGCGCGGCCATCCAGCGGGCGAATGGAGTTTTCGGAATTGAGCCGGGACGCGGCGAGATGTACACCGTGACGCCCTCGCGCGCCATCATCTGCTTCGCCCGGTAAAGGTGGTAGGCGTCGCTGACCAAAAGGCCGCTGTGCATGCCGTTGGCATGCATGATCACGGCAACCCGCTGGGTGGACTCGTCGGTGTTATCGCCCTGAGTTTCGGCAATCAGGTTTACATCCGGGATGCCGCGTCCTTCCAGGTAATCGCGGCCAACCTGGCCTTCACTGTAGTGAGGATCTTTGGCTGCGCCGCCAGTGGTGATGATGACCGGAGCCAATCCGCGCTGGAAAAGGTCGTAAGCGTGGTCCAGGCGCGCGCGATACACCGGCGAAGGATGGCCCACGTATTCCGCCGCGCCGAACACCACGATGGCATCCGCGAGACGGGCTTCGTCCACTCCGCCCTCGCGCATGATTTGCCAGCTGGTGTACAGCAGAAACCCCACCGCAACGATGGCAGCGAGGGCTACGACCCAGCGGGAGAGATGAGAGTTGGAGTTCTGTACCGCCGTGGCGCCTACTCCTGGCCGCCTAAAAGCTCGACGATCTGCTCTTCCGGAATGGCGCCATGCCGCAGCAGGCGCCAGCTTCCATCGTCGCTGGTTAGGTCAATGATGGTCGAAGGCATCTCGCGCGGGGATTGGCCGCCATCCACGATGATGGACAAGCAGTCGCCCAACTGATCGCGCACCTGCAAGGCCGACGTACACTCGCTTTCGCCGCTCAGGTTGGCCGAGGTGGCGGTAATCGGCATCCCGCCGGCGCGGATAATGGCGAGCGGAATTTCCGCAGCGGGCACCCGCAAGGCCACATTGCCGGTATTGGCGGTAACCTTGAGCGGCAATTTGGGGTCGGCCTTCACAATGATAGTCAGCGGCCCCGGCCAGAAGCGGCGGGCCAGCAGGTAGAAAATTTCCGGGACTGGCCATGCCAGCTCGGCGGCCTGGTCCACCGATTCGATCAACAGCGAAAGGGGTTTATGGCGCGAGCGAGACTTAATCTCGTAAACCCGGTCCACCGCGTGCAAGTTAAAGGGATCCGCCGCCAGACCGTAAAATGTGTCGGTCGGCATGCCTAACACCTCGCCGGCACGGATCTTCTCCGCCACATACGACACCAGCGAGCTCTCCGGTTCCTGACTGCTGATTTTGACGATTTCGGGACGCACCCAGACCTCTTCCTTCAGTAACTGGTGTTGATGGAGGGAAAACGTAACATATCACCCCTTGCAACGACAACTGAGCAGATTACCACGTCGCGGCCATGGAAAGCGGTGATAGTCGGTGTAGGATAGACCCCGGTCCTGAGCTATGGCCATGCCCATCAAAATGGACGACCGTTTACGCCGCATCCACAGCGGGCAGAATGCGCGCGTGAAGGAACTGCGCCGCGCTTTTGGCGAGGCCGCGCCCAACGCTGAGGGCGAGGTTGCCGTGGAAGGCATGCATATCGTCGAAGAGGCAATCCGCAGCGGACTGCGGCCCACCACCGTTTTCCTCAGCGAATCGGCGAAAGAACGCGCGCACAAACTGCTGCCGCAACTGTCGTCACACACCGAGGCGCTGCTACTGCCGGATGAAGTTTTTGCCAGTGCCGTACCCAGCGAGACTCCGCAAGGCGTGGCTGCTCTGGTGCGCGTGAAGTCGTGTGCGTTGGACGAAATGTTTGCTTCCGCGCCGGCATTGCTGGTGGCGATTGCCGGCCTGCAGGACCCGGGCAATCTGGGCACGATTGCGCGTTCGGCCGAAGCCTTTGGGGCCACGGGCCTGCTGCTGGGCGAGCGAACCGTGAGCCCCTGGAATTGGAAAGCGGTGCGGGCTTCCGCCGGCTCGTTGTTCCGCTTGCCGACGCTGAAGGTCGAATTGGCGAAAGCGCTGCACGAGACGAAAGCGCGTGACGTGCGTGTACTGGCGACATCCTCACACAAAGGCACCGCGATTGTGGAGGTTGACCTGCGCGGTCCGGTGGCGTTTATCGTCGGCAGCGAAGGCGCGGGCCTTCCCAAGGACGTGTTGGCGCAAGCCGATGAAGTCGTCGCCATTCCGCACTCCTCCAGAGTGGAATCGCTGAACGCGGGCATCGCAGCGTCGATCCTGCTGTATGAGGCCGCACGTCAGCGAAAATCCCGATGATCGGACTCTTACTGCGCGGTATATCCGCCATCGATTACCAGGGTTGTTCCTGTGATGTAGGAAGCATGCTCACTGCATAGAAAGAGAACAGCTGCAGCAATCTCCTCCGGTTTACCTATGCGACCCAACGGGTTGTAGGCAGCCACCTGTTCCAGGCTCCAGCCCAGCGACTTCCAGACTTCCAGCGCTAGCTCAGTAGCCACGCTGCCGCAGCACAGGGCATTGATGGTGATATTGTTTTTGGCGGCGGATAGCGCCGTCGATTTTGTCAGCCCGACAACACCCGCTTTTGCCGCCGAGTAAGGTGCGTTGATGGGAATGCCAACTACGGCGCCCGCAATGGATGACATGTTAACGATCGCCCCGCCACCCGATTTCGCCATAGCCGGCAACTCATGTTGCATGCAAACAAACGTTCCGCGGAGATTGGTGCTTAGCATGTTGTCGAAGTCGGCAGTCGTCTGCTGCTCCAGTGGCGCGATGTGGTCGACTCCCGCATTATTGAAGGCGCAATCGAGGCGACCGAACTTCTGCAGGGCCGCCTTCACCAGGTTCTCGACCTCCGCTTCGACTTGGACATCGGTGTGGACGAATATCGCGTCTCCGCCAGCAGTCTTTATGTTTTCAACCACGCGCTCTCCCTCAGCGTCCCGTCGGCCGGCGATGACGACCTTGGCGCGGTACCGGGCAAACATCACCGCGGTTGCCTCGCCAATGCCCGATGTAGCGCCCGTTATCAACGCAACCTTCCCGTGAAAATCAATCATGGGTTTCCTTTGTGTGCAGGTTTCAACCTGCGAATTATGGCGGATTGTGGACACAGATTCAAATCGCCGATCCGGCTGGCTGACCGTGGAGCCGCGGCATGAAACGAGTAGCTGAGGCGCATAATTAAAGGGAACTGGGGCCGGTGGAGTTCGTGCCTCCGTGGTGAATCAAAGTTTTGAGTCTATTTCAGAACAATCCGCCCTCTGACGACGCCATTGACAAATCGCGGCCGCTGGCTGATCGCATGCGTCCGCGCAGCCTGGATGAGTTTGTCGGGCAGGAGCACATTCTCGCGCCCGGCAAGCCGCTGCGGGTGCAGATCGAGCGCGACGACACCGGCTCGCTGCTCTTCTGGGGCCCTCCCGGAGTCGGCAAGACCACGCTCGCCAAAATCATCGCGCGCATGACCCGTGCGGAGTTCGTAGAATTTTCCGCTGTGCTGACCGGCATCAAGGAAATCAAGCAGGTCATGGCCGATGCGGAACGGGCACGCCAGTACGGCACCCGGACCATCGTCTTCGTGGACGAGGTGCACCGCTTCAACAAAGCGCAGCAGGATGCTTTCTTGCCGTACGTCGAAAAGGGCAGCATCCGCCTGATCGGCGCGACCACCGAAAATCCGTCGTTCGAAGTGATTTCGGCGCTGCTGTCGCGCTGCCGCGTTTACGTGCTGAAGCCGTTGACCGAGGAGCAGATCGTGCTCTTACTGCGGCGCTCGCTAGAAGACACCGAGCGCGGCTTGGGCGAAGCGCAGCTTGAAGCGGAAGACGACATCTTGCGCAAGATTGCGGCCTACTCCAGCGGAGACGCGCGCAGCGCCTACAATGTGCTGGAGGTCGCGGCCACGCTGGCGGCTGAGCAGCAGAAGGCGGGCGCGAGGCCCCGCATCACCGACGCCATGGTCACCGACGCGCTGCAGAAGCGCGTGCTGATGTACGACAAGGCCGGCGAAGAGCATTACAACCTGATCTCGGCGCTGCACAAAAGCGTGCGCAATAGCGATCCCGATGCGGCACTCTATTGGCTGGCGCGCATGCTGGAGGCCGGTGAGGACCGGCTGTACGTGGCCCGGCGCGTGGTGCGGATGGCGGTTGAGGACATCGGGCTCGCCGACCCCAATGCGCTTAGCGTGACCTTGGCCGCCCGCGATGCTTTCGCCTTCCTCGGCATGCCGGAAGGCGACCTGGCGCTGGCCCAGGCGGTCGTGTATCTGTGCGCCGCCCCCAAGTCCAACGCGGTGTACATGGCGTATGGTGCGGTGCAGGAGGACGTCGAGCGCACCGCGCAGGAGCCGGTCCCGTTGCATCTGCGCAACGCCCCCACTGGGCTGATGAAGGCCTTGGATTACGGCAAGGGATATCAGTACGCGCACGACCTGGAATCGAAAGTCGCTGACATGCAGTGCCTGCCTGACGGCTTGAAGGACCGCAAGTATTACCATCCCACCGAGGAAGGCATAGAGAAGCGGATCAAGGCGCGACTGGAAGAGATCCGGCAGGCAAAGAAAACTTCACAACAGAGGCACAAAGACACAGAGAAGAAGAAATCTTAAAACGATCCAGCACAGAGACTCGGCGGACACGAAAAACTACAGTTTGTCATGCTGGAGCAGGCCCCGACTTGATTTTGGTAGGCGGCCTCGAAGCATCGTTATTCCCTGAGCGCAGAGAGCGATTGGAAAAGAAAAAACTAAAGACTTCTCTGTGCTTCTATGCCTCTGTGGTTCATTGTGTCTTGATGTGCTCCTTGAGAATGCACTTGTCCATCACGACGAAGATGCCCGCCTGGCGCGCCTTTTCAGCTGCTTGGTGATGGACCACGCCTTCCTGCATCCAGATCGCCGGCGCCTTGATCTGGATGGCCTGCTCCACCACATCGGGCACCGCTTCGGAGCGGCGGAAGACATTCACGATGTCGATCTTTTCCGGCACCTCGAGCAGCGATGGGTATGCTTTTTCGCCTTCCCACTCCGTGATGTTGGGATTGACCGGAATGATTCGGTATCCGTGCGATTGCATGTAGTGCGAGACGCCAAAGCTGGGCCGGGTGGGAGTGTTGGTCAGTCCTACGACGGCGATGGTCTTAGCGGATTTCAGCAGTTCCGTGATGCGTTCGGCTTCGGTTGCGGGCACGTCCAGCTCCTGGCGTCGAACATGCGATTGTAACTTGCCCACTTGGTCGCGGTGGCTAGCGCTTGCTCTTCAGCTTCGTGGTTAGCCGGCGATGACGGCTTGGCGAAGCCGCCAGGAAGCCCGACAGGTGCTCCACTTCGACCACCACGCGATCAAGGTCGTCAAGCAGCGGCTTCAGCAGGTGGGTCACGCCGCCGGCGCGGTATTCATTTACCAGGGAGCGGTAATACCAAATAATTCTGGTCTTGGGAGCGGAAAAGCGCGCGAAGGCCAGGTCTCCGTTGTAGCGCAGGTCGCGCAGCACGGCGCGTACGTTGTACAGTTTGTCGGCCGCGGATACGAACCGGGTTTCGGCATCCTCATGGCGCACCCGGCGCAGGTAGCGAAATTTACGCTGCTCCCAACTTTCCTTCTTCTTCGGATCTTCGACGTACGAGTCGGTGCAGCCGTCCACGATCTTGGCCACACGCGCTCCGAAGATCTGCTCGATGATCTTCAACATGGGACGCCCGCCCTGGTCCTCGACCGCGTCGTGCAGTAGGGCCGCGATGGCCATCTCCTCGTCGCCGCCGTAATCGAGCACGATGGAGGCCACGCCCAGTAAATGCGAGATGTAAGGAATGCCGCTCTTCTTGCGGTCCTGGTCGCGATGCACTTGGGCCGCGAAGAGCAAAGCGTGGTCGAAGCGGGTGGAGAGCGGAACAAACTTGCGGTCGAGCGAGCGTAATGGTTTGCGTCTCATAGGCAGGATCGCAATTGCTGCTAATCAGAATAGCCGAAAAGGAGCGGAGCAACGAGCAATTAGCAACTGCCATGTCATACCAACTGGCAGGAGGACGAGAAGGCTTAGCGGCCGAGCCCGCGGTGTCGGGGGCAGGGAAGGGGTGAAGTCGCTGATTGTTATCCCGCTATGGCTGGCTCGCCGAGGGAGTCGGCGCGCCGGAATGTGCCGCGTCCGAGGCCGACTCCACAGCACTGCTTTGTTCCAGCAACAGGCCATTGTAAGAAGAAGCGCCCAGCAGGCGGCCCTGGTAATTCAGAGCGTGGCGAATCGAGACTCCGGCATCGGGGGTGCGCTGCCAGCTTTGTCCGCCATCCTTGCTCTCGAAAACACCGTGGGCGAAAAGCGCGGTGGCCAGCAGCCGCTGCCCGACTGCGTCATAGCGCACGGAAAACACGTTGCGCGTTGGAAGACCGGCGAGAAGGTGCGCCCAGGTCTTTCCGCCATCGGTCGAGTGCAGCGCACCTTCGCGCGTTCCCAGCCACAGCGAACCGTCGGGAACAACCGTCAGGTTGTACAGTCCAGTGACGTACCGAGGGTAAGAGATCTCCATCCAGGATGCGCCCTCATCCTTGGAAAGGAAGATATGCTTAGGGCTGACCAGCGTAACGCTACCGTCGGCGAAATGATTCACCACGATGAAATCGCTCTCGCCTTCCACCGGCTCGCCATACCACTTGCGCCCCTGATCGACGCTCACGAAGAGTCCCTGATCAGTGGCGGCATACCATGCTTTGTCGGTGAACTCGAGGGAGCGCACCCGCGGTGCTTTGGCAGGAGCGATCACGGCTTCAAGCGGAGCCTTGGGCGCGTGAGTCACCGGCTTGCGTCTGGAGTTGGTCGCAGCCGAGTGGGCCGTTTGCGAGCGGGCGGGCGGCGCGGCTTGCTCGCTTTCCGGCGGACGCTTGCCCATGATCATTGCCGCCGGTAGCCAGGTTGCGTTTACGGAGAGCAGAGAAAAGATTCCATGATTGGTGCCGGCGAAGATCACGCCGCTGTCCGCCTGTTGCAGGCTCAGAATGTCGCGCTCGTCCAGTCCGCGGTTCGACTGACGCCAGCTTTGCCCGCCGTCAGCGGAGAGGAAGAACCCGCCGCGGTCTTTATCGTTGACCACTCCCACGTACAGCCGGTTGGGGTCCTTGCGATCGACCACGACGCCGCCGATCACACGATGGGAAAAGCCGCGGTTCGAACTGGTGTAATGGTCAAAACCATCGTCGCTGGCCAACACCCCGCCGCGATCGGTGGCCAGCAGCACGCGATCAGGCTGACGCGGATCGATGAGTACGTCGTTAACAATCACGTCCGGCGCGGAGTAGAGTTCCCATGTGTTGCCGCCGTCAAAGGTCTTCCACAGGCCGCCGGTGGTGCCGGCATACACGATCCCAGGCCGCTTGGGATCCTGCTTTAGAACCCGGGTGCGGATTGCGGAGTGAGGTATGCCCCGGATGCGAGAAAAAAGATTACCGGCATTCACGCTCTTGTAAATTCCCGAACAGGCGCTAACGTAAACCGTCGCGGGCCTATTCGGATCGATAATGATGCTGAAAACGTCAGAATCCAGCAGCATTCCCTGCTGGATACTGTGCCAGCTTTGGCCACCATCTTCGGTCTTCCACGGCAGGTGGAAAGTGCCGGCATAGATGGTGTCGGGATTCAGCGGATCGATGGCCACTGACTCAATGTTCTTGATCTCGGGGTGGTTCTTGGGCGAAATGCGGGTCCAGGTGGCGCCGCCGTCGGGCGAACGGAAGACCCCGTCGAGGGCGCCAATCACCAGGGTGTTGTGATCGCTGGGCGCCATGGCCAGAGCCCGGACAGACTTGCCATGCACCATCGGCAACGCGCGCCAGGTGCGCCCGCCATCGTCGGAACGGAAGACATCGCCTTCCTCCTGGTTGTACAGGCTCCATCCTGCGACGTAAATCGTGGCTGGGCGGGTGGGATCGAAGATGACGTGGTCCAGAACATAATCATCGCCGTCGCCGAGGTGCGCGAATGGGGCCCAGGAGTTTCCGCCGTCCTGCGAGACAAATAATTGCCCCGCGCTGGTGCCCAGCAAGATGTGGTTGGGATCGGCCGGGTCGTAGGCCAAACTGCGCACGTCGCCACCTTCGGGCCCGATCAGACGCCAGTCCGATGCAGAGGACCCGATGCTGAACAGCACGGCAACGCAGAAAAGGAGCTTCACCAGGGACAAGACAATCTTACGCATAACAGGAACAGACACCGAGAGAGCCATTTGTTAAATGATAACCCGGAGTGAGCGGCCTGGGTAGCTCTAAAGCTGCCAGTATCCGGACGGTAAAGTTCGCAGTCGAAAGTTTGCCGCACCTGTGCGGACTCGAGAAGACTGGCCGCCAATTTACTTAGATGCGGGCATGACAAGCGGCGCACCCCGGAAGATTCGGACCCGGTGGCAGTCCGAAAGGCGAATTTACCACGGACCGGCACACCGAGGAACACGGATTCATTGAATCCGTGGTGAACTCGACCCGCAGCGCGAGGCGGAACATCCATCCATCACCGAAAGAAACCGCTCCGTCCCTCAAATAAAAAGCCGGTGAGAGCGTTGCGCTCTCACCGGTGTTAGAGTCCCAGGCAAATTACGCGCTCAGTGAGGCGTTACTGTGTCTTCCGTCGCCTTGGCGCCCTTCTTGACAGCATGTCCGGTTTTTTTGGCAGCCTTGCCAACGTCCTTGCCTGCAGTTTCGGCGCCCTCTGCCACGGCGTTGCCCGTGGTTTCAGCCGCCGCTGCCGCCGCTGCCCTCTTGTGATGGTGCATCGGAGCCACCGTCTTCGGTTTCGGATAGGCGTTCTCGCTCGGCGTCACCACAGTCTCGTCAACCGGCGTTGTACCTTGCAGTAACGGAGCAGTGGCGGTGTCCGCGCCCTGCGGTACCCAGAAGATATCCGCATCGTGGTCCTTGCCCGTACCCTTGCGCACCTCGATACGGCTGGGGTCGATGCCCTGTTGCTGTACCAGGTAAGCCTTGGCGTTTACCGCACGCTGCGCAGCCAGATCCATCGCATGTTTCTTCTTGCCCATGCCGATCTTCGGCTGCGGTTCGCCATCGGCGTAACCGACGATAACCAGCTTCGCATTGGGATCGTTCTTCAATGCGGAGGCGTCGTCGTCCAGTATGGCCTTGGCTTCGTTGTCAACGCGCCACGGGATGTACTTCTGTTTCGGACGCGGTATGAACTGAATCGGCGTACGCGCACTCACCTGCGGCAGTTCGGGCTTACCTTCAACCGTCACTGTAGCGACGCAGGGTTGAGCGTTGGTCACTCCGCGTGAATCCGTCGCCGTGACGCTGACATTGATCGGCCCAGCTGGTGCGCCGGTCGTGTCCAGGGTCGCGGTGGTGCCGGTTCCGCTGATCGTTCCGGCCGAAGCCAGGTACGAGTAGCTGGAGATGGTCACGCCGGGATCCGGACTGGTCGCGTTGGCTGTGATGGTGGACGGAGTACCCGCGCGTACCGTGGTCGGGTTAGCCGAGCAGGTCACCACTGGCGGGTTCATCGGCTTCGCCTTGACGGTGAAGGGCGCGCTACACTTCGCCGAGTTCATCTTCCTCATCTTGGCATCGGTGAGGGTAGCGTTGGCGGTGTGAGGACCCGCGGATGCGCCCGTGGTGTCAATGTGGGCAGACTGCGCATTCGCCGTATCGATCTTGCCACCGTCGGTTGTCCAGGCATAAGTGATGGTGTGCTTGGAATTGAAGTTCGCTCCCGTCGCCGTAACCGTTACCGGCTCGCCTTCGGTCACTTCGGTAGGCTGGGCCGTGCAGGTCGCAGCCAACGCCGGGGCGTAGTAGTCGCCTAGGTTTACAACAATGCCCGCCGCCAGGCGAATGCTGTTCAACTGGGTACTTTCACCGAGAAATCTCCCGTGATAGTTGCTGTAGATGTAATCCACCTGCGCCAGGCGGATCGCGAAGTTATGGGTTACGTTCAAGTCGAACCCGCCGCCCCCGCCTACCGCAGCCTGCCACTCAGTTCTAAGTAAGTTGGGGGTGATATTCGGGTCGTAAGTTTGGGGTGATATTCGGGCGGCGCCGACAAAGACCCGGACAAACGGGGAGAATGTGTCGGTATGATACTTGTACTGCAATCCTCCCAAAAGGTAACCCACGTTGACGTGGTTACCCCAATGGCCGCTCACGTCGCCGAGTACGCCCAAGTTGTGCGCAGCGGGAAGGTAAAACACGTTCGAAAAGTCAAAGCCCTTGGCGAGATCCGGGACTTTGTAACCAAGGTCTGTCTTGGCACCCGGGTGTAACCATGAGTAACCGCCAAAGATTTCGTCTTTGGGCTGAATATCAGTTTGCGCTGTAGCAAGGACGCCTAATAGACACAGCGCGAACGCCAGCGCAATCGATGCCGCAATGAGGCGTGTCGGGACTACTCCAATACGAGAAGACATTCGCAACCCTCCGGAACTCTAGCAATACCGTAAGCAAAGTGGCCTAGCTTGAATTCAACTTCAATTATCTTAGTACAAGTGCAGGCAATTATCCTGCTCGCAACCGCCACTGATTGTACAGCAACACGGAAAATTAACAAAGCCTCTCTATTGTTGTGGCGTGTTTATTCCGGGGGAGATGTTTACTGACTTTGTAACCGGGAATCATCCGCCTCACCCGTCCAACTGCACCGTTCTGACTCGGGGACTCGGGTACGGAGTTGTTTCCCAACTCACGGTACGGTGCGAGTCTCTCGGCCCAGCGGGCGGCTTCGCCGGTGGCCCAAAGCCCTACTGATACGGGCTTGGCGGCGCGCGGAACTGACATTTCCGAGCCCTGGTAACGAGCATCGCCTGCAGTTACTGGATCCTGAACAGCTCTTCGGTGTCCACGTCATTGGCTGGGCCTCCAAAGCGCAGCTACCACAGAACGTTCCCAGTACCGAATCGGGAATTGTCACTAGAAATCAGGTATAGATCAGGCAACAGGGCCGGCAACTTTTGGCCCGGCAGGACCCCCACCAGCAGCGACGTGCTAGGTAGCGATTTTGGCGGCCGCCTCATCGTCCGCTATGAGTTTTCTGGAATCCTCGCTCCAAGCTACATGGTTCGAGCAAAGGGAGCTCGAAAGGTGTTACTTTTGTTGGCAGCGGGTCGTGACCGCAATTCCCGGCGGAAGCGGGCCGGTTCGCGTTTCGACCCAGAGCCGCCGGTTCGCATCTAGGTCTGTGTTTTATCGGCAGGCGGTAAGTTCGTCAATCGAGTCGCAAGAGGCGCCTGTTCCCCATGCCGCGTGAAAAAATCTTGATCGTAGAGGACGAGGAAAACGAGCGCACAGGTATGGCGGAACTGCTCCGCACCTGGGGCTATGACACCGCAACCGCCGAGGATGGGGTGGAAGGCCTGGAAAAGGTCGAGTCGTGGAGTCCGCAAATCGTAATCACCGACCTGAAAATGCCGCGCATGGATGGCATGGAGCTGCTGCAGCAAATCGCGGTCCAGCCGCAAGCCGTCGCGGTCATCCTGCTCACCGCTCAAGGTAGCGTGGATGCCGCAGTCAACGCGATGAAGATCGGCGCCTTCGACTTTATCGAGAAGCCGGTGAATCCTACCCGCCTGCGCAACATTCTGCAGAATGCTTCGCGCATTCAAGGCACTGAGCGCGAACTGGAAGCCAGCCGCCGCAAGCTGCGCGACGTCGGCGTGCTGGGCTCGCTGGTCGGCCCTTCGAAGAAGATGCAGGAAGTGTTCCGCTTGATCGAGATGGTGGCGCCCAGTACTGCATCGGTGCTTATCACCGGCGAAAGCGGTACCGGTAAGGAACTGGTGGCACGCACCATCCACTCGCTCAGCAACCGCAAGCCCAAACCGTTTGTCGCCATCAACTGCGCCGCCATTCCCGAGACGCTGATCGAGAGCGAAATTTTCGGACACGAAAAGGGCGCCTTTACGGGCGCGCTGGAACGCCGCACCGGCTGCTTCGAGTTGGCGGAGGGAGGCTCGTTGCTGCTCGACGAAATCGGCGAAATGCCGATTGCCACCCAGGCCAAGTTGTTGCGAGTGCTGGAAGACCGCAAGCTGCGCCGCCTGGGCAGTAAGAGCGAGACTTCCGTCGACGTGCGTGTCCTCGCCGCTACCAACCAGCCTCCGGAAGAAGCGGTGGCGCGCGGCAGTTTACGCAACGATCTCTATTATCGTTTGAACGTCTTCAACATTCACTTGCCGCCATTGCGCGACCACAAGGACGATCTGCCCGACCTGGTGCACTCGTTGCTCGCCGACATGAACGAAAAACACAACCGCACCGTTGCCGGCATAAGCGATGCGGTGGCGGGCGCCTTCCAGGCGCATGCCTGGCCCGGCAATGTTCGCGAGCTGCGCAACACCCTGGAGCGGGCTGTCATCGTGTGCGACGGGCCGCTGATCGAACCCCGGCACTTGCCGCCGGGATTCGGCCATGTGGCCCCGCGCGCTCCTGTGCAGGAAGCCAACGCAGTGCGTCTCGGCGTCGGCACCACCGTGGGCGAAGCCGAGCGCCTGCTCATCCTGAAAACTCTGGAAGCTACCAATAACAATAAGACGCGCGCCGCAGACATTCTCGGCATCAGCCTGAAAACTCTGCACAACAAGCTGAAGGAATATGGGGCCCATGGCGCCAGCGAGGCCGCGGAGGCGGCAAGTTGAGAGAAGCAACTAGCAGCCAGCAATTAGCCGTTAGCATTTAGCTCTTAGCATCCCACGATTGGCGGCCTGCTCTGGTTAATCTCGCTTCTCCGCTGATCCTCTAGCGAAGAGCGAACGGCGAAAAGCTACTTGCTAACGGCTAATTGCTAGTTGCTAGTTGCTCCTTTACAATAATCATGCTTCCTGATGGCGGGCTGAATATCTGGCTCGCATCCACTAGCCGAAGTGGCGGAATTGGCAGACGCGCATGGTTCAGGTCCATGTACCCGCAAGGGTGTGGGGGTTCGAGTCCCTTCTTCGGCACCAACTTTTTCTCACCGACTCATGAATTTACGCCGACTCATTGAAGATGCCCGCACGCTTGGTGGGCATAAAACGAAGAAAGATGCGGTCACCGCGGCGCTCGCGGAATATAACCAGAGGCGCAAGCAGATAGGCATTATCAAGTTATTCGGCACGATCGACTATGACCCTGCCTACGATTACAAAGCGGCACGGGGGCGGCGCAGAGGCGCGTGATAGTGCGCCTGCTCTCCCTTTCGCGCTATACCAATGATTCAACCGAGTGCGCTCCCAACATCGCAGATTTTGCTGCCGCCGGCGCATACTGAATGGCCATCAGCGCCTCGTCGTCGGCGCGCTCCGTTGCTCCCCGGAACGCCGCCAACCGCTGCTTGCAGGCCTGCACCAGCTTCGCAGGGCAGCACGTCGGATGCTGTTCCGCAACGAGCTTCCGCAAGGCTTCGACGCCGTATTCCTCGCCCTCGGCATTGCTGGCCTCACTGACCCCGTCGGTGTAAAGGACGACGGTATCGCCGGGCGACATGACGGCCCTCACCACATTCACTCTTTCGTCGGAGAAGAATCCCAGCGGTTTGCAGTTACTCTCGAACGTGGTCACGCCAGACTTGCCGGCCAGCAGCACCGGCAAGTGACCGGCGTTGGCCAGCTCCAGCTCTCCCTGGCTCGAAGTACGCCCAAACGCCAGGGTGGCGTATTGGTTGGGCAGCGCGCTCTCGTGGAACAGGCGATTGGCACGCACCATCAACTCTTCAACCGGCAGGCGCAGCGGTATCAGCGAGCGGAACACCGCACGCAGGTTTGAGGCCAACATGGCGGCTGCCACGCCCTTGCCGGAAACATCGGCCATGATGAAGTTGAGGTGGCCGTCGTCCTTGATGACGTCGCAGTAATCGCCGCTCACCATGCCGGCAGGCTGATAAAGATAGGAAATCTCCCAGCCCGCGATGGCGACATCGGCCGGCGGCAACAATCCTTTCTGGATCTGCGCGGCCAGTTCCAGGTCGTACTCCAGCGCGCGTTGCTGCTTGGGCGTGAGGCACTCCAGGCAGACCCGAGCCAGCGGGTTCTCCATCAGTTCTTCGCTGGGGACCACGCCCGCGCACATTTCGCACACGCCGAAAGAGCCATGTTCAATGCGATGCAGCGCGCTGTCCACTTCCGCCAGCAGGCGCAGCATCTGTTCGCTCTCGGGGCCGGCAAGCACATCGCTCAGCCGCTCGCGTCCGGCCAGCAACTGCTCGCGGACGCTATTCACGTAAGTCGTTTCTCCAGTCGCCATGGCTAACCGCCTTATACCGTTTAGAGGGTTATGGACAACAGCAGGATGCAGTCTTTTTTCGCTGGAAAACCCTTTGTCCTGGCTGTCATCTTTCGCCTGATAACTATTTTCCCACGCTGTTCATCCCTCGCGTGAAGGTATTTTATTCTTGACTTTCATCCGGAGCGGGTCCGCGCCGCGCGGGCAAGTCGAAAGCAATCACTTCTCAGAATTGTGATTCTGAGCGCCGCTTTTGCACGCCGGAGTCGAAGTGCTTCCCCCAGCCAAGCCGGGGGAAGCTGCGGTTCCGTTCTTTTCTGCGTGTCCTTGTTTCGACTTTAGCCTCGATTCCTGCGGGCGTCACCCCGCTTCTTGCGCTCAAAACAAATTCGATTTTTGACGATTCGCAAAAAGGGGAGCGTTTCCGCTCCCCTTTCTAGCCGAGGCTGAAGCCTCTGAACAATTTTTCGCCTAGCTGAGTACCTGAAGGTCCGCACTACCCGAGCTAGTTGCTGTACAGCAGCACGCCCTCGGTCTTCTCCTCGCCGACGGGGCGATAGAAGAGCTGGTTGTTTTCCAGGTACACCTCGATGAAGGTGGGCCGCTGCGCGAACGTGCCCTGGATGAGCGCCTCCGACATCGGGTCCTCGATGTACTTCTGCAGCGCCCGGCGCAACGGACGCGCCCCGTAGCTGCGATCCACAATCGTCTGGTCGAGAATCCACTTGCGGGCCTCTTCCGCCACCGTGACCGTGATGGCGCGCTGCGCCAGGTTCTGGTTCAGTTGCTGCACCATCAACTCCACGATCTGGATCAGGTCAGCCTCGTTCAGCGCGTTGAAGATGATGACCTCGTCGAGGCGGTTGAGGAACTCGGGGTTGAAGGTGCGCTTCACCTCGCTCTTCACCATGTCTTCGACCTTGGTGGAGATCGTATCTTCGTGTTCCGACTGGAAGCCCATGCCGGTGCGCTTCTGCAAATGCCGCGCGCCGATGTTCGAGGTCATGATGATGATGGTGTTTTTGAAGTCCACCGTATTGCCCAGCCCGTCGGTGAGCTGGCCATCCTCGAACACCTGCAACAGGATGTTGAACAGGTCAGGGTGCGCCTTCTCCACTTCGTCGAGCAGCACCACGGAGTAGGGGGCGCGCTTCACGCGCTCAGTCAACTGGCCGCCCTCTTCGTAGCCGACATATCCCGGAGGCGATCCGATCAGCTTCGATACGGAATGCTTCTCCATGAACTCCGACATGTCGAAGCGCACCAGCGACTTCTCGCTGCCGAACATGAACTGCGCCAGAGTGCGCGCGACTTCGGTCTTGCCGACGCCGGTCGGACCGAGGAAGAGGAAGGAGCCGATGGGACGGTTCGGGCTCTTCAAGCCGGCACGCGAGCGGCGGATGGCGCGCGACAGCGCTGAAATCGCGCGGTCCTGCGAAATCACGCGCCGGTGCAGCTCTTCTTCTATGCGCAGCAATTTCTGGCTTTCTTCTTCCTTGATGGAAGCGATGGGAACGCCGGTCCAGCGCGAAACTACGTCTTCGATGTCTTCGCGTCCGACCACGCCGGTGGACGACTCGTCGAGGTGGTATTTTTCGCGCAGGGCGCGCAGGTTCTCGCGCTCTTTGCGCTCCTCGTCGGAATAGAAGCGGGCTTTCTCGAACTCGTGGTTGGCGATGGCGTTTTCCATGCGGTGCACGATGAACTTGATCCGCTTCTGCACTTCAGTGATGTCCTCGGGAAGCGAGGTCTGGCGCAGCTTGACGCGGGCACCCGCCTCGTCGATCAGGTCGATCGCCTTGTCGGGCAGGAAGCGATCGGGCAGATAACGGTTGGAATGCGCCACCGAGAACGTGATGGCGTCGTCGGTGTAAGTGACGGCATGAAACTTCTCGTAACGTTCCTTGATGCCGAACAGAATCTTGACCGCGTCCACTTCGTTCGGAGGTGGAACTTTAACGGCTTGGAAACGCCGCTCCAGGGAGCGGTCTTTCTCGATGGACTTGCGATACTCGCCCGGCGTGGTAGCGCCGATGCACTGAATCTCTCCGCGCGACAACGCTGGCTTCAGGATGTTGGCGGCATCCAGCGAACCCTCTGCCGAACCCGCGCCCACCAGGGTATGCAGCTCGTCAATAAAGATGATGGAATTCTGCGACTCCATCAGCTCCTTCATGATGGTCTTGAGGCGCTCTTCAAACTGGCCGCGATACTTGGTGCCGGCAACAATGAGCGAGAGATCGAGCGCGAGGATGCGCTTGTCCGCCAGGAACGAGGGCACCTCGCCGTCGGCGATGCGCTGCGCCAGGCCTTCTACGATAGCCGTTTTGCCCACACCCGGTTCGCCGATCAGCACCGGATTGTTCTTGGTGCGGCGGCACAGAATCTGGACGACGCGCTCCAGTTCGGCATCGCGCCCCACCAGCGGGTCGAGCTGATTATCCATGGCCGACTGGGTGAGGTCGCGGGAAAATTCCGACAACAGCGACGACTCGCGCGAACGTTGCGAGGGCTGCGCCTTCTCCTGCGAGGTACGCGCCAGTTCTTCGCGAATGGTCGAGAGGCGCAGTCCGCGTTCGTGCAGAATTTCAGCCGCGAAGCACTTCTCTTCGCGCAACAGGCCCAGCAGCAGGTGCTCGGTGCCGATGTGCTTGTGCGATAGCCGCTCGGCTTCCTCGGCAGCGTACGCCAGCACACGCTTGCACTCGTTGCTTAGGGGCAGGTCCACGGAGGTTGAGACCTTTTCGCGAATGGTGGTGTGACCCTCGATCTGCTTGCGAATGGATTCCACCGAAGCGTGGGACCGAAGGAACCGATTGGTGAGCGCTTTGTCTTCGCGCAACAGACCCAGCAGCAGGTGCTCCGTTTCGATGTATGGAGAACCGAACTGACTGGCTTCGTAGCGCGCGAAGAAAATTACTCGCCGGGCCTTTTCCGTGTACCGTTCAAACATTGAGCCTCTCCAAGGACCCCTGTGGAAGGTTCCCCCTCAGCGAAGGAACAGTCACCCGCAGCGTCCCATTGCCTGTCGCACCCGTGGTCGTCGGCCAGCAAAATTCTGTGGCCAATCCATAAGGACCTCGCCGGTCCTTTTCTTACTCTGTTGCTTACTCCGTACAAACCCGTCTTCCGCCCGCCGGTTGCGTCATGCCGACAACGACTGCGGGGACACTTCGACGACTCGTCCGCGCTCCAATCGCAGCACACGGTCGCAGCGGCGTGCAAACCCAAGATTATGAGTAACGATGAGCGAGGTCAGACGATAGTCGCGATGTAGCTTGGCGATCAAATTAAAAACCATGTCCGCGGTCCGGTTGTCGAGGTCCCCCGTAGGCTCGTCGGCCATCAGGATCTTCGGCCGGGTGACCAGGGCGCGGGCCAGCGCTACCCGTTGTTGCTCTCCACCCGACAACTCGCCGGACCGATGACTGGCACGGTCCGTTAAGCCAACCTCCTGCAACCAGTGCAGGGCTTGCTGCTCGGCTTCCCGCCGGTTCCCGCCGCGCATCAACAGCGGCATGGCCACATTCTCGACGGCGGTAAACTCCGGCAACAAATAATGAAACTGCCAGACAAATCCCAGTTCGCGGCTGCGAAACTCCGCCGCATCTTCTTCCGAGAGCTCACCCAAATCGAGTTGGGCGAAGTATACGTCACCTTCGGAAGCGCTATCAAGCACTCCGAGGATGTGCAGCAAAGTACTTTTGCCGGCACCAGACTCGCCAACAATGGCCAGCATCTCGCCAGCCTGCACCTGGAACGACAGGTTCTCAAAGAGCACTAAATCGGAGTCGCCCGAGCGGAAAACCTTTTTCAGGTTCTGCGCTCGTAACAGCACGTCTTGAACGATTGGATGCAGGTGCGCTCCTGCGCGTCACAAATTCCGGCCAAGTCGCTGCAACCGAGCCCGATCCGGAACTCAGTATGTCAACCCGCGGCCTATGGGAATTAGATCACGTCCGGGCGGCGAAGTCAGCGACTCTGCCACGGAAGGGGTAGGAGCCGGTGTCGTTTCAGAGTTCTGGAAGCGGTACCGGAAGATGGACGGACTTGAAGGCTGACAAGGGGCTGCCGCTCAGTTGACTCTCAGACGCACAGCCCGCGCCAGTCTGCGCTGCTGTTTGTCGAAGCTGTAGAGCCAATCCACCCCAAGCTCCAGTGCCGTCGCCACATGCAGGAGATCGGCTGTCCGCGTGCCCAGGCGCGCAGTAGTTTGCCGCGATAACTGGCGTGCCCGGTCAAAGACCTGCTCCGACAACGGGCGCAGTTGGAGCACCCCGTTCCGCATGTCTTTATCGAAGTCGTTGAAGGAGGACTGCGCTTGCGCTGCCAACACTTCCTTCCGAAACACACGGAGTCCTAAGGCATTCACGACCTCCAATTCCCCTAACGTGGTGATCAACCGGTCTGCTTCGGAGGCGTGCATCAGGCGTGCGGCGGTCCCGGAGTTGAGGTCCGGACTGTACAACGAGACGAGAAAGCTGGTGTCGAGATAGATCTTCAATATCGCTTCCGATCTTCGCTTACCAGATCAGCGCCGCTCACGGCCAATACTTTGTCTCCATAAATGGCCCGCAGCCGTGCTCGGAAGTCGGGAAGCTCGGGAGGAGACGGAGGGCCTTCAGGAACCAGGCGAGCAATTACACGCCGGCGTTTGGTGATCAGGACTTCTTCGCCCTGGCGCAAGAGCCGTTCAATCTTCTTAAATTCGTAGCGCAGGTCCCGGATTGAGGCTTTTGTCATGTGATACATTCTAGCATCACATCGGGAGGCGGGTAAGGCAGCGGTTCAAGATGCGCTCTGCGAGGTTATTCATACCGCAACGCTTCGGCGGGCAGAACGCTGGCGGCCGACCACGAAGGGTACAGGGTCGCAATGAAACTGACGCCGATGGCGATAATCGCCACCAGAACTCCGTCGAGGACGCGCGGCGCGAAGGGCACGTAGTCGATGGAATAAACCTCGGCGGAAAGCGATACCAGATGGTAGTGTCCAGCTGCCCAGGAGAGTGAATACCCCGCGATCAGCCCCAGCACCGTTCCGATCACACCGATCAGGATTCCCTGATAGATGAAGATACGCCGGATCTGCCGCTTCTTGGCACCCATCGAGATCAGCACCGCGATGTCGCGCGTCTTCTCCATCACCATCATGATCAGCGAGATCAAGATATTGAGCGCCGCCACAAACACGATCAGCCCGATGGTGATAAACGTAACCACTCGCTCCAGCCGCAGGGCATGGAAGATGGCGCGGTTCTGCTCCATCCAGTTGGTTGACATGAAGCCCTTGCCAGCCACGGCTTCCAGCTTCTGTGCGATTTCCGGCGCCTGGTAGATATCGTCGATCTTGAATTCCAACACGGAGACGACATCGCCCAGGTCGAAGAGTTTCTGCGAGTCAGCGAGCGAGATGAAGGCCCAGGAACTGTCGTACTCGTAGAAGCTCGACGAGAAAATTCCTGTCACTTTGAAGCGCTTGTACTTGGGGACAATGCCAAAGGGCGTGAGCTCGCCTTGCGGGCTGGTGACGGTCACCAGCGATCCGACCGTCGCGCCCAGTTGGTCCGCCATATCTTTGCCAAGAATAATCGGCGGCGTTGAGCCGGTGATGCGCGCCGAGAGCGGATTGGGTTCATCGGGGTCCAGAGGCGAAGTCCCGCCCTGATCTTCTTTGCGCGTTTCAAGACTGTCGGCTGAGCCGCTCTTGACGGTATCGAGAATGTCGCTGACCCTGCGTTCGTCCTGCGGGAGGATGCCCTTGAGAATCGCTCCCTGGGCGCGAGCGCCGCGCGAGATCAACACCTGTTCGTAAATGGCGGGCGCACCGGCGAGCACGTGCGGCTGCTTCTGCAAGCGCGCCAGCAGGTCTTGCCAGTTGCGGATGCCATCGCTTTCCACGCGCAGCAAGTTGATGTGCGAGGTCGAGCCCAGCAGCCGCTCCTGCAAGTCCTGGCGAAATCCGTTGTTGATGGCCAGCGCGATGATGAGCGAGGCCACGCCCGCCGCCACTCCGACAATGGAGATGACGGTGATGACGCCGATGACGGCCTGGCGCCGTTTGGCCCGCAAGTAACGCGCCGCGACAAAGAGTTCAAATTGCATTCAGAGTGCTCAGCGAAGGTTCATTGTAGCGAAAAGCGGGTCAGGCGCGGATTTACAGGGATGAAGATCAACCACAGAGGCACGGAGATCACTCGATAGAAATCAAGAATTCGGTGTCCTCCGTGTCTCCGTGGTAAATAATTTCGGCACGACGCCAGGCACGCGCTGCCGATACGCTCGAAACGCTTCCCCAAAGCGCGCTTCCAGTTCGCGGTCTTCCATGCGAATCATCACTGCTCCGGTGATCATGGCGAAAGCTGCCAGCACGTAGAGCGCGACCAATCCTGTTGCGATGCACCAGGCCGCGATCTCGCAAAGGTGGCCCAGATAGATCGGATGGCGCACCCGCGCGCGAATGCCGGTGGTGATCAGTTGCTGACGATGGTGGTCGGGCTCAAGTTCGGCCAAGCCGGAAACCTTGGCGCGGTCGAATCTCTGAAACGCCGCGCGGTAAATCGAGAATCCCAGAAGAAAGAAGATGGCCGCGGGCGCAAAGGCAAACCAGTTCGCATAAAAGTGGACGGAACGAAACGGCCACATCAGCAGAAAGGCGATGGCGATAAATCCGCCCCACACCGGCAGGATGAAAGCGTAGGCGCGCCGCCCGCGGGTGCGCCAGCGCTCCACAAAGGGATGCACCACAAACCAGAACAGCGGAATGGTGCCGTACACCGAGCAGGCCAGTAGCGCGACGAGATCGAAAATAGGACGAGGGTTCAATGAGGGAATGCTGTTTTGATAGAGCGGACTTTTGGCTCCGCGTCCAACATCGTTAATTTTTGTCATCACGAGCGGGCTTTAGCTCGCGAGGGATCTGCTCTTCGACTCGGCAAATCTAATGGGCTCTAACGGCCCTTCACCACACTCTTGCTGATCCCCACATTCTCGAAGCGATCGTACACGCGAATCACCAAGGTGTGCTCCTCGATGCCGTCACTGACGCGCTTGTCCACATCCATCTTGCTCTCGCTTGCACTCTCTGGCCGAATCGGCACGTTGAAATCATAGTTCTCAACCTTGTAGTCGGAGATCTTCCCCACCGGGTCGACGGTTTGCCAGTCGCCCGCATCCAGCGAGTACTCGGCGCGGCTGATGGGCGAAAAACTATCCACCGCGCGGAACGTCACGTGTAGCTTATCTCCTTCGACGTTGGTGTTCAGCGACTCAATGTGAGGCGGAGTGTTGTCCACCTCGAAGCGTGGGCTGGTGCTCTCGCCCGTCAAGGTGTCCTCGGGTGAGTGCGAAGGCGCATCCGAAGCGACCACGCAAATGGTGTAGCCGCCGTCGGGGAAGAGGTCGGAGTCGAGGTTGACGAACCGGTCCTCAATCCCATCGCGCAGCAGTTTCCACCGGTCCTCGCCGTCGCCGCGATAGTAAACGCTGTAAAGCAGCGAGTCGTCATTTTCGTCCTGCGCCCTCCACTTCACTGCAATGGAATGCTTGTCGCGGACCATGGGGATGGGAGGCGTATAGGGGTTCGGCGCGGAACTCTCCGGCTCGGCGTGCGTGCCCGCCGGGACTCGCGAGCCGACAACGACCGTAACGTCGTTCACCTCGGGGGCGACATTCTTGGGCAGATAATTAAGGGTTACGCTCTCGATGGCCGTCGTTGGTTTACCGGGATGCAGCACCGCCTTCCACTGAATGAAGCGTGCTGCCGGCGCATCCACCGGAAGGTCTTTCTGCAGATTGACCTGTTTCCACAAGCTCCAGTTGCGGTCGGGATTGTCCACGTTGCCACTGCGCGCGAAAACATCGAACCTGCCGCTGCCGCGAACTTCCACCCGTCCCCACTGGGAAAAGTTTTTCGCGTCGAAGACATCGCTCTCGTAGGTGCCTTCTGCCATCGGGTTGGGACCGAGGAGAAAAATCTTTCCCAGATTGCTGGTGGCCGCGTACAGTCCGCCGTTGGGCGCGCGCGCGAAGGCGGTCACCTGGTTGGCGCTGGCCTGGACCAGGTCGGTGTATTGATTACCGCTAATGATGAAAATCTTGCCGCGGTTCCCCGTGCCCGCGAGCAAGCGTCCCGCCTGATCGAAGGCGAGCGCATAGACCAGGTCCTCATGCGACGTCCACAGCGTCTTCGGTGAACCGTCCGGTCCAATTCGATACACCTCGGACCCGCCAACGTTGGTCACGTTGGGGTAGGGAATCGCCGTGAACGTGGGAGTGGAAGCGCCAGGGGTCGCCGAACTACCTAGCGCGCCCAGCGCGGTGGCGCTTCCACCGCTAGGCGGCGCGGGGGACGCAGGAACGCTGGTCACCGGTGCCAGCGCCGGTGTTGCACCCCGTTTCCCGCCAGCCCCGGCTGCATAGATGCCGCCGTGCCCATCGACAGCGAGAGCGGTGATCTCCTTCTTGGGGGCGCTGTACAGCACGAAGCCTTCGCCTTGCGGGGTGATGCGATAGATCAGCCCGCTGCCGTCGGTCCCGGCGATCAGGTTGCCGGAGTTGTCGAAATCGAGAGCGCGGATTTGCGCCTCATCGCTCTGGAAGAACAGCGCGCCGTTGCCGTCGCGATCCACCCGGAAGATCTCGCCGCGATCGCCCGTGCCGACGTACAGTTGCCCCTGGTGGTCGAGTGCCAGCGCCCAAATGTATTTCGTCCTGGGATTGAAGAAAACGCTGGCGGTGTAAGTGGAATCGACAGCCACCGAAGTCCGCGCAGATTCGCCTGTAGGACTTGGCTTGCCACCTTCCTGCGCTGCGGCCACTTCCGCCGTAGTGTGCGATCCTTCGGGACTCATCCCCGGAGCCGGGCCGCCGTGGACGATCTTGTACACCTTGCCGTCGGGCGAGGTGGCCGCGTAGATGGCGCCGCTGGGGTCCACCACCAGCGCCTGCACCTGCAACTCTTGCGGAGCAAAAATGATGCTGGCCTTGCCGGCAGGCGTCAGCTTATAGACGCGCGCCGGCGATCCCGCAGCGGCATAGGCATTGCCCAGCGCGTCGGCAGCGAGTCCCCAAAGATAGGAGGACGGCGAAGTGTAAAGCGGGCTGAAGGCAGGCGCGAGCGTAAGCGTTCCATCGCTGCTGATGGCGACGCCGTGGCTGGTGCCTTTTTCGAATTCGTCGTACTTAGTCTGTTCCCAGGTGCGCGTCCCTTGTGCCCAACACGTCGCGGCAAGCAACGGGCAGAAGAGCGCCAGTCGAAGCACTTTCATCACGAATCCTGATTGGCCGATTGGCAGGAATACGAAAAGCGTAACACAGGCGGGCCGGGCGGACCGTGCGAAGTCCGAGCGCAAACCATTGCCTCAGGTCCTCGACCCTACCAGACACAGAATGCTACCCGTTTATTTCCCACCCCGACCTGGCCCGGCTGTCACGGCGAACGGTGATTTGAAACACTGCGCCACCTCAGGACTGGGTGGTACATATTCATTGAAGTTAGTGGCGTGCCTCGCCAGGAGCCATTCCTGGCAACGGCGCACTCGGGAAGGGGCCGCGGAGCGCGTCGCCATGGGCAGAATGCGATAAGCGCAGTTCTATCGGGAAGGAGGTTCTCGATGAACAGGAAGATATTTGCACTGGTGGTGCTTCTAGTTTTCTGCGGTCAAGCCCTATGCCAAACCGGCGTCAAGAAGAAAAGGCCGCTTCCCTACGAATACGGCCGGGTCGTTATCGACAACTACTCCGATAAGGCGGACCTGGCGCCCGTTGTCTTCGAGCATTGGATCCACCGTTCCAAGTTCACCTGCAGGGTCTGTCACGTGGACGTCGGTTTTGCGATGAAGGCCGGAGCTACGGGGATCACGGCCGCAGACAACGAGCGAGGCTATTACTGCGGCAGCTGTCATAACGGGAAGAGGATGGTTGACGGGAAAACCGTCTTCCAATCCTGCTCCAAGAAGGTGACCGACGAGGACGCGCAGAGGTGCCAGCGTTGCCACTCCTATGGACAGAAGGTCGCGTCCGATTACGACTTCTTCCGATTCAGTGAACCGCTTCCCAAAGAACGCTTCGGGAACGGGCTGGATTGGGAAAAATCAGAGGAGTTGGGACTCATCAAGCCGGCAAAGTTCCTCGAGGGCGTCTCCATACAAAGGAACTCGCTCGTCGTGCAGAAGGATTTCGCGCTCAACCCGAAGGTTGAGGGAATGCCTAACATCATCTTCTCCCACAAGAAACATACTGTCTGGAATGGATGCGAGCTTTGTCACCCAGAGATATTCATGGGCGTGAAAAGGGGAACCGTGCGGTACTCGATGGTGGACATATCCCAAGGGAAGTCCTGTGGCGTGTGCCATACCACGGTGGCGTTTCCTTTGACGGATTGCCAGCGCTGCCATTCCAAACCGGTATAACCCCGGCCGGGCGGAGGCGTCCATGTTCAAGGCGAAGATTGTCGTGGTACTGGTGATGTTCATGGGGCTCGTCGGCCTGTGTGGCCTGCGGGAGATCGGCGGGTCCCCTCCGTCTGCTTCGCAAGCGGACCCAGCGCGGGAGTCTTGGCGGAAGGAGTTCGATGACGTTTGCTCAAAGACCCAGGACGCCATGACCTTCTCGCAGGAGGAACTCAGGGACCTGATTCGCAGGTGCGACGCCCTGCTGCCGCAGATTGAAAAGCTCGACGAATCGCGGAAAAAGGTCTACCTGGGACGATTACAGAAGTGTCGAGGCCTTTATGCCTACGTACTTGATGCGAAAAAGAACGAGAAGAAATGAGCGCGGGTTTCTCCTGCTGGTGCTGGCCTGCGGAATCTTGCTTCTGGGAAATATCGCGTTAGCCCAAATGTATTTGCCCGAACCTCCACCGGAACCGTCGGAGTATGGCAAGGTGATTCTTGACAACCACTCCAAGGCTGGCCCCGGCGCCGTGGTATTTGATCATTGGCTTCACCGTTCCAAATTCACCTGCCGGCTCTGCCATGTAGATATCGGCTTTGCCATGCAGGCGAACGCCACCGGCATCAATGCGAGCACGAACCGCGAGGGTTTCCATTGCGGCGCCTGCCATGATGGTAAGAGGGTGTTGGAGGGAAAAACCATCTTCGCGGCGTGCTCCGATGCCGCCAACGACAAGCAGTGTGACCGCTGCCATTCCCTGGGCAAGAAGGGCGTAAGAAAATATGAGTACAACAAATTTACTGCGAAATTCCCGAAGAGCTTTTACGGTGTGAATTGGGAAGAGGCGGAGAGATCTGGCGTCATCCAACCCATCGATTTTGTAGAGGGTTTATCCGTCAAAACGCCGAAGATGCAGAACAGGAAAGATTTTTCTATCGCAGCAGGTTACTCGTGGGTCCACCCCATTGGCTTCTCTCACGAGAAGCATTCTATCTGGAACGGCTGTGAACTCTGCCACCCCGAAATATTCCCGGCTGGCAACCGAGGCACGATCCGCCACACCATGTATTCTAATGTCGAAGGCCAATACTGCGGTGCCTGCCATGGAAAGGTGGCTTTCCCGCTCAACAACTGCCAAAGATGTCACCCAAAAGGCCCCGTCTGGGCTCCATGAATGGGCATCGGAATTGGGAATTAGTGCTAACGGCTAACTGCTAACTGCTAACTGCCCTACTTGATCGTCAGGGTGATGATCTGCGATCCCGTCACCACGTAGTCCACCGGAGTGGACGCTTCATCCACGGCGGACTCGCCCACGACAATCATGTCCTGCGTACCGCGCATGCCATCCATCACGTTCATTACCGACAGCGGCAACGTCGGCATCACCTTGTCGTCCACCATGGCTTGCGGGCTGGCCTCCAGCAGGGAGACGTAAAGCTCAGAGTTGGTGTGCTCTTTGTTGAGCAGTGCAATGGTGGAGCCCAGATCGAGCCGCCGGCTCATGGCTCCCGACACGCGGCGCATCTTATCGAGAGTGTCGCCGTCGCTCACCAGAATGCGCAGTGTTCCCCTGGGCGTGGAGGTAGGAATCTTCACTGGGATCTGGCGAAGAATGCTCTCTCCGCGATACGGCCGCAGCAGCGTCTCGATGGTTATCTCATCGCCGGGACGAGCTTCGGTGATGTCCGTGCGGGCGGTTTCCAGCCGCGCCGAACGGCGGTCAGGAACGAGATCGAAGTTCAATTCCACGCCTTCGATCTTTGGAGTTGCGTAAGGATTCTCGAAGATGCGGCTGAAGTGCTCGCCGATGGAAAGCGCGATGCTATAAGCCGTCGGCGTAGAGCCATCCAGCGGAGCGTACATGTTCTGCACACGCAACTTGGGATAGCCGAGAACGTCGATGTCGCCCCGCAAACGATAGGTGGTATCTTCGCCGTACTCGTTCATGCCCTGGATGGCATTGAACACTGTGGCCATCATTGCGGCCGGCGTGACCTTGGCATTGTTCAGCACTTCGTAATGAAACTGCTTGGGATGGGAGACCCCGTTGAAGGTGAGCGTCACGGGAATCATGTGCGGCTCGCGATCGAAGCGCCCCATGAGGCCCGCACGGCGGTCCTGCATGAACGCGCCGACCGGCTCCGTCGCGTTAACAATCTTGAAGGAGTTCTGCGCCGAAGGCAGAGTGGCCAGCACCGTCGCTTTGGTCATCGGCATGTTAACGCTGCCCGACTGTAACAACGGATGGCCGCATGCCAGCAGGTGGGTGTCGTCAAGATACGTGACGGTGCAAGTGCCGGCGATGTTCATATCGCCGCGTACCAGGATCGCGCTGACCGCCGAGCCTGGAACCAGCGGTTCCGGTTGCTTGTCGTTGCTGACCGAACCCGCCCCCATGACCGGGACAACACCGACCGAGGCAAAATCCTTGGAGAAGAGCCGCAGCGTGTTTTCGCTGAATCCGGTGAAGACCAGCGGAGTCTCGATGGGCTTCAGCAGGTTTGCGTAGCCTGGGTCCTGCTGGTTCGGAGATGTGGCCAAGCCGGGTCCAGAAGTTCGCGCTGTCGCCTGCCTGTCTCCGGCAAGCGCTCGCGCCTCTTCCGGCGCTGGCGTCTTGTCCATGGCATCGATTTCCAGCATGGAGCCGGCCGGAGTGATACCGGCAATCGGCTCTTTGGAAAACTCGCCAATGCGATAAGCGATGGCGCCGATGAGTTTGCCGTCAATGTAAACCGGGCTGCCGCTCATGCCCGCGACCACGCCGAAGTACTCAACTTTCTTGCCATGCAGCCGCGCCAGGATGACGTCGGATTTCGGACCGGCCATATTGCGCAGCACCCCGAGGATCTCGACCTCCATCGGTTCCGGAGTGACGCCTTCGAAGACGGTATAGGCCACGCCATGCATGCCGGTCTTGACCTGGTCCTCAGGCATGATTTGGACTTTTGGCTTTTCGGCCGCGAAACCGGCCAGAGATATGAAGCTGAGCAGTGCGAACGAGACGGCGTTGCGCAAAATGTTCCTCACCTTACTTAAGCCGCGGTGCGGCTTTGCCACGAAGATCGGCCATTCCCAAAGCCCCCTAGGGGGAGCCACGACGATTTGACTGCGGCAGTGCCCCAACGTCAGTTCGCGAGCACTTTTCTGCGCGCCGCAGAGAGTCAAAGATGCTGAATTTGCATTTATACTAGCAGACAGTCCGTCCCACGAGGCACCCTGATGTGTTCTGAGAAACACCTTACTTGTTCCGGTATTTCACCCGTTACGCTTAGCTCCGTGAAAATGGCGGTCCTCGCCTTGGGGTTGAGCTTGTTTTGCTTTGCCGTACCGGCGCAGGCCCAATCCTCCAGCAGCACCGATTCTGGGACGCAAACGCAATCGCAGCCGACTAAGAGCCAGCAAGAGCAGATGCCTGCCGAAGCGGGAGGCCCAGCGGGCGAATCCGGCTCCGTTGCGGTGCCTAAGAAGAAGGGCACGGAAGACGCGCCTCCACCCCCCAAGCCGAAACAGCCCACCGACAATCCGCAATACTCGTTGCACGTCGACGTTCCGGTGGTAAGCGTGGATGCACGCGTGTTGCAGAAGGACGGGCGTCCCCTGGCATTGCCGGAACAGGCCGCCAAGGAGCACTTCAAGATTTACGAAAATGGGGTTCCGCAGCAAATCCAGAACGTCACCATGTCCAAGGCGCCCATCACCGCGGTCCTGCTGGTGGAATTCGCATCCACCAATTACAACTTCATGTATGACGCGCTGAATGCCTCGTACATGTTTGCCTCGAGCCTGCAACCCCAGGACTGGGTCGCCATCGAGGAATTCGACATGAAGACGCATATCCTGCTGGACTTCACGCAGGACAAACAAGCGGTCTTCGGTGTGCTCAACCGGCTGCGCATTCCCGGGTTTAGTGAGACCAACATCTTCGACGCCATGTATGACACGCTGGACCGCCTGGACCGTATCCCCGGCCACAAGGAGTTGGTGGTGGTCGCCAGCGGTCGCGATACCTTCAGCAGGATCACCCTCGACACCATTCTCAAGAAGATCAAGGTCACGCCCAACGTGACCATCTATACCATCTGTACCGGTGAAGCTTTCCTGGAGCGGGTGGACGCAGTAGCTGGCGCAAATCCCAACATGTCTCCGCTGATGATGGAGTACGTCCAGGCCAAGAACCAGATGAACGTCTTCGCCAGGATGACGGGCGGCCGCAGCTATGCTCCGCGGCTGATGGGCGAATTGCCGGACATTTTCCGCGAAGTGGCCCAGGCGATCCGTAATCAATACACCATCACGTATAAGCCCACCAACACCAAGCAAGACGGCACCTATCGCAAGTTGAAGGTTGAACTGGTGGGGCCGGATGGCAAGCCGCTCATCATCAAGGACGAAAAGAACCATGACATCAAGTATCAGATCGTGGCCCGCGAGGGTTACACCGCCAAGCACGAGGTGGAATAGGTTCAAACGCCTTCCGCCGTCGTGCTACCCTCTTGCTTTGTTCCCCGTCTAGAGTGAGGGCCTGCGTTCCTAGGCAGATGCCCTGTGGAGCCCTGTGAATGAGATCCGCCCAGAAATTTCTTAGTCCCGCCCTTAAACTTGTTGGAATTATCGTCCTCGGCCTTCTCGCCGCCGACGCGCAGGATGCGCCGAAACCAGAGATTCACGGCATTGATGTCGCCAACATGGACCGCTCGGTCAAGCCGGGCGATAACTTCCATCTGTACTGCAACGGCGACTGGATCAAGCGCACCGAGATTCCCCCCGACCGCTCGCGGCTAAGCGTCTTTGCAACCCTTGCCGACGTGAGCGACACGCGCACCGCCGCCCTGGTTGAAGAGGCGGCCAAGAATGGCGGGCCTGCCGGCTCTAGCGCGCGCAAAATCGCCGTTCTCTACAGCTCTTACATGGACGAGGGCGTCATCGAGGCCAAAGGTCTCGCGCCGCTCCATCCTCATCTCAAAGCCATCGCTGCCATTAGAAACAAGAAAGAGTTGGCGGCCGTGCTAGGGGAAACGCTGCGCGCTGATGTTGACGCGCTGAATAACACCAACTTCCATACTCCGCATCTGTTTGGATTGTGGGTCGCCCCCGGCTTCAACGATTCCGATCATTACGCCGCTTACCTCCTGCAAGGCGGCCTGCAACTGCCGGACCGCGAGTATTACCTTTCCAACAGCGAGCAGATGCGTGACATCCGCACCAAGTATCAGGCGCACGTCTCAGCCATGCTCAAGCTGGCGGGATTCACGGATACGGACGCCCGGGCCGAGCGCATTGTCGCGTTGGAGCACGCCATCGCGGAAAAACATCTCACCCTCGCGGAAAATGATGACATCCACCAGGCCAACAACACCTGGAAGCGGGCAGACTTCGTGGCCAAAGCTCCGGGCCTCGACTGGGCCGAATACTTTCGCGGCGCCGGCCTCAGCAAGCAAGCCAGCTTCATCGTTTGGCAGCCTACCGCCTTTGCCGGCGAGTCTGCTCTGGTGGCCTCCACTCCGCTGGACACGTGGAAGGATTGGCTCGCCTATCACATGATCGAAGAGTACGGCGATGTACTACCGAAAGCCTTGGCTGACGAGCGTTTCGCCTTCTTTGGTAATGTGCTGCAAGGATCGCCGGAACAGCGTCCGCGCTGGCAGCGCGGTGTGGTGATCGTCAATCGGTACCTCGGCGACGACGTCGGGAAGATCTATGCGTAGCGCTACTTCTCTCCCGAAGCCAAGGCCCAGGCGCAGGCCATGGTGGCCAACATCATTGCCGCTTTCCGCAAGCGAATTGAGGCGCTTCCGTGGATGGCGGCATCCACCAAAGCCGAAGCTCAAGCCAAGCTGAACACTCTGTACGTCGGCGTCGGCTACCCGGAGACCTGGATCGACTACTCAGCCTACGAGGTGAGGCCGGATGACATCTTCGGCAACGTCTGGCGCGGTAATGTTTTTAAGTATCACCACGAGGTCGCGCGCCTGGGCGCAGCGATTGACCGCAAGGAATGGTCCATGACGCCGCAGACGGTCAACGCGGTAAATCTGCCGCTGCAGAACGCTTTGAACTTCCCAGCTGCAATTCTGCAACCTCCATTCTTTGACCCGCAGGCACCCGCGGCGGTCAACTATGGCGCCATCGGCTCGGTCATCGGCCACGAAATCAGCCATACCTTCGATTCGGAGGGGGCCGCGTTCGACTCCAAGGGTCGGGTGCGCAACTGGTGGACGCCCGCCGATCTCGCCCATTTTGAAGCGGCCACCGCCAAACTCGCCGCGCAGTATGACACCTATAAGCCGTTTCCCGATCTTTCCCTCAATGGCAAGCAGACGCTGGCTGAGAACATCGCCGACGTCGCCGGCATCTCGGCTTCGTATGACGGCTACCGCGCGTCACTCGCAGGCAAGGAAGCGCCGGCGCAAGATGGTTTCTCCGGCGACCAGCAATTCTTCATCGCCTTCGGTCAGGACTATAGGGCAAAGTCGCGGGACGCTGCGCTGCGCCAGCAGGTGGCGGTTGACTCGCACTCGCCCGCCGAGTTCCGGGCAGATACGGTTCGCAATATCGACGCCTGGTACGCGGCTTTCGATGTCAAGGCGGGAGAAACGCTGTACCTGGCTCCGTCGGAACGCGTGCGGATTTGGTAATGGATGAAGGACGGTCAGAGTTTGCATGACAACTCGTTCTGAGTTGGCGCGTTGGGGTGATTGCGCAAAATTCAGCCCCGCAGGGGCGAATAATGCCAGTCCAGGGCGTGACCGGGGCGGTGAACTCCTGGGCAAAATGGAAAGGATTAACGATTTTTTTTGGACATCACAGTTCCCACGCATCCTCTAGGGGTCTTAAATCCTCTAAAAGTCTTATCAGGAAGCGGGTTGAGGATTACGTATATGGGATTGCTTGTATAATGTATGGCGTTTTCGATTCAAGAAGGAAATCTCGGGTAACGCTGTGGGTATTGGCTGGTCAGCCTGTTGACCATCCTGCGAAAAGTTTGTCAGGAGCAAGGATGACTCTCGTGCGCCGTAGACCGATCCCGTTTTTGCCTGTCTTCCTCATGGCTTGGTGTTTGACCGCCACCCTTCCAGCGCAGGAACACCCCAGCAACCCGAGTCCCACGGCATCGGCGGCGCTCCCAGGCTCAACCGGCGGCCAGTATGCCGAGACCGACATTTGCCAGACGTGCCACCAGGAAGTCTGGGACAAGCACTTTGCCAACACTCCGCACGCGGCGTTACTCAAAGGCAACCAGCACGGATGCCAGGCTTGTCACGGTCCGGCGCAAGCCCATGTTGACGGCGGCGGCGATCCCACCAAGATCGTTCGCTTTGAGAAGCTGAGTCCGGCGGAGACAGCAGCGATCTGTACGAAGTGCCACCAGTCGACCCCGGAAACGCAGAATTTCTCCAAGTCCGAACACCTGGCGAATGGCGTCAGTTGCACCAGCTGTCACAGTCCGCACCGATCCAAGGACGTCAACTTCCTGCTGGTGAAACCGCAGACTGAGCTGTGCTACGGATGCCACGCCGCGCAGAAGGCCGAATTTGCCCGGCCCTATCGCCACCGCGTCGATGTCGGACTCATCCAATGCAGCGACTGCCACAATCCTCACGGCACCGAGACCGGTCACCAGGTGCGAGCTGCCGCCGGTCAATTCAAGGTTTGCACCAAATGCCACACTGACACCATGGGGCCGTTCGTCTTCGAACATGCCCCGGTGAAGACTGACGAAAGCTGCCTGCAATGTCATATGCCACACGGTTCTACGAATCCGCGTTTGCTGCAGGTCAACAACGTCAACTTTCTTTGCCTTCGCTGCCATACGGCGAATATGAATGGAGCAGCGCCAGGCGCGCCCTCGTTCCACAACCAGGCCACCAAGTATCAGGCGTGCACGATGTGCCACACGCAAATCCATGGTTCCAACTTCGATCCCTTCTTCTTCCGGTAGTGGGGGCATGAAATGGGTTGTCAAAGAAGTTTCGGCGCTTGTTCTTTTGGATTGGCCCTGCTGGCGGTCTGCCTGTCTTTGATCTGCAACACGCTTGGGCAGAGCTCGGGCCAGACGGCAGCCTCCGCGTCTGCCGATTCGAGCTCGGGCGCAGGAGAGGGTAAAAAGATCGGTGACTTTCAGGTAACGCAGTCCATCGAGCTGGGCGGCCGCATCTCCGAGGTCAATGGCAGCCAGCCGATGTACGACACCCTGGTCAATGACCAGAGCGGTGCTCGCATCCTGGAACAGTCGCTCACCATGCAGTCTCTGACACACGAGGACATTTTCGACACCCTGACGCTCAACAGCTTTGGATGGGGCGGCGATCCCCAGCAGGCGGCGCGCATGCGCGTGTCGAAATACCGCTGGTACACCTTCAGCGGCAGTTATCAGCACATGCAGAACTATTTTGATTACGACTTGTTTGCCAACCCGTTGAATCCGCCCACCGGTACGCCGTTCATTCCGATCCTGAACTCACCACACGGCTACTACAACCGGCAAAACCTTTACAACTTCGATCTTGTCGTGCTGCCGATGCACCGCTTATCGTTTCGGGCGGGCTACAACCGGAACCGCTTCGCGGGGCCTGCGTTCAGCAGCATCCATGAAGGTACGGAGGCACTGCTAAACGAGAATACTGACAATACGCTCAACGGATATCGCTTCGGCGCCGACTTCCGCGCCACCAAGAAGACCACCCTCAGTTACACGCAACTGCTTCAGTACTATGATGGCGGGACGACTTATGGCCTGAACCCGTTCAATTCCTGGCCGCTTCCCAATGGCACGCCCGTCAGCTTGGGACTCTCCTGGTTCAACAGCGGAAGTCCCTGCGCGAAGCCGCTCAACAACGGGGTCGCCAATCCAACGTGCAATGGTTTTCTCGATTACAGCCTGGACCAGCACATAAACACATTTGTCCCAACCGAACAGTTCAACCTGACCTCCTCTTCGCTCAAATGGCTGGACTTCAATGGCCAGTTCCAGTACAGCCATGCGCAAATGAACACCCCGTTCACGGAAATTTTCCGTGGTTTAAGCAGCCGCACGGCGAGTCTCGGCTCCAACACAACAGGCAGTAGATCCGACGCCAAGTGGAATTCTTCTTCCGCAGACATTTCGGCTACGATTCACGTCACCGATAAGCTCCGGCTGGTGGAAACCTTCCGCTTCCGCAATTTCAGTGTCGCCGGCGATTATTTTGATCTTCAGGCCAACTACTTCAACGCTGCCTCCTTCGGCTCCGCCTCGCTGCTCAATCCGGTGGCGATGTTTCCTGGCACGAATCTCTTCCACAATTCCAGTTCTCCTGCCGACATCATCAATGAGATGACGATCAACATGATCGGCCAGAATACGAAGCAGAATGATTTCCAGGTGCAGTACGATGTATCGCGCTGGTTTGGAGTGCGCGCCGGGTTCGTGTGGGCCAATTCCACCATTCAGCCTGGGAACACCTATCAAGCCGCTTTGGGAGACATTTATTACCCCAATCTACCCAATCGCGGCAATTGTGTCGGCTTACCGTTGAACCCGGATGGCAGTTGCACGTTCAGCGGAGTCATTGCGCCGTTTGGCAGCCCGACCACCGAGACCAATAATTACTCCGGCGTGGTCGGGGCTTGGTTCCGGAAGGGAAGCACCCTGCATGCCAACCTCAATGCGAAATATGGCAGGGCTGACAATTGGATCTATCGCATCGATCCCCTGAGTTCTCTGAATGTTTCCGGAAACGTGTCGTATTCGCCCCGCCCTTGGATGACGGTGGGCGCCAATCTTAATTTCCAGCAGGCCAGGAACAACACCAGCGACATCCGGTTCAGCCAGCACAACTACTCGACGGTGCTCAACGCCATGATCAATCCCAACAAATACTGGGGACTGGACATGGCGTACAACTTCGATGCCATTCAGCAGAACATGTTCCTTTGCTTTGCTGGAACGGTGGCCCCGCCGGACACCACCACCTGTGCCGAAGATCCCACGCTGCAGCAGACGTACGGTTTCTATCGCACCCGTACTCAGTTCGGTTACTTCGCCTTGACGCTCACGCCCATCGAGCGCGTCACCATGCGCCTGGGATACAACATCGTCGACAACCAGGGCAACACGACCTCGCTCAATACGCTGCTGCCGTTGGGTCCCCTTTCCTCCATTTATCAGTCACCTCTTGCCGCAGTGGATGTCCTTGTCCACAAGGACGTCACGTTGAAAGCCGCCTGGAACTATTATCAGTACGGCGAAGGATCGTTCGTAGGACCGACCGCCCCACGCTATTTCCATGCCAACAATACGACGCTGGCTCTGAGGTACGCCTTTTGACCCGCCGCAAATCTGGCCGCTTGCCCACTCAAACTTCTTTGGCTTAAGGTGGGAACCGAAGTGGGCGTTCTGGGGAATAGAGGGCAGAGACGGTTCGCAATATCGACGCCTGATATGCGGCCTTCGATGTGAAGCCAGGAGAAACGCTCTACCTTGCGCCAGCTGATCGCGTACGGATTTTGGTAGTCGTGGACTATCACTAGGAGGACGCATGGCCAAATCCGAAAGACTTAGGCCCATTCATCCCGGCGAAATTCTGCGCGAAGATTTCATGAGGCCGCTGCGCATCAGCATGAACCGCCTCGCGCTTGACCTGCGTGTCCCCGTGACACGCATAGGTGAGATTGTGCATGAGCGGCGCGGCATCACTCCCGATACGGCGCTGCGACTGGGACGCTATTTCAACACCAGCGCGCGCTTCTGGATGAACGCCCAATCCAGCTACGACCTGGAAGTGGCGCAAGACGAACTGCGGCGCACCATCGAGCGCGACGTGCGTCCTCTGGTGGCATAAGCTGTTGTCCGCTTGGAGCAACGATTTCTCCAGTCGGTCTGAAGGATTCCGGTCGTGGTGACAAAGGGACGGTTGGCAAAGGCTCGGCGATGTCGGCGTGCGCTCGCTTTGCGGTTTGCAGAAACGCATGTTATCCTTGATCCCGTAACAACATACGATTAAAGAGTAGGAGCGCAGCTGATTCAGTGTTAGCCCCAGAGAAAAAAGCCGCTTTGATTGACCAACACCGCACTCATGCGACCGACACCGGTTCGCCCGAAGTGCAGATCGCGATCCTGAGTACACGGATTGGTGAATTGACGGAGCATTTTAAGACGCATAAGAAGGACCACGCCTCCCGGCGCGGTCTTCTCATGATGGTGAGCCGGCGTCGTGGCCTGCTCGATTACCTCAGAAAGTCGGATACCGAACGGTATAAGACTGTCATTCAGAAGCTCGGCATCCGAAAGTAACGAAGCCAGCCGTTTGCCAGCCCCTGAACAACGACGTTTCTGGCGTATGGTGCGTCGCTACATGCGTTCTGCACGGGCCCTCGCGGCGCTTCGGCGTCCCCGGGCTTTCGTCCAGTCTCTGTTGGCGGATGAGTTTTCCACTCCATCTCCCGTCGTAGTTACGATCTCTGCTCGCCCGTGGCGCTAAGCGCGCGAGGCGAGGTGCATTCGGATTCGGATTCGATAACGGCGGCGAAGCGGGCCCCTATCGGTTGCGTTCGGAACGGAAGGAACTTAAGAAATGAAACATGAAGTTACGGTTGAGCTGCACGGCGGCAAGTCCATCCACTTTGAAACCGGAAAATTAGCCAAGCAGGCCCACGGTTCCTGCATTGTGCGCATCGGCGACAACGTTGTTCTCGCCACCGCCTGCGCCAACCCTGACCCCCGCGAGGGCATTGACTTCTTTCCCCTCACCGTCGATTACCGCGAGTACACCTACGCTGCCGGACGCATTCCTGGCGGCTTCATCAAGCGCGAAGGGCGGCCCAGCGAACGCGAAATTCTGACCAGCCGCCAAATTGACCGGCCCATCCGGCCGTTGTTCCCGGAAGGGTTCCGCTGCGAAACGCAAGTCATCGCGATGGTGCTTTCGGCTGATACCGAGAACGACCCCGATGTTGCCGGCATCAACGGCGCGTCGGTTGCGCTCAGCGTCTCCGACATTCCATTTCACGGACCCATCGGCGCCATTCGAGTCGGTCAGGTGGACGGAAATTTCGTCATCAATCCCACCTACGATGAGCAGCGCTCTGGCAAGCTGAACCTGATGGTGGTCGGCACCGCGGACGGCATTGTCATGATCGAGTCCGGCGCCAAGGAGGTTTCGGAAGAAACCGTGGTTGAGGCCATCGAATTCGGCCATGAGCAGATCAAGAAGATTTGCGCCGCGATCAGCGACCTCGCCAAGAAAGTTGGTAAGGCGAAGCGGACCGTCGAGCCGGTCGTGACTGACGAAGCCTATCTGAGCCAGCTTCGTTCCAAACTGGGCGATCGGTTGCTGGATGCGATCAACACCGAGAAGCATCCCAAGAACGAAAGCTACTCGCTCATCAAGCAGCTCAAAGACGAGATCAAGAGCGCCATTCCCGAAGACGACGAAGCTGGGCGCAAGAAGGCCGGCAAGTATTTCGATCTGTTGCGTGAGCAGATCTTCCGCGAGCAGGTGATCAAAGACCGACGCCGTCCCGACGGGCGCAAGTTCGACCAGATTCGCGACATCTGGATTGAAGTTGGGGTGCTGCCGCGCACTCACGGCTCGTCCATCTTTACTCGTGGCGAGACCCAGGCGCTGGTCACGACCACACTTGGCACCGGCGAAGACATGCAGCGCCTGGAGGCCTTCGAAGGCGAAGCCAAGAAGCGCTTCATGTTGCACTATAACTTCCCGCCCTTCTCGGTCGGCGAAGTCGCATTCCTGCGCGGAGCGGGCCGCCGCGAGATTGGGCATGGCGCGCTGGCGGAGCGTGCGTTATACGGCGTGCTGCCGTCAGAAGCCGACTGGCCGTACGCCATGCGCGTCGTCTCCGACATTTTGGAGTCGAACGGATCGTCCTCAATGGCCACGGTCTGCGGGGCCTCGCTCAGCATGATGGATGCCGGCGTTCCGCTGAAGGCCTCGGTGGCCGGAGTGGCCATGGGATTGGTGAAGGAAGACAAAGATTACGCCATCCTCACCGACATCGCCGGTGCGGAAGATCATTACGGCGACATGGACTTCAAGGTGGCCGGCACTCGCGAGGGAATCACCGCGTTGCAGATGGACATCAAGGTGATGGGCATCACGGCGCAGATCATGCGCGAGGCGCTAGAACAGGCCCGCCACGGACGTCTGTTCATCCTCGACAAGATGAACGAAGTGATCGCGGAGCCGCGCACCACGATCAGCGAATTCGCGCCCCGCTTCTACACCTTGCAGATTCCGACCGACAAGATCCGCGACCTCATCGGGCCGGGCGGCAAGGTGATTCGCGGAATCATCGAGCAGACCGGCGTGAAGATCGACGTGGAAGATACCGGCAAGGTGAATGTTTCGTCCAGCGATCAAGTAGCCGCGGCCAAGGCGCTGCAGATGATTGGCGACATCACGGCCACCGCTGAGGTGGGCAAGACCTATCTCGGCAAGGTCACACGCCTGGCTGACTTCGGAGCGTTTGTCGAGATTCTGCCGGGCACCGATGGACTGTTGCACATCAGCGAAGTTGCCGAGCACCGCATCAACGATGTTCGCGACGAACTGAAGGAAGGCGACCAGGTGCTGGTAAAGGTCCTGGCTGTCGAAGGCAACCGCATCAGGCTATCGCGCAAGGCCATTCTGAAGGAGCAGCGCGCCAAAATGGCGGCTGAGGGTGGCGAACCTGCACCCGAGGGTGAAGGAGCGGTGACGTTCGAAGGCGGACACGAGAAGGCAGACGAGCCGAGCTCCGAGCCGAATTTCAATCGCGATGGCGAGCGTCGTGAGCACGCTGGCAGCAGGCACGACGGCGGTCATCATGGTGGAGGCGGCGGCCGTGGAGGCCGTGGTGGCCCCGGCGGTGGACGCGGCGGCCGTGGAGGCCCGGGTGGTGGACGCGGCGGACCGCGGCGGTAACTGTTTCGGCAATCGTGGAAATCAAATCCTGAAAAGGGGAGGGCGGATGCTCTCCCTTTTTCATTTCAGGTCGAGAAGAAGGTTTGCTTGTTGTGTCGAATGCGACTACCGGTAGAGGGGTGCTTCCGGGCCGCGTTACAGCGAGATCTTAAGAACGAGCCGGCTTCAGCCGGCGGCACACCAAGCCCCACCTTTGTCGGATTGAAATCGACCGTAGCGTTGGGCTAGACTTAGCCGACTTTCACCACGAGAAGGAGTATTACTATGCGATTCGCGTTGGCGGACCTCTCATTGTTGGTCCTGCTCGCATCTGCTCTGATTATGCCGCTGGCGGCGCAGGGTCCTGACCAGATGCCTTATGCCGCCATGGCATCGAGCAAGTTCGTAACCTTGCCTGTGCTTCCGTCCTGCATGACCATCTCCGCGCAACGAGGAGATCCCATGAAGGGCGCCGCAGTGCTGCTCCTGAAGTTTAAGAGCGGCTGCGTTGTGCCCTGGCACTGGCACACCGCAAATGAGAACCTCATGATGGTTTCCGGTAACGGCAAGTCGGAGATGTCGGGTGGCGCTCACACGATGGCTATAGGCGACTACCTGTACCTCGCCGGAAGGCAGGTACACCAGTTCACCTGCATCAGCAGTTGCGTGGTCTTTGACGTGATCGATGGCGCCTTCGACATACACTACGTCGACAAAGACGGCAATGAAATTCCTGTGGAACAGGCCCTGAAGCCAACGGCCAAGCCCGCGACCGCGAAGAAGCCGTAAGGTCGCCCCAAGTCGTCAGTTGCCAGTGGTCAGTTGTCAGAAAAAAGCAAAGGCACCGCATTGCTGTGAGGCCGTGTTCTTGCCGTTAGCCAATTGCTAACTGCTAGTTGCCGCGATTCTTCGACTCGGGCCTGCGCCCTCGCTCAGGATTGCGCCTGCGGCTCAGACGCAAAGGAAAAGCCCCACCCAAGCAAAACCAGCTTGGATGGGGCATCCATTCGATACGTCTCAGTCAGTGGCCATCCACTAACCACTAGCCACTAGCCACTGCTTCTAGTACATTCCGCCCATGCCGCCGCCGTGTCCGCCGCCCATGGGAGATTCCTTCTTCTCTTCCGGAATCTCGGCAACCAGGGCTTCGGTGGTCAGCATCAGCGACGCGATCGAGCCTGCGTTCTGCAGGGCCGTGCGCGCCACCTTGGTCGGGTCGAGGACGCCCGCCTTTACCAGGTCCTCGAACTGATTGGTCTGCGCGTTGTAGCCGAAGTTGTTCTCCTTCGACTCGCGGATGCGGCCCAGAACGATAGCGCCTTCTTCGCCCGAGTTGATAACGATCTGGCGGAGAGGCTCTTCGAGAGCGCGGCGCACAATGTTGCCACCGATCTTCTCGTCACCTTCCAGCTTCAGCGCGTCGATCGCCGGGATACAGCGCACCAGGGCCACACCGCCGCCGGGGACAATACCTTCCTCGACCGCAGCGCGGGTAGCGTGCATGGCGTCTTCCACGCGGGCTTTCTTTTCCTTCATTTCGGTTTCGGTCGCAGCACCGACCTTGATGATCGCAACGCCGCCCACCAGCTTGGCCAACCGCTCCTGCAATTTCTCGCGGTCGTAGTCGCTGGTGGTCTTGTCGATCTGGCCTCGAATTTCCTTTACGCGGCCTTCGATGTCGGTGTGCTTGCCCTTGCCCTCGACGATGGTGGTGTTGTCCTTGTCGATGGTGATCTTCTTGGCGTGGCCGAGATCGCCCATCTGCACGTTCTCCAGCTTGATGCCAAGATCTTCGGTGATGGCCTTGCCGCCGGTCAGGATTGCGATGTCCTGCAACATGGCCTTGCGGCGATCGCCGAAGCCCGGGGCCTTGACGGCCGCAACCTGCAGCGTGCCGCGCAGCTTGTTGACGACCAGGGTCGCCAGCGCTTCGCCTTCCACGTCTTCGGCGATGATGACTAGCGGCTTGGCCAACTTCGCGATCTGCTCAAGTACTCCAGGGTGCTTTGGATCCTGAGTTACCAGGTCCTTCATTGAGCTGATCTTCTTCTCGTGGATGAGGATGTAGGCGTCCTCCAGAACGACTTCCATGCGCTCCGGATCGGTGANNAACTGCATGCCTTCGACCACTTCCAACTGGGTCTCCATCGTCTTGGCTTCTTCCACCGTGATGACGCCGTCTTTGCCGACTTTCTTCATGGCTTCGGCAATAATGCGGCCGATGGTCTCATCGTTGTTGGCGGAAATGGTGCCGACCTGCGCGATCATCTCGCCCGATACCTTCTGCGAATACTTGTCGAGCGCACCGGGAATGCGGTTACCATCGTGGTCCAGCAAGCCGCACACGGCGGTGACAGCCTTGTCGATGCCGCGTTTCAACGCCATCGGGTTTGCGCCGGCAGCCACCGTCTTCACGCCCTCGCGGAAGATGGTCTGCGCCAGAACGGTCGCGGTGGTGGTGCCATCACCGGCAACGTCGGAGGTCTTGGAGGCGACCTCGCGCACCATCTGCGCGCCCATGTTCTCGAGCGGGTCCTTTAGCTCGATTTCCTTGGCTACGGTCACGCCGTCCTTGGTAATCAGCGGCGAACCAAATTTCTTCTCGATCACGACATTGCGGCCCTTGGGACCCAGCGTGACTTTCACGGCATCGGCCAGAACATTCACGCCACGAAGGATCGCCTGACGGGAATCTTCTCCATGCACAATCTGTTTTGCCATTGCTTCAATCTCCTTTGAAAATCAGTTGTCAGTAGTCAGTTGCGAGTTGTCGGAAAAGCTGAACCGGCGACCGACGGGATGCTACTTATGGGCGACGGCTTGCTTCGGCTTGCTGGCGCCTTCCAGAATGCCGAGCACTTCTTCCTCGCGCATGATCAGGAAATCTTCGCCATCAATCTTGATTTCCGTGCCGGCATACTTGCCGAACAGGATACGGTCGCCTGCCTTCACATCGAGCGGGAAGGTTTTGCCCTCGTCGTTGGTCTTGCCCCGGCCCACCGCGATCACTTCGCCCTCTTGCGGCTTGTCTTTGGCGCTGTCGGGAATGATGATTCCGCCACGGGTGGTCTCGGCCTCTTCGACGCGGCGAACCACGATGCGGTCATGCAGGGGAGTCAGCTTTGTAGCCATTCTTCGAACTCCTTTCGAGCTAGTTGGTTTAAGTTGGATTGCCCGCCTCGGCGGGTTGGCTGGCTCTGGCGCGCGTCTTCTGCGTTGCTGTCAGCATTTCCATGAACTCTTGGGATAAACCCGGGAACGTTGACAGGGGCGCCATCGAACTAGCTGCCTGCGGCCTGTTAGCACTCCATATCAACGAGTGCTAATCTTAACCCGGCCATTCTAGGGACGTCAAGGGAAGGCGTGAGTATAATTCACTCACATTTACGAATTCCGTGACGCATGCCAAGCTATCTGTTTGTAAATGAGCATGTTACTTCAACCCCTGTCAATAAAATAGGAATGAATAAATGGTGGGGGAGGTGGCACGAAGGCGAAGTTCCAAATTCTCGGAAGAAAAATGGAATCCACTGGACAGCCGGAAGCACCTAGGCCAGCAGTTTTTCTTGCTCGTTGACCAAATTCTCTCTTTGCAATTCCTGTTTGCACTTTTCCGATTCCCATAACCCCGATCTTGCAGCATAATCGGGAAGCAAGTGGGTGTGATGGTGCCAATGCCCCATGCCAATCGATTTTCATTGTCCGCGCGCCGATTGACCTCGGTGTTCACGCTGCTGATGGCTGCTGTTGCGTTGCAGACCTTCGGCATTGCCCAGACTTCGACATCGGATGCAACGAAAGCATCGCCGGCAACAGAAGTTCAGGCTATTCCGGCCAGCGCCGGAGAAGAGACGACAGCCGTTGCTCCAGTGCAGCCGGATGCAACGGCTTCGCAGATTCCCACGGCAGCCGAGATCGAGGCCGCCGGACGGCGGGACGACCGCGGCGAGCCTGGGGCGAGACAGAGTTCGCCAGCTCCGAAACCGGCTGTCGCAAAGGCTGGACCACCCAATTCCGAAGCGCCTGCCGAATTGCCCGCCAAGTATGACGTATCGCAGATCGGGAAGCGTCACGTGGGCACCGGTCTCGACTTCTATTCCCTGGATCGCGAGGTGGCGCTGGGACACCAGTTATCTTCTGAGGTGGAACAGCAAGCCCGGCTGGTCACCGATCCTGTGATCACGGAATACATCAACCGCATCGGTCAGAACCTAGTGCGTAACTCTGACGCGCGCGTGCCTTTCATCATCAAGGTCCTCGACAATGACGAGGTCAACGCCTTCGCGCTTCCCGGCGGCTTTTTCTACGTGGACAGCGGATTAATTTTGGCGGCGGACAATGAGGCCGAGTTGGCTGGGGTAATGGCGCACGAGATCGCCCACGTCGCCGCCCGGCACGCCACCAAGAACATGACTAGAGCGCAGATTTGGAACATGGCCTCCGTGCCCCTGATCTTCATTGGCGGACCGGTGGCGTACGCAATCAGCGAGGTAGCTGGATTGGCGGTGCCGCTTGGCTACCTGAAGTTCTCGCGCGACGCCGAGCGCGAAGCCGACCTGTTGGGCTTGGAATACGATTACGCCTCAGGCTACGATCCGGTAGCGTTTGTGGAGTTTTTTGAAAAGCTGAAAGTCAACGAAAAAAAGAAGCAGAGCTTCGTGGCCAAGGCCTTCGCCACTCATCCCATGAATGCGGACCGCATCAAGGCGGCACAGGACGAAATCCGCAAGTATCTGCCCGACCGCGATGAATACGTCGTGAACACCAGCGAATTCGAAGAGGTCAAGCAGCGCCTGGCCTCGCTCGAGAACAGCCGGCATCTCGGCGGCGGCAAGCGTGATCCGTCGCGCCCAGTGCTGTTGCGGCGCTCAAGTTCAAGTGGTTCTGGCAGCACTGCCGGCCCGAAAGACGACGGCAGCACGACCGAGCAGAAGGACGATGGACGTCCCACGTTGAAGCGGACGCCCTCCAACTAACATTAGGCTTCTTACTTGCCCATGGCTCGGAATTGCAGCATCCCACCTGACCTGCCTAGAATGGTCCTTATGAAGATGCAGCGTTTGCTGGTGGCGGTCCTTTGCATGCTCTTCGTTCCTGCTTTGCTGGTGGCGGGGGACAAGAAGAAGGATTCCGGGCAAGTGTCTTCGCTTAAGTTTGCTGTCCTCAAAGACGACAACGGCAAGCCGGTGCGCAATGCCGCCGTCATCCTGCATCCCGTGGGAGGGGGCGGCAAGCAATCGAAAGGCGGACTTGAACTTAAGACCAACGGCGAGGGCAAGACCGGGAGCGATGGTATTCCGTACGGAATGCTGCGCGTGCAGGTCATCGCCCCGGGTTTCCAGACCTTCGGACAGGATTACACCATTAACCAGCCCGAGCAGGAAGTGGTCATCCGGCTGAAGCGGCCACAGGGGCAGTATTCCATCTACGAGAACCACCCGGACAGCAGCACCAGCCAACCGAAGGACAAACCTGACCACCAGTGAGGCACATCCCATGATTGAGGCTACAGCGTTATGGGCCAATGACGACCGCTTTGTCGGCCAGGCAAGCAGCGGCCACGCGCTGGTGGTGGATGCCGGCGCCGAGAAGTCCGCGAATAGTCCGATCGAGCTGGTCTTGATTGCTTTATGCGCCTGCACGGCTAGCGACGTTGTGGGTATCCTGCGCAAGAAGCGCGAGCCCTTCACCAGTCTGGAAGTGCGCGCCACCGCCGAGCGTACCGAAACCTTCCCGAAGGTCTATACCAGCATTCGTCTTACTTACCGCGTAGGCGGGGATGTCACTCACAAAGCGATGGAAGATGCAGTGCGCTTGTCCAAGGAGAAGTATTGCTCAGTTTCGGCCATGCTGGAAAAGGCGGCGAAGATCGAATTCGAGATTGAGTACGGGCAGTGAAGTAGTTTCGAGTTGCTGGTTTCCGGTGACCACGACTCCGCGGGGCCATCATGCCCGGTCAACCGACCGTCACAACCCTTGGTGAAGGTAAGGCTACGGTGTGGACTTGCGGCTGTTTACCGCGGCGGTATAATCAATCGGTTTGCCTATGACTACCACTCAAACACAACTGCGCCTGGCCAACCGGATGTCGCGGCTGGGAACCGAAACTGCCTTCGAAGTGCTGGTGCGCGCCCGCGGCTTGGAACGTCAAGGAAGAAATATCATCCACCTCGAGATTGGCGAGCCCGACATGGACACGCCGGCCAACGTGGTCGATGCCTGCGTTGACGCGCTGCGCAAGGGTTTTACCCATTACGGCCCGGCGGCCGGGTTGCCGGAGTTGCGCGAAGCCATCGCGGCCGAGGTCTCCAGCTCGCGAGGCATCAAGGTCAGCCCCGATGAGGTGGTCATCGTTCCCGGCGGCAAACCGATTATCTTCTTCACCATGCTGGCGCTGGTGGAAGAAGGCGACGAAGTCATCTATCCCAATCCCGGCTTTCCCATTTACGAGTCGATGATCAACTTCCTGGGCGCGAAAGCGGTCCCCATTCCGCTGCGCGAGGAGCTCGATTTCCGCCTCGACGTGAACGAGCTGGCCAGTCTCATCAGCGATCGCACCAGGCTCATCATCCTGAACTCGCCGGAGAATCCCACCGGCGGCATCATCCCTAAGAGCGATGTGGAAGACATTGCCGCCGCCATCGGCGACCGCGACATCATGCTCCTGAGCGACGAAATCTACAGCCGTCTGCTGTTCGAAGGCAAGCCCTACAGCATCGCCTCGGTGGAGGGCTTCAAGGACCGCACCATCATTTTGGACGGCTTCTCGAAAACCTATTCCATGACCGGCTGGCGCATGGGTTATGGCGTCATGCGGCCTGACCTTGCAGCACAGTTCGCCCGCCTGATGACCAATTCCAACTCCTGCACCGCGACCTTTACCCAAATGGCGGGCATCGAGGCGGTGCGCGGCGATCAGAGCGAGCCGGAGAAGATGCGTCAGGAGTTTCAGCGCCGCCGCGACGTGTTTGTCGATGGCCTCAATCACATCAAAGGATTCTCTTGCCGCTTGCCCAAGGGTGCGTTTTATACCTTCCCGAATATCAAGCAGACCGGTTGGCCGTCGAAGAAGCTGGCGGACGCGCTGCTTGACGACACGGGAGTCGCGGGGCTGTCGGGAACGGCATTCGGCGCCTTCGGTGAAGGTTATCTGCGGTTTAGTGTTGCCAATTCCGTCGAGAATCTTCAGCAGGCGCTGGATCGCATCGATCAGTGGACCAAAAAGCATCTTTAGCCGTAAGCATTCGTTGGGTTTGAAGGGGCGCAGCTTTAGGTGCGCCGTGAGTGTAGAGTAATAAGCCGGCTTTAGCCGCTGAGGGACCTCGTCCTTGTGACAAGCCCGAATTCCCTCAGGGGCTGAAGCCCGTTCTTTGTAGAGCGTTTTAAGGCACGGTTAAGGGCCGTGCCCCTTCAAGACTACGGGGTTAGGCTCTCTTTCGGATGCGCGTGGGGCGCAGGGACGTAATGCCAAACAAGAAATTCCGCATCTTTGCCACCGCCGATATCGGCGACGCTGCCTTTAAACGCCTGCGCGAAAGAGGCTACGAAGTCGAGGCTTATCCCAATCCCGAGTCGCCGCCGAAAAGCCTCATCATCGAAAAAGTTCGCAGCGGCATCGACGGACTCATCACCACATTGCGCGACCCGATCGATGCCGAGATTTTCGAAGCAGGGAAGGGCACGCTGAGGGTTGTTGCCCAATACGCGGTGGGATTCGACAACATCAATCGCGCCGACGCGAACCGCTACAGAATTCCTTTCACCCATACTGCTGACGTCCTGACGGAAGCGACGGCGGAGTTCGCCTTGTTCGCGCTGGCTGACCTGGCGCGCAAACTATGGAGCGCGGAGCATCTGGTGCGCGAGAACAAGTGGGGCTATTGGCATCCCTATCTGCCGTTTCTGGGCGATGAGGTGACCGGCAAAACCATGGGCATCCTCGGCACCGGGCGCATTGGACAGGCAATGATCAAGAAGTGCATCGGCTTCGACATGAATATTCTGTGCTACGAAGCCATGGGCGCAAATGAAAAGCTGGTTGCAGACGTGCAGCAGCAGATGGATCTCCGCTACAAGAGCGGAATGCAACGGGAGCGCACCTCGATCAATTACGTTTCCATTGAGGAGGCGCTGAGTCAGAGCGACTTCATCAGCATTCATGTGCCCCTGCTGCGTGAAGGAGAGAGCGACACGCCCACGTATCACTTGATCAATGAACGCACTCTACGAACCATGAAGCCCACTGCGTACCTGGTGAACACTTCGCGCGGGCCGGTGGTGGATGAGGAGGCGCTGGCCAAGGCCCTTAGGGAAAAATGGATTGCCGGGGCCGCGCTCGATGTGTATGAGAACGAGCCATTGCCGCCGGATTCGCCTTTGCGCGATCCCGAGATTGAGGACCGCTGCCGACTGTATCCGCACTTTGCCAGCGCCGCCAGGATCACGAGACTTTCTCTCGACCCTCAGCGCGGCATGGCCGGACGTTGCGTGCAGGCCCTGATCGACGTGCTGGAGCAAAACTACGGCGGCGATGTGACCAAGATGCCGTATGTGGTGAACAAAGAGGCCTTCCGGTAGAGCAGCAACTAGCAATTAGCAACTAGCAGCTAGTGTTGCAAGCTAACTGTTTGCTGAGACTATGCAATTCTGCGGCTGCGGAATTGCAAAAACGCGACTCGTGCCGCCCGGGAATCGACCTGGCTACGACTAGTTGCTAATTGCTAATTGCTAATTGCTAGTTGCTATCTTTCCGCCATCGCCGCGACCAGTGAGTGGAGTATCTTTACGCCGTCGGTCATGCCAAGCTCCGGTTCGCTGGCGCGCTCCGGGTGCGGCATCATGCCCAGCACGTTGCGTCCTTCATTGCAGATGCCGGCAATGTTCTGCAGCGAACCATTTGGATTGGCCTCGACGGTAATTTCGCCGGCTGGAGTCGTGTAGCGAAAGATGATGCGGTCTTGCTCCTTCAACGCGGCCAACGTGGGATCGTCGCAGAAGTAGTTGCCTTCCATGTGGCCAATGGGAATCTCCAGCACTTCACCCTTGGTCAACTGCTGCGTGTAGGGGGTGTTGGTGCTCTCCACGCGAATGTGTACCGGCTTGCAAACGTACTTCAGCCCAGCGTTGCGCAGCAGCGCTCCGGGTAATAATCCGGCTTCACACAAAATCTGAAATCCGTTGCAGATGCCCAGCACCAGCCCGCCATCGGCTGCGAATTTGCGCACAGATTCCATGACCGGGGAAAACTTGGCGATGGCGCCGGTGCGGAGGTAGTCGCCGTAGGCGAATCCACCGGGCACGATGATGGCGTCGCAACCCTGGAGATCGTGCGAGTCATGCCAGAGGAAGGTCACGGGCTGCCTGGCCACTTCCGAAATGGCCCAATAGGCATCGTGGTCGCAATTGGAACCGGGGAAGATGATGACGCCGAATTTCATCGCGGCAAACACTCCGAGGAAGGGTAAATTGTGAGTGTAGCATGGGTGCGAGACCGTCCCGATTGGCCGAGCATCCAACCCATCATGCAATTTTCCCGGCACATTGACGTCACCGGAGGGTCCCTGCGCCGCTGGTTCGTCGCGCAATGCTATGACTCGCTGGCGGTGGGCGCGCTGTGGTGGTTTGGACTCGATTACCTGCATGTGCCGTGGGCGCCGTTCTGGGCGATCCTCGCGGCCGGTCTGCAATTCATTCCGCACTTCGGGCCGGTGATGGCATTTATGGGGCCGGCGTTGGTAGCGTTGTTCGCCGGCGGCTTCCAGAAGTTTCTGTACGTCCTCATTCTCTACGTGACCATCATTGTGATTGACGGATTGGTCTTGCAGCCGGTGATCATGCGACGCACAGCCAGGGTGCCGATCTGGGCGTCGCTGATCGTACCGATTTTGCTCAGCTTGCTATTTGGCTTTTGGGGATTGCTGCTGGCTGCCCCGCTGCTGGCGGTCATCTTTGCTTACCGGGCGCACGGGAAACGCGCGGAACCAACGATCCCCCGGCAAACTCCTCCCGGAGAAGCAATAACAGGGGGACGCCTGATTTCTCCCGGAACCGCAGCCGGACGCGCGCCTTCTGACGGCGTGTAATAGTGCGTCGGTTTTCCACAGCCCGCCGTGCATACAGGCACTGGCAGCAACGCATAAAATAGAAGCTCACACAGCGAAGGCTCAGGTTCCGAATGTCCCAATCGCAATTCGTACATCTCCACCTGCACACCGACTACTCGATGCTGGACGGCGCTTGTAACATCGAGCGCCTGGTCAAGCGTGTCAAAGAACTCGACATGCCCGCCGTGGCCATGACCGACCACGGCAACATCTTCGGGGCCGTGGCATTCGTGAATGCCGCGAGGGAAGCAGGAGTGAAGCCGATCCTGGGCTGCGAGCTTTACATCTGCAAGAAGGAAGACCACCGCGCCTCGCCGGAGGGCGACAGCTACAACCATCTCGTCGTGCTGGCTGAGAATGACGAAGGCTATCGCAACCTGGTCAAGATTGTCTCCGAGGCATCGCTGCACGGCTTTTACTACAAGCCCCGCATCAGCAAGAAATTTCTGGCCGAGTACTCCCGAGGGCTCATCGGTTTGTCCGCCTGTCTCAAGGGTGAAGTCGCCGAGGGCCTCACGGAAGGGAAGTACGACGCAGCCCGCGAAGCTGCGGTTACGTTTAGCGACATTTTTGGCAAAGGAAATTTCTATCTCGAAATCCAAGACCAGGGATTGCCGGAGGAAGCGCGCATCCAGTCGAACCTGCTGAAGTTGGAGAAGGACCTCGGCATTCCTCTGGTCGCGACTAATGACAGCCACTATCTCTGCGAGGACGATTCCCACGCGCAGGACGTAATGCTTTGCATTCAGATGGGCAAAACCATCAATGACACCAACCGTCTGAAGTTCATTGGCAACCAGTTTTATGTGAAAAGTGCCGTGGAGATGGAAAAGGTTTTCACGGGATATGAGCACGTGCTGGCGCGAACGCTGGAAATCGCAGAACGCTGCAACGTCCGGCTGGAAAAAGTTCACGATCCATTTCCCAAGTTCGAGGTGCCAACGGGCTACTCGCTTCCCGATTACTTCGAGCACATCACCCGCCAGGGTTTTGCCAACCGGCTGAATATTCTGCGTGAACTCCAGGCTATGGGCCGCCTGAAGCATTCGCTGGAGGACTACGAGCAGCGCTTGTCGCGCGAGATCAGCATCATCCGGCAGATGCAGTTTGCCGGCTACTTTCTCATCGTGTGGGATTTCATCCGCTACGCCAAAGAGCGCAACATCCCGGTTGGGCCGGGCCGAGGATCGGCCGCAGGATCGTGCGTGGCCTATGCTCTCGGCATCACCGACATTGATCCACTGCAGAACGAGTTGCTGTTCGAGCGCTTTCTCAATCCGGAGCGCATCAGCCTGCCCGACATCGATATTGACTTCTGCATGAACCGCCGCGGTGAGGTCATCGACTACGTCACCCAGAAGTATGGACGCGACAACGTGGCGCAGATTATCACCTTCGGGACCATGGCGGCCAAGGCGGCGATTAAAGATTCCGGCCGCGCCATGGACATTCCCTACGCCGAAGTGGATCGCATTGGGAAGATGATTCCCACTACGCTGAACATCACCATCGACCAGGCGTTGAAAGACTCGCCCCCGCTGGCCGCCGCCTACCAGAACGAACCGCAAACCAAGGAACTGATTGACACAGCCAAGCGGCTTGAGGGCCTGGTGCGCAACGCAGGCGTGCACGCCGCCGGAGTGGTGATCTCGCCGCAGCCGCTGACCGACCTGGTTCCACTGCATCGCACCAAGAACGACGAAATCGTTACCGCCTACGACATGAAGGCAGTCGAAAAGCTGGGCCTGCTGAAGATGGACTTCCTTGGGCTCACCACGCTCACCATCATTGACGACGCGCTGCGCCTGGTCCAGCAGACCCGAGGCGAACGGCTCGACCTGCAGAAGCTGGCGTTAGACGACAAAGAGACTTACGAGAGGGTCTTCCATACGGGATTGACGTCGGGCGTCTTCCAGTTTGAATCGCATGGCATGCGCGACGTGTTGCGCCGCTACAAGCCAACCTGCGTCGAAGATTTGACCGCGTTGAACTCGCTGTACCGTCCCGGACCGATCCAGGGCGGCATGATCGAAGACTTCGTGGAGCGCAAATGGGGACGCAAGAAAGTCGAATACGACCTGCCTGAGTTGGAACCGCTGTTGAAAGAGACCTTCGGCGTCATCGTTTACCAGGAGCAGGTGATGCAGATCGCCAACCGCCTGGCTGGCTACTCGCTGGGCGAAGCCGACCTGCTGCGTCGCGCCATGGGCAAGAAAGATCCCGAGGCGATGGCCAAACAGCGCGAGCGCTTTGTCCGGGGCGCCACCGAGCGCGGCTTCCCGCAAAGAAAGATCGAAAAGCTTTTCGACCTGATGGAACAGTTCGCCGGATACGGCTTCAACAAGTCGCATTCGGCCGCTTACGCGCTGCTCGCCTACCAGACCGCATTCCTCAAGACCCACTATCCGGTCGAATTCATGGCGGCGCTGCTGACTTCCGTCTCTGGCAGCACGGACGACGTGGTGAAGTACATCAACGAATGCCGCGAAATGGGGATCGCGGTTGAGCCCCCCGATGTCAACGTCAGCGACGCCTATTTCACGCCGCACGGCGAGGCCATTCGCTTCGGGCTGGCAGCGGTCAAGAATGTCGGCCACAACGCCATTGAATCCATCGTCGCGGCGCGCAAAGAGGCGGGCGAGTTCAAATCGATATTTGAGTTCTGCGAAAAGGTCGACCTGCATCTGCTCAACAAGCGGGTGATGGAGTCGTTGATCAAGAGCGGGGCGATGGACCGGCTCGGACGTCGCGCGCAGTTGATGGCCGTTGTTGACAATGCGATGGAGCAAGCTCAGAAGACACAAAAAGATGCGGCGCTGGGTCAGCACGGATTATTCGGCGTCTTCCAGCAGGACGATGCACCACAAGCCGAGAAGCCGTTGCCCAACATTCCAGACTGGGATGAGCACCAGCGCCTGGGCCATGAGAAGGAAATCCTCGGCTTCTTTATTACCGGACATCCGCTGGAAAAGTACCGCGAAAAGCTGCTTGACTTTAACGCCCTGTCCACCACTGAGGTTGCCGAATTGAAATCTTCCACGGGCAGGGATGAGGTGTCGATCGGAGGCATCCTCAAGAACATCCGCGTGGCCAAGTCGAAGAAGGGCGATCTGTATGCGCAAGGGCAGCTCGAAGACATGAACGGGTCGGTGGACATTCTTTGTTTCGCGGACGCCTACAAGCGCCTTGCGGACAAGCTGAAGCTCACGGTCCCGGTGCTGGCCAAGGGCGGAGTGCGGGTCGAAGACGGAAGCAACTCCAAGCTCATGATTGGCGACATCACTCCCTTGGAGCAGGCGCAGCCCAAGCTGCCGCAACACTTGCGCATCAAGATACCTGTCGAAGACGTCTCGCCCGCGACGATCGACGAACTGCACGCGCTTTGCCTGGAGCGCCGAGGCGCGGCGCGGGTGCTGTTCGACCTGGAACGCAAAGGCGACTTTACCGTGGTGATGGAGGCGGAAGGCTATAATGTTCTGCCAGACCGAGCGTTCATCCATCGCGTGGAAGAATTGTGCGGCCGCGGCAGCGTTCGGGTTGTTGATTGAGTACGATGACATTGGAGCCAACGCAAGCCGGTACTGCTGGGACGCAGGAAAACCAACTTTCGCTTCTCCGCTCGGGTATTTTGCCGGCCATCGATTACTGGATCTCCGCGGTGGAGACCATCTATCGCGCGTCACAGAAACAACAAGAAACCAATATGGAAGCTGCTTCGAAAGCGCAAGGCGAACTGGAACGCATCGAGAAACAGATTGAGGAACTGGAAAGTGCTGCGGGTGACAATCAGGAAGCCCGCCGCCAGTTGCACGAAATGCATGTGCGTGTTGACGCGCTGCGCCGCCAGATGGCCGGCCAGCTTACGCCCTGGGAGCGTACCGAACTGGCGCGCCACCCCATGCGTCCTTATCCGCTGGACTACATTGAGCGCATGTTTTCCGATTTCAGCGAGATTCATGGCGACCGGGGTTTTTGGGATGATGCCGCCATGGTCTGCGGCATAGCGAACTTTCACGGACGGCAGGTGCTGGTGCTGGGTACGCAAAAGGGCCGCGACACCAAACAGCGCATCTACCGCAATTTTGGCCAGCCCAATCCCGAGGGCTATCGCAAGGCACTGCGCGCGATGCGGTTCGCCGAGAAATGGCAACATCCGGTCATCGCCCTTATCGACGTTGTGGGAGCCTATCCGGGACTTGGCGCCGAAGAACGCGGCCAGGCGGAAGCCATCGCCCACAATTTGCGCGAGATGGCGCGGCTGAAAGTGCCATTCATCGCCGCGATAACGGGTGAAGGCGGCAGCGGCGGCGCGCTAGCCATTGCTGTTGCCGATCGCGTGTTGATGCTGGAAAACAGCATCTACTCCGTCATTTCGCCCGAGGGTTGCGCCTCCATCATGTGGCGCGACTCCAACAAGAAGGAGATGGCCGCACAGGCCCTGCGCATTACCGCCAAAGACAATCTGGAGATGGGTCTCTGCGACGAGGTCATCCCTGAGCCGGCCGGCGGCGCGCATCACGACTACGACGCTGCGGCCAAGCTTCTGGCGGAGGCCCTGGAAGAGCATTTGTCGGAGCTGGAAAAAATGACAATCCCCGCCCTGCTGGATGCGCGCTACAACAAGTTCCGTAACATGGCACAATTCTTTAAGGTGGAGAGCGCGCCGGCTTAATTGGATCGCGCGCACGCGGTCATGCCGTCCCCGAGGGATCCGATTTCTCTTTGCAACGTACCCACCGTTGAAAGAGTGGGCTTTCTTATTTCGTATCGATTACTCCTTCCGCATCGCACTGAGATCGCGGGTGGGACTGCGACAGAATCCCATTTCCCGCCGCTTGCGCGCTGCCTTATAATGGAATGTTTGCCCACCGCATTTATCCATCGTTGGTAAGGGGTATTGATGGCCACAACCGAATTCGCAGTGCACGGCGCCGGGCCTGGCGCCGTGCGTGAACCTGTCGTCAACGACTTCAGCATCCAGGTTGCAACCGTAAACGGCTCGGGATCGCAGAGCGCCAACACTGTTCTGCTGCGCGCCATTTTTCAGATGGGCGTTCCTGTCTCCGGCAAGAACATGTTTCCCTCGAACATTGCCGGTCTTCCCACCTGGTACACCATTCGCGCCAGCAAGAAGGGCTACATCGCGCGCAAGAAGGAAATCGATTTCCTGGTGGCGATGAATCCGGAGACGGCGCGGGAAGACACCATGTCGCTGGCGTCGGGCGCCGCAGTGCTCTACGACGAGCCGCTGAAGCTGAACGAGCTGCGCTCCGATGTGACATTCTACGCCGTGCCTTACGACAAGATTTGTGCCGCGGTCTGCTCCGAGTCGAAGCTGCGCAAGCTGGTCAAGAACATGATTTACGTCGGGGTGATGGCGCAGTTGCTCAAGCTCGACATGGCCGAAGTGGAAAAAGCGCTGCGCAAGCAGTTCGCAAAGAAGGTCAAGGCCGCCGACCTCAACTGGAACGCTGCCAAAGCCGGTTACGATTACGCCGCGTCCTCGCTTACCAAGGCCGATCCGTTCACGGTCGAGCGCATGAACAAAACCGCGGGCATGATCATCATCGACGGCAACGCCGCTGCTGCGCTGGGCTGCATGTTCGCCGGCGTCACGGTCGTGACTTGGTATCCGATCACACCTTCCTCGTCGCTGGTGGAAACCCTCATTGATTACATGAAGGAATACCGAGTAGGAGACGATGGCAAGGCCACGTTTGCCATCGTCCAGGCAGAAGACGAACTTGCTGCCATCGGCATGGTTCTCGGGGCCGGATGGGCGGGAGCCCGCTCCATGACGGCCACCGCCGGACCGGGAATTTCGCTGATGGCAGAGTTCGCCGGCTTGGGCTACTACGTCGAGATTCCCGGCGTGATCTGGGACATCCAGCGCGTCGGTCCCTCCACTGGCCTGCCGACGCGCACCGCGCAAGGCGACATCGAGTTTGTGGCCAAGCTCTCGCACGGCGACACTCGTCATCCCATGCTGTTGCCGTGCAGCGTGGCGGAGTGCTTCAGCATGGCGAGCGACGCGTTCGATCTCACCGAGCAGTTGCAGACGCCGGTGTTCGTCATGTCTGACCTCGACCTCGGGATGAACAATTGGATGTCGGAGCCGTTCCAGTATCCCAAGAAGCCGCAGAATCGCGGCAAGGTGCTGACCGCGGAAGAGCTGGAACGTGCCGGTGGCTTCGCGCGCTACAAAGACGTGGACGGCGACGGCGTCGGCTACCGCACTTTGCCGGGCACCGACCATCCGCAGGCGGCGTGGTTTGCGCGCGGTAGCGGGCACAACGAGACCTCCGGCTACAGCGAACGGCCTGACGACTACGCCAACAACATGGACCGTCTGGCGCACAAGTTCGAGACCGCACGCACGCTGGTTCCCAAGCCCGAGATGGTGCGCAACGACGGGAACGAAGTTGGGATCATTGCGTACGGCACCTCGCATCACGCTGTGGTCGAGACCCTCGATCAGTTGCAAGGCGAATACGGAGTAAAGGCCGACTACCTGCGCCTGCGCGCCTATCCGTTCACCGGCGAGACGCACGACTTTGTGGCTGCGCACAAACGCATTTACATGATCGATCAGAACCGCGACGCGCAGATGCTGCAATTGTTGAAGCTGGACATCGCGATCGAAGAGATAGGCAAACTGCGCAGTGTCCGCCACTACAACGGATTGCCGATCGACGCGCGCTCCATCACCGACGACATCATCACTCAGGAGGGCAAATAAATGGCGACCACAACCGCGCCACCGCCGCAACCTCAACCAAAGACCAACCGCATCGGGTTGACGGTGCTCGACTATCGCGGAGGCAAGACCACGCTGTGCGCCGGATGCGGCCACAATGCCATCTCCGAACGCATCATCGACGCCTTCTACGAGATGGGTGTCGCGCCCGAACGGGTGATCAAGGTGTCGGGAATCGGCTGCTCCTCGAAGAGCCCGGCGTACTTCATGGGCCGCTCGCACAGCTTCAACTCGGTGCATGGCCGCATGCCGTCGGTCACGACGGGCGCGGTGCTGGCGAATTCGAAGATCGTCGCCCTGGGCGTCAGCGGCGATGGCGACTCGGCGTCCATCGGCATCGGCCAGTTCGTGCACCTGATGCGCCGCAATTTGCCGATGATCTACATCATCGAAGACAACGGCGTCTATGGGCTGACCAAAGGACAATTTTCGGCGACCGCCGATCTCGGCTCCAAGCTGAAGACCGGCGTCATCAACGATCTGCCGCCCATCGATACTTGCGCGCTGGCGATCATGCTGGGCGCAACCTTCGTGGGCCGCTCCTTCTCTGGCGACAAACGCCAGTTGCAACACATGCTGAAAGCCGCGCTCGCGCATCGCGGCACGGTGATGCTCGACGTGATCTCGCCTTGCACTACTTTTAACGATCACGAAGGCTCGACCAAGTCGTACAAGTTCGTCAAGGACCACGAAGAGCCGTTGCACGATTTGAACTTTGTCCCGCACTTCAACGAAATTGACGTGGAGTACGATCCGGGCACCTGCCTCAACGTCACCATGCACGATGGCTCCTCGCTGCGGCTGCGCAAGCTGGAAGAGGACTACGACCCCACCAATAAAACTGAGGCCGTGAAGCGCGTGATGGAGTCGCACGATGCCGACGAAGTGCTCACCGGAGTGCTCTACTTGAACACCACCGCGCCCAACTTCATCGACATGATTAACATGACCGACCAGCCGCTGGCGACCTTGCCGGAGAGCGTCACTCGCCCGTCGCGTGCGGTGCTGGACGAGTGCATGGAAGCGCTGCGGTAGGGGGCAGCTCACTTATGCCCTTTGAACCCCATCCGCGGCTAACCACGCCGCCAGACGACACCGTTCTCTGGCGATATATGGATTTCGCAAGGTTTATGCAGATGATTCAGACAAAAACACTTTGGTTCTCGCGTCAGGACCAATTTGAAGATCCTCTCGAAGGCACTTACACGGATGGTGAGTTGGCTCACCTTCATTCTTTACCCAAAGATCCTGTCGGTCCTGATGGGAGCGGCATCGCTGATGGGTACCTGAGAGGTCCGAAGTTTATGAGGGCGACTGTCTTTGTCAACTGTTGGCGATCGGGTTCTAGTGAATCTCTGGCAATGTGGGATCTCTATGGCAAAGGTAGCGGCATTATTGCGGTGAAAACAACAGTTGCACTCCTCAAACAGGCAATGGAGACCTGGCACGAACCGGTCTTTGTGGCTGCCGTAGGTTACATCGATTGGAAGCTCGCACCTTGGGACAACAACTTTCTGGTTATGTGTGCCCGCAAGGACTTAAGTTACCAACATGAATCGGAAGTGAGAGCGATGATTTGGAATATGCGAGCACTCGGCAATTCGAGCGAGCTGGGCATCCATGTTCCTTTTGACCCACAGCTTTTCTTGACAGAGGTTGTAGTGGGTCCGCGCGAGCAGGGATGGATCACACCGTTAGTGAAAGAGGTCATGGCGACTTATAGAATGTCGCACCCGGTCAACACCTCCAACCGCCTCAAACCGCGGTCCTAATCCCACCTAGCATCCGATGCGGGCGGCTTACTCTGATTTCTCTTCCAGGCCTCCTCAGACACCTCAGGCAATCCTCAACGTGCTCGGGGTGGGACGAGGTTCACTTCAGCGACGCCATATCGATCACGAAGCGGTATTTCACATCGCTGCGCAGCATGCGCTCGTAGGCTTCGTTGATCTTCTGGATCGGGATGATCTCGATGTCGGCCGTGATGCCGTGCTGGCCGCAGAAATCCAGCATTTCCTGGGTTTCTGCGAGGCCGCCAATCAAAGAGCCAGCGAGCTGCCGCCGCGGCAGAATGATGCTGGATGCGGCCAGCGGTAGCGGCTTTTCGGGCGCGCCCACCAGCACCAGGGTTCCGTCGCGCTTCAGCAGATTGAGATAGGAGTTGATGTCGTGCTGGGCGGAAACCGTGTCGAGGATGAAGTCGAAGCTGTTGAGGTGCTTCTCCATCTGCACCGGATCTTTGGAGACCACCACTTCATGCGCGCCCAGCCGCTTGGCGTCCGCGGTCTTGTGAGCGGAAGTGGTAAACAGCGCGACATGCGCGCCGAAGGCGTTGGCGAGTTTCACTCCCATATGGCCGAGACCGCCCAATCCAACGATGCCGACCTTCTGGCCCTTCTGCACTTTCCAGCGGCGCAGGGGAGAGTAGGTGGTGATGCCGGCGCAGAGCAGAGGCGCCGCCCCCGCGAGATCGAGATTGGCCGGCGGTCGCAGCACGAATGCTTCGTCCACCACAATCGTCTTGGAGTAGCCGCCGTAGGTCATACCGCCGAGATGCTTGTCTTCGCTGTTGTAGGTGAAGGTCGGTACGGACTCGCAGAACTGCTCCAGGCCGGCCTGGCAGCTTGCGCAGGTGCGGTCGGAATCAACCATGCAGCCGACTGCGGCGAGGTCGCCTTCCTTGAATCTGCGCACCTGGGCGCCGGTCTTGACCACGCGGCCGATAATCTCGTGGCCGGGCACCACAGGGTAAGTCGTGTTGGTCCATTCGTTGCGCGCGGTGTGCAAGTCGGAATGGCAGACGCCGCAGTAGAGGATGTCGATCTGTACGTCTTGCGGCCTGGGCTTACGGCGCTCGAAGGAAAATGGCTGGAGAGATGAAGTCGAGGAATGGGCTGCGTAGCCGGTCGTTTTTATGCGTCCCTGGCGCTGTACCGGCCTCTCAGAAGTGAGAACATCAACTGCATGTGCCATGAATAGTTCCTTTCTATCGAAACATTCTCAGAAACTCAGAAACGAAGATGCGATGAATGGCTGTCCCGCCTGGCAGGAAAGTCGCTATCAGACCATTAGATTCCCTTCGGGGCTATCGGTCACATCTTTGCGGTCAATTCCTGGGGACTAGATTTCGATACTTTGCGGGAATGTGGCTTTCGCCGGTTGTGGTTTGTTTCCTGCGCCTGCGGTACTATTCGTGCATGGCTAAGTCGCTCCAATTCGAAGTTCCATGCCCCTGTTGCGGTGCGTTGCTGAAGATCGATAGCGACACCAAAGCCGTGATTGCGCACACGCCCAAGGCTGTTCCCAAAACCTTCGAGGACCTGGAGTCGGCGGCCCGCGCCATGAAAGACCAGGACACCCGCAAGGAGTCGATCTTTCGCCAGTCTGTGGAAGCGCAGAAGCACCAGGGCGACCTGCTGGAGAAGAAGTTTCAGGAAGCGCTCAAGCGCGCCAAGGAAACGCCCGATACCGGCAAGCCCATTCGCGACTTCGATCTGGACTGAAGAAGAAGCAATTAGCAATTAGCGATTAGCAGTTAGTGCTGCCGCACATTTGTGAGCACCGCAGTGGGGAAGACCTGTCGGACTAGGGGTGAAAACCGGCGTGCCAGCTAGTCCACGTTTCTGCCCGATGAAGGAACAGCAGGTGCCTCCACTCGGTCGGGATGACAGAAGACAGTAGTCAGTGGCTTGCTGAGTGCTGAATGCTGAATGCTAGTTGCTAACTGGGCCCCCCCGCCTTCGCGGCCCTCTTCTTGCGCTGCGTCGGGTGGACGAACCAGGCAATGGCGATGCTGAACAGGTACAGCACGATCATGGGCGCGGCGAAGATGCACATGTTCATGATGTCGGTGGTCGGCGTAATGATGGCGGCGATGATGAAGATCACCAGGATGGAATAGCGGAAGTTACGCCACATCCAGCCGGCCGTCAGGATGCCCATCAGCGAGAGAAAGAACACCAGGATGGGCATCTCGAACACCAGACCGAGTCCGGCAATGATGGTCAGAAACAGGTCAGTGTATTCGCCAACGGTGATCATCGGCTTGAACTGGGCGCTCCAGCCAATCAGGAAATCCAGCGCCGCCGGATAGACCATCTTGTAGCCAAAGAAGCCGCCCGCCAGAAACAGGCCGACGGTGCTGAACATGAAGGGCAGCACGTAGCGGCGTTCGTTGCGGTAAAGGCCCGGCGCGATGAACGCCCACACCTGGTAGAGCACGAACGGCGAGGCCACGAAGATCCCCGCCAGGAATGAAATCTTCAAGTACATGTTGAAGGGATCGGTGGGATTCAGGTAAACCAGTTGCGTGTCCATCTTGTGATTGGCCAAGGCGGTCACGATAGGCTTCTGCATGATGGCAAAGATCCGCTCGTGGAACCACCAGCAGACGCAGAAGCCGGCCACCACGTAGAGAAAGCTGTAGATGATGCGGCGGCGCAACTCCTCCAGGTGCTCGAGGAAGCTCATGCCGGTCATTTCCTCGGAGGCGCGCTTCTGTGCCGTTTCCACGACGGGGCTAGGCATCGGGAGTGGACCTGACAGGTGTGGGAGGCTCGTTCATCGATGCGTCCGGCGGGAGTTCCCGGGGTTCGGGGTCGGCTTCGGGTTCAGGGACCGCGTCGGCAGTGCTGCGGCTCACCACCCCGACCGGGGGCAGGATGGCCGGTTCCCACGGCTTCTCGGGCGGTAACGCCTTGGACGCCTCAGTTTGCTTCCGGGCGCGCTCATCCAGCTCAATGTTCATCATCTCGGTTTCGAGTTGGTTCTTGAACTCGTTGCTGGCGCGTTTGAACTCGGCAGTCCATTTTCCCAACTGGCGGGCCAACTCGGGTAAGCGCTTGGGGCCGACCACCACCAGTGCCAGCAGAAAAATAAAGATCATCTCTGGCATGCCAAGATTCATGGCATCATCATAAATGCGGGGGTAGTTTTTCACCACAGTGGCGGCATGGGCAGACTGCATGACTGCCTGCCTTGCTCACCATCTCCCAACTCTACCGTCTGTTACGGAGGCGGGGAGCAAACGGATTTCGCACCCTTCTAAGGGAACCAGCATCCAAACTAGCGGCTGATCTGGGGGCTCGGGGTGAGCTAAGTGCATGGTATACTGCCTGAAAGTCACGCTCCGGTGCGCATACCTTGAAGATCCATCCCCGGCCAGCCGAAGGAACAAACATGGCAAGTAGTTCGCGTCGCTCCGCTGTTATCGTCCTCAGCATCATTCTGGCTTGCGGTTGTGTGGGCGTGGTTTTTGGCCAGCGCCTCACCTCGGCCGCTCCTTCCGGCGACGGCGACATCCGCGACAGCCTGCGCAGCTTTACGCAGGTTTACGAAGTCGTGCAGCAGAACTATGCCGAACCGGTCAGCCCCGATAAGGCGATCTACAACGGGGCGATTCCGGGCATGTTGCGGGTGCTGGATCCGCACTCAAACTTTTTTGATCCCAAAGCCTATGCGGCTTTGCGCGAGGAGCAGCGCGGCAAGTACTACGGTGTAGGCATGCAGGTCGGTCCCCGCAACAATAAAGTCATCGTGATCGCGCCCTTCACCGGCGCGCCGGCGTATCGCGCCGGTATCCGGCCGGGCGACATCATTATTGCGGTGGACGGCAGGCCTACCGACAACATGACGACCAGCGATGTTGCCGAATTGCTGAAAGGACCCAAGGGCACCGCGGTCAAAATCACGATGCTGCGCGAAGGCTCCGACAAGCCGCTCGACTTTACCGTAGTGCGCGATGAGATCCCCCGCTACAGCGTTGACGTGCACTTTGTGATCCGACCGGGTATCGGCTACATCCACGTCTCGGGATTTCAGGAAACCACGGAAAAAGAAGTGCGCGAGGCGCTGGATGAGTTGGGCGACATTCACGGGCTCATCCTCGACCTGCGTCAGAATCCCGGCGGACTGTTGAGCGAAGGCGTGGGCGTGGCGGACCAGTTCCTGAAGAAGGGACAGGTCATCGTTTCCCATCACGGGCGAGCTTCAGCGGAGAAGGTTTACAAAGCTGCCCACGGTAACGGGGGCAAGGATTATCCGTTGGTCGTGCTGGTGAACCGCGGAACGGCTTCGGCGGCGGAGATCGTCGCGGGCGCGATTCAAGACCACGATCGGGGATTGGTTGCCGGTGAGACCACATTCGGCAAGGGATTGGTGCAGACCGTATATCCGCTGTCGGAGAATACCGGACTGGCGCTGACCACGGCGAAGTATTACACCCCAAGCGGCCGCCTGATCCAGCGCGATTACAGCAGCATTTCGCTTTACGACTACTACTATAACGACCGCAACAACGATGCCAATAACGCCAACCACGAAGTCAAGATGACCGACAGTGGCCGCACGGTTTACGGTGGCGGCGGTATCACTCCCGACGTGAAGATCCCGCCCGCAAAAACCAGCAAGTTCCAGGACACGCTGCTGGAGAAATACACTTTCTTCAACTTCGCCAAGCACTACGTTATCAACCACAAAGTCGACAAGCAATTTGAAGTTGACGATGGGGTGATGCAGGACTTCCGCAAGTTCCTGGATGAACAGAAGACCCCTTTCACCGAGGCGGACCTGGCCGAGAACGGCGATTGGATCAAATCCAGTATCAAGGCCGAACTGTTCATCAACGAATTTGGTCAGCAGGAAGGCATGAAGGCACATGCCGAAAACGACCCGGCTGTGGCCAAGGCGCTGGAACTGCTTCCCCAGGCCAAGCAGTTAGCCGACAACGCCAGACGGATTATTGCGCAGCGCAATAACGCCAGGCTGACGGCGCAGCAGGGCGATACGCCCGAACCGCAATCCGTAAAGCGTTAGCTGCGGACCGCAGATCAACAACAAAGCCCGCGTGAGCGGGCTTTGCCTTTGCTGCGACCGACTGCAATCCTTCCGAGGAGAGGTTAGCTGATCGGCGGAGCGGAACAGCATCGCCAACACTGGCGGGCGAGGCTTGGATTTGTCCCGCTCCGCTCGATCAAGGCCGTTTTAAACCATCACGAGATGGGCTGTCCGTGCGGACGAAAAGCTCATCACCTCAGGCCGCACCAACCTATCGAAATCGGTGTACGCCATCCTGATCAACTCATAATGCGAGCCCGCATTGAAGGCGATCTCATCGTCTTCCGTGAGGGTCTCGTCGACGTACACCGGGATGCCGTATAAGTTGCCGAACGGAGGCATGGCGCCGGTCTCGCAGTCGGGAAAATGCTGTTTGAACTCGCGTTCGCTGGCCAGTTCCGCATCCTGAACGCCGACCTCTCTTTTCAGAGCAATCAGGTCCACCTGGTAGGACGCCGGCAGCACCGCCATGGCGAGGGCACCATCGAGTTTCACGATCACGGTCTTGGCCAAAAATTTGCCCGAGATATGCGCCACCGCGGCAATACCCTGGGCGGTATAAGCCTTGGAGTGAGACATGACAACGTATTTCACTTCATGGCCGTCGAGGAAGGCTTTGACTTTGGTGAGATGCATATTGAACTCCTCGCGACATTCCGCGGGCCCCGGCCCGCAAAGACAGGGTTGATGCAACGAACATAGTCCAAGGCCTCGTCGTCGGCCTCTTTCCTTCGTTCTGCTTGTTTGCTGGATTCCGCGAGGTTGCTCGCGCTGGATCGAGAAGAGCTTTGACCATTCGGGCTACCTCCTTGCGGTTGGTTGACCCTCGTGTAGCCCCAGTTTAGCCCGGCTGGCGCAGCGCGCAAGCACAGCCGTCACATTACCCTTGTGACAGTGCAGAATCGCGCCGGACGACTGGAGAATCGTTCCAAATTGGCAACGGCTTAGCCGCGGAGACGAGGCCTAGCAGCCATCCCATAAATCGCTTTGTATCAAGGCGCATCTTCAGACGTGCCGCACCGGGTCAACAACGACTTGGGCTTCAGCCCCTTAGAGGCCGGTTTCTCAGGGGTTAAAGCCCTTACCTTTCCAACGCTTCGTTCGGCACGACTGAAAGTCGTGCCCTGATACACCCCAAGACGACTGGTGCGTCGCGCCGCGATTGGCCCGGCGGTGGGTGCAGCGCTAACCCAAAGCAGATTCCTCGCTGCGCTCCGTCGAAAATCATGCCAGGCGAGAGTGAGTATAGGGGTCATTCGACTCCTCGCTCCAACAGCAAGTACAAACCCGGTGCTTGCTGGGGACCCCGTTTGCGCTCGTCGCTCAGGATGACACCCGATAAAAGGTTTTTCATTCCTATGGGTTGGGCCGCAGGCCCATGTGACACTCGTAATGACAACTCCACTGGCCTTGCTCGCGATGCCAAGCTGCTCCCCATCCTTGACGGCTGCTCGCACGGCACAATACAGTCGAATTATCCGGAGATTCTAGCCTTGGATACCCTGGTCGGGAAGAGCATTCTTCATTACAAAATCGTGAGACAGCTGGGTGCCGGCGGCATGGGCGTGGTGTACGAGGCGGAAGACACCCGGCTCGACCGCCATGTAGCGCTGAAGTTTCTCTCCAAGGACATCGAGCAGGACAGCTACGCTTTGGAGCGTTTCCAACAGGAGGCGCGTGCCGCCTCGGCCTTGAACCATCCCAACATTTGCACTATCCATGCCATCGAGGAATGCGATGGGCAGCACTTTATCGCCATGGAGCTGCTGGAAGGCCAGAGTCTGAACGAGAAGATCAACGGTCACCCGCTGCCGGTGGACAAGATCATCGACATCGGCATTCAGATTACCGACGCTCTCGACGTGGCCCACAGCAAAGGCATTGTGCATCGCGACTTGAAGCCCGCCAACATCTTCCTCACGACACGGGGACAGGCGAAGATTTTGGACTTCGGGCTGGCAAAACTGACTTATGACCGGCGCACCGTGGTCGAGACCGTGGCTGGCAATGCGGTGACGAGCACACCGGCGCATCTGACGATGCCCGGCACCGCGGTGGGCACCATCGCCTACATGTCTCCGGAGCAGGCCCGCGGGAAAGAACTCGACGGACGCAGCGACCTGTTCTCCTTGGGCGCCATCTTCTACGAAATGGCTACGGGGAGGATCCCGTTCGAAGGCAACACTTCCGCAGTTGTTTTCCAGGGCATTCTCGACCGCGACCCGAGACCGCCCATGGAATTGAATCCAGCCGTGCCGTTCAAGTTGGAGGAAATCATCGCCAAGGCGCTGGAGAAAGATGTGGAACTGCGTTATCAGAGCGCGGCTGAAATACGCAGCGACCTGAGGCGGCTGAAGCGGGACGGTAGCGGACATTCTTCTACGGGAATCGCGGCTGCACCGGCGTCCTATCCCGCAGCGCGTGGCAGCAGTCCGGCGATGCAATCCAGCAGCAGCGCGGTCATCCTCGATGCCGCGCGGCGTCACAAGAGGGGCGCCGGCCTCGTTCTGGTTCTCAGTTTGGCCATGATCGCCGCCGGATTGTACGGGACCTACACCTGGATCTCCCGCTGGCTGGGAGATACCGGCCAGGTACCGTTCCAGAACATGAGCATGGAGAAGGTCACCAACTCGGGCAAGGCGTTGCTGGCGACCGTCTCCCCGGACGGCAAGTATGTAGTGAATGTGACGGACGAGGGACACGGCCAGCAGAGTCTGTGGATGCGGCACATTGCCACCGGCAACACCCAGATCATGCCCCCGACCGAGGTCCGTTATGCCGGACTCACCTTCACCCCGAACGGCGACTTCTTGTACTTCGTTCAAAGAGAGCCGGACAAGCCAGTAGTAGGCTTTCTCTATCAGATTCCGGTGCTCGGGGGCACGCCGCGCAAGCTGGTTGAAGATGTGGACAGCGCGGTCAGCTTTTCGCCGGACGGCCAACAGATGGTCTATCTGCGAAACAGTTCTTCGGAAGCGAGTTCCAAGCTCATCGTTGCTCATGCCGATGGCAGCGGCGAGCGCGTTCTCGCCTCGCTTCCTCTGCCGGGCTACTCCGACCCTGCCTGGTCGATCGATGGCAAGTCGATTGCCGCTGCGGTGCTTGACCCGGGCAGTCAAAATCTTGGCAGAATCGTGGTGCTCAATCCGGCGAACGGAAAAGAGAAGACCGTATATGCGGGAACAGCCCTCCTGCAAAAGCCCACCTGGATGCCGGACGGGCGCCACCTGGTGCTTATCTTTCACGACATTTCCAGCGACTGGAATGGACAGATTGGGGCGATCTCTCTTGGCGGACAAAAGCTCCATCGCATTACCAACGACCTCAATGTTTACAGCAATTCCACGCTTGGCGTAACTCGGGACGGGGAACAACTGGTTGCCATTCAAGTTACGCCCCAGGCCGGCGTGTACACGCTAAGTTCGGAAGCAAACTCCAGCTCCAGTGCAACCGAGGTGGACAACCATGGCAACATCGGCGTCGGCTGGCTGCCGGACGGACGTTTGCTGGCGATGGACTACGACAGCCACATCGCGGTGATGAATGCCGACGGCAGTAACCGTAATGTGATCTACAAGGAACGCCTGCCGATGGGCGGCCTCTCGGTTTGCCCGGACGGTGCGCACGCGCTGTTCTTCATGCCCAACAAACAGACGAAGGGGATTAACATCTGGCGCCTTGATCTGCAGAGTGGCAGTGCAACTGTACTGACGAATGGAAAGCTGGATCAGAATGCGGTGTGCTCGCCCGACAGCAAATACTTCCTCTACACCAGCCTGCAAAAGGGCAAGCAGGTGCTAATGGAAATGCCGCTCACTGGCGGGGAAGCTAAACAGCTAAGCGACAAGTTCGTCAGCTTTGCTGCCATCTCTCCGGATGGAAAACAAATCGCCGCGCTTACCGCCTTCGGTGCCGGCATCAACACCAAAGCCAGGATTGAGATTATTCCATCACAGGGAGGGTTGCCGGTAAAGGGTTTCGCGCCTAGTCCCTTTATCTCCACCAGCTTCCGCTATTCCGCCGACGGACAGTCCCTCTACTACGGCGTCACCAATAAGGGGGTCTCCAACCTGGTCGCACAGCCTATCGGCGTCGAGTCCGCCTCACTGGTCACCAATTTCGACGATCTGCTCATTTATGCATTCGACTACGATTGGAAGAACAAGAAACTGGCGGTCGCGCGCGGGCGGTCCAATGACGATGTCGTGCTGCTCACGCAGCAACACGCGCAATAGCTAGAACAAGTCTCGCCACGTTGATCCTCTGCAGGGCTACGTTCCTTGCATGTCAAACCGTTCGCCCAGCATCGGCCTGCACTCTTCGATGTTCCAATCGGGCGTCGCACCGGGGCGGCTTGCCACCAGCGCGCCCACGGCATTGGCGAAGCAGCCCAGGCGGCGCGTGTCCCACCGCCGTTCCAGGCCGTGGAGCAAGGCCGCAGCGAAGGCATCGCCCGCGCCGACCGAATCCGCCACCTGCACCCTGTAGCCCGGACTCTCGCTGTAGATGCCCTGGTTGAGAATTGCGCAGCCACGCTCGCCCAAGGTCACACAAATGGTTTCGCAGCCGTAGCGGTCGGTCCATCGCCGGCAGAGGTATTCGACCGATCCCTCCTGTTCGCCTGCATTGAGCAGGCCATCGAGGAACTCCGCCTCGCTATCGCTCAACTTGATGACGTCGGCGTGCGACGACAGTTGCTCCACCAGCGCCAGCGTCCAGTTGCCCTCCCGCAAATTGACGTCGTAGAAGCGACGGGCGGAAGGCGCCGCCTGAAGCAGCTTCAGCGTCGAATCCAGTGCTTGCGCGGACATGTGATAGAGCGTGCCAAAATAAATCCAGTCCGGCTGCAACGCAGCGATGGATTGCAGTTGATCATTGCTGAGGGTCACAAAGTCATAGGCCGCGGGCCGCACGATCCGAAATGTGGGCTTGCCTTCACTATCGAGCTCGACCTGTGCCGTTCCCGTGTCCTGGCCGTGGAGGACCTGCACAAACTCGGTCGAAAGGCGCCATTGCCGCAGGCAATCGAGGGTGCACCGGCCGCGATCGTCGTCGCCCACCGCGCTCACCACCAAGGCTTCATGGCCGAGCTTCTGGGCGTGAGCGGCAAAGTTCAGGGGAGCACCGCCGAGATATTCCTGCTCGCCAATCACATCCCACAAGATCTCTCCGACAGCAACGATTCGCAATCTGCTGGCCTCCAGCGGTCCCCGTTATCGTATCGTGCCAAGGGCATAATCAGGTCAACCGGCAGGAAATTCCCGAGAGGTCCAACGTCCAGTAACCTCGGTCTCAACCAATACGCTGTGATGAAAACACTTGCCAGAATGCCGAGTTCCTGTAATCATCTCCTGCTCCCCTCTGGAATGGGTGAGAGAGGAGCTTTCGGTCGAACCGAAACGCGGATTTGGGTTGATGTTTCTGTCAGCAGTCGAATTTCACGCATGGTACGGGCTCCAGGGATCGGCTCTGTCGTGGGCGCATTAGTCCGCCAGGACGATTCAGGGGGCTTTTTCATTGCCGAAAAGCTGCGCGCTGAGCCGCAACCCTTGTTTCCCGGCGACGTTGTGACGTCTTCCGATCCCTCTCCCTCAGGGTTGTGCTCGGAACGTCCGCGCAGCAGGGGCTATTCCAAGTTCATCAAGTGAAAGGAGTAAGTTGTGAGAGAGAAAGGTACAGTCAAGTGGTTTAACGGAGCCAAAGGATACGGATTCATCCAAAGAGCTACGGGCGAGGATGTCTTCGTGCATTTCTCAGCTATCCAGGAGAACGGATACCGGAGTCTGAACGAGGGCGAGACAGTGGAATTCGACCTCACCAAGGGACCGAAAGGCTTCCAGGCCGCTAACGTGCAGCGCGTGTAAGACGTCTGCGCCACGCGGAAGCAGGTCACATTCGCGTCGCTTCAAGATTTGGGCTTCCGAGTGCGGCCAAGACCACTGAACCCTCCCGCCGGGGAGGGTTTTCTTATTTTGGAATCGATATCTCAAGCCTTCGTTAAGGAACCGAGTACGACGTTCGCAAGCGAGGTCTTGCTACGTTGAGGGGATCGGCTTTTTATTCCGCCGAATCGGGCTCCAGCATCAGACCGCACAGGCGGCTCAACTCGCGGCAGTCTTCCTCATTGAGCCTACTCAGGCGGGCGCCCACGGTCGCGTCAATCTCGGGCTGCATTCTGGCCAGCAGCTTCAACCCTTTAGCGGTGATGCTGGTCACGGCTTGGCGCTGATCGTCGTTTCCCCGAGACCGTTTGACCAGGCCACGGGCCTGCAGTCGGTCCACCAGGCGAGTGACATCGGGAGCGCGGTCGATCATGCGCCTGGCGATCTCGCAACGCGCGTGTCCTCGGGGATGGACCCCTCGCAGGATGCGCAGCACGTTGTATTGCGGGCGCGTAATGCGGTGCATTTCGCAAAGTTCATCCATCAGGTCATTCAGCGTATGGGCTGCGACCAGAAGGCCCAGTAGAGCTTCCTGTATGGGGTCGGCAAACTGCGGCTGGCTAAGGCGCCGGCTGAGGGCTTCGTTCATGCCTTCTTTATAGCCAGAATTTGTGCGCTTGTCACACGCAGAAGGCCTTTGCGAAAGTCGGGCCGGTCTACTAGAACGGTCTCATAAATAGCAGCAGGCTCGATTTGTATCAGGGCACGACTTCCAGTCGTGCCGTGGCTGTGTCCAAGATAAGCGGTTTTAGCCACTGAAGACAGGGGTTAAAGCCCAATCGAGAAGGGAGTCTCTCTCGGCCCGGCTAAAAGCCGTGCCCTGATACAAATCGCGGCCTGGGCTATTTATGAGATGGGCTGTAGGTTATAAGTCAACTTCGTAGTGAGAGCAAAAAAAACCCTCCGGCCGAAACCGGAGGGCGAGATGCCCCGGGGAAAAACTTCAACCCCGAGTTGGGTGCGGATTGGGCATCAATCGTGGCAGCCCGGAGGGGGACCCTCACGCTCCACGAAGTTAAGCGTGGGAGACGCCGTCACGGTTAGCGGGAAACTTACCTGTCTTCCGTCGACGATGCCGATCACGCGAAAAAGTCTGGTTTCCGGTGCCCTGTCTCGCACCGGTGGATCAAGTACGTTGCTTGCTTCGTACTCTTGTTATGTGCAATAGACGTGCCACATCCGAAATGGTGAGGCAGCACGTGTTTAGCGAATCGGTGCACGTAGCAGCGGTGTAATTCCTACCCACAAGAACGCAATTCTGCTCGGGTGTGGAACGTTGCCTAACTATGAGATGACGGCGCCGTCATTTTGTGCAAGGTCGCCGCAGTTCACCGCGCAAGCGCCGCAGCGCCCAGCGGGCGTGTTCCGCAACCATCCCGTCTTCATCGCGACTCAGTTCTTCGAGTACGGGGAAGAAGCGCTGTTCACCGCTGTTGCCGAGCGCGAGCGCGACATTTCGCCGCAGGCCATTGAACCGTGCGCGCTTCACCGGCGAGCCGCGGAACATTTCGCGAAATTCTTCCAGGCTCAGGCCCGCCAGCCACGCTAGATCAGGATTCACCAGCGCGGCGCGCGGTTGAAGCTCAGATGTCTTCGTCAGCGGGGCCTCACGGTTCCACGGGCAAACGTCCTGACAAATGTCGCAGCCGAACACCTGTCGGCCCATGCCGGAGCGCAGGTCTTCAGGAATGGCGCCGCGTTTTTCGATGGTGAGATACGAGATGCACCGGGTCGCGTCGAGTTGATACGGAGCAGGGAAGGCGTTGGTCGGACAGGCGTCGAGGCAGCGCGTGCACGAGCCGCAGCGGTCCGGCGGAGGCAGATCGGGCGTCAACTCCAGCGACGTCAGCATGATGCCGAGAAAGAGCCACGACCCCAAGTGCTCATTGAGGATGCAGGTGTTCTTGCCAATCCAGCCGATCCCGGCGTACTGGGCAAGGATGCGCTCGATGACCGGACCGGTGTCCACATAGCACCATGTCCGCGGCGCGGGCAGCTTTTCCCGCTTGCAAATTCCCAGCAGCCCGGCTTCCAGCGCGCGCAGCTTCCCGAGTACCACCTCGTGATAGTCACGTTGCGACCAGGCGTAGCGCGAGATCCACCCCTGGGTGGTCGTGCCGACGTGCGTCGAGTAGGGTTCGCCGGTGTTGTAATTGAGGGCGCACACCACCACCGAACGCGCCCAGGGAGCGGCGTTGGACAGCGAGGCGCGCTTCAACTGGCCACTTTCGTTGCGCGCTTCGAGGTACTTCATCTCACCCCCACGGCCGTCGGCGATCCATTGGGGGAAAAAGCGGTGCTCGGCGGTGTCGGCCACTCCGGCTATGCCGGCGAGATCGAAGCCAGCCTCGGAGGCGAGGCGCTTGATTTCGCGGCCAATCACGGGCAAAGAGAAAACGCCGGACATGCTGGGATGATTATAGGAGGCGTCAACTGGCCACTGACAACTGGCAACAGACAACTGCCGTCAGATTCCCAGCTTCTTTACTTCTTCGTTGTAGTACTTGCGGTAGAGGATGTCCCATTCCTGGGAGCCTTCGAGGATGGTGCGGCGCTGGCTTTCGATCTTCTGCCGGGCGGCAGCGTCGATCCGGGCTTCCTGGGCCATCAGCAGTTCCAGAACGCGGCGCGCTTCCAGGCGGATGCTATTGCGGTCCTCGAGGAAGTCCACGTTGTCCAGCTCGGCGAGGGTGTCGGCCACAGCGTGCGCCAGCTTGTTGATCTTTTCGCGGCTGAGCCTCATAGCACCGCCTTGTACTTCCGTACCAGCTCATTCTTGATTTTCTTGAACATTTCCTGATAATTGGCGCCACTGCGGTTCATCTCGTCGGCGTAGGTCTCAAGGATGATGCGGACTTCGTCGTTGATGCGGTCTTCCAGCGTAAGCTCCTCGAGCAGGGAGGCGTTCACGCGGGCGGTCACCTCGGGCTTCTCCGCGGTTTCGATGAACTCGCCCGCGATCAGCTTGTTGGTGACTTCGCGCGCCAGATAGCCCACATATTCTTTGGAGAAGAGCATGATTGTTGGAATTAGGCAGCGAGACACCCAAGTTTAACACACGAATTCGGTTGCGCTGGACGGCCCCGGGGTGCGGCCTGATTGGAGTTATCCGAAGCGAACATGGGTGCGAATCGAAACAGAATACCCGAGCTCAAAGCGTGGAGAATCATCAGGCGCCGCTGACACGGGCCCGCACCGGACGTCAATTTGTCGGACTCGCGCAACAATGTGATCATCATCACAGTGCGGCGTGACCTTCGCACAAGATGATAAGACCCGGAAGCTGTTACAAATTAAAGGTCGCTGACAACAGCGGAAGGGTACCTCAGCGAGGCATAGCAGTGCCCGAAGAAACCAAAGGAACCGACCCAGTCTCTCCTGAACCATCCTCCCCGGCGGGCGCACCTGTTGCGTCCGGCGAGGGAGCAGGATCGGGCGCCAAGGCGTCCGCCGAAACATCCCCAAGTTCTGCTGCGCCAACAGTTCCGGCGCCGAGCGCACCTGCTGCCAAGGCAGAGGCGCCGTCCGCGGCCAAGCCCGCCGGGCCCGTCAAGCCCGCCGCTGCCACAACCGCTGCCAAGCCCGCTGAACCGGCGAAGCCTGCCGCTGCACCTGCGACCGGCGAAAAGCCTGCCCCGGCCGCGGCCAAGCCTGCGGCTCCAGCAGCCAAGCCTGCACCCAAACCTGAAGGGCCGAAGCCAGAGCCTTGGGAGGCAGACCTGATCACGCGTCTGCGCAGCCAATACGGTTCCGGAATCAAAGAGGCCAGCACATACGTGGGACAGAAGTACCTGGTCGTGGACAGCTCCATCGTGTACGAGATCCTGCTGCACATGCGCCATGACGAGCTGTTCGACTACTGCGTGGACATCACGGCAGTGCACTATCCCAAGCGGGAGGCGCAGTTCGACATCGTTTACATCCTGTATTCGTTTCACCACAACCAGCGGGTGCGAGTGAAGACCCAGATCAAGGACGGCGAGCATCTTCGCACCGCCGTGGAAATTTGGGAGACCGCCAACTGGCTGGAGCGCGAGGTCTTCGACATGTTCGGCATCGAGTTTGACGGGCATCCTGACCTGAAGCGCATTCTCCTGCCCGACGGATGGAAGGGTCACCCGCTGCGCAAGGACTACCCGATTCTGCAGCAGGACCAGGAATGGGTGCGCATCAACCTGGGCATCGAGAGTGGACAATGAGCGAACGCACCGATTATCTCGACCTCGATACCAAGGACGAAACCTTCCTGGATGCGACGGAACTCGTTCTCAACATGGGGCCGCAGCATCCGTCCACGCACGGCGTGTTGCGCGTCATCCTGAAGCTGGACGGCGAGAAAGTCCTAGGCACCGAGTGCGTCATCGGCTACCTGCATCGCGGCGTGGAGAAAATTGCCGAGAACCGCACCTACGCGATGTTCAATCCTTATGTGGACCGCATGGATTACGTCGCCGCGGTCTCTAACGGACTGGGCTACTGCGAAGCCGTCGAGAAGCTGCTCAACGTCGAGGCCCCGCCGCGGGCGCAGTACATTCGCGTCATCCTGACTGAGTTGTGCCGGATCGCCAGCCACCAGGTATGGCTGGGCACACACGCGCTCGACATCGGCGCGATTACGCCGCTGTTTTACTGCTTCCGCGATCGCGAAGAGGTACTGAAGATCTTCGAAAAGTATTGCGGCGCGCGCCTCACGACTCATGCGTTTCGTATTGGCGGCTGCATCTACGAGGCCTATGAAGGCTTCGAGCAGGATTGCAAGAAGTTTTGCGACGCCTTCCTGCCCAAGCTCGACGAATACGAAGAGCTGTTGACCACCAACCGCATTTGGGTGGAGCGCACTAAAGGCGTGGGCATTCTGAATCCGGAGGATTGCATCGCGTTGGGCGTCACCGGTCCGGTGCTGCGCGCCAGTGGCGTGAAGTGGGACCTGCGCAAAGCGCAGCCGTACGAGTCGTACAAAGACTTCGACTTCGAGATTCCTACCGGGCTGAACGGCGACACCTACGACCGGTACCTGGTGCGCATCGAGGAGATGCGCCAGGCGGTGCGCATTATTCGTCAGGCGGTGGATGGACTGCCGCAAGGGCCGATCATGGCCAAGGTGCCGAAGGTGATCAAGCCGCCGGTGGGCGAGGTTTATCACTCCATCGAAGCGCCCAAAGGCGAGCTGGGATATTTCATCGTGAGCGACGCCTCCACGCAGCCGTATCGCATAAGGGTGCGGCCTCCGTCGTTCGTCAATCTGCAAGCCCTCGACAAGATGGTGCGCGGCTTGCTGGTGGCCGATGTGGTTGCGGTCATCGGCACGCTCGACATCGTGCTCGGGGAGGTGGACCGCTAATGATCGAGTACATCAAAGGCTATCTGAGTTCGGGCACGACCCCAGGCGAAGCGGGCAACCTGTTCTGGGCCACGGTTTATATCCTGCTGGTGATTGCCGGGGTTTCGGTGGCTGTGCTCTGCATGAATTGGCTGGAGCGCAAAATCCTGGCGCACATGCAGATTCGTCTTGGTCCCATGCGCGTGGGCCCGCACGGATTGCTGCAGCCCTTTGCCGACGCGCTCAAGCTGCTGATCAAGGAAGACATCATTCCCCACGACGCCGACAAGCTGGTGTTCTGGAGCGCGCCCGTGGTGGTGACGATGACCGCGTTCACCACGTTCCTGGTGGTGCCGTTTGGCCGCACCCACGCCGTCACCGACATGAACATCGGCGTTCTTTTCATGCTGGGCGTGTCGTCGCTGGGTGTGCTGGGCATCATCATGGCGGGGTGGTCGTCGAACTCGCATTACCCCCTGATGGGCTCCTTGCGCTCGAGCGCGCAGATGGTCTCGTACGAAATTGCCATGGGGCTGGCGATTGTTTCGGCCGTGCTGATGACCAGCCTGCAGACAGGCACCGGCACGCTGAGCATGATCGGCATCGTCGAATCGCAGGCCAGTCAGCACACCTGGTTCATCTTCAAGTTTTTCCCGCTCGGCTTCCTTGCCTTTGCGGTGTTCGCGATCGCGATGGTGGCGGAGACCAACCGCGCCCCGTTCGATCTGCCGGAAGCGGAGTCGGAACTGGTCGCGGGATTTCACACCGAGTACAGCGGTTTTCGCTGGTCACTGTTCTTCCTGGCGGAATACTCGGCCATGCTGGCGGTGTCGTCGATTGCGGTGACGCTCTGGCTGGGCGGGTGGATGCGGCCGTTTCCCAACCTGCTGGGCGGCCCCACGTGGGACATGGCGTTCTCGTTTCTGCCGGCGCTGACATTCTTCGTGCTCGCCGCCGGATGCTTCCTGGGAACCATTCGCATGCCGAAGATCCCGCAGTTTCGCATTCAGACGATTGGCCTGGGCACGTTCGGCGCTCTGCTGGGATTTGTCGGGTTGGTGCTTCTGGTGCCGGCGGTGAGCGTCCGCATACAAGACATTTACTGGTTCGTCGTCAAGGTTGCCTTCTTCATGTACTTGTACATCTGGTACCGCGGAACGTTCCCGCGCTACCGCTTTGACCAGCTCATGAAGGTGGGCTGGAAGGTACTGCTGCCGACTGGCTTGGGCGTGCTGATTGCCACCGCGCTTTGGGGCCTGATGCCGCAACTGTCGGCGGCGCTCACGGGGGTGCTGCAATGAGCCTGACTCCGCTGCTTCGCAAGATCTTTCTGGTTGATTTAGTAAAGGGCCTCAAGGTGACGTTCCACTATCAACCACCCAGCGAGGCGATCACTGAGCAGTATCCGCTGGAACGGCCGGTGATCTTCGAGCGCTTTCGCGGGCAGCCGCGCTTGAACTCGAATCCCGATACCGGCGAGTCGCTGTGCATCGTTTGCAACCTGTGCGCGCTGGCTTGTCCGGAGCAACTCATCGTGGTAAAGGGCGAACGCAACCCGGCGACCAAGCGCAAAGAGGTGGTCTCGTGGACCTACGACCTGAGCCGCTGCATGTTCTGCGGCCTGTGCGAGGAGGCTTGCTCGACCGACGCGCTGGAGCTGACCCAGGATTACGAGATGGCGTTGTACAGCCGCGAGGGCATGGTGCTGGACCAGGCGGCATTGGAGCGCGGGCCCGAGCCGGAGAAGTACGCGAAGTGAAGGAGTTGTCAGTTGCCAGTAGTCAGTTGTCAGTTTGGTAGAGCTGGCGTTTGGGCAGGTCCCTCGACTCGCCCGGGATGACAAACGGGGGGACAAAGGGTTTCGTAATAATAGGGGTCCTTGGACTCCGGCGCGCGAAAGAAGCGCGCCCCCGCTCAGGATGACAGAGGTTAGGTCAACAATGAGAGAGAAGCACACAATATGAATCCGGTCGCGACACCGTTCTTTTTCTACTTTCTGGCGATCACTGCTATCGTGTCCGCCATTGCGGTGATCACGCGGCGCAACCCGGTGCACGCGGCGCTGTCGTTGATCGTGACTCTGCTCTCGCTGGCTGGCTTTTACCTGATGCTGTACGCGCCCTTTGTGGCTGCGGTGCAGATCGTGCTCTACGCCGGCGGAATCATGGTGCTGTTCCTGTTCGTCATCATGCTGGTCAACCTGGAGCAGAACATCCGCGAGTACCAGTTCAACAAACAGTGGATCGTGGCCACGATTGCCGCCCTGGCGCTCGGGGGATTGCTGGCGTTTGTTTATCGCACGGGTCGCGGCGTGTTTCCGTCGGCGTTTTACCAGAGTTATCGCGGACTTGAGGGCGACAACACGCAGCAGATTGGCATCTGGCTTTACGGCAATTACATGCTGCCGTTTGAGATTGCGTCGCTGCTGTTGCTGGTGGCCATCGTGGGCGCGGTGGTCATGGCGAAGAAGAGGATCTGACATGACTGAGATCACCACCATGCATTACCTCGTGGTTGCGGCGGCGCTGTTCATCATCGGCACCATCGGCGTGCTGACCCGGCGCAACGTGGTCATCATCCTGATGTCGATTGAGTTGATCTTGAATGCCGTGAACCTTAACCTGGTGGCGTTCTCACGGCTCTACGGATTGCATGGGCAGGTGTTCGCCATCTTCGTGATCACCGACGCTGCCGCCGAAGCGGCAGTCGGCCTCGGCATCATCATCGCCTTCTTCCGCAACAAGGAGACGGTGAACGTGGACGAAGTGGACTTGTTGAAATGGTGAGAAGGCAGTTGTCAGTGGCCAGTAGCCAGTTGTGAGTTGAGTTGGGACGATGTGTTCGCGAGTTGAGATTTGGATTGGCCGATCTGCCGCCCATTGTTTTTTGAAAATTGGTTTTGGGCCGGTGCGCCATTGACTGTTCTTTGGAGTGTTGGTTCGGACAGCGATTTTCCCAGTCCCGCGAAGCGGGACGAAAGAGCTTAGCCCAGCGCTTCAGCGCTGGGTGGGCGAGATAAATGAACCGAGTCCCCCGGGACGGTGCAACCGCAGATCCCTCGGCTCGGACTGAAGTCCTCGCTCGGGATGACAAATGGTAGGTAGTTTGGTAATTGCTAACTGCTAACGGCTAATTGCTATGTTTCTTGACCACATCTGGTTGATTCCGCTGTTTCCCGCCATCGGCGCGGTTTGCATGTTCTTTTTTGGACGCAAGCTGTCGAAGCAGGCGGTGAACGGCATTTGCGTCGGCTTGGTTGTGCTGGCGTTCGCGTGGGCGTGTGTCGCCGTGTGGCAGTACACCGGATACAGCGCCGCCAATCCCGGCAAGCCCTTCGAGAAGGTGCTGTACACCTGGATGGGCACCGGCGATGCTTCACTGACCTACCCGATGCATGGCGGCCGGACGGCCGAATTCCGCGCCGATGCCGGCTTCCTGCTCGATCCCCTGTCCTGCATCTGGCTGCTGTTCGTGACCGGCGTGGGCATGCTGATCCATATCTATTCGATCGGCTACATGGGGCACGAAGGCGGCTACTACCGCTTCTTCGGGTATATGAACCTGTTCATGTTCTCCATGCTGACACTCATCCTGGCGAACAACTACGCGGTGATGTTCGTGGGCTGGGAGGGCGTGGGCCTGTGCTCGTACCTGCTGATCGGCTTCTACTTCCAGCGCCACTCCGCATCGACGGCTGCCAACAAGGCATTCATCGTCAATCGCATCGGTGACGCGGGATTCATTCTGGGCATGTTCACCATCGCCTGGTACTTCGGCTCGATGCAGTACACCAAGGTCAACCTGCTGGCGCGCAGCGGGCAATTTCACATTGGCGATCCGGTGATCACCGCCGCCTGCCTGCTGCTGTTCGTCGGGGCCTGCGGCAAGTCGGCGCAGTTCCCGCTGTATGTCTGGCTGCCGGACGCGATGGAAGGCCCGACGCCGGTGTCGGCGCTGATCCATGCCGCGACCATGGTGACTGCTGGCGTGTACATGGTGGCGCGCTCCAATGCGCTGTTCGTGCTGGCGCCGAATGCGATGAAGACGGTCGCCATCGTCGGCGCGCTGACGGCGATTTTCGCCGCGACCATCGCCCTGGTGCAGAACGACATCAAGCGCGTGCTGGCGTACTCGACGGTTTCGCAGTTGGGGTACATGTTTCTGGCGCTCGGCGTGGGAGCGTTTGCCGCGGGCGTGTTCCACGTCTTTACCCATGCGTTCTTCAAAGCGCTGCTGTTCCTCGGGGCGGGCTCGGTGATTCACGCCATGAGCGGCCAACAGGAAATGCAGCACATGGGCGCGCTCGGTGGAAAGATCAAGACCACCTTCGGCACCATGTTGATTGCGACGCTGGCCATCGCCGGTATTCCGGGATTCGCCGGCTTCTTCTCCAAGGACGCCATCCTTTGGGAGACGTGGTCGCGCGAAGCGGGCGCGTACCGGTATCTGTGGTACATCGCGTTTCTGACGGCGCTAATGACCTCGTTCTACATGTTCCGGCTGATCTACCTGACGTTCTTTGGCAAGCCCCGCATGAATCACGAGGTGGAGCACCACATCCACGAATCGCCCAAGACGATGACGGTGCCGCTGGTCATCCTGGCGATCTGCTCGCTCGGGGCTGGTTACCTTGGCATGCCACACAGCTTGGGCGGATCGAACCGCTTCGAGAAGTTCCTCGAACCGGTGTTCGCCAAAGAAGCGGTGGTACTGGAAGAAGGTGGAAAGGCCGCGCAAGTGGCTGCCGGTGAGCAGCAGGTCGAGCACACCGATCCGATGGAGTACACGCTGATGTTCGCCTCGGTGGGAGCGGCGGTGGTGGGCTGGTTCCTGGCGCAGCGCGCCTACAAGAAGGCCGACAAAGGCTACAAAGAGCCGATCAATGAGATTTCACCGCGCTTCTATAAGACGCTTTTCCGCAAGTGGTACGTGGACGAGATCTACGACTGGGTGTTCACGGGCCGCAGGAAGGTGGGACCGGTGCGCCTGGGGGCAATGGGTCTGGGCGATGCCATGTGGAAGTTCGACGCCGAAGTGATTGACGGCGCGGTCAACGGCGCAGGCTGGTCCACGCGCATGAGCGGCACCCTGTCGGTGCTATGGGACAAGTGGATCATTGACGGCCTGTTCGTAAACGGAGTGGCCATCGTGACGCGCCTGGCTTCGTATCCGGTGCGCCTGGTGCAGTGGGGCCTGGTGCAGTGGTACGCGCTGGTGATGGTCGCCGGATTAGTGGGATTTGTTTTTTATTACGTGATCAAGTGGTAGAGCCCACCCTCTCGCCAAAAGACGGCGACAAGGGTGGGGCACCCGTCGGATAGAGGGTTTGAGCTGAAAGCTGACGGCTGAAGGCTGAGAGCTAAATAAATGTACAACCATATTCTTTCGATAATTTTATTCACGCCGCTGGTGGGCGCAGTTCTCCTCATGCTGGTGCCGAAGGAGAACAAGGACGCCATCCGCTGGATCGGCAACATCTTCGGCTTCCTGGGATTTGCGGTTTCGTTGCCGCTGATTCCGTGGTTCTGGGCGCTGAAGGACCGCGCCGGCTTCCAGTTTGTCGAGGGTGCACCCAACAACTGGATTCCGTCCATCGGCTCCGGCTACGTGATCGGCATCGACGGCATTTCGTTCCTGCTCATCATGCTGACGACGCTGCTCGGGGCCATCTCGATTCTGTCGTCGTGGAACGCCATCCAGGAGCGGGTGAAGGAATACTACGTTTGGTTCCTGGTATTGCAGACGGGCATGCTCGGCGTCTTCATGGCCAACGACATGTTCCTGTTCTTCGTTTTCTGGGAAGCCATGCTGGTGCCGATGTACCTGCTGATAGGCATCTGGGGCGGACCGCGCAAGCTTTACGCCGCGATCAAGTTTTTCCTGTACACGTTGTTCGGCTCGGTGCTGATGCTGCTCGGCATTCTGTTCCTCTATTTCCATCACCACACCCTGACCGGCGTGTACACCTTCTACCTGCCGGATCTCTACGCCACCGCGCCGAAGATCGGCGGGCATGCGGCCATCTGGCTGTTCTTTGCGTTCTTTGTCGGCTTTGCTATCAAGGTGCCGATGTTCCCGTTTCACACCTGGCTGCCCGATGCGCACGTGGAAGCGCCCACCGCAGGCTCCGTGATTCTGGCGGGCGTTCTGCTGAAGATGGGGACGTACGGCTTGATCCGCTTCTCGCTGCCGTTCTTCCCGGCGGTCGCGATGACGCCGTGGGTGCGTCAGTTCGTGATTGTGCTTTCGCTGATCGCCATCATCTACGGCGCGCTGGTTTCGCTGATGCAGAAAGACATGAAGAAGCTGGTGGCGTACTCGTCGGTCAGCCACCTTGGCTTCTGCACCCTGGGAATCTTCGCTCTCAGCCCGCTGGGCCTGAGCGGCTCGGTGCTGCAACAGATCAACCACGGCATCTCCACCGGCGCGCTGTTCTTGATTGTGGGCATCCTGTACGAACGCCGCCACACGCGCGAGATCGCGGAGTACGGCGGCATCTCCAACGTGATGCCGGTGTACGCCACGATCACTCTCATCATGTTCATGTCTTCGATGGGACTGCCGCTGCTCAACGGGTTCGTCGGCGAGTTCACCATCCTGCAGGGCACGTTCATGGAGAACAAGGTTTGGGCGGCCTGGGCCGTGCCGGGAGTGATTCTGGCCGCGGCGTACCTGCTGTGGCTGTACCAGCGCGTGTTCTTCGGCCCAGTGAACAATCCGAAAAATGAGAAGCTGCTTGATCTTTCGGGAAGGGAACTGGCCACGTTTATTCCGCTGGTGATCGTCGCTTTCTGGATCGGGTTGTATCCCAAGCCGTTCTTCCAGATTCTCGCGACTCCGGTCAACAACCTGGTCGCAACCGTGCGCCCTGATTATCCGGGACTGGCTAAGCCAATGCTTGCGGCCCAGCCGGTAAATCCGAATCCGGAGGCGGCGACTCCGCTGCCTGAACCTCCTAAAGCGCCAGAGACGCAGAAGCCAGCAACCCCCGGAGACGGGCAGAAACCCGGAGTGGCGACGAAGCAGAAGCCCGCTCCCGTGAATACGGCCAAAGCCAATTTAGCGGCGGCTCCGGCCGCACTCGGCAAGTGAGGATGAACTAGTGACCACCTCGCTGACAACGTTTTCCTTGTCTTACTCAAGCACCGACTACCTGCTCGCCTTGCCGATGCTGCTGCTGACGGTGTTCGCGCTCGGCATCCTGATGATCGACCTGATGCTGCCGCAGCAGTGGAAGCGGGTGAACGCCATCACCGCGTTGATCGGCGTGGCGTTTTCGTCGGTCGCGGTGGTCAAGCTCCATCTGGTCTATCACGCCGCGGAAAAGCAAGGCATCGCAATCGCGACCTTTACAGGCTTCATGGGCTCGCTGGTCGTCGATCGCTTTGCCATCTATTTCTTCTATCTGTTCCTGATGGGCGCCGGCATCGCCATCCTGATGTCCATGCGTTATCTCGAGATCGAGCACGAGAGCCACGGCGAGTTCTACGCGCTCATGCTTCTGTCGGTGGTCGGAATGATGTGCATGGCCGCCGGCTATGACATCGTGCTGATCTTTATTGGCCTGGAGCTGATGGCCATCTCGACCTACGTGCTGGTGGGCTTTTTGCGGCGCGATAAGCGGTCGAATGAAGCTGCGTTGAAGTACTTGCTGCTCGGCGCATTTTCGTCGGGAATCTTCGCGTACGGCCTGTCGCTTTTCTACGGCCTGACTGGCAGCACCAACCTGGGGCAGATTGCGCAGAAGTTGCAGGAAGTGATCGCCACCCGGCCGAACGATCCCGTGGTCATCTTTGCGCTGCTGACCACCACCACCGGACTGCTGTTTAAGATTGCGGCGGTGCCCTTTCACCAGTGGGCACCCGACGCGTACGAAGGGGCGCCTACCAGCATTACCGGGTTCATGTCGGTGGCGGTGAAGTCGGCCGCATGGGCGATGCTGCTGCGCATCTTCCTCTTCGGACTTTATCCCCTGCGCTCGATGTATGTGCCACTGCTGATCTTCGTTGCCATTGCGACCATGACCGGCGGCAACCTGGCGGCGATCACGCAGGACAACCTGAAGCGGCTGCTGGCGTACTCCTCCATCGCTCACGTCGGCTACATGCTGCTGGGGCTGATCGCCAGCGACGGCCAAACCAATTCCACCGGCATCATGGCGATTATGATTTACCTGCTGGTGTACACCTTCATGAACCTGGGGGCGTTCGCGGTGATCACGTCGCTACGGCGGCGCAATATCATCGGCGACACGGTCGATGACATCGCCGGGCTGTACTTCAAGGCGCCGACGGAAGCCATCCTGATGCTGATCTTCCTGCTCTCGCTGGCTGGGATTCCGCCTCTGGCGGGCTTCTGGGGTAAGTACTTCATCTTCCTGGCGCTCATTCAGACCGGCCATTACGCGCTGGCTGCCATCGGCGTACTCTATTCGGTGGTGGGCCTCTACTATTACATGCGCATTGCCAATTCGATGCTGATGCGCCAGCCCATCGACGCAGAACCGGTGCATACGCGCCCGGCGATGCGCTTGGCGTTGACCATCACCGCAGCAGGCACAGTAGTTATCGGGCTCTTTCCGAACTTCTTTATCAATGTTACGAACTGGTCTCTGGGATTGGTGCAGGGCACGCAACACATGGCGGGGATGTTGCGGTGATTTGAAGGGGTGGGTGGGGCACGCCTTCCACGATTTGGAGGAACGGTTTGGATTTCCAGCTCTCGGACGAACAACTGCAATTAAAGAAAATGGTGCGCGACTTTGCGGAGCGCGAGATTGCACCCAACGTGATGAAGTGGGACGAACCCGGTACCTTCCCGCTGGAGACCGTCAAGGAACTGGGTAAGCTGGGCCTGATGGGTACCATTTTCCCCACTGAGTACGGCGGCGCCGGCATGGGCTACATCGAGTACGTCACCGCCGTCGAAGAACTCTCGCGCGTGGATGGCTCCGTGGGCATCATCGTGGCCGCGCATACTTCGCTGTGCTCGAATCACATCTTCATTGCCGGCAACGAAGAGCAGAGGCGGAAATACGTTCCCAAGCTGGCCACCGGTGAATTCATCGGCGCGTGGGGCCTGACCGAGCCAGGCGCAGGCTCGGATGCGGGCGGCGCGCGCTGCTCGGCTGTGCGGCGGGGTAAGAACTGGGTGCTGAACGGCACTAAAACGTTCATCACCAATGGCCGTTACGCTGACGCGGCGGTGGTGGTTGCGGTGACCGATAAGACGGCGCACACCCACGGGCTGTCGGCGTTCGTGGTGGAGAAAGGCACCAAGGGGTTCCGCGCTGGCAAGAAGGAAAACAAACTGGGTCTGCGGGCCAGCGACACCTCGGAGTTGATCTTCGAAGACTGCGAACTTCCTGCCGAGAACCTGCTAGGCCAGGAAGGCCACGGATTCGTTGACGCGATGAAAGTTCTGGACGGGGGCCGCATCTCCATCGCGGCGCTGGCGCTGGGCATCGCCCAAGGCGCGTATGAAGCAGCGCTGAAGTATTCCAAGGAACGCAAGCAGTTCGGCCAGCCGATCAGCCAGTTCCAGGCAATCGCGTTCAAGCTTGCCGACCTGGCAACGGAAATTGATGCCGCCCGCCTGCTGACCCATCGCGCGGCCGCGATGAAAGATGCCGGCATGAAGACCACGCTGGAGTCTTCCATGGCCAAGCTGTATGCCAGCGAGGTCGCGGTGAAGTGCGCCAACGAAGGAGTGCAGATTCACGGCGGTTACGGATTCATCAAGGACTATCCCGCCGAGAAGTTTTACCGCGACGTCAAACTCTGCACCATCGGCGAAGGCACCAGCGAAATTCAGCGGTTGGTCATCGCCCGCCAGATCCTGAAGGACTGACGGCCCCGCAAGTTGCCTGAGCCTATATATTGGCTTTGCGCCCATGCTCATTCGCGAACAGGTTGCTCTGGCCCCCTTCACCACGCTCGGCGTGGGTGGCCCGGCGCGCTATTTCGTCGAGGTCCACAGTGAAGCCGAGGTGATCGAAGGGGTAGAGTTTGCCCGCTCGCGTCAGTTGCCACTGTTCGTGCTTGGCGGGGGCAGCAACCTCGTTATCGCCGATGAAGGCTTCGCCGGCTTGGTGCTCAAGGTCGCGATCTCCAGCTTGTCGAGTCCCACGCCCCCGCATGAAAACGTGATTTTCACGGCCGGTGCGGGCCTGGATTGGGACACGCTGGTGGCACAGTCCGTGGACGCCAACTGCGCCGGGTTGGAGTGCCTGAGCGGGATTCCGGGCACGGTCGGCGGCACCCCGGTGCAGAATGTCGGCGCCTATGGCCAGGAGGTCTCGGAGACTATTCGCGAGGTGAGAGTTCTCGACTTGCGGTCTTTGCAAGTCCAGATTCTCTCTAACGCGGAGTGCGGTTTCACCTACCGCACCAGCATCTTCAATACGACGGATCGCGATCGTTACATCATCTTGCAAGTATCGTTCGCGTTGCAGCACGGTGGTAAGCCGAGTATTCGTTACGCCGACCTGCAGAAGTTCTTCGCGACGTATGCCGGCGATCCGACTCTGGTGGAAGTCAGAGCAGCGGTACGGGAAATCCGCCACCGCAAGGCCATGCTCATCGTTCCCGGCGATGAGGATGCGCGCAGCGCCGGATCGTTCTTCAAGAATCCCATCGTGTCGCAGTCTTTCTTCGAGGAGTTGGTGGCGCATGTGGAGTTACGCGGACTGCAACTGCCCAGCTATCCTGCCCACGACGGCTTTCGCAAGCTGCCCGCCGCCTGGCTGGTCGAGCACGCCGGATTCTCCAAGGGCTACGGCAAAGGTGCGGCGGGTATCTCGCGGCGGCACGCGTTGGCAATCGTCAACCGCGGCGGCGCCACCGCGGCCGACATCATCGCCCTGAAAGACGAAATTCAAGCCGGCGTCCTAAAGGAGTTTGGAATAGAGCTACAACCCGAGCCGGTTCTGGTGGGATTTTGAGCGCTGTGGTTATGGTTAGCCTGCCTGGACGGATTAAACAAACGGATTCGACCGGACCACGAACGACGCGAATGACGCGCAAACCGCCTTCCGCGTGATCCGAGGTGGATTTAGTTACGCCGCTTTTCGATTTTGCCGCAGGGTGCGAACGCGATCGAGCGTTCTGGCAATTGTCTGCTGCTGAATCCTTATGGTCTCGAGAATATCGTCGGGAAGTTTATTGTCGTTGGCGTACTTCTGGTAGCGATGTTTGGCGTAGCTGTCGCCGGTTTCCATGGACGACAGAATGGAATCGTCGCCCTCGCCCAGGTTCGCCTTCAGGTCGGTCCTGCCACGCTGAATCGCGCCCTTCACGCTGCCGGAGCGGTCGACGTTCCCCTTGCCCAGCCGCACCGCGTAACTCTCCAAATCTCCCGCGAACTTGGCCCGCGCCAGACCCACCGAATCCAGGAACCTGCGTAGCTGCGGGTCCTTCGCATGTTCACCGCCGTCGTGGTAGCCGCTTTGCCCATCGCGGGCAACTGCAATCAAGTCTTCTAATGCATCTACAACATATTTTTGGTTAGCCACTCTTCATCTCCCATAAGTTCTCGCCCCTGATTGGACGGCGAAGAGGCGCGAGGGTTTGCAATGAAGCGGAGAGGGAAACGCGCAGGATGTTGTGAAAGCAAACTTTCTTTTCGCGATCTGCGATACTCTACGGTGTGAACGTGAATAGGGACATGACGTTCGATGACTTCCGCGAATCGTTGCAGCGTGACGGTCCGCCACGTGCGCTGGATCATGCGCTCACGGCCTTGTGGTGGGACGCGAAGGGAGATTGGAAGACGGCCCACGAATCGGCGCAGCAGGACGAAAGTCCCCGCGCCGCGTGGGTCCACGCCTATCTTCATCGCAAGGAAGGCGACTCCTCCAATGCCCTCTATTGGTACGGGCACGCCGGCAAAGAGCCTCCGCAAAGCTCGCTGGAGCACGAGTGGCGCGAAATCATCAAGGCGCTGCTGGCAGAATAGCCTTTCAGGGCTGTACTTTCAGCGGTGCCAACTGTTTGCTCGCGAACTCCTGCCAGCGCTGCACTAGCGATGTCGCCGACTGATGCACTTTGGAAACGGCTTGCGTTGCCTGCATGGTTGGCGCTGCGTCCACCTCCTGCAACACCCACAACAATTCCATAAGGGAGCCGCGCACGCCAGAGAGGCCCTCAGTTTGCGCCCCCCGTCTGCGGCGTCCGCCCGCTCCTTGCAGAGATTGCAATTCCTGAATGGCGGCGTCAATCTTGGCAGCCTCCGGACCGCTCGCCTTTTCGCGCATAGACTTCAACTTCGTCAGTGTCGCTGCGGCCCGGTCCACCACCGGCTGCAGGACCAGCAAATCGTCATAGACTTGCATCGACAGCTCGAACTGCTTTTGCAAATCGGCAGTCGAGGTCTTGACGCGAGGGTCCATTGCGATGGTCAGCGGCTGGGTGTAGCGCTGTCCATCAACCGTGAGAACGACGCTGTACATGCCCGGCACAACCCATGGCGAAGTCGGCGCCGGCGCCGTGTTCCGAGAAACCGCGGTCATCGGATAGTAAGGCTTCATCCCTGGCACTGGCGCGTAATGCATGTCCCAGACAAAACGATGCATTTCTGCCGCGCTGGACAAGGTTTGCGGCGGTCGCAGCCAATACGCCGGAATGGACAGATCCGGGTCAGGTGGAGGGATGGGATCGGCACTGGAGTACCGCCGCACCACAGTGCCCGCACTATCGAGGATTTCGAGCGTAGCCGGGCCAGTCGCGGGTGACTTCAGGTAATAGTTGAGGATGGTTCCATCCGGCGGATTCTGGCCTGCGGGCTCGTCCGGCGGCAGAGGCGTGTCGCTGTTGGTGTTCCAGCGAACGCGATAGGCCAGCTCGGGCGCGAACAGGAAGGCATTACTGGCGACAACCTTGTCGTCGAACTGACGCAGCGGCGTAATGTCGTCGAGAATCCAGAAACCACGGCCATGGGTTCCCACCGCGAGGTCGTTGTCCTTGATCGTCAGATCGCGTATGGAGGTCGCGGGCATGTTCAGCCGCAACGACTGCCAGCGATCGCCATCATCAAAAGAGACGTACACCGCGCGCTCGGTGCCCGCAAACAGCAGACCCTTTCGCTTGGGATCTTCGCGGACGGAGTTCACGTTCTCGTTTTCCGGGATGCCGCTGGTGATCTCAGTCCAGGTCTTGCCGGAATCACGGGTGCGATAAATGTGAGGCCGCAGATCGTCGAGACGCAAGGTGTTGACAGCAGCGTACGCGGTTTGCGGATCGAAGTGGCTGGCTTCGAGGACCGAAACCTTCTGCCATGCCGATAGCTGAGGCGGTGTGATGTTGTTCCAGTGCGCTCCGCCATCGGTGGTAAGCCAGATCAAGCCATCGTCCGTACCCGCCCAGATGCGGTTGATGTCGAGTGGCGAGGGCGCGACCGCGTAGACGACCCCTCGCTGCTTGGGCTGGGCCGACGGCTCGCTGCAAAAGATGCCCACGGTGGCGGGCACTTCCCAGGTCTTGCGAGTGAGGTCAGGACTGATCTGCTTCCAACTCTGTCCGCCATCGCGGGTAGTCCACAAAGTGTTCGACGCGAAGTAGAGAAGATGCGGATCAATCGGTGAGAACACAATTGGCTGGGTGCGAATCATGCGGAAGTTCGGCCCAGGGACCAACACCGGAGTCACGTTCTGCCCCTGCGCCGTGCGCCGGTCATAGCGCGACAGCTTGCCGCCGAACACAATGTCGGGGTCGAGCGGATCGGGCACGACATAGCCGTACTCTTCCGCCGCCACCGGATGCCATTCGCGAAACGTGATCGCGCCATCGTTGCCCCGGCTGGAAATGCAAGCCGAGCCGCTCTCCTGCTGTCCGCTGCACAAGCGATAGGGAAAAGCGTTGTCGGCGTTCACGTGATACATCTGCGCCGTGGGCTGGTTATACCAGGAGCTCCAGCTCTCGCCGTCGTTTACGGTAACGATCGCCCCCTGATCGCTGGTCAGGATGATCGTGTTGGAATCGTTGGGATTGATCCAGATGTTCTGATAATCGTCGCCGCCGGGAGCGCCGCGAAAACCAATCCAGGTCTTGCCGCTATCGGTGGATTTCCAGGTGACTGTGCTGGTGACGTACACGACATCCGGATTCTTCGGATCGATCATCGGCACGGGTAAATCGCCGCCGCCGATACGGTTCTTGGGACGCGAATCGGTGGTCGCGATTGTCCAGATCTCACCGCCGTCGGCGGAACGATAGAGTTCCACCTTGTCCTTGGTCGCAACCACAGCGAAGAGCCGCTTAGGATTGCTACGCGCTATGGCAACATAGGCTTGGAGGATGCCGTTCGGCAGTCCTCCCGCCAGAGGATGCCATGTTTGTCCGCCGTCGGTTGACTTGAACACACCTCCGTTAGTGCCGTTAAATTCGCCATTCTCCCATGGTCCCTCTCGCGCCTCCCACAATGTGGCATAAACAATATTCGGGTCCGATGGGTCAATCTTTACGTCGCCAGCGCCGATGTTCTCGTCCTTGTAGAGCACCTTGTCGAAGGTCTGGCCGCCATCGGTCGAACGATAGATCCCGCGCTCCGGGTTAGGGCCGTAAGGGTGTCCCGCGACGGCGACAAAAAGCCGGTTAGGATCGTGGGAATCAATGGCTACCTGCGAAATCTGTTGGCCATCGCGCAACCCGAGGTGCGTCCAGGTCGCGCCAGCGTCGGTGGATTTATAGATTCCGTCGCCAACCGACAGGTCGGGACGATGCAGCCCTTCACCGCTGGCGACATAGATAACGTTGGGGTCGGACGGTGCTACTTCGAGGGCTCCGATAGAGCCGGTTGCTTCGCGATCGAAGATAGGCGTCCAGGTGCGGCCGAAATCGGTGGTCTTCCACACCCCGCCATTCACGGCGCCGATGTAGAAAACATTCGGTTGTGTGGGCACACCCGAGACCGCACGGGTACGGCCCCCGCGAAAAGGGCCGACGTTTCGCCAATGCATTTCGCCCAGAAGCTTGGTATTGACGGGTTGCGAGTATGCGGGAGGAACGAACGGTAGAAATGAGAACAACAGGACTGCAGATGTTGAGAGCAAAGTTCGCATTACGTCTATCATCACGCCTCGTCGGATTGGAGTTGAGCGAAAAAAGGGAACGTGAGAAAAGGTGCAACGTGTCACTCCGAGCCGGATGCGCTGTTCGGCGCCCGATTTAACGACGTTTGTCCGCCTACTCTTTCCCATGACTTTACGCGAAAGTGTAATCTATCTGAACACATTCGTGCCGGGGACAATTGAATTGAGACTTTCCGTCAGCCGTGTTTGTCAGTTTCTACTTTTGCTTGTCGCCGCTGTTACTTTGAGCTGTCCCATCGCTGCGCAATCCGTTTCTCCCGATCTCTTCGGCGGCCTGCAATGGAGAATGATCGGCCCATTCCGCGGCGGCCGCGTGGTTGCCGTCGCCGGAGTGCCGGGGGATGGAGCGACCTTTTACTTTGGCTCCGTCGGCGGCGGCATCTGGAAAACACCCGATGCCGGCGTGACATGGACGCCAATCTTCGATGGTCAACCCATCGCCTCGATTGGGGCGCTGGTGGTGGCGCCCTCCAATCCGAATGTCATGTACGCCGGCACTGGCGAATCGGACATCCGCACCGATCTTTCCTCGGGCGACGGTGTGTACAAGTCGCAGGACGGCGGAGCGACCTGGAAAAATATCGGTCTCCGCGATTCCCGCCAGATCAGCCGCATCGTGGTGGATCCTCACAATGCGGACATTGTCTATGTCGGAGTGCTGGGTCACGCCTACGGCCCCAACCAAGAGCGCGGCGTTTACAAGTCCAGGGACGGAGGTCATACCTGGTCTCACGTGCTCGACAAAGGTCCAAGCATCGGCGTCTCTGACCTGGCCCTGGCGACGGATGCCCCGAACATTTTGTTCGCTGGCATTTGGAACGCGCACCGTCCGCCCTGGAGCACCTATGCGCCGCTACAAGGGCCGGGCGGAGGGCTGTATCGCTCCACCGACAGCGGAGCGACCTGGACCCAACTGACCGGCCACGGATTGCCGGATGGAGATTGGGGACGGGTGGGCGTTGCCGTGGCCCCGGACCGCAAGCGGGTGTATGCCTTGCTGGATGCTGGCAAGAAGGCGGGGCTCTACCGCTCTGACGACGGCGGCGACACCTGGGTCCTGGCCAACAGCGATGCGCGCCTCACCAGCCGGGCGTGGTATTTCAACTGGATCACCGTCGATTCCAGCCATCCCGATGTCATTTACATTCCGAATATCGCGCTCTACCGTTCCGACGATGGCGGCAAGACCATCTCCATCGTGCGCGGCGCGCCGGGCGGCGACGACTACCACCAGCTCTGGGTCGATCCCAAGGATTCTTCGCGTATGATTGTCGGCACCGACCAGGGGACATCCATCAGCCTGAACGATGGGAAGACGTGGTCCTCCTGGTTCAACCAGCCGATCGGGCAGTTCTATCACGTGATCACCGACAACGAATTTCCTTATCACGTTTATGGCGCCCAGCAGGACAGCGGCAGCGCCGCGGTCTCGAGCCGGACCGATCATGGGCTGATCACAGCGCGCGACTGGTTTATGGTCGGCGGCGGCGAAAGCGGATGGCTGGCCCCCGATCCCAGCGATCCGAACATCGTCTATGCTACCGGTGTTTACGGCAGCGTGGTGCGTTGGGACCGGCGCACCTCGTTGAGTCAGGACATTACTCCCTGGCCAGCGTCCAACTTCGGCAGCGAGATCAACGAGCGCAAGCATCGCGATCCATGGACTCCGATGCTGGTCTTCTCGCCGCTGGACAAGAACGCGCTCTATCTGGGAACGCAGTACGTGATGAAGACTACCGACGGCGGCCTGCACTGGGAGCAGATCAGCCCCGACCTTACCGGCGCTGCGCCGAACTCCACCAGCGAAAAGCCCGACGGACCTGCCACAGTGCAGAACGCGAAGGAGCGAGGTTTTGGCGTGGTGTACAGCATTGCGCCTTCGCCGCTGAAAGCCGATCAGATATGGGCGGGCAGCGACACCGGCCTGCTCCACCTCACTCGCGACGACGGGAAGACATGGCAGAACGTGACGCCGAACGGCGTAGGAGACTGGAGCAAGATCGCCATGATCGAGGCGTCGCGTTTCGATCCCGCCGTGGCCTACGTCGCAGTCGATCGTCATCGGCTCGACGACCTACGGCCCTACATTTATCGCACGCGGGATTACGGCAAAACCTGGCAGGCGATCGCGACGGGAATCGGCGAGCAATCTTTCGTCAACGCCATTCGCGAGGACACGGAGAAGAAGGGCCTGCTCTTCGCGGGAACGGAGCTGGGTGTCTACGTTTCGTTCGACGACGGGGACCACTGGCAGCCGCTGCAACTGAATCTGCCTGCCGCGTCCATCCGCGACATCACCATTCATGGCGCTGACCTGGTCGTGGCCACGCACGGACGGGCCTTCTGGATTCTCGACGACATCACGCCGCTGCGGCAGATTGCGAGCCGGCCGCAGAGCGGGACTGTCCGGCTCTATCAGCCGGCCACGGCGATTCGCATTGACAACGATGTCTTCCTGGGGTCACCGCTGCCTCCGGAAGAGGCCGCGGCGAAGAACCCGCCCGACGGGGCTGTGCTCGACTACTACCTGAAGTCGCCGGCCAAGCAGGTGACGCTCGAAATTTATGATCCCAGCGGGAAAGTGGTGCGCCGCTTTGCAAGCGGTGCAAAGCAGCCAACGTATCCTCCGCTGCCTATTCACCCACGCTGGCTGCCTAAGCCCGCGGTGCTGGACAACTCCGCCGGCATGCACCGATTTGTTTGGGACCTCAGGTGGAGCAGTTCCGGAAGCCCCGAAGAGATCGAAGAAGATGAAGGTTATAGAGCTCCCCAAGGGCCGCGCATTACGCCAGGTATCTATCAACTAAAACTTATGGTTGATGGGGACAACTTCGCCCAGAACTTGAAGGTGGAAATGGATCCGCGCTCTTCCGCGTCTTCGGCCGTGTTGGACGAACAGCTTCGTCTCGGACTGGAAATCTTTGGAGAGGTGCATCGCAGCCGCAGGGCCTCGGCTGAAATCGGCGCAGTGAAGAAACGTCTCGAGGAGGTGCAGCAGAAGCTTGGCGGCCATCAGCCCGAGTTGCTCAAGCAGGTTTCAGAGCTGCAGGCGGCGATCACGAAAATCGAGAAGGGAAGCGGCCCTTCGATGATGGGACTCGATGCTGCAAACAGTGGCCTGGCTTCGGCGCTTCACGTGGTGGAAAGTGGCAACCGGACGGCGCCATCGCAAGCCATCGAGGTGTACAGGCAGTCCGATGAGGCCGCCAAAGCGCGCATCGCGGAGTGGACGAAGCTGAAGAGCACGCAACTACCGCGACTCAATAACGCGCTCCAGAAGGGCGGCATCTCGCTAATCCAGATATCGCAAATCGAGCGCGGGGTGGAATACCTGATGTCGCAGTAGCGCCGGCTTTTCCTCGTCACGCTTCACTGTGACGCATCTCGCAGAGTTTCCCGTAGAATAAGGCGACCCTTGCAAGTGGAAGGAGTGTGCAGATGCGAGGCAACGAAAAAGTCATCGAGCAGTTGAATGCGGCCCTTAGCGCGGAGTTGACGGCCATTGCGCAGTACATGGTACAGGCTGAGATGTGCGACAGTTGGGGCTATCACCGGCTGGCCGGACTCACCAAGGCGCGGGCCATCAAAGAAATGCACCATGCCGAAGGACTGATCGAGCGCATCATTTTCCTCGACGGAACTCCAGCCATCAACGTCCCCTTGACGCCCAAGGTGGGCGCCACCGTCGAGCAGCAACTGAAATTTGATTATGCCGACGAAGCCGATGCCGTGCGCCAGTACAACGCGGCGGCAAAGATCTGCCGCGACGCCGGCGACGCCGGATCCAAGGACCTGTTCGAGCGGATGATCCAGGATGAAGAGAGCCACGCTGACTTCCTGGACGCCCAGGTTCATGCCATCAAGGAAATCGGAATCGGCGCGTATTTGTCGCAGCAACTAGAGAACGCAAAGTAGAGCTGAACAGCTGGCGTACCGGATAGTGTCTCAGTTTGCATTGTCCGGGGAGAGCGGGCGTTCAGGACCGCGTCAAGCACTTCTCTCGAATCCGAGTCCCGTAGGGGCGGCACAGGAAAGGCGCGGATCTGCCGTGCCTACGGCACTCGGATTTCCAGGTGCGGCTTCAACGCGGGCCTGAAGGCCCGCTCTACCCTCCGCCTGTTTCATGCAACTCCTAAACTGGGACACTACCGCTTACCGCCTATTCTGGGCGAGTGCGCGCGCAGTTCATGCCGTGCTGAACCAGCCCTTCGGATCGATAGCACACTTTGATCTGTTTACCCATAAGCGGTTTACAAAACTTATGTTTTCTTAACAACCGTGCTACCACGGGTGTGTTTAGGTTGTTATTGGGGCGAGGTGTCCAGCATGACTTCGAAGCGAAGACCCATTGCGATTCTGAAAGTGGTCGTAGTCGTGGTCTGTGTCGCTTTGTTCGCCGCGTCCCAACCTGCCGCCGCTGCACAAAAAGAGGGAACCCAACCGACGGGAACGCCGAAATCAAGAGTGAGGGTAGTGGGGACGATCAACTCAATCACTGGCAATACCATCACTGTCACAACCGATACGGGATCAGAGGTCAGCGTCATCATCCAACCGTCCACGCGTTTAGTTCGAAGCGTTCCGGGTCAAACAGATCTGAAGAGCGCATCTCCAATCCAGATGCCAGATTTGCAAGTCGGCGACCGGCTTCTAGCTGGCGGGATTGCTTCGGAGGATGGCAAATCTGTTTTGGCGGCCACAGGGATTGTCATGAAGAAGGCCGACATCGTCGAGAAGCAGGAGCAGGATCGCGCGGAGTGGCAGAAGCACGGGCTCGCAGGCGTGGTGAAAGCAATCGATGCCGGAACGGAAACTATCAAGATTTCCACGGGCACGTTAGCGGCGGAGAAACTTACCATTCACATTTCGAAGGACACCATCATTCGCCGATACGCGCCGGACTCGGTGAAGTTTGATGACGCCAAGCCGGGTACGCTCGACCAGATCAAGGCCGGCGACCAACTTCGCGCACGCGGAACCCGCAGTGCTGAAGGTAGCGAGCTGGCGGCCGAGGAAATTGTTTCGGGCACATTCCGCAATATCGCGGGCACGGTGGTCGCGACCGATCAGGGAAATAATTCGGTTACCGTGATGGATCTGGCAACCAAACGCCCGGTGACCCTGAAATTGACCACGGATTCGCAAATGCACAAGCTGCCGCCCATGGTGGCGCAACGCATTGCCATGCGCTTAAAAGGCATCACGCCTGGCGGCCCAGGCGGCGGTGCGGCAGCCGGATCGCCGAGGATAGCGGACGCCGAGCGCCCATCGCCTGGAAGTGGGCCGGGACAGCGCCCAGGTGGCGCGCCTGATTTCCAACAAATGCTGGGCCGCATGCCTGCGGTGACGCTCGCCGACTTGCAGAAAGGCGACGCCCTGATGATTGTGGCCACCGAGGGGAGTGCCAATTCGCCCTCGACGGCAATCATTCTGTTGAGCGGTGTCGAGCCGATTCTCACTGCTGCGCCCAGCCAGGCGGGGACCATTCTTTCGCCATGGAATTTGTCCACAGGAGGCGTAGCGGGTGCAATGGGAGATACTCCATAGCTCCGCGGTTCATGAGAGTAGGAATATTTCCAATGCGCGCGTGTGCCATCCTCGTGGTTCTTTTGTTCGCGATTCTTACGGCCAACATACCGGCGCAAACTGCGTCTGGCACTCTGCGTGGCCGGATCACCGATCCCTCGGGAGCCGTCATTCCCAACGCGACGGTGGCAGCGACCGGTGCGGACGGAAAGTCAGTCACAGTAGCCACTAATTCTCAAGGGGTCTATGAATTCAGGGGACTGACGCCCGGTGATTACACCGTCACCGCGACGGCGAAAGGTTTTGCAGTTGACCAGGAAGAAGCGGTAAGAGTGACCGCGGGACAGGTTCAGCAGTTTGACATCGCGCTGTCCATCGCCGTGGAAAAGCAGAATGTCGAAGTGCAGGAAGAGACTCCTACGGTCGATGTCAGTCCGCAAAGTAGCGCGGGCACGCTGGTCTTAAAAGGCCAGGACCTCGACGCCCTGTCCGACGATCCTGACGAGTTGGCGTCGGAGTTGCAGGCGCTCGCCGGTCCGTCGGCGGGGCCGAATGGTGGACAGATTTATGTCGATGGATTTACTGCGGGAGAGCTGCCTCCGAAGTCTGCGATCCGCGAAATCCGCATCAACCAGAATCCCTTCTCCGCCGAATATGACAAGTTGGGCTATGGACGAATCGAAATCTTCACCAAGCCGGGGACGGACCAGTTCCATGGCCAGGTCATGATCAACGGCAATTCCTCGGCCTTCAATGCGCTGAGTCCGTTTGTAACCGAAGAACCGGGCTACTACTCGGAGATATTTAACGGCAACCTCAGCGGGCCGCTGGGTAAGAAGGCATCATTTTTCTTCACCGCGCAACAACGCAACATCGACAATGTCAGCGTAGTTGTGGCGCAGGTACTAAATCCCAATAACCAGATCGTTCCGTACAACACGACGGTCCCCAGCCCCTCGACGCGGTTGAATATCAGCCCGCGCGCCGATTTCCAGCTTTCGAAGAACAACACCTTGACGGTGCGCTATCAGTATGTGCGGAATACCCAAGACAACGAAGGCATTGGTCAGTTCTCGCTGCCTTCGCAGGGCTTCAACTCCCACAGTACGGAACAGACGGTGCAAATCAGCGACACCCAGGTCTTAAGCCCAACGATGGTGAATGAGACGCGCTTTCAGTACATCCGCGATAGCAGCAACCAGCTTCCCATCAGCGACCAACCAACGCTGAATGTGTTGGGAGCCTTCAACGGCGGAGGCAGCCCTCAAGGCACGGTTTACAACAACCAGGATCACTACGAACTGCAGAACTACACCTCCATCGCGCATGGCCGTCACTTCATCAAGTTCGGCGGACGGCTGCGAGGGACGCTGTACTCCAGCAACGAGGACTCGAACTTCAACGGGCAATTTACTTTTCCGTCGCTGAACGCGTATCAGATCACGCAAATCGGTCTGCAACAGAATCCGCCTTGGAAGCCGGCAAAAATCCGCGCGCTAGGCGGGGGCGCCAGCCAGTTTTCCATCATTACCGGCCAGCCGCTCTCGGACGTCTCCATGATTGACGTCGGTCTGTATGCCGAAGACGAATGGCGAATCCGGCCGAATATTTCGCTCAGCTACGGTTTGCGTTATGAAACCCAGACCGGCATCCCGTACCAGGGGGATTGGGCGCCACGCGTGAGCCTGGCGTGGGGACTTGGCCACTCCAAGGCGCCGAAGACGGTGCTACGCGGGGGGTATGGGATCTTCTACGACCGCTTTTCCTACAACTATTTGTTGCAGGCGGAGCGACTGAACGGGATCACGCAACAGCAATACACCGTCAGCCAACCAGATTTCTATCCGCAGATTCTTCCGCCCAGCGAATTGAGCAAGTTGGCGACAAACTCGCCCACGGTTTACCAGGTTTCCCCCAATCTGCGCATACCCTACACCCTGGAAGCGGCGTTCAGCGTGGAGCGCCAAGTCACCAAGAATGCGACGGTGTCGGTCACCTATCTAAATTCGCGCGGAGAACATCAACTCTTCCTGCGCAACGCCAATGCGCCATTGCCTGGAACGTACAATCCCTCAGACCCCACCAGCGGCATTCGCCCGTTCGGCGGGACCACCAATATTTACCAGTACAACTCGGAGGGGGTTTTTCTGCAGAACCAAATGATCGTGAACGGCCGTGTGAGCGTCGGAAGCAAGCTCTCGCTGTTTGGCTTTTATTCGCTCAATTTCTCCAACAGCGATTTGGGAGCTAGCAGCGGTGGTGGAGGCGGCGGCGGCTTCTTTGGCGGTGGCTCCAGTTCGGCGGAGTTCATCATGAACTCGTACGATCCCATGCAGGACTACGGCCGCGCGGCGTTCGACGTTCGCAATCGCGCGGTCATTGGCGGCACTATTTCTCTGCCCTACGCCTTTCGCCTCAGTCCGTTTATCCTCGCGAACTCCGGTGCGCCCTTTAACATCATCGTGGGGCAGGATCTAAACGGCGACTCGATCTTCAACGATCGTCCGGCGCTGGCTAGCACGCGGGGGCCGGGCGGGGTGATCAAGATCACGCCCTACGGCACATTTAACACCGTACCGATTCCGGGCCAGCCCATCACCCCAATCAACTATGGCAGCGGCCAGAGCCTGTTTACCCTGAATCTGCGGTTGAGCAAGACATTTGGGCTGGGGCCTAAGACGGAAAGTCATAGTGCCGGTGGTCCGCGTGGTGGAGGGGGTGGCGGCGGGCGCGGTGGCGGACTTGGGGGTCGCGGACTTGGCGGCGGAGGCGGCAGCCCGTTCAACTTCGGAAACGAGACTACACACCGCTACAACCTGACCTTCAGCGTCAGCGCCCGTAACCTGCTGAACAACGTCAACTATGCGCCCCCGATTGGCAATCTCGACTCGCCGATCTTCGGCACATCGAATGCGCTCGCGGGGCCGCCGTTCTCGTCAGGATCAGCCAACCGTCGCATCGATCTGCAGCTGCTGTTCTCGTTTTAGAAGCAGGGGCGAGGGGCCAGGGGCTAGACAGACGGAGGGCCCTGGTTATCCCCATGGCGACGCGACGCGATTTCCGCCGATCAGCGGCGCACAGCAACATGGGGCGAAGGAGCCACGTCTGGCTCGCTCTTCCACACCTGTTCGTAGCCGATCGCAGCGTAGTAAAGCGCGCGGTCGAAGAACTGCACCAAAGAGCGCACAAGTTCCATTTCGCCAATCAGGGCTTCCGGTTCGAGCAGGCCTTCCAGCAACAGATAATCCCACAGGACATGCTTGGTGGTCTGGATGGCAAACATCACCCCGCTGAAAGGCACACCCTGGCGGGCCCGCCTGGTCCCTATACCGATGTATCTCTCCTCGACCTCCGACAGCGTCTTGCACAGCAGCCAGTCGCCGAGATGGCGATAGATTTCATAGGTCCGGTGCTTTAGTTCGTGAGCCGGGACCTTGTCCAGGAACTCGCGGCACTCATCAGCATTCTTCAGTTTGCGGATTACCGCTTCAGAAAGCTTATCGGCGTGTGTTTCGATGAGCTGAACCAGCCTGACGGCGAACATAAGCTGCCTCCTGGTTATGGGAAGAACTGCGTACGGCCTTGGAGACACGAAGGCCACTCAACGGCTATCTACAGTTTCCACCCCAACCGGACGGCTTGGCAGTGACCTGTGATACAGCGTGGCGTGACAACATCGCATCAGGCATTCACCACGGCAGTAGTTGCACAGTGCTCCAGTTCATGCGCCACGGCAATGGACAACCGGCGGATGCCCTCGCGAATCTGTTCGGGACGCGCGTTAGAGAAATTCAGCCGCATGTGCGAGCCGGTTTCTTGTCCCGATGGGAAGAATGGCTCACCGGGCACAAACGCAACGTCCTGGCGCAAAGCCGTGTCCAGCAGCTTCATGGTGTCGATTCCAGATGGTAGCGTGACCCAAAGGAACAGGCCGCCGTGAGGGTGCGTCCATGAGACCTCGGGCGGGAAGTAGTCATGCAAGGCCTCCAGCATTGCATCGCGACGCTCTTTGTACACCTTGCGGATTAGCTTTACGTGCTCCTCCATGAAGCCATCGCGTGCCACCTCGTAGGCCACCATTTGCGTGAAGCTGCTGGTGTGCAGGTCGGTGCTCTGTTTCAACTGCACCAGGTGGGTTATCACGTCGGGCGGGGCGACGATCCAGCCCAGCCGCAACCCCGGCGCCAGCACCTTGGAAAAGGTGCTGAGGTAGATCACATTTCCCAACAAATACCCGTTATCGCGCAGCAAGTTGGTGCGATCGAGTACCACTAGCGGCGGAATGTGCTCGCCCTCGTAGCGCAATTGTCCGTAGGGATCGTCCTCGATGATCGGAATCCCGTACTTGTCGGAGAGCAGCACCAGTTCGTCACGTCGTGAGCGCGAGAGAGTGGTACCGCCGGGATTCTGAAAGTTCGGCAGGATGTACATGAACTTCGGTCCGGAACGAAGCGCGCGTTCCATCTCGCTGGTCTGCAATCCGTCGTCATCCGTGGGAACCGTCACGTATTCGGCGCCCATCAAATCGAAGGCCTGCAACGCGCCCAAGTACGTCGGCGACTCCACCAGAATCCGATCGCCACGGTTGATGAGCAGCTTGGCGATCAAGTCCAGCGCCTGCTGCGAGCCCGAGGTGATGAGGATGTTATCGACGGTGGCAAGAATGCCGTACCGCGCCATGTGAGCAACGATCAGTTCACGCAGGGGACGGTAGCCCTCGGTCGGCCCGTATTGCAGCGCGATAGCGGGGTTGGTTGTCAGAACTTGTTGGCAGGCCTCGCGGAAACGTTCCACCGGAAAAATCTCTGGCGCAGGCAGGCCGCCGGCGAAGGAAATCACTTCCGGGCGCTGGGTGAGCTTCAGCAGCTCGCGGATGATGGAACTCTTGGCTGTTTTTGTGCGTTGCGCGTAGCGATGAGCCCAAGGCGCGGCCATACACACCTCCCCATTACAGATCAAATTAGCGCAGATTTCATCGCCTGTCTGTGACGGGCGACACCAGCGCTGGGTGACCCCGGCCGCTTAAGCGGTTCGCTTATCCGCAGCTGACGCGGCGCTGAAGTGCGGTCCCTACCCGAAAGGGCCCTAGCTCTTGGCGGTAACTGCGGCATCGCCGGCGAACTCCACATTGGGCTTCTGCGGAATGATGCCGGCCTGGTGGCCCATCTCCAGTAGCTTGGTGATTGCTGCACGGCCATCCTTGCCGTAATCGAGGGTGCGCTCGTTGACGTACATGCCTACAAACTTGTCCGCCATTTGCGGGTCCAGGTCGCGCGCAAACTGCATGGCGTATTGCAGGGCCTCTTCGCGGTTATCGAGCGCGTATTGAATGCTTTCGCGCAGAGCAGTACAGCAGGCATCGATCAGTTCGGGGCCGAGCGAGCGACGAATGGCATTGCCACCCAAAGGCAGCGGAAGGCCGGTTTCATCGCGCCACCACTTGCCCATGTCCAGGATGCGGTGCAGGCCCTCGCGGTTGAAGGTAAGCTGGCCTTCGTGAATGATGAGTCCAGCTTCGTACTTGCCCTCCAGCACTTTGGGAATGATTTCGTCGAAGGGAACGGTTTCGGTGGCGATATCGGGCGCGAACAACTTGAGCGTCAGATATGCGGTGGTCATGGTGCCGGGCACGGCGATTTTGCAACGCGTAATCTCGTCCAGTGGGACATTGCGCGAAGCCACGATCATGGGACCGTAGCCCTCACCGACGCTGCCGCCGCTGGGCATGATCGCGTACTGATCCTGGATGTAGGGGTAGGCGTGAAACGAAATCGCGGTGATGTCGTAGAAGCCGTCCAGCGCTTTGCGATTGAGAGTTTCGATGTCGCAAAGCGTGTGGGTAAACTTCACTCCCGGGACGCGAATTTTGTTGGTTGCCATGCCGTAAAACATGAAGGCATCGTCGGAGTCGGGACTGTGCGCAACCGTGATTTCGCGAATGTTCTCGGCGGAATTGTGGGGCATAGAAATAGTGACGCTGGGTTACATTCTTGAGCGGACTCCTCACAGCCTGTCGTGAGCGCCGGAGGATCCGCGTCCAAGCTTTTTGTTTACAAGCTGCGATGCAAACGAAGAGCGGCGGCGGCGGCCACAGTCACTTTCAGAAGTTCAGCAACCAGGAACGGATACAAACCGAAAAGTGCAGCGCGTTGCCAACTGTGCGTCATTATCGCCAGCCAGCTGAGGCCTGCGGCGAACAGGACTAATTCGGCAACCACGCCAGCCATCACGTTGCGCGCAAATCCGAAAGGGCTGCGCTCCACCATCCATCCTGCCACGAAGGCGACCACCGGGTATGCCCACAAGTAACCCGCCGTGGGACCGAACAACTGGGCCAAACCTCCCGGACCCACCGGACTAAACACCGGCAAGCCCATGGCGCCCCATGCCAGGTACAGCGCGGCGGCGGCAAAGCCGCGGCGGCTTCCCAGCGTAAGACCGATCAACAACACTCCAAAGTTCGCCAGGGTCAAAGGTACCGGGGTAAAGGGTAGAGGCAAAACCAGCCGGGCGCAGACGGCGATGACGGCGCTGGCGCCAATCACGATGCCCGCCTGCTTAATCAAGCTGGAAGATGATTCGGAAACATTGGCGTCGGCATGGAGTGCAGCTTTTAACATTTCTTCCTCGTGAATCGGACACCGTGCTTATGAAGTTTTCTCTTTGGTGGTGCTTTCCGCAGCGTCTTCAATTACCGCTCGAACCTGGGCATCCATCTGTTCCTGCCGGAGATGCCGCTTGACGCGAAAATGGATTGCCAGTGCCACGATAACGAGCGCGGCGGTGCACAGAACCAGAAGTGCAAAAAATAGTCTAATCACCACAGGATCTTAGGATATCAGATTGCGGATACCTGAACTCCAGGTTGGGCGGCCAGTGCGCTTCCTCTAAAAATCTCAACAGCCTGCGACTACACACCGACCGGAAACGGCTTGGCGCTGTGCTCCTCGCCGCGCTCCCGCACCAGGCTGTCAAAGCGGCCCTGGAGCAATGACATCAGGCCGGTGTACCAGTATCCAAAGACGAACAGGAACAAGAACGGCACCGTGATGTAGTTTTCATTCGCGATGGCATACCAGACCGTCAGGGCAAAATATGTGCCAATCAACAACTCGATATAGGGGACCCAGCCCAGACGCTTGCGATACTTTTTCGCCGCGACAGCTCTGTCTTTTTTGTTGACGACGCGGTACTTCGGGGTGCGCGCAAATGCGCTCTGATGGCCGACGAGTGCCTCCAGCACGGCCTTGCTGTTGGTGATGGTTAATCCAATGCCCAACGCCATCAGCGGCGGCAGATACCAAATCGTGCGATACCAGGTTCGGGGAAAAAGCTCTTTTTGCGAAACCAGATAAAAGCTCGAGATCGAAAACGTGGACGCCAGAAACAGAGGCAGATCGATGTACACCATCTGGAACCACCCCTGATAGAAGCGAATGATCATGGCCGGCAGTAGCAGCGTGCTGAGCACGATCATCAGCGGATAGCTGATATTGGCGGTCAGGTGATACCAGGCTTCCATCTTCTCGCGCCGCGAAACATTGGCGCGCAGCACCTTGGGCAGGTCCTTCTTGGCGCATTGGATCAGGCCCTTGGCCCAGCGCGCCTGCTGCGTCTTGAACGCGGTCATCTCGATGGGCAGTTCCGCCGGGCAGCCCACGTCCTGCAGGTAACGAAACTTCCATCCCTTTAGCTGCGAGCGGTAGCTGAGGTCAGTATCTTCGGTGAGGGTATCGTGCTCCCAGCCCCCGGCATCGTCGATCGCCTGGCGTCGCCACATGCCCGCCGTACCGTTGAAATTGAAGAAGACACCCGCGCGCGAACGGCCGCCATGCTCCAGCACGAAATGGCCATCGAGCAGGATGGCCTCGACTTGCGTCAGATAGGAATAGTTGCGGTTCAGGTGCGTCCAGCGCGTTTGTACCATTCCGATGGCCGGGTCGGCGAAGTGGTGGATCACTTTCATCAGCCACTCGGGTTGCGGCGTGAAATCGGCGTCAAAGATGGCGACGAACTCGGTGGTGGATAGCTTCAGGCCGGCATCGAGAGCACCCGCCTTGAAGCCTTCGCGGTTGTCGCGGTGGTGATAGCTGATGTTATGGCCCATGGCGGCGTAGCGCTCCACCACCGCCCGCGCGACCTCCACGGTTTCGTCGGTGGAATCGTCGAGCACCTGGATTTCCAGCTTTTCGCGTGGATATTCCATCTTGCAGACGCAGTCCACCAGCCGGTCGATAACGTATTGCTCGTTGAAAATCGGCAGTTGAATGGTGACCCGGGGCAATTCAGCGAAGTGCGACTCCGGTTCCGTCACTTTATTCTTGCGGTACTTGTAGTACAGGTAAACCAGCTGATAACGGTGCATGCCATAAAACGCCAGCAGCACCAGCACGACGAAGTAAGGAATCAGCAACGCCATGTCGAAGGCGTTGGCACTATAAAGGCCATTAAATCTCGGGTCGAAGAAATGAGCTTTCAGGTAGTGGCGCACTCCGTGCGGTTCCACCAGCAGACTGCACATCAGACTGAAAGCGGCGCTCAGGAATGTACTCTCCGTGGGAAAGTTTGCAGACGGTAGGCCACGTCGGCAGTTGCGGACGAGGCGCGCACCGTTACCGGTTGATTGTACCCGACGGGACGGCGGGAAACAGCGGGAACTCGGCCGCGCTTATTAGTGAAACCGGTACGGTGAGCGAAATAAACATGACTCATTTCGCGATGAACTCAGTCCGGCTGCATTGACTCTTAACCGCGAACAGCTAACAATGAAACCACGCGGAACGTGATGAGTTTGAAGGCCATAGTTGCGGCAGTATTCGGTTGCCTCCTGAGCTGCCCGTTCCTAAACGGGCAAGTGACGCCCTCTTCCTCTGGGTCAACAACCAGCGCCGCCCCCGCTGGGCAACATTATCCCGAAGAGGCTTTTTTATCTGCAGCGCGTTACACCAATGGCTTTTTCGGCTTTTCCTTCGAGCTTCCTGCCGACGCGCATCTGGAGGCGATTTCGCAGTCAGTCGCCGATGACGGACGGATTCAACTGCTGAAATTGGGCGGTCCTCCGCCCGCCGATGCAGTGGTTTCGATCGTCGCTTTTCCGCCACGGTCGCAGGAGGCCGCAGAGGCGAAAGCCCTGCTTCGCAAGGCGCTTGACCAGGAGCTGTTCAGGGGAGTGGAAGAACTTCGCGCCCTGTCGAAGACCATGCTTGCGGGCCACCAGTTTTACTTCTACGAAACCCGTCGCGGGATCGACCAGCACATGTTGGCGGCGGCCAATCTTGATGGCTATGTAGTGCTGGTGGAGTTGGGCGCCCACAACGAGAAGATGGTGAAAGAGCTGGAGTCCTGCTTCCAGCACGTCGTGTTTTTTGCGCCTCAGCAGGTCCGGCAGTACATAACGGCGGACGCTCAGCCGTATGAAGGCCCGGCGATCTCATCGCATCGCCTGGCCCGGTTGAGCGCCGATCCGCCGGGAAGCCATATTGATCCTGGCAAACTCGAGAGCGGCATCTACCGCAATGCAGCGCTCGGATTCAGCTACCAGATTCCGCCCGGATGGTTTGTGGAGCCGCAAGGAGCGGTATTGCCGGCCATCGAACGCGCGCGCGCGACGGAATCGGCGGCGCTGCTCGACGGCGGTACACCCAATACGGGCGCTGCGGAACGCCAACTGATGAAAGCATGCAGCCGAACTCTGTTTTCGGTGTGGGCGGCGCGACCGGGAGCGGATGGCCAGATCCCCTACGATAATTTTGGTGAGGTAACGCTCTCGGCAATGTCGGCGGAGTGTTTTCCTGGCGTGAAGTTTCCGGCCAGCGCGACCGACCGGCAGGCAGCGCAGGATTTTTTGTTGATGCTCGGCCCAAGCCATCCGATCCTGCGCGACATGCGCGACGCAAGGGCCTTCACATCGCATGGCGTGGTATTTCTGTTGCTCCACGGAAGCATCGCATTTAAGGAACCCAACGACGAACTGTCGCGGCGGTTATCGGTTGCGATGGCGATCACCCAGCGGCGAGGCTACCTGCTGACCTGGTTTTTCGCGGCTCCTCATGACAGCGACTTGGAACCATTGCTGCAAGAGAGGGTCGGATTCGATCCAGAGCCGGCGACCAAGGACGCTGGCGCCACGAAAGCAGCAAGCAGGGAAGCGCCCGGTACGGAAGCCGCTCCACCTGCGGCAGCCAGCGCGAATCCTGCTCCAGGCCCAACCGCGCAAGCGGCTGCCGGCTCCGCCTCCGGAACGAGCGCAAGCTTGCCCGGTGGTGGCTCGACGGTGGACGGTCCGGCTTCGACAACTACAAGTGGCCAGAATGAAGCCTCGAATTCCAGCGGAACAGCCTCCGGCGGCACTTCGCAGCCGGAGAACAATCCGTCCAGTACTCCGCCAGCGACGCGTCCAACCTTGCTTCGTCCTGGCGAAACAATAGAAAGCCAGCAAGGGAAAGGCCCGCCCATTCGCAAGCATTAACCTGGCGCGGATTGATGGCAGCTAGTTCAAGAAGAACCTGGTGTACAACGTGTCCCGCTGCGCAGGGCGGAAGCCGGCATCGCGAATGATGCGGCGCAGTTCCTCTTCGGTGGTGCAGTTGCGAACTCCGGCGGCGCGCACCACATTTTCCTCGATCATCACCGAGCCGACGTCGTTGCCTCCGAAGCGCAAGCCCGTCTGGCAGACTTTCAGGCCCTGCGTCACCCAACTCGACTGCACGTTCTCGAAGTTGCTGAGGAAAAGGCGCGCGATGGCCAGCGTCTTCAGGTATTCGATCGCGGTGGCTTCGTCCCAACCCCGTCCGCCGAGCGCGGTATTTTGCGGCTGAAACGACCAGGGAATAAACGCGGTGAAGCCGCCCGTCTCCTCCTGCAAATCGTAGATGTGCTGGAAGTGATTGATGCGGTGCTCGTAGGTTTCGCCGACGCCAAACATCATGGTCGCCGTCGTCCTCATGCCGAGCTTATGAGCGGTGCGGTGTACGTTGAGCCAGTCGTTGGTGAGGCACTTCAAGCGCGCGATCTTGTAGCGCACTTCGTCGTCCAGGATCTCGGCGCCGCCGCCGGGGATGGAGTCGAGTCCGGCATCGCGCAGGCGCTTGATGGTGTCTTCGATGCTGAGGCCGCTGACTTCGGCGATGCAGATGATCTCGGACGCCGAGAAACAATGCAGGTGGACCTGCGGAAAGCGCTGCTTCATGCCGCTCAACAGGGCCTCGTACCACTCAATCTTCAGATCGGGATGCAGACCGCCCTGCAGCAGGACTCCCGTACCGCCTAATTCGACCGTCTCGCGCACCTTGTCGTAAATGGTTTCGAAATCGAGGAGGTATCCTTCCTTCGCCATCTTGCCTTTCAGCGGCCGGTAGAACGCGCAGAAGGTGCAGTACTCGGTGCAGAAGTTGGTGTAATTAATATTGCGGTCGATGATGTAGGTCACCACGCCGTCGGGGTGCAATCGGCGGCGCAGCGCGTCGGCTTCCATGCCGATGCCGATGAGGTCATCGGAGCGATACATTTCCAGCGCTTCAGCTTTGGTCAGAGACATAAGACGTCACAACCTACAGTGACATTCTAACCGGGCCCAGAGCGCGCAGGGAAGGCTGCCATTTATTTGTGGGTGGCGGGAAACCTTGGCCGCAAGCTGACACATCTAACTCCCGGTGTCTCGCGCGCAACAATCCTGCGCAAATGGGTTTTATAGCGGGGTGCTCCTCAAACGCAACGCCGGGTGGAGGCGGTGAACTCAATGATCTTGCCTGAATGCCATCTAAGAACTTGCGCAAGAATTCTGGCGGCAGTGCTGCTTTTGGCAATGCCGTTTCCCGCCCGAGCTGTTCTGGGCGATAGCGCCGCCTCGGTCCTTACCGACCAGGCCCGCATGAAAGGAACGCTACGCAGCGTGGACCATGGCGCCTATGTGATGCATGAAATCACCACGACCACGGGTGCCGTGCGAGAGTTCGTTTCCCCGGCCGGAGCAGTTTTCGGCGTGGCTTGGGAAGGGCAGTTTCCGCCCAACTTTCAGCTATTGCTCGGCCCCTACTACCAACAGGTCCAGCAAGCGATTGCACAGCAGGCCAGCGAACAACCGACCCGCCGGCGCCGCGGTCCGGTCATGATCGAAACGCCCGGCATCGTGTTCTCTCAAGGCGGACACATGCGCAGCTTCCACGGTCAAGCCTACATTCCACAACTCGTGCCGCAGGGCGTTCAGACCAGCGATATCCGCTAAGGGAGAACTATCGTGCGAAAACTATGGCTGTTACTCGTGCTGGCAAGCCTGACACTGATGGCGGCCTGCGGCGGTGGCGGCAGTGGATCATCGACGATCACATCGGTGACGGTTACCTGCTCGCCTTCCACCATCCTGTATGGCCAAACCAGTCAATGCTCGGCAACGGTGACAGGAACGGGAAGCTTCAGTTCGGGCGTGACGTGGACGGCGAGCGCCGGCACCATCTCCAGCTCGGGCTTGTTTGCTGCACCATCCGGAGGAGCTACGTCGCTGCAGGTCACGATTACCGCAACCTCGACGCAGGACACCAGCAAATCGGGGGCTGCCACGGTGACGGTGAACCCGGCCCAGCAGACGAATAATGTCCAGCCAATCGTTGTAGATGCCGGCCCTGAGCCGCAGACCTTCACCTCCACGAATGTGGCCTTCACTACCGTCACGGTTTGCGTGCCAGGTACGACCACCTGTCAGAGCATCGACCACGTTATGGTGGACACCGGCTCTTCTGGCTTGCGCCTCATCTCGGGTGTCTTGAGTATCGCGCTGCCTCCAGAAACTGACCCCAATAACAACAACGACGCCTTTGACGAGTGTTTGGTGTTCTTGGATGGCTACATCTGGGGACCGGTCGCAACGGCAGACGTCACTATGTCCGGGGAAACGGCTTCATCAGTGCCGGTACAGGTCATCATCCCATCATCGAGCTCACCGGCGGTCCCAAGTAGTTGTTCCGTTCAGAATCCGGCAGGAGGGGCTGGTAACGAGGGGGGCAGCAGCAATTCCAATAGCGTTGCCACTTTCGGCGCTAATGGGATTATCGGTGTGGGACTGTTCCAGCAGGATTGCGGAGGATACTGCGTGTCCCAGGGCTCGACCTGTAATAGTAGCAACAACAATCCGTGTGTCTACTATGATTGCCCACCCTCGGGCTGCAGTCCTGCCAACATTGCTCTCGCGGAGCAGATACCTAACCCGGTGACGGCGTTCACCTCGACGGGTGACGATAACGGGGTAATCATCGAACTGCCTTCCGTTCCTGACGGCGGTTCGTCGCCTGTGGGCGGACCATACTTAACGGGCTCGTTGATCTTCGGTATAAACACGCAATCCAACAATCAGTTGAATGGCACCCAGGTTTACGACGTTCCGGACTCCGGACCCGATGCTGGCGGCTTCACCACCATCTTCAATGGAAACACCTATACCAGCAGTTTCATCGACAGCGGCTCGAACGGGTTTTTCTTCAACGATTCCAGCATCTCAACCTGTCCCAGTCCTAATCAGTACTGGTTTTGCCCAACCACCTCGCCCCTCAGTCTCAGCGCCCAAAACCAGGGAACGAACATGACTTCTCCCGTATCGGTCAGCTTCAGCATCGAGAACGCGGACAATCTTTTCAACACTCCCAACACTGCCTTCAGCACGCTAGCTGGACCGTATGGAAGCACACCACCGGTGGAATTCGATTGGGGGCTATCGTTCTTCTATGGACGAAATGTTTTCACGGCTGTCGACAACACGAACACTCCCGGAGTAGGCCCCGGACCGTACTTTGCCTACTGACGGCTTTCCTGGCTTAGAATCGGGCAACCGGAGGAGAGCCATGGATGAAGCCAGCGTTACCGGCACTGGACCGAAAGCCTCACGTCCTCACATGGCAGGTTATGGTGTTCCAGAGTCCCTGGAAGGCAGCCTGCCTTGGGAATGGGCCCGCGAGCGGATCAGTAAGTCGCACAATTACTGGCTGACAACCGTGCGGCCCGACGGCGCACCGCACACCATGGTGGTCTGGGGCATCTGGCTCGACGGCGCGTATTACTTCAGCACCAGCGCCACCAGTCGCAAGGGCCGCAATCTTCAGCAGAATCCAAATTGCGTGGTCTGCACGGAAAATGCGGAAGAGGTTGTGATTATCGAGGGTGTGGCACGCAAGCTGGACGACGACAGGATTCCGCAGCAAGCGTTCACCGACTACAAAGCGAAATACACTTGGGAGCTCGACCCCAAGATGGGGCCGGTGTTCGAGGTACGGCCACGGGTGGTCTTTGCCATGCCTGAAAAGCAGTTCCCCAAAGGCGTCACGCGCTGGAAGTTCGAATGATTCACGACATTGAGGCCGGGGACGGGACAAAGGCCGGCAGATCGCCGGCCTGGGTGATCCGTCTTTACTGCGGCTTTGGCGGTGTGCCTGTGCTGCTCTTAGTCTTAGTCTTTGCGCCCGTTGCCCGATGAGCGATGATCTTGTCCTGGATGCCATCGTAAGTCTTCTGCGGAACAATCTTGCGAGTCAATAGGTCGCGCTTGGAATGGTAGGGGCGGCCGTCGATAATTTTCTGCGAGTAGGTGCTGCCAATGCCCGGCAGTGCCTCCAGCTGATCTTTCGTGGCGCGGTTGATGTCGAGTTTCTCCGATGGCGAGGTGGCTGAACTCGTCGGCTTGCCGGTCTGCGCGGCTTTGCCGCCAGCCGTGCCGCTGGAGGCCGTGCTCTGCGCGAGCAACGGTAAAGCGGTTAACAAAAGCATCAAGCTCAGATAAAGTGCGAGATTGCGAAGTTTCATGGGGAGGCCCCTCCATTTGATTATCAGAGGAATGCTACTCGGTGGATCGCCGTCTGTCACGCAACATCGCGCACGCTACTTGCGAGAACTTCCGAATGCCACCGGCCCCAGGAAGCGCAGATCAGGAGCTGCCGGAATCAGTCCAATCTCTTGCGAATATCGCAGGAAGAGTTGTAGGCCGGCATGGTTTGGGCGGTCGAGATAGTAATGAACGTTCTCGGTGAGATAGGTAAGAATGTCGGCTTCGCTCAGCTTCCGCTTGGACGACCACTGTTGAGCGATGACACGGAGGTTCGCCGGCTCCAGCCCGTGGTCTCGCGACTGCTGAAATACTTTCACCAGGTCAAGGTCGCGAGGCGTCCGATCCAGCGAGTCGAGTCGCACCGCCCAGAAGGCAAACACAAACGGCTGGCCCGTCCGTTCGTGCCATAGATGTGCCAGGTCATACACGAAGTATTCTTTGCCGACGGTTATCTCCAGGGCTGCGTCTCCAATCAGCAGCGCCGCGTCATGGCTGTGCAGCATGAGGTCAAGCTGCGGAGCATGAGGTGTGAGCTGCCGGGGCCCCCCGAAAAACTTGGCGAACAGCACCTGCAACAGCGCCACTGAGGTGCGCGATGAAGTGTCGGTAGCAACCGTCCCTACCTGCTCGATCGGCTTCTTGCTGACCAGCAGGATCGACCGGACAAAGTCCTTCGCGGCGATGGCAATGTTCGGCAGGATCACCAGCCCTGGTATCTCCGCGTACGTGACCGCCGGAATGATGCCGATGTCGGCCTGATTTGCTGCCAGGGCCGCCGCACACGCGGAGGGAATTGTGTATTCAATGACAAAATCGCGGGCCGCGTCTCCGTGCTCGAAGTCCCACATGAGGGGCGCGGTATTCAGAAAGGAGATGGCGGAGATGCGCAAGGGGACCATAAACAATTGAGTCTAGCAAAGCTGGCGTGGTGGCGTCGGTGCAGTGAGTCGCTTCATTCGGTTTTAATCTGCGCGGCGGCCGAATCACGTCGATGTGTGACAGATGGTCTGTTCATTGCCCATTCCAGGCCCCATTATTACGATAGGAGACTGGGATGGACACTCCGATGGGCGCTGTGATTGTTATTGGCACCTCAATGCTGCTGTCTATCGCAGGATTGTTAGTGGTGCGTCGCTATGCCAACGTCGACTGGCTGAAGCGGCATCACGAAGTTGCCAGCTATTTCTTCCTGATGATTGGAACGCTCTATGCGGTGCTGATCGCCTTTGCCATCTACGTAGTCTGGAGCGCGTCCAAAGAGGCGGGCACCAACCTTGAACACGAAGCGACCGAGGTAGCCGACCTGTCCCGTCTGTCGATGGCAATGCCTGACCCAGTACGCAGAAAGATCACCCCAGCCCTCATGGAGTATCTCAACGCCGTCGTGGAAGATGAGTTTCCGGGTATGGAGCAAGGTCGCGACAGCCAGCGCACCTGGACGGCGGTGCAAGACCTGTGGGATGTGTATGGGGCGATCCAGCCCGAAACACCACGGTTGCAAATCTATTTCGCGGAGTCGCTAAAGCACTTGACTCGACTCTCGGACTATCGCCGGACCCGGCTGTTCGCCAGCCATGGCACGGTCCCCTCCACGCTATGGTACCTGTTGCTTTCTGGCGGGATCCTGCTGATTCTCTTCACCTATTTTGTCGGGCACGAGAGCGCCTGGGCACAGGCCGCCATGACGGCGGCGCTGGCGGGGGTCCTGACCTTCAGCCTGTTTCTGGTATGGTCGCTGGATAGTCCATATTCGGGGGTGGCAAGCGTTACGCCGCAACCATTCAGGCTGGAACTGGCGCATGTAGCCGCAAGGATGCCAAAGTAATCTCACCTCACCCTGAGATCCGGCGCCCATTAACTCTGCTTTCAAATTAACCAGACCTCACCTGCACTGGTGACAGGCTCCCTTGACGGTAACCACGTTGATGGTTACTGTCCGACTGTGTGGACACCTTTGTCGCCTGGGGGCTGATATGCACGCTAAAACGCCGGTGAGAGCTCACGATTACGCAGTAACCCGCAAACTGCAATGGCTGGCTTTAGGGTTGACTCCCGGCGTGGGCGCCGGACGCGGCCGCAAGCTGGTTGAAATGTACGGGAGCATTGACCGGTTGTTCAGCGCGTCGCTCACCGAACTGGAAGCCGCTGGCCTGGCCAGCGCGGCGGCGCAGAGTCTGGCGTTAGGTAAGTCGATGGAACTGGCCAATGCCGAGTTTGACCATGCCCGTGAGCTGGGCGCTGAAGTGATCGTTCCCGGGGACGCGGAGTTCCCCAAACGCCTGCTGGAAATTTATGATCCGCCACTCGTGCTTTACCTTAAGGGAAATGCAGAAGTTGTAGATAAGCCAGGGATTGCGATTGTCGGTACCAGGCATCCCACGCCCTATGGAACGGGCATGGCGGAGCGGCTGGCCTGCGACCTCGCGGCCCGTGGGCTCATCATATTCAGTGGGATGGCGCGAGGTGTGGATACCGCCGCACATCGCGGGGCCTTGCAGGCACACGGTCGCACCGTGGCGATCTGGGGCACAGGAATCGACGTCGTTTACCCGGCGGAGAACCGCAAAATCACCGATCAGATACTGGCTGAGGGCGGCGCCATTCTCAGCGAATTTCCGCTGGGAACTTTTCCGGCGCCGCAGAATTTTCCCATCCGTAATCGGCTGATCAGTGGCATTGCCATTGGCGTTTTGGTGCTCGAGGCGGGGGAGTTCAGCGGGACCCGCGTGACGGCCCGTTGTGCGTTAGAGCAGGGACGAGAGGTTTTCGCGGTGCCGGGCAACGTCACCAACAAACTTTCCTGGGGACCTAACACGTTGATTAAGCAGGGCGCCGCCCTCGTAGCCACATGGGAGGACGTGTGGGAAGCGCTACCTGCCGATGTCCGCCTGGCGCTAACTCCGCCGGAGCCGCCTGCATCGGAGGAAGGCGTTGCGTCATCACTGTTTGAGGCGGCTGAGTTGCCGCCGAGTGAAAGAAGAGTTTATGCCCTGATGCGAGCAGACGAATCGATTCACATCGACCAGTTGGTCGAGCGCCTGGCGTCGTACCTCTCTTCGTCTGAGATCTTCAGCGCCTTGTTCGAGCTGGAGCTGAGCGGCCGCATCCGGCAACTGCCGGGGAAGTACTTTGTGAGGGTGATGTGACGGCGCGCTAGCGCCGTCTGAGCTGTCAGTCGTCAGCTATCAGCCGTCAGCTAAACCGAAAGTGAGGCAGGCCGTGCAGAATTTCAGAAATCTCGAGGTATGGAATAAAGCTCACGAACTCACGTTGCAGGTTTACCGGATTACGGAAGGCTTCCCGCGAACCGAAATATTCGGCCTGACAAGCCAGCTTCGCCGCGCAGCTGCTTCGATTGCTGCAAACCTTGCGGAAGGGTGCGGCCGAACGCAGCTTGAGTTTGCTAAATTCATTCAGATTGCGTTTGGATCGGCGAGCGAATCCGAATATCACTTGCTTCTCGCTCGTGACTTGGGTTTCGTGAATCCGGAGGACTACGAGCGATTGACAACACAGGTTGTAGAAACGAAGCGCATGCTTAGTTCTCTGTTGAAGAAGATTCAACTGGCAGCAAAAGCGAAACACCCAATCAATGCTGCCCCACGCTTGCCTAAGCAGCTCACTTAGCATGACTTAGCTGACAGCTGACGGCTGATGGCTGACGGCGCAGTTTCGCCGAAGGGCGAAACCGTGCTAGCTTCTAACAAGATTGAGGTTCCATTGTCAAAAGGTTTAGTCATCGTCGAGTCGCCCACCAAAGCCAAGACGATCCAAAAATATCTTGGCTCGGGCTATGAGGTCGAAGCCTCGCTCGGACACATCAAGGACCTGCCCAAGAAGTCGCTGGGGGTCGATCTCGACGATAATTTTGCGACCGAGTACGTGATCATTCCGGGCAAGGAGAAGGTCGTCGCCCGACTGAAGAAGCTGGCGAAGACGGCCAATGCCATCTACTTGGCGCCTGACCCCGACCGCGAAGGGGAAGCCATCGCCGCTCACCTCGCCGAAGAACTTGGCGGCGACTCGGTTGATGGCAAGAAGAAGAGCAAAAAGGGCGCGGTCGCCATCCACCGCGTCACTTTCAACGAAATTACCAAGCGCGCCGTGCAGGAGGCATTCCTCCATCCGCGCAACATCGATAGCAATCTGGTGGATGCGCAGCAGACCCGCCGCGTGCTCGACCGGCTGGTCGGGTACCAAGTGTCGCCGCTGTTGTGGGACAAAGTGCGCCGGGGAATATCCGCCGGACGAGTGCAGACCGTGGCCTTGCGGCTGATCGTTGAGCGTGACCGCGAGATCAAGGCTTTTGTCAAGGAAGAGTACTGGACCATTGACGCCAATCTGCACGCGAACAAGCCGCCGACCTTCGCGGCGCGGTTCATTGGCATGGGCGACGAGAAAACGCCCGTGACGAACGGCGAAGATGCCGCCAAAATCAAGGCTGCGATTGAGACCGCCGACTGGAGCGTTCGCTCGGTTGACAAGCGCGAGCGCCGCCGCAGTCCGGCCGCGCCGTTTACCACCAGCAAGTTCCAGCAGGATGCCTCGCGTAAGCTGCGCTTCAGCGTGAAACGCGCCATGATGATCGCCCAACGCCTGTATGAAGGCGTCGATCTCGGCGATGAAGGTACAGTCGGACTGATTACCTACATGCGTACCGACTCACCCCAGGTGTCGAACGACGCCGTGGCCGAGGTGCGCGAACTGATCGGCAAGGAGTTTGGCAAGCAGTTCCTGCCTGAGGCGCCGAACACATACAAGTCCAAGAAGAGCGCCCAAGAGGCGCACGAAGCCATTCGCCCGACGGCTGCTTCCCGGCATCCGGACCAGATCAAGCAGTATCTCCACGAAGACGAGTACAAGGTTTACAAGCTAATCTGGCAGCGTTTTGTCGCTTCGCAGATGAACCCCGCCGTCTTCGACCAGACTACGGTGGAGATCGATGCGAAGACCGGCGGCGACGTTTACCGCTTCCGGGTTACCGGCTCGGTGCTCAAGTTCGAAGGCTTCCTGAAGGTGTACGAGGAATCGAAGGATGCCAAGGACGAAGAGGACGAGGCGCTAAAGCACAAGCTGCCGGTGCTGACCGAAGACCAAAAGCTCACCCTGAAGGGGGTCGATGCCGACCAGCACTTCACTGAGCCTCCGCCGCGCTTCAACGAGGCCTCGCTGGTGAAGGAACTGGAGGACCGCGGCATCGGACGTCCGTCCACCTACGCGGCCATCATCAGCACCATCCAGGAGCGGCAATACGTGCAGAAGATCGGGGGAAGGTTTATTCCCACCGAAATTGGATTTGTGGTCACCGATCTGCTGGTGGCGAACTTCAAGGACATTTTCGATCTGCAATACACGGCGCGGCTGGAAGAGGAACTTGACGAGATCGAGGACGGCAAGGAACGCTGGACCGACGCCCTGGCCGAGTTCTACAAGAAGTTCGAGAAGGAACTCCATTACGCCGAAAAGCACATGGAGAACGTAAAGCGGATGGAGAAACCCACCGACGAGAAGTGCGAGCGGTGCGGCTCGCCGCTGGTCATCAAGTGGGGCAAACACGGGTCGTTTTATGCGTGCAGCGCGTACGACAAGACCGACCCCAATAGTTGCACGTTCACCAAGGAAAACCCCATCGACCTGCCCGACCTCGATTCGGCCGATGTGCAGGAAACCACGCAGGAGGAATACTGCGAAAACTGCGGCCGGCCGATGGTACTGAAACGCGGGCGCTTTGGGCAGTTCATGGCTTGCACCGGATATCCCGATTGCAAAACCACGCGCCGGCTCGACCAGGCGAAGAAGGTCCCAGACATCCCGCTCGATGAAAAGTGCCCCCAGTGCGGACGCAACCTTCTGCTGCGGCATGGCCGCTATGGAGAGTTTATTTCTTGCAGCGGCTATCCGGAATGCAAGTGGGTGAAGCAGAACTACATCGGAGTGAAGTGTCCGCAGTGTGGGACGGGCGAGCTGGCGGAGAAAAAAGCGCGCCGCGGCAACTTCTTCTACGGTTGCTCCAACTATCCAAAGTGCCGGTTTACCTCGGCCTACAGGCCGGTGGCTGAGCCCTGTCCCGAGTGTGGCAGCCCGTATCTGCTGGAGAAGAACCTGAAGTCGGGCAACTTCCTGGTGTGTCCGAACAACAAACGCACTGAAAGCGACGAGCCTAAGAGCTCCGGCAAGAGCCGCGGGAAGAAGAAACCCGGGGATGAAAGTACGGTTAAATGTGACTACTCGCGGGAAATCCAGCCGGAAGCTGTTGCATAATGGAATAATTGTCAATCCAAACCGCCCGGCCATTAAGCCGGGCATTCCTGTGAAAGGGGTGAAACATGGCAGGACAATTGAAAGGTGGGACGATCATTGCCCACCTGATCGTCAATGACGGTCCCAAGGCTTTGGACTTTTACAAGAAGGCATTTGGGGCAGAAATCCTGGGCGTGCACAAAGCGCCCGACGGAAAGGTAATGCACGCGGAGTTGAGCGTCGGAGGCGCCAGACTCATGTTGGCTGACGAATTTCCCGGCATGGGATCTGGCTCGGCCAAGACGTTGGGTGGCAGCCCGGTGGTGCTGAATCTGTACGTTCAGGAAGACGTCGACGACCTGTTCAACCAAGCCGTCGCTGCCGGGGCGACCGTGACCATGCCGCTGGCGAACCAGTTCTGGGGCGACCGTTACGGACAGCTTAAGGACCCTTTCGGCCACACCTGGGCCCTGGGACAGCACGTGGAGGACGTTGCGCCCGAAGAGATGGAGCGGCGCGCTCGCGAGGCCTTTGCTCAGATGGCGAAACCCGGCGGCCAAAAATAGATGCCAGTAGACTCAGTCGTCTTGGGGCGCCACAAAACATCGCGCCCCTTCATGCTGTTAATGCCGGCGATGAATGACTTCGAACATAACCATAGGGAGGATCCATGAGCACCTCACAAGCCACCCATCAAGACGCCGAACTTATCCTGAAGCTTTACGATCTACGCCGGGAGCCGGTCATGCGCGAAGCCCGGAACTTCGTAGTTGGCTTTGCGCCCAAGTCCGTGGACGAAATTCTCGCCCTCACCAACGCGTTTGGCAGCAAGGAAAATGCGTATCTCCGCCAGGTGTACGGTTATTGGGAGATGGTGGCTGCCTTGGTGGTCCATGGGACCCTGAACGCGCTGCTGGTTTACGATACCTGCCAGGAAATGTACTTCGCGTATGGCAAAATTCAGCCCTTCCTGGAGGAGTTTCGGCAGAAGGCGGGAATGCCGGACTTCCTTTCCAACCTGCAGAAAGTCGTGGAAGGTTCTGCCGAGGGCCGCGAGCGGTTGGCGCGGGTGCAGAAGCGGCAGGCGGAGATGGCTGCGGCAGTTGCCCGATAGACGCCTAGCTTAGATATTCGCGAATGTAGGGATCGTTGCTGCGCAGCAGATCGGCGGCGGTCCCTTCGAAGATGATCTGTCCACCCCGCAGCATCAGGAACTTGGTGTGGAGGTCGCGGATTCCACCGTCCGTGACCGGCACCATCTTGTTTTGCTTCTGGTCGAAACAGTGGCTCGCCATGGTGAACGCGTCTTGCAGACGACTGGTCACCAGCAGGGAGCTTGTCCCGTATACGTCGCGCTGTTTGACGATGAGCTCGATGATCGTATCCGAGGTCACCGGGTCGAGGCCGCCGGTGGGAGAATCGTAAAGGATGACTTCCGGCTGGGTGATGATGGCGCGCGCAATTGCCACCCGGCGCCGCATACCGCCGGAAAGCTCCGACGGGAACAGATCGACGGTGTGCTCCAGTTCGACGAAGCGCAAGGCCTCCAGCACCCGGCCATGGATTTCATCGGTCAGCCTGCCCGTCTCTTCCATGAGGCGATAGGCTACGTTCTCCTCCACCGTCAAGGAATCGAAGAGCGCGCTCTCCTGGAAGACCATACCGATCTTGCGCCGTAGCGCGAACAGGTCCTCCTCGCGCATTTGCGTAATCTCTTCGCCTAGGACCGTGATGCGCCCAGCGTCAGGCTTCAGTAAGCCGAGGGCCAGTTTCAGGACCAAGGTTTTTCCCGTGCCCGCCTCACCCATCAGGATCTTGGTTTCACCATAGGGCAGTCGAAAGGAAATACCCTCCAGCACCTGGTGCTCGAAAGCAATTTCAACGTTTTCGAAGCGAATGGCAGTGTCAGCCTTGGATGTGGCTGTCGGTTGGCGCTGCTCGGCCGGCGGTGCGAGGCTGGACATTAGTACTGGAAGATCCCCATAAGCAGTCGGGTGATGAAAAAATCGCTGACCAGGATGAGAACTGACGCTGCGACCACCGCTTGCGTGGTGGCGCGTCCCACGCCTTGCGTGCCGCCCTTGGCGGAGAGGCCGTAGTAACAGCCGATGCTGGAGATGATAAAGCCGAAGAACACGGGTTTACACAAGCCCATGAACACGTCTCCAAAGCGCAGCGCCTGGTAAGCGGTGGTCCAGTACTGGTTGGGATCAAGCCCCAACAGGAGGTACGAGATCACGAATCCGCCGGTCAGCCCCACCAGGTTAGAGATGATGCTGAGGAAGAACAGCATAACCATGCTGGCGACGACGCGCGGCGTGACCAGTTTCTTGGATGGATCAACTCCCATGGCGCGCATGGCATCGATCTGCTCGGTGACTTTCATGGAGCCCAGTTCGCTGGCCATACCGCTGGAGTTGCGGCCAGCTACCATCAGTCCCGTCAGCACCGGGCCCAGCTCGCGCACCATCGACAGCGATACCAGTTTGCCGGTTAGCGACAACGAACCGAACTGCTGCAAAGTGCTGGAAGTTTGCAAAGCCAGCACCGCCCCGGTGAAGAAACCCGTCAGTATCACGATGGGCAGCGATCCGACCCCGATGGAATCGGCCTGCAACAGGGTGTCGGCAAAGTAGCGAGGATGCCCGAAGACATTGGTAAGCGAGCGGCCGGCGAGCAGGGAGTAATCCTGCACCGCCTCGACTTTGTCCTTAGCGATTTCCGTCGGCGAGAAAATTGGCATGCTTGGTTCCGGAAAAGCGATACCAACGAAAATATACCAGAGCGGCAGGGCTGGTCTGGGTTTCCGAGGGCGGTGGGCGCCGAACGGGCCCATTCCAAGGGAAAAACCGGCAGCCAATACAGCCCAGTAGCTTGATCTCACTGCCGGGCGAAAGCGGACCCGATTCGACACTTTGCGTGCAGGGGCGCATTCGTTTACTATGCAATGCCTAGCTGTGGACCGGCACGCCAGGAGGCGGCCATATGGCGTTTCAGGTTGATCGAAGCCCGTTCGATCCGGAATCAGGTTTTGAGTATTACATTTGCTTCAAACCGCCGACCGAGGTCGAGGGAGACGAAGTAGAGTCGCGGATTTCCGTCGAGGCGGCGCTCTCCGTGTCGGAAACGGGGGATGTTGCCGATATCAGCTTTATGCTGCCCAAGATGTGCCGCAACGATCACGCCCTTTCCTTCCTGAAACGCGATCCGACGGCGGCATGCGTAGAGAACCGCGTGTTTATTGCCTTGCCGGGCTTGAACGGCGATGCGGTGTTCAACGCTCCAGCCACCCTCGAACTGGACCACGCCGGACGCATTGTCGCCATCGAGATCAACGGCTGCATTCCCAAGACCAGCACATTTCGCCCTGGCCACGCATAAGCAGGCGTGGTTTGCAACCGCGCTCGGGGTATGATGTCGGCGTGGACGATGTAACGGCTTTCATCCTCGCGGGCGGTCACAGCTCACGCATGGGGTCGGACAAAGCACTGCTCACCGTTGGCAACCAGACGCTGCTGGAGCGCGCCTTGCACACTGCTGCGGCCGTCGCCAACACGGTTTTTATCGCCGGTCCGCGCGATCGCTATGCGCAATACGGCGATGTGGTAGAGGATATCTTCCCTGATTGCGGCCCGCTTGGCGGAATCCACGCTGCGTTGTGTATTACCAGAACGGAGCTCAACCTGATGCTTTCGGTGGATACGCCTTCGATAGGGCCAGATTTTCTCGCCTGGCTGCTGCAACAGGCACGCGCCAGCAGTGAGCTCGTCGTGGTTCCCGAGGCACTGGGCGGGCTGCAACCGCTGGCCGCGGTTTACCATCGCCCTTTGCGAGCCGTGGCCGAACAGGCGCTGAAAAGGGGCGACTATAAGATCGGACATTTGTTCTCGCTTGCGCCTACGCGCTATATCTCGGAAGCTGAGATCCGTGCGGCGGGTTTCTCGCCGATACTCTTTCGCAATGTGAATACTTTCGAAGAATATGAAGATCTGGTACAGAAGGAAGATGCCTTGCGAGTGAGAGGTAACGCCGAATGAACGAGCGCAAGCCCTATATCGAGTTCCAGGATGTGCACAAAGCGTTCGGCAGCAACGTTGTGCTCAATGGCGTGAGCTTCGACGTCATGCCCGGCGAGACGGTTTGCATCCTGGGGCGAAGCGGGGTGGGCAAGTCGGTTGCGCTGCACGAGATCATGGGCTTCCTTAAGCCGGACAAGGGGCGGGTTTGGGTCGCCAACGAAGACATCACCGATTACAGCGAAAACGACCTGGAGCGCATCCGCAAGAAGGTGACCATGGTGTTTCAAAATGGAGCGCTCTTCGATTCCCTAACGATTGGCGAGAATATTGCGTTTCCTCTGCGCGAACGGGGTGGTTTGCAGGAGGAGCAGATCTATCAGATCATCGACGGCCTGCTTGAAATGGTGGGCGTGCGGGAGTTCCGCGACATGCTGCCGTCCGACCTGTCGACCGGCATGAAGCGTTCCGTAGCCATTGCCCGCGCGCTGGCGGCGCAGCCTGACGCGGTGCTCTACGATGAGCCGACCACCATGGTCGATCCGCTGATGGCGCACCTGCTGGGCGACTTGATCAAGAAACTCAAGAAGCAGTTGAAGTTGACCAGCATCGTAGTTACCCACGACATGGCCCTGGCCAAGAAGCTGTCCGACCGCCTGCTGTTTCTGCACGAGGCGCGCGCCATCTTCTTTGGGACGTTTGCGGAAATGGCTAACTGCAAGGAGCCCATCGTGCAGGAATTCCTCGAACTCGACTCGCTGGACTTTGAGCACTACTTCGGGGCGCAACGTCCGCCGCACGAACCGCGCGTGTAAACGATACAGGCGTTGCGGCCGGAATCAGAACCCCTGCGCGACCAACCGCTCTACCGTCAGCGCTCCGCTCTGCTCATCGCGCTTGGTCCATTTCTCCAGGTACTTGGCGACGATGTCGGTCTCAATGTTCACCGGATCGCCGGGCTTCAGCGAACCGAGATTTGTCATCTTCACGGTGTGCGGGATGATGGCAATGGTAAGCCGCAGACCTTCCAGCTTTGCCACCGTGAGGCTGATTCCTTCGATGGCGATTGAGCCCTTGAACACAACATACTTCTCCAGCTCCTCCGGGATATCGAGGAGCAGCCAGAAGTCGTCGGCGTTGGCAATTGGCTCCAAGCCCACGAAACGGCCCGTGCCATCCACGTGTCCTTGCACCATGTGACCGCCCATGCGGCCATCCGCCTTCAGTGGCAACTCCAGGTTTACCAGCGCGCCCTGAGTGATGCGAGAGAGCGAAGTCAGCCTCCAGGTTTCGGCGGCCAGGTCGGCGCAGAAGGATTGCGGCGTGATGTCGAGCGCGGTAAGGCAGACGCCACTCACGGCGACGCTGTTCCCCTGCTGCAACTCCTTCGCGGTGGCCGGGGCGTTGATGGTAATGCGGTGATTGCCGCCGCGTTCGACAATGCTGGCAATCGTTCCGACTTCTTCGACGAGTCCAGTAAACATTATGATGACCTCGAAATGCGGCAATTAGCAATTGGCACTTAGCCTTTAGGTCATTTTACAGGCCGAGGGGTGACAGTTTTCTTATTATCAAGCCGAAAGGTAAATGCTAAATGCCAAACGCTAAGTGCTGACTTCGTAAGGATCGCGCAGATAGCCTTCCACGGCAAAGTCTTCTCCGAAGCGATGCAGCACCAGCGATTTTACGTAAGCCGCTTCGCTGATGCGGCGATATCCCGCACCCAGCGCAAACGGAATGGACCCCGTGCCCGCGAGAATCTTCGGAGCATAGTAAAAGAAAATCTTATCCACCACTCCCGCGGATAGAGCGGCCCAATTCACCATGGCCCCGCCTTCGATAATCAGGCTGGTGACTTCACACCCGCCAAGGTTAGCCAACACTCTTTCGAGATCAGGCCGACCGTCGATGGCCGGGGAACTGCCGGGGAAGGGAATGGTACCGTCTTCGACGGGACGGCGCATCGGGACCTGCTCCACGATGACGCCGCGCGCTTCCAGTTCACGCCGCTTGTTCTCCTCCGCGAAACAACAAAATACGATCAGATCTTCCCGCGCTGTCTTGACCACGCGCGAGTCGAGCGGCAAGCGCAAGCGGGAATCGAGGATCACGCGCAGCAACGGCCTGCGGCGGGGAAGGCCGGTGCGATCGGTAAGCAGTGGATCGTCTGCGATTATGGTGCCCACGCCGACCATGATGGCATCGTTGGCGTGGCGCAGTTGGTGCACGTGCGCCCGTGCTTCTTCACTGGTGATCCAGTCGCCACTCGCCGTCAAGGACCCCAGGGCCCCCGGAGTTGCGCTTTCTCCCGGCGGCGGAGCGATCTTTCCGTCGAGCGTCATCGCCGTCTTGAGGGTGACAAACGGAGTCTTGTGACGGACATACTTTGCGAAGGACTCATTCAGCTTCCTGGCTTCGGCTTCACCAAGGCCTTCCTGCAGCTCTATCCCGGCATTGCGCAACCTGGCCAATCCTTGTCCCCCGACCGCCGGATTGGGATCGCGCATAGCCACGAAGACGCGCTTCACCCCGGCGGCAATGAGGGCGTCGGCGCACGGACCCGTGCGTCCCACGTGGGAGCAGGGTTCGAGATTTACATAGAGAGTGGCGCCACGGGCACGGTCCCCCGCTTCTTCCAACGCCAGCAGTTCGGCGTGTTTGCGGCCCTCGTAAGTATGCGTACCGCGACCGATGACCTTGCCCTCTGCGTCAACAAGCATCGCGCCAACGCACGGGTTCGGAGAAGCGAGGGCGATGCCTTTGCGGGCCAGTTCCAGCGCTTGCTGCATGAACTGCTCATCACGAGTTGGTGATTGACCGGCCATTAATTGCCCAGGCTACCGCTCCTCCGTGAAGAACCACGTTTTCAGATCAGCTTCCGGAATGTAACGGCACGCTTGCCGGAAGACTGCATGTAGGGTGCCAGGCACAATATTCTTATGGATCGGTACGGTGAGCGTTTGTCGCTCGCCGCTCGGAAGAATGCGCCTCAGTTTGGCGTGACTGCCCCGGACCGTCATTATTTGAAAACCAAAACTTCCTAAAGCCTTCAACACTTCGCGAGCAGACAGATGCCGAAGCTTGGTCATAGGCTCAGGGGTGCTTCAAAAATCACCTGCAGGCGCGGGCGGTCCGACAATCCCAACGCTGCCAGATCTTCTCCTTCGAGATGCAGGGCGAGTGCATCGCTGAGGTTCCGCACGACTTCATCCAAAGTATTTCCTTGAGTCACTACCGCGACCTCCAGGCACTCGGCTGTGCAGACGTCTTGGTCGGTATGGATGACGGCGTGAATCACATCGCGCAGTGACGGATGGTCGGGGTTCTCTCGCCGTGAGTTCGTTCTGGCCACGGAAGGCCCACCAGCATGACTTCCCGTGCTCAGCCCGGTCGTCCGGTACTTGGGCAAGACTTCATATTGCCCATGCCCCACTCGCCGGAAGTAATCCCACTTGCGCAAATGGTTCTTGGGCGCATTAACGCAGCAGCGGCTGACGATATCAGTGCGAACCGAGTTCTCCTTAAGCCCAGGGAGCGCCCGCACCACCTCATACGGAGTAAAAGTCCAGTCACCACGCTGAACTGCAATTCGGTTGGCTGCCGCAAGGACTTCTTCGTGAACATGCAAGCTCATAAAACTCTCCGGGGCTAAATTTATTTGATAATCACGTGATTGTCTAGTGCAAAGATCTTCAGTCGAACAACGAATTCACGAAGTCCTGCGGGTTGAAGGGCAGAAGATCGCTCACCTTTTCACCGACTCCAACATAGCGCACCGGCAAGCCCAGTTCCTTCGAGATGGCCACCACCACGCCGCCCTTGGCGGTGCCGTCGAGCTTGGTGAGCACAATTCCGGTGACGCCGGCGGATTGCGTGAACAGACGCGCTTGTTGCAAACCGTTCTGGCCGGTGGTTGCGTCCATCACCAGCAAGGTCTCGTGGGGAGCGTTGGCGCTGAGGCGTTGCGCGGTGCGGCGCATCTTCGCCAGCTCTTCCATCAGGCTGGTTTTGGTATGCAGACGGCCAGCGGTGTCCACGATGACGTAGTCGATGTTGCGCGCTTTGGCGGCTTGCATCGCGTCAAAGAGCACGGCCGCAGGATCGCCGCCTGGCTTGTTCTTGATGACTTCGGTTCCGGTGCGGTCGCCCCAGATCTCGAGCTGCTCAATGGCCGCGGCGCGAAACGTGTCTGCCGCCGCCAGCAGCACGGTTTTACCCTGGCCGCGCAAAGTGTGCGCCAGCTTGCCGATGGTCGTCGTCTTGCCAACCCCATTCACCCCGACCACCAGGATGACTTCCGGCTCGCCGTCAACTTTTTGGACCGGCTTCTTGTCCGTGGTATTCAGGATGGCCAACAGTTCGTCTTTCAACACGCGCTTTAACTCCTCGACGTTGCCCACCTGCTTGCGATCGACTTTCTCGCGTAAGGCCGCCAGCACGGTCGAGGTGGTAGCTGTGCCGAGATCGGCAGTCAGTAGTGTCGCTTCCAAGTCGTCCAGAGTGTCGCGGTCAATCTCCTTGCGGATGGCGACTACCTCTTCAATCCGCTCGCTGAGGGTCTCGCGGGTCCGCGTGACCGCCTCTTTCATGCGTTGGAGGAAACTGGGCTTTTCTTCGGTGTTGCCAAATAAGGTTTGAATCATGAAGGAATCCGGCGCGACAGTCGCCAAATACGCCGACGGAGGTAATTTGCCGCTCCCACGATAGCGATGCGTCGCGAAAGTCCATTATAGACACGGGATTGCGCTGCCGCTTCGATTCGCTGTTGTGGCTACAGGAATTAAATGCAATAAAAACAGGAATTGCGTGAAATAACGGGCGATTCGGCTGGGCAAAAAAATGCGGCCGCTTGGCGTAGCCTAAAGCCAAGCAATTCAGTGGAGCGATGATCCATCACAGCCAACGCAGAGTGAGGGACTCTGTACTACCTGAGAGGGCCGAAGGTGATGGCCCAGCTTCAACCGGACGGAGTAGCTGTCGGCGCCAGTCCGCCAGGAACTATAGGCAAAGGGTTGGGCTCCTCATCTCTTCTTCCGCAGTATGGGCAACGGGGAGCTTTGCGCGCCGCTGCTCGCCGATCGCGTTGCCGCTCCGCAGCGTCTGCGTTCTTGCATGGCCTCCCACAGAACCTCATTCGATAGTTCGGTACTACCTTCCCACATTTCGGAAGCTGGCAGATCCTGGCAATCAACTCGACACCCGCACTCTTCTGCTCGTTCGCGCGGAGGTGCATCCTTCCCGCCTGACAACACCCTCTTTCAATAATTCAGCGGCCTGCGTTGCCGTCAGGTGAATCTTCGACAATGGCTCATGCACGATGTTAGGCATTGCTCACCGGAGGCAATCCGAAGACGCGCTCACGCAAGCGGTTGATATCGTCGACCGTGATCTCCTTGCCTTTGCCCACCTTCGCCGAGAGTTTCTCCATGTCCTTCTGGAGGCGCGCGCGCTGGAGCTCGGAAGTCTTCACCAACTCGTCGACGCGCTGTTGCTCTGTCGCGGCCAGCTGCTCGCGCACCGTGTTCTTGCGCGCCTCCTGGGCGAGCTGGGCCAGCGCCAGTAGGTACTTGGCCCGTTTTTCTGGGGCCTGCGACTCCAGCATGGCGAAGATCACGTTGGAGGCGCCCTTGAGGGCCGCCTCGTCTAAGTGCTCAATGCCACCAGCGGCGAGGACTTCCACGACCTCCTTCGCCTGTGCAGATACCTTAAGAAACTCTTCCCTCACCTGCTCGTAGCGCAGGTCGTACCAACGCAGCAGCGTCGAAGCCGGCAAACGCCGCGTTGGAAAGAGCTCCAGCACTTTGGCATCAAGCGAATCCCAATCGACAAATCCATCCCTGCCCAGCCGGGCCTTCCAGTCCTCTTTATAGGGCAGCGCTGAAAGGCGCTCGATCTCCGGCCAGGTCATTGGATAGTCGGCGCGCAGGGCCTTGATGGCCTCACCTACCGACGGAGGGAGAGCGTCGATGGTCAAGCGTTGGCGCTTCAGCCGCGCCTCTCCGACTTTTGGCCGCTGCTTTGACATAATTCAGAGAACCAGGACGAGTGGGTCCTTCATATAACCCTCCAACAGGCGCAGTCCCGTAGTCGTGAGCTCGATGCGCTCCATCCACCTCGTGCCCTTCCGGTTGTCAACTTTTTCCTCGTACTTGACATAGTCAGCGTTGTGGAGTTCCTGCAGCAGGGTGAAGACGTAGTCCTGCGCCACAGTGAACCCCATCCTCGTCATCATGGCCCAAAGGGTCAGGTCGTCCATGTGCGAGCGCTGCCCGTAGTGGTTGTTGCGGACGAACTGCAGGATCACGCCGCGGTGGCGGGCTAATTGAGTGGTCTCAATCGCGTCCATTTATTTTGTCCCCATCTTTCATGGTCCCGTTCTTAGCCTCGAAGCGCGCGACGGCCTCCGCGATCCCCTGACTCACCCGCTTGGCTTGCTGCCATGAGACGGTTACAGCTACTCGCTGCGTGACCACTCCTGGCAGTGCCGTGGTTTTCGCGTTTCCTTCCGGCCATTCGAAAGCGGCATCAAAGATCTGTCCCTCCGCCGGGACGATCTGGCCGAAAGCAAGCCTGAGATCGTCTCTGGTGGTACTGAGCGCAACATGGTTGCTGTAAATCTCGGGGAGACCCCCATCGGGTTCGACCAACCTGAAGGCTTTGAGTTTGTCTTTTGGCATTCCCTTGTCTGCCTCTTCCTGCCGCTCACTAATTAGTGAAGTCTTGGCGGCTACTCTGTGGCCCTGGCTCGGCCCCCGGACACACGGGCTGCTTAATTTCACCGTTAGCCGCCTCAAAGCCTTGCACGGCCTCTGTTAGCATCCCGACCAGGATTTTCAAGTCAGACCATGATGTCGTTACGGCCGCGCGTTCTTCGGCCAGCAGCTTGGTCCGTTGGTTGCTCCATCCTCCGAGCTTCCCATCAGTTGCCGCTGGGCCATCTGAAGCAACGATAAGCTGTGAGAACGCTATACGAACGTCGCGCCCCGTCCAGCCCAGCGAGAAGAGGTTGCTGTACACCTCGCAGGGATGCTGGCGCTCAGTTGAGGGGGAGCCATCCTGATTTTTGTTCATTGCCTCTGTTCCCTTTCCCCGATAGAACTGCTCAGCCTCAGGCACCGAGGGCCTTCCCTGCATAGCGGTTGGCGTTGGCGTTGAGGTGCGACTGAATCTCTTGCGCGCCGCCCGAGCGCAGGAAGCGCGAAAAGTCCTGCACGTCGAGGGCGCGAATATGTACATGCAGATGGCTTTCGCCGCCGCCGCCGTTTCCTCCGCCGCCCAGTCCCAGGCCGTTGCCGCGCGAGATGTCCGCGCCGCGGTTCATGGCGTCGAGCGTCGAGCTGTGCCGCATGTTGGTCATCCGGTCCATCATCCGTTCGCCCACTTGCGCGTGAATGTAGCCCGAGTTTGGCCCGGTGGAGAGGTCCCCGAAATGCCTAATTACTCCGCCCGAGTCGTACTGTGCCGCTTGCATGGTGATGGCGCCGCTGCGATCGGCGTTCTGCTGGCGCTGCATTTCGTCGATGGCCGCTGCGATCTCCGGCACGACCTTGCGCTGGTACACGCCCACCGCTCCGCTGCCCCACTGCTTGGCCTGCGCGTCGGCCTTCATCTGCAGCAGGTTCATGTCCTGCATTCCCTGGTCGAATCCCACCTGCGCCGCGGTGTAGGCCGTTAGTTCTTTCGTGATGGCCGGAACGACCTGCTCGTCGTTGTACTTGCGCATCTGGCTGGCGCCGTGGTCGCCAAACAACGAACCAAAGAGGCCCAGTATCGCGCCCCCGATCGCCCCGATTGCGGTGCCGATGCCGGGTAGGATCGCGGTGCCAAGGGATGCGCCGGCCATCGCGTCGTTCAGGACTGCGCTCCCGATATTTGGGTTGCCCCAGTTTTGGGCAATGGTCATGCCTGCACCGATCCCGGCCATGCCAATCCCCATCCCCTGTGCGAGCCCGAAACTGCTGCCGCTGCTGTCGCCGGAAGGCGGCGTTCCGAGCACACCTGCATCGTTGGTCGGTGGCTGATTGATGTCAGTAGGTTGGAAGCCGCCCGGTACGCCTGGGACTCCGTTCGGATTGAGCATCGGGGCCGCGCCCGTCCCGCCGCTCATAAAATTCTGCACTCCGCTGCCGAAGACTCCGCCGCTAGCCAGAGTGCCAAACAGGCTGCTGCTCTGGCCAACGGCACCCGCAGCCGGTCCGCCGATCGCTGAGGCCATTCCGGGCACTGCGCCCATCACTCCGGTTGCGCCGGTCGGTGCAGCATTGATGTCAGAAGGTTGGAAGCCGCCGCCCATCGCGCCCGTGCCGCCGCTGCCGAACATGTCGGTGAAATCTCCAGTGCCACCGCCCGGAGTCAAACCACCGCCGCCGAAGCCGCCCGCGCCAACTCCGCCCCCGCTGGCCAGGCTGCCGACTTGCATCGCTGCTGAGGTCAGCGACTGCGCGGCTGAGGCCAGCATCGTGCCCGACGATGACAAAGTTGTGCCGGCTGCATTCAGCGTCGAGCCTGCGCTGCTGAGCGTGCTGCCGGCTGCGCTTAGTGTCGAGCTTCCGCCCGCTCCGGCCGCGCCGTGCTGCGGCGCAAAGATGCTGCCCAGCGCGGTCTTTGGGTTGGTGCTGGTGGACATCTCCGGATTCATGCCGAAGAGCACCGACAGGGCGCTCCCCATCGGGCCTTTAGCCTCCGTGATTTGCATCATCCAGTTGGCCAGCATGTCCATCATGATTTGCTTGCCGCGCTGCTCTATATATTTCGAGGGGTTATCGAGGAGCGAAGTCAGCGAGCCTGCCAGTTTGTCGCGCGTCTGCTGCTGCGCCTTTTCCATTTCCGCCGCAGCTCGGTTTGCCTCTGCCGTGACGCGCTGATAGTACTGGTTCCATACTTGCTCTTGCGCCGCCGCCTGTTCTGTGGTCAGCCCATGTTGCTGGTCCGCAACTTGCTTGAAGTAGGCAAGCTGCGCCTCCAGATCGGCTTTGGCCTTCTGTGCGGTTTCATCGAACTGTTCGCGGATCAACTCCTGCGCCGCCAGCCACGGCGGAAGGCTGGCCTTGGCGGTTTCGGCATTGATGCGCGCGATTTCCTGATTGTCGCGCTCGCTCATCTGCTGGCGTTCGCGCTGCGCGTTTTGATCAACGCCGTTCAGGGCAGCCTGGGCACGCTGCTCAGCGGCAACGCGCTCCGGGTCCTGAGCTGGAAGCTGACCATAGCCCTTGGTGAATTCCTCAGAGATGCGGGCCTTGGTGCGCGCGGCATCGGCTTCAATGCGAGCGTAGCCGGTTTCCATCTGCGCGTCGGCGCGCATGGACAGGTCGGCCATCTGCTGATTGAATTGCCCGTGGGCGTCAAGGATCTCGGCATCGGTTTGCTGTTCCAGCGCGAGGGCGCGCTTCTGCTTCTCCTCGTCGGGGACCGCCCGGTTTGCGGGGTTCGCCCACAGGTCCGTGACCCGCTCATTGCCCTCGGCCCTGATTTTCGCCACGCCGGTCAGCCCAGCTTGTGCAGCCGTCTGCTGGATCTTCTCGGTCGCGAATTGCTCCTCGGCGATCTTGTCCAACACCTGCTGGTCGTACTTCTCTCGGATGGCGGCGATCTCCCGGATGCCGCCCTTTGCTGCCTCGATGGCCTGCTGCTCCTGGCTGCGAATCAGTGCGACGCCGGCGAGGTGGGAATTGGTAGCCGCGTTCTGCGCCGTGGTGACTGCGGCTGTGTCGCTCCGCGATTGAGCCGCATCGGCGGCTTGGCGCTGCGCCAGGTGCGTCGCCTGCGCATCGTGCTGCTGTTGGTCGTACTGCCCCTTCAACGCCTCCGGCGTAATGTGGAGCCCCGCCTTCTGCGCTTCGGCCGATGTGTTGATGGTCTCCGCTAGGGCTGCGGCATTAGCCCGCTGCTGATCGAAGTGGAGCTTGGAGAGGGCGTCGGCGTCTTTCTGGGCCTGGGAATTCTTGGCGTAGCCTTCCAACTGCCCAGCGTGCACGGTTGCTTGATTGCGCAGCGCCTGTTGGGCCTCTTCGTCCTGCAGTTTGGTCTTGTGCTCATGCAGCTGGCCGGCCTGCCCCATCTTTTTGGCTTGATCCGCATCATTAGCAGTGGTGAAGGATTGCGTCTGTCCGGGGGTGAATCCAGTGGAACCATTCACTCCCCATATATCCTCGGTCCCCTGCGCCCCATACCGGTTAAATTCGGCTACGCTCTCGCGCTTTTGTTTTAGGTCGTCAATCTGCTGGCCGATGTCCTGTAGCAGCGCACTGGTGGTCTCCAGCGACGCAGTATCAAATAGCTTCTGCTGTGCGGCCTCCGCTGCCTTCTGTTGGTAAGCCTCAACCTCTTTTTCCACATCGAGCCATTTTTCATAGAGCTGGTAGGCGCCCTCGCCGAGCTGCTCGAAGATGTTCACGGCGCCGATGGCGATGAACAGCCCCATCGTCGCTTGCAGCCCCGCGGCCAGCGTTGCATTGCTCCCAATCACACGCGCCATGGCTCGGGGAATGCGGAGGCCCATCTCTTCGGAGGCCAGGCGCACGCTGTCCATTTTGCCGCGCAGGTTCTCGTATCCCGCGCCCGCAGCAGCAGCCGCGCCCGTGGCGTTCGAGGCGAACGTCGCGCCGGCCGCACCGGCGTGCTCCAGCGCCGGAGCCATGGTCGCCATTTTGGCGCTGGCCGCGGTGCCCGTCGTACCCAGCGTGTTCAGCTTGGTCTCGACGTTCGCGATCACACCGCTCGACGCATCCACCGTCTGGATGGTGATCGTCACGACGCCATCAGTAGCTCCTGGCATTGCGGCTTATTTACCTCGCGTCCGGCAGAGTCAATTCGGGGTGCTCGACTGCGCACTGCGAAAGTGCCTCCCCGAAGGTAATATGATCTTCGCGAGCGCGCTCGTTCGCGAGATCGGTCAATTTCTGCCCGTTCGATTTGGGGGCCTCTTCCTCGAAGCTGATGACTCCATCTGGGAGCGTGAGCTTTGGATTGTCTGCTGCGACCTGCGATAAAGCCTCACCGAAGGACAATGTTTTGTCTTCCCGCGCGCGCTGCGTCGCGAGTTCACTGAGGCGCTCGGAATTTGTTTGGAAGCGGAACGTCTCGCCGTTCTGCTCTACCGAATGGCCCCGGCTCGGGACAGTCAGTTCAGGATGCGCGGCGGCGGTTGCGATAAGTGCTTCCGCGAATGAGATGTGCTGCTCATGCTGGCGCGCCACAGCAAGATCATTCAACTTGACAGAGTTTGGATCGAAGGGGAACGCCCTGCCGTGATGTTGCGCCGCCGGGCGTTTTGTTGGCCCGTCCGTGACGATGAATTCGACGCGACCTGCATCCCCGGCGTTGAACTGTACAACCTCGCCGGCACTGTCCTTGTTTGCCAGCTTTGTGAGGCCCGCGTCAGTTGAGTCCCCCTCGAGCATCACTCCCCCGACCCCGTACACTCGCGGCGGTAGGAAGCCGTAACCTGTGAGGGATGCTCCTTTTGCTGGATCTCGTTCGAAGCGCATGGACCGGGCAGTGCGGCCACCAAGTTTTTTTGACTTGAGGAGCTGATCGAAGCGGGGATCTACCCGGACTAACTTCCCAGAGAGTTTCGCGCCATCCCGCCGCAACGCGCTAACGTTGGCGACAATAGGCCCGTCGCTGTTCGTGCGGCCAAAACGAACGGGAATGTGGTCAGCGATACTCGAAGGTTGAAAATTGGAGACCATGGAGTCGAGGTCCGCTTTGGTGAGAGGCACGTTATCATTGCCGGTGTCCGCCAGCGGGACCCATTGCCCTTCTTCATAGTGCAGAGCTGGAGAGCCGTCATCACTGCGTTGCGCGGAATCGTTGCCTCCAGTTTGCGCCCCGCCTCTCTGGGCTATGTCCATCTTTAACCAGTCGATCTTGTCAGCCATGCTCTCGCCCTTTCTGCCCCAGCTCGGGAACTCGGGCGAGGGAGTGGCTCGCCCGTATCTCCGTTTCGCCATCCAGGGAGGCAAAGGATCTCCCCGCGAAAAGCTAACTCGAAACCCTCAGAACGCGGGGGGAGGCTGGCCGGCCCCGACCCCCGCGCTGTTCCGCTTGTCGAGGAGGTTACTCGCAAGCGAAAACTCTGTACTCCAAAATCTCAGACCCGCTCGGCCGCGGGCTCCAACTCAGCAACATTGTCGAGCGCCTGCAGCACTTCCCTGAAGTTCTGTACCGCTGATGCCTGGGGATCGCGACCGATATTGTCCAGATACGCCTTGCTAAAGGGATTCTCCAGTACCGGGGCCAAGTTGCCGGAGATCATCTCCGGCACACGCGTCCCCATTCTGCCCACTCGGTCCGCGCATGGCAGCAGGGACGGATGGATGCTTTGCAAGGCCTCAACGATTTCCCCGTCCGAGGCTGCTATCTGTCCCAGCGTCCTCTTCAAATCCAGCGCCAGGCCTAGCGCCTTCTGCTCCAGGTCGCCAGCCACACGGGGTTCGATAAGTTGGCGCACAGCAGCACACCGTTCGTGCCACTGCTCGCGTCGCAGTTCGGCCTTTATTGCTTCGATCTCGCCCGAGATCTGAATGAATGCCTCACCATTGAGAGCATCTTCCTCTCGGGCTTTGGTGATCTTCGCTACAAGGCGCTCGATGGCTTTCTGGGCATCGGGGCTCTTGTGGACGCGAGCTGCGACCACTAGGCCGTGCCGCTCAGCTTCGAGCGCGTCGATCTCCTCTTTGGATTGACGCCTCTTGTCTTGTAGCTCCAGAAGTTGAGCTTCCTTCTCCTGGATCTCGGCCTGCAGCTTACTTGTTTTCATCACAGTGTCTCCTCCACATCGCTTCCTGCGGTCCTATGGTCCTGAACCAGCAGACCACTCGCCCCTTAATCCGTTTACCTTTCAGGCTGATCTTTCGGGCTGCCGAGAAAGTCTCCCAATTGGTGAGCGGAACGGCTATCCCAGCGGCGACCCCTTTTACGCTCGCAGCCTGCAGCACCAGCCGCCACGGGCGCCCTGCTGTCTCCGGCCAATTCGCGGAGGCATGGTCGAGATCATCCCCTGCAACCTCAAAGCGGAGCCAGCCAGCCTGGATGGCTTCGAGTTGGATCATCCCATCCTTATCGGGCGTCCAGCGTTTCGCTAGTTCCTTTTCGAATTCATCCTGCGCGGCGAGAGCTTCTACCGCAACATCGGACCCATACAGCTCAACGAGCTGGCGCCGGATCGATTTCTCTTTGTCCTCGAACTCCAGGTCAACCCCCGCACCACGCCGCTGAAAAAATTCTGGAGGCTGACTGAGGATGTCTGGTGATAGAAGCTCAGGGTATTTAGTGAACTGAACTACCACTAACTGCTGAAGGAAAGCCCAGGGGTCAGTCTCGGGGTGGCCGGGGTCACCCTCAACCCCCACCAGGTCTCCGGCTGCGAATGGGTACAGGGTATGACTCAGGCGCAGCATCTGTTTCGGCCGGACTGCAGTCAGCTTTTCGGTGTCGATGCCAGCTTTGCCCCATATTTCTAAGGCCAGCTCATAGTCAACCTGGTTTGCCAGCCGAATCAGGCTCTCAGCCGAAGGCCGAAAGTCTCCGTTCTCCCAAGACCTCACCGCGCTTCTGTTAAGCCCAAGCATCAGGGCGAGATCCTGCCGGCTCTTCTTGAGTTTTATCTTCCGGAAGTTGGCAAGCCACTTCCCTAGCTCAGCTACCTCTGGTGCCCTGGATCGTGTCGGCGTTTTTTTCTTCTTCATTCTCTTCTTGACTTTCCGGCTCCGGGCACTACAATCATCTCATGCGTTGTTCACCGCCCATGACGGGCAGTACACTAAGCACGATTAAATGCTTCCCGAGGCCAACCCACAATGACTAAGATAAGCTCGGAAATCGCTAACGACCAGCAGTATGAGCCCCGGGACGCGTTTGAGGCTGATGTCCGCCGGATGCTGAAGGCATTGTTGCCCAGGAAAAAACGCGCGGAGCTGGCAGCGGCCCTCACCGACATCCTAGATAACGAGCCCGCGCGAAGGATCACGAAGGCCCAACTCGACAACTTCGTCGCCGAAGGCAAGTGCCAGCCGCGGCTCCCACTCTCAGTGGCGAAAGCACTTTGCCAGTTGATCGGGCACCGCTCGCTCACTCGATATCTGAACACCGAAGAAGAGCTGGCGTTAATCGCAATCGGCGAACACGCGAGAGCGAACAGGAAACTCCTCACTCAAATTGCTACACCAAAGGTCAAGGCATGCCGGCATTAGAGTTGGGTAGCTCGATTTTGATTGCACGGGCCGCGAACCGGCCAGGTGATGCCCTTGCCTCACTTTCCGGGTTCAGCCCCGCCAATGCCTCTTGTCGCATGGTACACACGGGTCCTCCTCAATGCTCGCGTTTGGTCAGACTGCTTCTCAGAGACCTTTTTTCGTTTTCTGAATTTCGGCTGCTGCGGGCCTTGGGGGTGCTGAGATGAAAAGCTCTGGGCCACAGCGCAGCGCCGCAGATCGGCTCATGATAATTGCCGCCATGCTTCCGCAGAACCGCGAGAGTGCTACCGCTCAAGCCTCGCAGCCGCGCAATTGCCATGGCCTCTTCTCCGCTGTCGGTTTGGCACAAGGGCAGAGGCCGTCACTCGTTTCGATTGCGAAGCAAATTGCGGTGGACAATAGTATGGGTGAAAGCACCGTATGGAACTGGTACCGCCGCTATCAGCAAGGCGGCTACGAAGCGCTTGGCAGGAAGCGGCGCGCCGACCGTGGGCGGGCCATTTTCCTCGACCGATACCCGGAATTGCTTCCCATGATTGATGTCCGGCTGTCTGCTGGCCTGAGCCCCAAAGCAGTTTGGAAGTCGCTGCTCTGGATTCGCGGCCTCCACGGGCCTTCATACGACGTCGTACTCCGTTACGCCAGGGGCGGCTACCGCTTTGACGGGGAATCTCCCGCCCACGCAGGATCGGCGGCGACACTATGAATGGCCGCTGGCTTAGCCGCAAAGAGGTCCTGTCCGCCACGGGCTGGAGTGCACGTACCTTACCGCGCAAGGTGCACAGCGGGGAGCTTAAAACGCGCCAGGTGCGGGGCATTCGAGAGTACTCCCTCGACTCACTGCCGTTCGAATTCAAGGTGCGACTACAGCAGCAGCAAAGCGCGGCGGCTAACACATCGGAATTGGCTCTGGTTGCTTCGAGCAGTGCGCCAGAGCAGCCCGCGGTGGAGGAGGCGCCGGCAACGCAGCCGCCGGTGAAGGTTGCTTTCGCTTCCCCTGAGCAAGAGGCGCAAGCCCGCGAGCGTTATTCCAAGATCGAGCCCCTGATCCGATTTCAAGCCGAGGAGCGATCAAACCCGGCCGGGCAATTGCACCTTGCCCTGTCTCTGGTGCTACCCGATGGGAGCCCGGTTACAACGCGCACCCAGATGCGCCTCTACCTCGCCAACAAGCACGGCCTCTCCGACATTACGATTTATCGATGGGTGCGCCGATTCACCAAACGTGGGCTGGTCGGGCTCGCTGACCAGGCGCGCAGCGATCGTGGCAACTCTCGCTTCTTTGAGAAATATCCCGATGCAGCAACCCTTGCTGCCTACCTCTACCTCGGGCAAAGGCAAAGTGCGCGCGCGGCCTATGAGGCCATCCAGCGCGATTGTTTGTTGCTCAAACTGAAGCCGTGCGAGCTGCCCTCGTACGAGACGGTGCGCGCATTCCTTAAGCGGACTCCCGAGCCACTGAAGCTGCTGGCGCGCGAAGGCGCAAGGGTCTATCGCGAGCGCTGCGCTCCGTACATCTCACGCGGATACGCGGATGTTTTCTCGAATGAGATCTGGGTATCCGATCACGCCCTGCATGACGTGGAATGCCAGAACGACTGTTTTCTTGATGCTGATTTCGGAACCCCGATCCGACTGCGCCTCACATGTATTCTTGACTTCCGCTCGCGCTTTGTCGTGGGCTATTCATGGGCATGGGAAGGAAGTTCCCGGTCCATCACCACGGCGCTTCGCCGGGCTGTGGCCCTGTACGGCCCAGCCGAAGTTTTCTACTGCGACAACGGCAAGGACTATCTAAAGGTTGGGCGCGGAGCGATGCCGGCCTATCTGCGCGAGAGTGGTGAGGCTCCCACAGAGTGGTACATGCACGAGATGGGCGCGATTGAGGAAATGGGTGTGCTGGCGCGGCTGGGCATGACTGTGCAGCACTGCATCGTGCGTCACCCGCAGAGCAAGCACGTTGAACGGTTCTTCCGCACGATGCATGAGCGCTTCGATAAAAAGTTCCCGACATACACCGGAGGGTCTCCAGATCGCCGTCCAGATTTCACCACGGAAGCGATGGCCGAGCACCGCAAGCTCCTGCGCATCGGTGAGCCGGGCAGGTCGCTGCACCCACCGGCGAGCGCCTTCATTCGCATGGCCCTGGCCTGGCTGGATCAGTACCACTCCACTCCGCACAGTGGCAAAGGGATGGCCGGCCGCACTCCGCGCCAGGTCTTCGAGCAGGAGCGCAACCCACGGCAGAAGCCGGTGCCTGCTCCCGAAGTGCTGGCGCTGATGCTGGCAGAACGCCAGCGGCGCAAGGTGCAGGAGTGCTCGATCGTGCTGGAGAAGAAGCGATATATCGGCGACGATCAGGTTTCCGCCGCCATGCTGCATGAACTCAATTCCCGCGAGGTGGTAGTGGCCTTCGATCTCCTCGACTTGGAGAAGGTCGCCATCCTGGACGACGAGGGCCGGCTGATTGCTTGGGCGCGCCAGGAAAACTATGTAACACAGTCCGCGGATGCGAACGAAGAAATTGCGGCTAGCATGCAGCAGCGCCGCCACCTGGAGAAGCAGACGCGGCACTTGATCGGCGGCATCGCTGCTGCGGCGCGGGCCAACGGTGCGCGCACTGATGTGGAGCATCTCGCAATGCGCGCTGGCGTCGCTGGAGTTGGTGACGTCGTGACCCAGCGGCGCCCGCGGTTGCGTCCCGATAACACTGCGCTGGCCCCACTCTCAGCTTGCGAGATCGCGAGGCGCGCACTCGGGCACGCGCGCGTGCGTTCGGACAACTCGGCCGTGGCGCCGCTGAGCGCCGCCGAGGTTGCCCGGCGGTTCAGGGAAGGGTGACTAGATGGCGACACTGATGAGCCAAGGCGCGATCCATAAACTGCGGCTGGAGTCCAACCCGAAGGACGGCCGGGAAGCGACGCGGGCGCGACTAATCGACTACCTGCAGCGCACGGGGCTGACCCAAGCCGAGTTTGCGAGGCGGGTTCAATACGCGCATAAAACCCTGAGAATGTTTTTGAGCGACAAGTGGTACCACGTCGCGGGCAACTCCGATTACATATGTCGCGCGATCAACAAATACATTGGCACCCATCCCATAGCGCCGGCGCCTCAGCCCTTCGGCGAAATCTACGATACCGCCAACGTCCGGGCCATGCGCGAGACCTTTAAGGCCCTGCTGCGCCGCCCCGTGGCTTACATGATCTACGCCCCGCCGGGGAGCCAGAAGAGTTTTGTACTGGAGCACCTGGTTGGGGAATTGAATGGCCAAGAGTCCGCAAAACGCGAACCCACGCAGGCAGCATTCTACTTGTACGCAATAGCTCAGATGACTCCCTCTCAGGTTATGAAGGCGGTCACGATCGCCTGCGGCGCCTCCTCCGCGGGCGACAGGATGAGCATGGCACGCAACCTGGCGCATGACTTTCAAGGCCGGCGCGTTCTGTTGGTCATGGACGAGGCACAGCACCTCTCCATCAACGCCTTCGAGACGCTGCGCGTTCTGCTAGACCAGCCCCCGCACTTCTCGCTTCTGTTCGCCGGTTCGCATGACCTGAAGCAGACCTTCGACAAATTTTCAGCAACGCTGGAACAGTGGAATAGCCGCATCGTGGACAAGGTTCGGTTGCCAGGAGTGAAAGCGGACGAGGCCGAGGGGATCATCCGGCGCGAGATCGGCGAGTTGCTGAAAGCAGGCACGGCGGAGAGCGCGCGAAAAATGATCCGCGCCCTAATCGCTGGCGCCACGGTGAAGGATCAATTCGAAGAAGGCCGGCAGTACGTGAACATTCGGACCTTAAGTAATGCTTTAGCTGAGATCAAGCTGCAGTCTGGGACTGTGAGAAATGACTGAAGCGAAACCCATCTCGGCACAGCAACTGAAGCGCCTGCAGACGCAATACGCGCGGTTTGCCGCGGCCTCCGCCGATCCGCGCACGCGATCGCGCGAGGAACGCTTGTTGTGGGCATCCCTCATTGTGGGACGCACGGTCGCATCATTCAGCAAACTGACGAGCGAAGAAGCGGCGACCGCGATCATGCGCTTGCAGCAAGATACGCCGCAAACTAAGGCTCGTCCCAAGCCGATGGACCGTGACGCCGCGGAGCGGCACGCGAAAGACGGGCGCTGGGATGGCGAGAAGTTTCGCCCCACGCCGCAGATCGCGTCGGAGTTTGACCTAGCGAACATTGCAAAGTACTACACGCGCCTAGGCTGGGACCGCGACACCTTCGATCGTTGGCTGCGTTCGCCGCGCTCTCCGTTGGGTCGGAGATCACAGCCGCAGATCCGCACGGTGGCCCAGGCCAACCGGGTACGCTGGGCGTTGAAAAAGATGCTTCAGTCTCGCGGACTGTGGGCAGCGGAGCCACCGCAACCTGCGCGTGGGGAAAGCATTGAAGGATGTGAAACAAATGTGATGTCTGCGGGATAGGCCGCCCTGGCACGCAAGCCAACACTGCCGCGGTACTTTTTAACTATTGTTCGCGTGTCTCCAGCGCTGGCGGAAAGCCCAGCAGAGAAGAAAGAGGCTGTGATGATATCAAAATCGAAAGCGAAGGTGCTCCCACAAAACTCAGGGCGGACCTATTGGGATAGGGCAAGCGATGAAATATTTGCTGATCTTCTCACCGCTAACAGCTGCACAGAAAGGATAGCCCTGGGAGATGCGTGTATGGGGAGAGGGTTGCTGTCGGCTTCCATCAGTGATGCCTTGGCCCTTGTTTACTTCCTTGCCGAGACCGTTGTAGCAGCTCAGGTGGCTGCGCGGCGATATGGCCTACAGGCTAGCGTGCTGCTCGCGATTGCCAGGCTGCGCTCTGGGTACGATCCTGCAGACTGGGCGGCAGATCATGGCTACCCTGTGCCCCCAGGCACATCTGCCCTTGACCGGATGCATTTCATTGAGCAGTCATTCATCGAAGAGGCTAGGTCTTTGGTGACAAAGCGCAGCCTTAGCCCAGCGATGCTAGTGGCCGGTGATCCGGCGGCCTACTTTAAGAAGTTGTGTGAACTCGGTTGGTGTGAGCCCTTCGAGATGTTAGACCTTCCCGGGCTGGCGCGCGACTTTAGTTTTGCTGATAAGCCCGTTGCGCTGGAGATGCACGTAGATCCAAGGAACCCTGGACTCACACCTTCAGTCGCGGCGAATGCGTGCTGAGTGCCGAGGGTTAAAGTGGGGATAGGCTTCCTGGCACGCAAAGCCTACCCCCACGCGCTTAGTTGTCGCGTGTCTCCAGTGGCTGGCGGAAAGCCCAGCACGAAAGGCTGTGAGCCCGATGTCTAAGAATTCCCTGAACCCCTCTCCTACTCAGAACGAGCAAAGGGAAAAACCCCTCGACGCGAACACCCAACTGTGGCTGCTCACTTTGAAAAAGCTTCCCGCTCTCGACGGGGAATTTGTCCAGGACGGAAGCGACCTGATTCCCGTGTCCGTAATGGAGTACTTCTCCGTGTTGCTAGTCCTCTCGCGGATCGGACTCGCCGCACAAAATGCCCAACGGGTGTACGGTGTTTCCGCGTCCTTCCTGATCGGTAAATATCTCGTGGACTATGGTTGGATGCCCGAGCATTCGGGTAAAGAAGCGGGGCAGCTATTTCTAAAAGAAGCAGAGACCCTGAGCCGCAACTTCCCCGCCGATTTGGACCTACTGAGTCGCCCCGTCGAGTACGCGATCGCCCTGGACAAACGCGGCGGCTTAGTAAATGCGCGCGACGGCGAGTCCGGTAGGACTTACGTCTCGGACGTGGCTGAGCGGATTATCGACCATGGGCTCCTTGAATGCGACTACCGCTACGGGACTGGCGGCCTGTATGACCTCGGCAAGGATCCACAGTTCCCCAGGCCAACCGATCTTTGCCCAGAGGATGTCGCCGCGGTTCTCGGGTGCTCTGTCGAATCGGCTTCCCGTCTGTATGAATCAGGTGAGTTGACAGGGTGCAGCCAGAGGCCCTGCACCTCTGCCCACTGGACGGTAAGAGGTTCTCAGCTTCGCGCCTACGTGCAGCGGGACCAGTATAGAAAGTTTCGTGCCACTCCTGCACCGGTGGCCCCGAGCTCGAACCGGTTGGCGCTGGTGTCGCCATCGCATCTCCCGTAAGTCATTGATTCTAGGTTGGCCGTCTGTCGCTTTGCGACATTTATTGCATTTAATTCCTGTTTTTTTGTCGCCCTCCATTTTTCCAACAGGTGCGCTTTCCCCCGCTTAAACACCGCCAAAAACCGCGCTTTGCCGCGCTTTGCCGCCCATTGCCGCCATTTCACTTAATTCCTGTTCTCACAGCTGTTGCGATCCTGCGCGCTGGATTGCGGGAATCTGACCCTCGCGCCGGTTCATCCAAGGAAGATATCTCTTAGAGGCGGGCTCATGGCGAAGTGTGAGCACGTAAAGCAAGCCAATCCCAATGTCGCGCCCAGCGGAGAGGGCTGCAAGGAATGTCTCGAGACGGGCCAGCGTTGGGTGCAACTGCGCAAATGTCTGAGCTGCGGACACGTCGGCTGCTGCGATTCTTCTCCCGGTCAGCACGCCAACAAGCACTTCAAGGAGACGGGACATCCCGTGATGCAGGCCTTCAAGTCGGGCGATTGGAAGTGGTGCTATGTAGATGAGGCGTACGTTTGATTCGGCAACAACTGCCTGACTGGCCCGGCTCGCACTTCGCGCCGGGCCGCATCTTTGTGTACTCTGTACGTCAGCCGTCGAACTGCTAATTCTGTTCGTGACAACCGATGCCATCGTCTAACCGAACCAGCTCCCTGCGTAGTTTAGGTACGCGCGTCAGTCTGTACCTGGTTCTCGCGCTTCTGGCGACGACAGCCTTCGCGCAAGTTCCATCGCCTTGGGTCGATACCAAGCCGCTTCCGGTGGATACCGGCGACGCCGGGCTGAAAGAGATGTTGCGCCGCCTGCATACCACGGCGCGCCTCATGCATACCGTCGCCCATCCTGACGACGAAGACGGCGGCATGCTCACGCTTGAATCTCGCGGACACGGCGTCACCGCCTTGCAGCTCACCCTGAATCGTGGCGAAGGCGGCCAGAACAAAATTGGCAGCAATCTTCTGGATGAACTCGGCATCGTTCGCACCCTGGAGTTGCTGGCGGCCGACCGCTATTACGGAGTTGACCAGCGTTTCACCCGGGTTGCCGATTTCGGATTCTCCAAAACGCCGGATGAAACCTTTCAGATGTGGCACGGCCATGACGTCGCCCTTGGCGATATGGTGCGCGTGATTCGCACCTTCCGTCCTGACGTGATCTGCACTCGTTTCCGGGGCGACAGCCGCGACGGGCATGGCCATCATCAGGCCTCCGGAATCCTGACCCGGGAAGCCTTTCGCGCGGCTTCCGATCCGGCGCGCTTTCCCGAGCAGCTTCGCGAAGGGCTGCTACCCTGGCAGGCGAAGAAGCTGTACATGGACAATGTTCGCGGCACAGAAGACTGGACTATCGAGCTGCAAACTTCGCAGTTCGACCCGCTGCTGGGCGAAACCTACGTGCAATTCGCCTGGAAGGGCCTGAAGCACCAACTCTCGCAAGGCGCCGGCGGATGGACTCTTCCCGAGGGCCGCCGTACCAGCTACTACAAGCTGATTGATTCCGTATTGCCGAACCCACCGGCACCAGGCGCGCACGAAAAGGATTTCTTCGACGGAATCGACACCTCGTTGCCAGGGTTGGCATCGCGGCTGGGCGCCGAACAAGCGAAAGCTCCCTGGCTTGGACCGCAGCTTGAGGCGCTTGCGAAAACGGTGGATGAAGCTACCACAGCGGCGCAGACAAATGACCAGGCGGCAGCAAAGCCCTTGCTTCACGGTCTTAGCCTGACGCGAGAACTAATCAGCAAGGTTGAGCAGGCGGATTTGCTGGCTGCCGAAAAAGCCGATCTGCTCGCCTCTTTGCGCACCAAGCAAGAGCAGTTCGAACAGGCCGCCAATCTGGCACTGGGCCTCGATCTGGGCGTTAGTCCGGGCACTCCCGACGGGCGTCCCATGGCGGAAGCCCTGCCCACCGCGAATGGCGACGTGCTGGCGGCAGTCATCACGGCAGGCAAGTCGTTCCTGCTGCTGGCCCAGCTGCACAACGGCAGCGCGCTTCCGCTGGATCTGAAGCAGCTTACGCTTGACGTTCCTCCGGGCTGGAAAGCCGAGCTATTCATGGACCACATGCCCAAGCGTATCGCGCCCGGCGACGGATGTGCGCTGACCTTTCGGGTTACGGCCCCCGCCGACGCACAGCTCTCCAAAGCTTATTTCCACCGCGATAATCCCGAGACCGATGCCATCTACCAGATCGATGAGCCGGAGTATGTGACTCTCGCCCTGCCGCCGCCGCCTGTGGCCGCGCATGCGGTGTACAGCATCAATGGCGAAGAAGGTGAGATTCGCAGCTTCGCGCGCACGCCGGTGCACGACACCCACGGCGAGGCTTGGTCCATGCCGCTGGCGGTGGTGCCGCCCTTCTCCGTGGAGACCGCGCCCAGCACACAGGTCATCCCGGCTGGTTCGAATCCTTCCGCGCAGTTGAGCGTAATGGTGCGCTCAACCGTGGCTCACGCAAACGGTACCGTGCATCCGGAAATACCGTCGGGATGGAAGGTCGAACCGCCGTCGGCCGCCGTCGAGTTCAGCAAGACCGGCGAAAAGGCCGCTGAATTCAAGATTCTGCCGGATGGTGCTAAAGAGTTCCGGTATCAAGTGCGCGCGCTGCTGAACGCCAGCGATCGCGATTACAACGAAGGCTATAGCCTGGTCACGCGGCCCGATCTCGGCGGCTTCTTCTATTACCAACCTGCGTTGCAGCGCGCCAGCGTGGTGGAGGTGAAGGTGCCGCAGGGCCTGAAGATTGGTTATGTCATGGGCGCTGGAGATGACATTCTTGTTGTTTTGAGACAGCTTGGCTTGGATGTGACATTATTGGCGGCAGATGACATTGAACACGGCGACCTGACACGCTTTGGAACGATTGTGCTCGGCATTCGCGCCTACGACACCCGCGATGACGTGAAAAAGTACAATCAGCGGCTCCTTGAGTATGCGCAGAACGGAGGCACGCTGCTGGTGCAATACAACACCTCGCCAAGCGAATTCAACGCCGGGCACTACACTCCATTTCCAGCGCAACTGAGCCGCGAGCGTGTAACCGTGGAACAGGCGCCGGTCACCATCCTTGATCCGCAAAGCCCGGTATTCCATTATCCCAACCAGATTGCGGCGCGCGATTTTGACGGCTGGGTGCAGGAGCGTGGCTTGTACTTCATGGACCAGTGGGACCCGCACTTCACGCCGCTTTTGGCTTGCAACGATCCCGGCGAGCCGCCACAAAAAGGCGGCCTGTTGCTGGCGCAATATGGCAAGGGATACTACCTGTACACCGGATATGCCTTCTTCCGCCAGTTGCCGTTCGGTGTACCCGGAGCCATCCGTCTTTACGTGAACCTGCTGAGCGTGGGACATGAGCCCAAATAGTCCGCCTGAGCAGCCCGAACTGATTCGCGGCGTGGGCCTGGCCGGCGCAACCACGCTGAACATGATTGACATGATCGGCGTGGGGCCGTTCATCACCATCCCGCTGATCGTGAGTGCGGCGGGCGGACCGCAAGCCATGCTCGGCTGGATCTTGGGCGCAGTCTTCGCCCTGTGCGATGGCCTGGTCTGGGCCGAGTTGGGCGCAGCCATGCCAGGGGCAGGCGGCTCGTATCGCTACCTCAAAGAAATCTACGGGCCTCGAACCATGGGACGGCTGCTGTCGTTCCTTTTCATCTGGCAACTTTCGTTCAGCGCTCCATTGTCGGTTGCCTCAGGCTGTATCGGACTGTCGCACTATGCCGGATATCTGTGGCCCGGACTTGACCGCTCGCTCGCGGAACGCACGCTTCATCTCGCTCTGCCTGGACTGGGCGGGCTTGAGGCGCGCGTGATCCTGATGCCGGGTACGTTCGTCGCGATGGCAACCTGTGCCTTGGTTGTGTTTCTGCTGTACCGCCGGATCACCGCCATTGAAAAGCTCTCCGAACTGCTGTGGCTCGGTGTCGCGCTCACGGTAGCGTGGATCATTGTGGCTGGATTAACGCACTTTAGCGCTGCGCGGGCTTTCGATTTTCCCCCGGGGGCGTTCCACCCGTCGAATGCTTTCTTTACCGGTATGGGCGCGGCCATGCTGCTCGCCACTTATGACTATTGGGGTTATTACAACGTTTGTTTCCTGGGTGCTGAGATAAGAGATCCGGGGCGCACAATTCCGCGCGCCCTCATCCTTTCCATCCTGGTCGTGGCAATAATCTACATCGTCATGAACATCTCCGTGCTGGGCGTTATTCCGTGGAGGGAACTGAGCGGAAATTCGAACCAGCAGGGAAACTACGTTATATCGGTGTTCATGCAGCGCATCTACGGAAACTGGGCGGGGCGGGCTGTAACCGGCTTGATCATGTGGACCGCGTTCGCGTCGGTGTTCTCGCTGTTGCTTGGCTATTCGCGGGTGCCCTACGCTGCGGCGCTCGACGGCAATTACTTCCGCGCTTTTGCGCGGGTCCACCCGCAGCATCGCTTTCCTACCGTCTCACTGCTTGCCCTTGGCGGAGTTGCAATGCTGTTTTGCCTGTTGCGTCTGGCCGACGTGATTGCCGCCCTGGTGGTCATTCGGATCCTGTTGCAGTTCATTGTGCAGGCGGTTGGTTTGATGGTTTTGCGCAAGCGCCAACCCGATCTGGCGCGGCCCTTTCGCATGTGGCTTTATCCGCTGCCCGCGCTATTGGCGATCGCGGGATTCATCTTCATTCTGGTGGCGCGCAAGAACTTTCTGCGCGAAATCCGCTATGCAGTCGTCATTCTTGTGCTGGGCTTGGCGATCTACTTTGTGCGTTCGTGGCGACGCGGCGAGTGGCCTTTCGCGGCCCACCCGGCAGACGCGGAGGCCGCGGGATGACGGCAGCCGCTCCACCGCAACTGGTCACGCTTTGCCAGCCACTCGCAACGTCTGCGTCCGAATCTGGACGCAACCGGATTACGTTTCTGCCGCCGTGCGGTCAGATTCTCGATGGCCACGAGCGGAGCATGGCAACAACCTGTTGTGCCCCCAGTTGCCGCGCCGGTGACGGTCGAGGGGTCTGAGCCCATGTCGGAACTCGGGTCCATCCCACCGCTGCCCGTAGCGCCTCCGCGACGACGCAGCGTGCTTGGTCCCTTACAGGAACCCCTGTTCCGAACTCTGTGGATTGCGGCAGTTGTAAGCTACACCGGCACCTGGATGCAAAACGTTGGCGCCGGATGGCTGATGACCTCGTTGACCATGTCGCCGCTGATGGTCGGACTGGTGCAGGCGGCCGGCAGCATTGCCGTGTTCCTGGTGGTCCTTCCCGCCGGCGCGATCGCTAAATGCAGCGCTGAAGCGCTGCTCCACCCTGTACACCAAAGGTGAAACTGCTCTAGAATCGATATCACGCTCTTCGGCCACAAGTTTACATAACCATTACAGTGGAGGATTTCTTGATGAACAAGCAAGTTGCGATGGGAATTTTGTTGCTCGCGCTCGGCCCAATAGGAACTGCGGTTGCGGCAAATCCGCAAGCCGCCATGCAAGCTAAACCCGACCAGAAACCCACCTTTGCGATGGTGCTCGACCGTTCGCTGAGCAATGTCGAGCACGAAGTGGTTCCGGCGGCTGAAGCCATGCCCGAGGACAAGTTTAATTTCGCGCCCACCCAGGGCGAGTTCAAGACCGTGCGGACGTTCGCGCAGCAGGTGAAACACATCGCGGCTGCCAACTACCTGCTCGGCGCGGGAATCCTTGCGGAAAAACCGCCTCTGGATTTAGAGGGTGAAAACGGGCCCGCCAAGATCACGTCGAAGGCAGATGTGGTTCAATTCCTGAAAGACTCATTCACCTATCTGCACAAGGCAATGAACAGCATCGACGAGAACAATGTTCTCGGACAGGTTCAGAGCCCATTTGGACCCAACAAGGTCTCGCGGCTCGGGCTTGCTGTCGTCGCGATCAGCCATCCCTTCGATCATTACGGCCAGATGGTGGAATATTTGCGCATGAACAACATCATTCCTCCAGCCAGTCGGCCGCAGAAGAAGTAGTTTGTGCGGTAGGTTCCCAACGGTTTCAGGAACAGGGCGCGAAGGGTCGCGCCTTTTCTATTTTTGCCCAGAGACGGCGCAATGTTCTTTGACTGCCGCGCGTCTGAGGTGCATGGTGACGCGGGATTCGCCGGTCACGTCTATCCACGCCTTGCCTTCGCATCCAGGATGAGCCCCCCGTACGTTAGGATGAGATACGCCGAGCGAAGGCGTACCTCGCCATGCATATACCTGACGGCTACTTGAGTCCATCCACCTGCGCGGTGTTGTATGCGGCCGCGATCGCAGGGTGGTACTCCGCGCTGAAGCGACTGAAACGCATGCTGCTCAGTCGCGTGGTCCCGCTGATCTCGGTGTTTGCCGCATTTTCATTCGTGGTCATGATGTTCAACCTGCCGTTGCCCGGCGGCACTACCGGCCACGCGTTGGGCGTAACCATCTCCGCTATCGTGCTCGGTCCATCAGGGGCCGTTCTCGCCATCTCCATCGCGCTGGCGATCCAGGCGCTGTTCTTTGGCGACGGCGGTATCAGTACGCTTGGCGCTAACTGCTTCAACATGGCGATTGTGGCTTCGCTGGTCGCTTATGCAAGCTACCGATTGATTGCTGCCGGCGCTGCCATCGGCTCCAAGCGGCGAGTTGCCGCAGCCGCCATCGCCGGATATCTTGCGGTGAATGCTGCGGCGTTGATCGCGGCCATCGAGTTTGGCATTCAACCCGCGCTCTTCCACGATGCCCGAGGGATGCCACTGTACGCGCCTTATCCCTTGGGCATCGCGGTGCCCGCAATGATGATCGGCCACCTGACTTTGGCAGGGGCGGCCGAAGCGGCAATCTCCGCAGGACTCGTCGCCTATTTGCAGGCCGCCGATCCTACTCTCTTGCGCAATACTGCGGGAGTGCTGCCAGCCACGGAAACAGCGTCGGCACTCATGCCTGCTGCTACGACCTCGCTGCGAAGGCTATGGATGGCGGTCGCTCTGCTGATGGTGCTCACTCCGCTTGGAATTTTAGCGGCGGGAAAAGCCTGGGGCGAGTGGTCTCCCTCCGAGCTTGCTATGCGGCAAAGCGCGGGACAAACAGCCTCCGCAGCGGGCGATTCTGTCGCGCCGTCGGCTCCTCCTGCCGGAATGCAGCGGCTCGCTAAGCTCTGGACTGCGCCGTTTCCAGCCTACGCGCCCAGCTTCGTAAAGAGCGCACGCTTCGGCTATCTTCTCTCCGCAATGTTCGCCGTCGGAATTTTGGTGCTGGTTTCCTTTGCGGCGCAGTTTTGGGTCCAGCGACGACGGGAAGTGAGGCATTCCTGATGGCGCGCGCTGGGTTCCTTACTTCGACAATGCTCGGGTTCACGCGTGCGCTGGCTCGTGCCATGGTGTCTGAACAGATTGCCCGTCAGGCCGGACTCTTGCAGTCGCTCGACCCGCGGGTTCGCGTCATCGGGCTTTTCACCATGGTCCTGGCAGTGCTTCTCTCGCGGAGAATTGCCGTGATTGTTGCCTTGTTCTTCGTCGCGGTAATTATCGCGATCCTGTCGAGGGTTGGTGTCGGAATGCTAGTGAAGCGGGTGTGGCTCGTCGTCCTGGGCTTCACCGGAGTGATTGCATTCCCGGCGATCTTTCTTACTCCGGGAGATCCAGTTGCTGCTTTTGCGGGCGGGCCGCTCCGCATTACGGTGCAAGGTGTGCAAACCGCTACGCTGCTGATCGCGCGCGTGGAAACTGCGGTGACGTTTACGTCCCTGCTGGTGCTGTGCACTCCATGGACGCACGTGCTCAAGGCGCTGCGGACCTTTCGCTTGCCGCAAGAGGCGGTCATGCTGCTGGCCATGACGCATCGGTACATCTTCCTTCTGGTGGAAACCGCGGGGCAGATGTTTGAATCGCGCCAGAGCCGGACGGTGGGCCTTTTGAAGGGAGCCGCGGGCCGCCGCATTACCGCCCGGAGTGCTGGCGTCCTGCTCAGCAAGAGCATTGAGTTGAGCAACGAAGTATATCTGGCGATGCAGTCACGAGGATTCCGCGGCGAGATTCGAATCCTGTCTGACTTCCACATGCGTTCGTGGGATTATCTCGGACTGGCGGCGTTCCTGGCCGCGGGCAGCCTGTCCGCCTGGGTAGGAAGATAGGAGGATAGGAAGGTAGATGGCTATGCCGCCGATGTTCGAATTGCGCGACGTGTACTTCGAATACGACGGTATTCCAGCGCTGCACGGCCTCTCGGTTCAGATCGCGGAAGGAGAAAGCGTTGCGCTACTGGGCGCGAACGGCTCTGGCAAGTCCACGCTCTTACGAATTCTCGACGCGCTGTATTTTCCTTCGCGCGGTCAAGTTTGTTTCAGCGGCCAGCCGCTAACGCCGGAAGCGTTGCACCAAGAGGAGTTTGCCCTCTCGTTTCGCAGAAGGGTGGCACTCGTCTTCCAGAATCCTGATGTGCAGCTATTTAATCCGACGGTATTCGACGAGGTCGCATTCGGTCCCCTGCAAATGCAATGGTCGAAGGAAGAGGTGCTGTCGAGGGTCAGTGCAACCATGGAATTGATGGGCATCGCGCATCTACGCGATCGTCCCCCCTACCGTCTGTCCGGCGGGGAGAAGAAACGAGTTGCGCTGGCCTCGGTGATCGTGCTCGATCCTGATGTGCTGCTGCTGGATGAACCGACTTCGACCCTCGATCCGCGCAGTCAAAGCCAGGTCATTGATCTGATTCAGGACTGGAAAGGCTCGTCAAAGACCGTCATCACGGCAACCCATCAGTTGGAAATTGTGGACGACATTGCAAGCCGGGTTCTTGTGCTGGAAGAGGGAAGAGTCGGCGCCACCGCTGCGCCCGCCGAGATTTTGGCGAACTACGAGTTATTGCTGCGGGCCAATCTGGTGCATGCCCACCGGCATTCGCATGGGACGATCACGCACAGCCATCCGCATCTGCACTCTCACTCGAAACACGAACATGAACATTAAGACCTGTCTCACAAACGTGGGGTGCCGGCCCTTCGTAGCAACCGGCGGCCCGCGCTAGTCTTTCAGATAGGACAGCATTTCTTTGAATTGCGCGGTTCCCGAGCAACGCAACAGTTCATACATCATCATCTCGGTGGAAGAGATGACTGCGCCCGCCTCCCTCATGCGATCAAGCCCGATGCGCCAATTCCATTCCGTGCGCGAGCTGACGGCATCGGAGGCAACGTGCACCAGATATCCGTCGTTGAGCGCGCCCAGCGCAGTTTGCATGACGCAGATATGCGTCTCCATACCGCATAGCAAAAGGGTGTTGCGGTTGCCGGGAAGGGCCCTGAGTCCCGAGCGGAAGACATCGCTGCCGAAACAACCGAACTCAAGTTTGTCGATGGCCGTGACCTCGGGCAGCAGGGAAGCAACTTCCGGGACGGTTGCGCCCAGCCCCCTGCTGTACTGCGTTGTCATCATGATCGGAATGGACAAAACCTTTGCCAGGCGAACCAGTAGCTGTGAGTTCTTGACCAGCGTTTCTTTGTGGAAGATGGGAGGCAACAGCTTCTGTTGGATATCGACTACGATCAAGGCGCACTGCTCGGCCTCGAGCGGGCGGCGCGCGACTTCAGTTGGGTCGGTTGAGAATCCGACGGTGCCCATCGCCGATGACATAGAACTTCCTCCGCAGTATGGAATGGTGTTCATTCTAGCGCGTTGTTCGTCGGCAGTGGGTGCGCGACACAGGAATTTCGCGGCTGACGCGCATGTGCCGCGAAGTTGACGCTCCATTCGCGTAACCAATACAATCCGATTAGCGCAAGCGCAGCGCAGCGCGTTCGCAGCGGCCCGCGCTGCTGCCCCCTCGTTCAATGGCAGGACAGCTGACTCTGGATCAGCATATCGGGGTTCGAATCCCTGGGGGGCAGCCAAATATTTTCTGAAACTTCCAAGTTCTCTCGTTCTAACTGCGCCACGTCGTGCGGTAATATTCGTCTCTGATGCAAAAGATCGGCCGCCTCAATATCCATTTCGCACGAAAGTCCGCACGGACAATCCGGAAGAACAGGAGTACCCCATGAAGAATCGTTGGCTTCGCCTCGCAGCGATCATCGTCGCGGTTATTGTCGTGGTCCTGATTGCGCTCCCATTCCTGATTAACGTGAACAACTTCCGCCCGAAGATCGAATCAGAGGCGAGCAGCGCGCTGGGGCGCCAGGTTACGCTCGGCAATCTGAGCCTGTCCATCCTCTCCGGCAGTGTCGAGGCGAACAATATCGCGATTACGGACGATCCCGCGTTCAGCAAGTCGCCTTTCGTCACCGCGCAATCGTTGAAGATTGGTGTCGAACTAATGCCTCTGATTTTCTCGAAGCAGATGAACGTGACTGAGATCATCCTCGAGCAGCCGCAAATCTCACTGCTCAGGGCCGCCAATGGGACCTGGAACTACTCCAGTCTGGGCGGAGCGTCTGCGGAGAAGGCGAAGGCGCCCAAGGCGGGCGAGGCGCCCCCGAATCTTTCCGTTGGTAAGCTGAGTGTCAAAAACGGCAAGCTGATAGTCGGGAAAGCAAATTCTTCCGCCAAGCCTCAGGTTTACGACAAGGTCGACATCACGGTCACGAATTTCGCCGCTACCTCGCAGTTTCCTTTCAAGCTGACGGCGGATCTTCCCGGCGGAGGCAATGCGGACATTTCGGGGAAGGCCGGCCCGATCAATGCGGCGGACGCATCCAAAACTCCGTTTGAAGCCGCAGTCAAAGTGAACCATATGGACATTGCGGCTTCCGGCTTCATCGATCCGGCAACTGGCATCGCGGGGCTGGCGGATTTTGATGGGACGCTGACCTCCGGTGGCAGCCAGGCAAAGGCCGTCGGGACCTTCACCGGCACAAAACTGAAGCTGTCGCCCAAGGGAACGCCGGCTCCCAAGACCGTTGTAATCAAGCACACGGTGGATGTGGACCTCGACAAGCAGTTGGGAACATTGGCGCAAGGAGATATTGCGATTGGCAAAGCCGAGGCCCATCTGACGGGGACGTTCCATACCCAGGGCGAGACGCAAATCGTAAACCTCAAGCTGAACGCGCCCAGCATGCCTGTGGAAGAACTCTCGGCGATGTTGCCGTCGCTGGGTATCGTGCTTCCTTCCGGGTCACAACTGAAGGGCGGAACTCTGTCGGCAACCCTGGACATCACGGGGCCCGTTGACAAGCTGGTCATCACCGGTCCCGTGCGGCTCGCCAACACGAGCCTAGCTGGCTTCAACTTGGGAGCGAAGATGGGAGCGATGTCAGCCTTTGCCGGAAAGGCAGTGTCGAAGCCTGACACCTCGATTAGCAATCTCAGCCTCAACGCTCGGGTCGCGCCGGAAGGCACGCAAGCTAACAACATCAACCTCGATGTTCCCGCCATCGGTGTAATTACGGGGGCCGGTAGGGTAAGCCCGACAGGAGCGCTCAACTTCAAGATGCTGGCGAACCTGAGTGGAGGTATGGTGGGCGGCTTCAGCCAGGTGGCCTCGGTGGGCGGCGGCAAGAATGGTATTCCGTTCGCAATTCAGGGCACGATCTCGGACCCGAAATTCGTTCCGGACATCGGAGGAGTGGCTGGAAGTCTCGCCAAAGGCGCGCTGCAAGGCGTCGCGCCGGGAAAGGTACCTAACTTGGGCGGGCTGTTCGGCAAAAAGAAGTAGGACGACAGGTCGCAATCACTCTAAGAATCTCAGACCTTCCCCGTTTACCCGCGATAGAGCCATCCGAACGCGCCGGCCGTCACGATCAGCCATGCCGAATTGACCCGAAACCTCAACAACAGCGCCGTGCTCACAATGGCAATCGCCAGCGTCGGCCAATCAATGATGGCCGCCCGTCCAAGCTGACAGGCCACTACCCCCATCAAGGCAAGCGATCCCACCACCACACCGTCCAGCATGGCAGCCGCTATGCGCGACCTTCGAATCCTCGGAATCAGCAATCCGCTTAGCGCTACGTACACGAACCCGGGTGCGAAGATGCCAACCGTGGCTACGACCGCCCCGGGAACTCCGCCGATGATGTACCCGATGAACGTGGCCGATGTGAACACCGGCCCGGGTGTGACCTGACCGATGGCGACCGCATCCAGCAACTGTCGTTCCGTCAGCCAGTGCAGGCGGTCGACCAGGTCGGCTCGCAGGAAGGCCAGCAGGACATAGCCGCTGCCAAAGAGCACGGCGCCAATTTTTGCGAAAACCAGAAACAGTCGCCACAGAGCAAACGGCACCGCCGTTGCAGCCAAGACAATGGGGAGGCGCAGCGGCGTTATTCGCGTCAGCAGAAGGGTGGAAAAACCTCTAGAACTCCTCACCCTGCGATACAGGACAGGTGCTCCAGCCAACGCCGCCGCAATCGCGAGTGTGAGCACCTCGTGCACTCGAAGCACATACAAGAGAGCAGCAACACTGCCCACGATGCCCAGCCAAATTGACTTCACCGCGGTTCGCGCCAACTTCCAGAAAGCCTGGATTACCACGGCGATCACCACTGGTTTCAGGGCGTACAGAATTCCATTCACCTGCGGGAGAGTGCCATATCGAACGTAGGCACTGGCGATGGCGCCTACCAGGATGGCGGCCGGAAGAATGAAAGCGCAGCCGGCAACCAGGAGACCAGGCCAGCCTCGTTTCTCGTAGCCGATGAAGATGGCCATTTCGGTTGAACTCGGCCCAGGAATGAGGTTCGCCGCTCCCAGACGGTCGAGAAACTGCTCTCGCGTAAGCCACCGACGACGGGTAACGAACTCGTCTTCCATCATCGCGATGTGCGCTGCCGGGCCGCCAAATGCGACGGTACCCAGCTTAAGAAACACCAGTGCCACCTCTTTGAGTGACGCCGCAGCCGTGGACGCGCCAGCGGCAGCAGTTGGGCCTGCTTCCTGACCTTCCATTATCGATTCTTCTCTTCCGCGGAACTTGAGCTTCCAAGGTGTGAGTCCACTGACCAAGAACCGGCGCCCGCGACAAGCAGGAACAGCAAGGACATCAGCATGGAGAAATCCGTCCGCGCATCGCTGACCATAAACCAGAATCCTTGGTTGGGCCTCGACAATTCGGGGACCTTGGTCGTGGCAATTGCGGTGCAAATGACGATCAGGAGTGGAATGGCGGCGATGCGGGTCACCAGGCCAATCAGGACTAGAAACCCGCACACCATCTCGAAGGCGCCCACAAAATGCGCAGTGAAGTAGGGGTGAGGAAATCCGATCTTCGCAAAGCGATCGACCCCCAGGTTGGGGTCGATGTACTTGAGAACGCCCTGGGTGAAAAAGATCAGGCCGACGGCCAGGCGGATCAAGAATACCGTTTGCGAACGCCACCCTGGCCGAAACACCCTGGACCACAGCGATTGATCTGTTTCGGGTTCCATGCCTGCCGCGTACAACAGAAGCATTATAATCGGCCTTCGATAGCGGCCCTCCCTAGGAAGCAGGCGATGTCATCGGCCGATCAAGGCCTCTACTCAAAGCTGATCCGGCTGCACATACTTCACCACGCATGCCACGAGCCGATTTTCGACGTGGGAATGATCGAGGAGCTGGGGATGAAGGCCCAGATTATGCCATGCGAATCCCGGTGGAACAATAGAATCTCTCGCTACTGTATAGGTTCCGGCTCACTACATCGTTGTTAGTCGGGCAGCACTTTGCCTTGGGTTTCCAGGGCGAAGGGAATCACCAGCAGTCCGACGCCAAAGGCAATCGCTGTGAACGCAACCGGCTTGCCGAGGGCTCCCATGTTTCGGACCAGCGCGCCGACTCCGAAGTTGGCACCCGCGGCAATGAAGCGTCCGAACGACGTGGTGAACGCGAAGGCGGTGGCCCGCTCGGTGGTGCCGTACTGCTCCGGCAGCCAAAGGCTGAAGACGGCGAAGTTGCCGCCAAAGAAGCCCAGAAAGAACAGCACCGCGATGAAGGGGTGAAGTCCCTGCGGCAGGTAGAACGCCCAACCGAAGCTCAGCAGGATGCAGGCCGCCATCCCGAGGAAGTAAAAGGTCAGGGTGCGCTTGCGCCCGAAGCGTTCGGCGAGTGGCGGGACCGCCAGGCATCCGAGGATGGTTCCCAGCGACAGCAAGCCCATGCCGAAGGAAGACACGCGCACCGCTTGCGGCTGCAACATGCCAGCCTTCTTCGCCAGAGCAATAATTGCCGTCGGCGCATAAACCGCTCCCGACCAGAGGCCGCAAATGGCCGCAGCCAGCAGAACGGTATTGACCAGCGTGCGCTGCGTGTAGGGAGGGCTGAAGATTCTACGAAGAGAAGAAAGCCCTCCGGCGGCCTTCGCCTTGGCTTTTTGTTCCCAGCGCTGGGGCTCCTTCACGCGCAGCAGGACCATCAGGGCGACGATGACCGGCGTCAGGCCGCACCAGAACATGGCGCGCCAGCCATAGTGCGCGCCCACCGTGTAGTTGAGCGCTGAGGCCAGAAAGAAGCCCGCGTAATAACCGGTTTGCAGATATCCGGCGCCCATCTTGCGGCGGTCTTCCGGCCACGCTTCCGCGACGTACGTGCCTGCCAGCGCCCATTCGCCGCCAATTCCGATGCCCGCCAGCAAGCGGAACAACCCCAACTGCCACACCGTTTGCGACATCGCGGCGGCGCCAGTGAAGATGGCGTAAACGAAGATGGTGGCGGCAAGCACTCGGGTGCGGCCGAACCTGTCGGCGATCGGACCCCAAATTAACGAGAGTCCCCATCCCACCAGGAAGAGCGCAAACAGGACCGAGCCGGCGTACCCGACCGTCGCAGGCGTGGCCTTGTATCCCGACTTCGGAAGCAGTTCGGTCAGTGCGGGACTGAGGACGAGTGCATAGATCACCGAATCCATGCCGTCCAGCGTCCAGCCCGCCCATGCGCCCCAGAATCCGGTGATTTGGTGGCGGTTCAGTTTGGTGTGAACTGTTAGTCGTGGAAGGGCCACTGCGTCGTTGGCCAAGGTGATCTCCTTAACCGCAAGCGCTCACACAGACTTGCCGGGCGGAAGCAGCATAGCATGGCATGGCATGTCAAGGGCGCACCGGAAGATAACGAGTGATAAGGCGAATTTATCAACAGGTATTGAGATTTCAGTTCACGAGTGTCAGGTGGTCAAGTAAGAACTGGTAATCCTTTCTGTATACCTCGACCTCGGCCCTTGTTTCACCGGATATAACGACATTGAGCAATAAGCCGCCAATCGAAATCTTCGTAACCAACTCCACAAATGCATTCGGCCTTCTGTTGCAGGAAAACAACTGTGTTATTGCTTCACACCCACGTTCCAACAGCTCTGGTTTCTTCTCCTCTCGCACCGTAGATGGCTGACAATTCGACTGGAATGATTCGGCGTCATTTTGCACAGCATTGCGGAACGGTACCTCCAACCTCTCGACATTGACATACATCAACGTCCGAGCCGATTCGTAATTTTCACCACGTTTGAAGAAATAAAATGGTTTCCGTCGCGACTTGTCCAGTACCCATCCTGATGGCGGTTCTGCCGCGATGATTCCTAGCGCATCTGTGAGGTACTCTGGATGGTCTAGGGTCACCTTTGCTTTTCCGCAAGCAGATGTCACTGCGGAATCCTGTGCCGCGGCAAGTCCCGCTGCGAACAGCAGGGCAAACACGCAGAACCGCACCCGGGAGCCTGGCAGATATTTCATTCATCACCTATCTCAAATTATCTTTGACATTACGCGTAATCCCAAAGCGGAATCTCGGCCGGATCAATCGCCGCCACCCGCGTTTTAGAACATCGCCTTGATTGCCGGCTTCATTACTTTTCCCATCGCATTGCGCGGCAGCGCATCCAGCACCAGCAGGCGCGACGGTAGTTTGTAGGCCGCGAGAAATTCTTTTGCCCAAGCGCGAAGGGACGGCAGGTCGAGTGCACCGCCATCGTTTAGCACCACCGCCGCGGCGACGCGCTCGCCCCACTCCAGATCGGGCACGCCCACCACAGCACACTCGGCAACCGCCGGATGCTCGCGCAGCGTTTCTTCGATCTCCAGCGCGGACCCCTTGTGCCCGCCGGTCTTGAGGATGTCAATGTTGGTCCGGCCCAGGATGCGATAGACACCGTTCTCGATGACCGCAGTATCGCCCGTGCGAAACCAGCCGTCGCGGAAGGCATCGCGCGTGGCCTCGGGCTTAGCCCAGTATTCCGCAAACACGCTGGGACCGCGAACTTCGATCTCGCCCGGCGTGCCCGGCGCAACCGGCAGGCCGTTTTCGCCGATAAGCTGTACTTCTACGCTCGGCAGTGGCGTGCCGACGCTGCCCGGCACGCGCCCGCCCCGAAACGGGTTCGACAGCGCCATGCCAATCTCCGTCATGCCGTAGCGCTCCAGCAGGGTGTGGCCGCTGATTTCCTTCCAGCGTTCCAGCGTGCTCACCGGCAGCGCTGCCGAGCCGGACACCATCAAGCGCAACTTGGCGCACGCCTGACTGAGCACGGCGCGGCGCGCCGGCGGGGCCGCGTCCCAGGCGGCGATGAGCTTCACGTAGATGGTCGGCACCGCCATGAACAAAGTCAGGGCGCTGCCAGCGATGCGCTCCCATACGGCACTCGCGTCGAAGCGCGGCAACGCCTCGCAGGTGGCGCCGGACCACAGCGCACAAGCAACCACGTTGACGATCCCATGCACGTGGTGCAGCGGCAAACACAGCAGGATGCGATCGTCGGCCGACCACTCCCATGCCTCCACCAGGCACATGATTTGCGCGGCAATGTTGGCGTGGGTGGTGACCACGCCCTTGGGCCGGTTCGTCGTGCCGCTGGTGTAGAGAATCATGGCCCGCCGCTCGCTGGCGACGTCCGGCAATTCCGCTGCTTGGCCAGCGAGAACCTGGTCATACCGCAAAGCGCGGATGTGACGCACCTCCGCGATGGGCGCAAGTTGGGTCTCCGCCGCAGCATCGAACATCAATGTCGATGTTTGAGTGTCGTCGATGAAATATTCCAGCTCGGATCTCGTAGAGTTGAGAGGTAAGGGAACCGCAACGCCGCCGGCCCGCCAGATGCCCCGCTGCACCGCGACCCATGCAAATCCCGGCGTCAGCAGAAACGCTACACGCTGTTCCTGAAGGTCCTCGCGGCCAGCGAGCAGCGCGGTCGCCACGCGCGAGGACGCATCCAGCAAATCGTTGTAAGTGAAAGACCCCTGCGAATCGACGACCGCGGTGCGTGCGCCGTGCCGCTCGGCTTGAGCTATCAGCGGAACATGAGAAAGATGGCGGGTGCGGCTTACCACAGGCAGACCTTACATCGTCTCTGCAAGGTTGTCCACCTTGTCAGCAGGACGGATGGTCAGCCTCCGTCGTGATGCTCGCCTGAACATTTACGCGGATGTCCAGTGCGGTATGATGTAAGAATGGCGTCGCGACTCAGGTTCACCTCTGCTGTCCTGGCAATACTCGTGTTTGCCGGTCTAAGCGGCTGCAAGCAGCCCAAGGCAAAAAATACGCCCGCCCTGGTGCGGGTGGCGCGCAATCTCAGCTCCCCTTACGGCAGCGAAATGGACCACCGGATCGTGGAATTTCAAATCAGCAATCCGCGCTTGCCGTCCGGCAAACCAATTGTGATACAGACAGTGGAGAGCGACTATCACGATCTGCTGCAGCACCATCTCAGCAATGCCGACCTGGTCATTCTGGATGCTCCGGCGGATGCCGACCTGAATCCCGCCCTGCAGGCCGATATGGCGCACGCGGTGAACATCTGCTCGGCGGTGAAGGCTTGTCCAGCGGAGGTCCCGGCGCTGATTCCATCTTCCGACTCGCCCGATCGCAAGGAAGCGGCGCAAAAGTTTCTCGACGCTCTACAGAAACAACCGTAGCGACGCGCATTTTTCCCTGGCCCGGAGGCGATACAGCAGGGCAGCTCAAGAGGGTGTGTGAGAACTCGTTTTGAGTTGGCTAGGTGGAGCGATTGCGCAAAGTCTAGCCCCGCAACCGGGGTCCCTAGTTCGCGCCCCGCCGTGGCGGCAATCCTCGGCTGGTAGTGCGTGGCGATCACGTAAACAGGCTTGTAACAGGTATCACGATGTTGCTCAGATTGTGGCCAAACACAGATGGCCAGAGACTATCCGTGCGCTCACGCATCCACCTGAAACCAGGAGTATGGAAGTGATGACGAGCCGCCAGCCGTTGAGGGGAATGAACACGGGCAAGACCAGCATCGTCAGTGTTTGTCCCCTACCCCAGGTCGGCGTCTAATCTCTAAGAGACCGATAGCGATCGTCACGACAACTACGAAGAGAAGCGAGTCCAGAACGAAGTGCATCGCGTCGGGCGCGGGGTGTCCGATGGAAGATGGAAATAACTTGTACGTTTTTTGGAGGGCCTTCTGATTGCTCAGGGCGCGCTCGTCGGCGCCGAAAATCCACGGTATCCACCAACTCTGAATCTGCATAACAGCCCAAAAGCCATTGCCAATCAGCCCCACCCAAATCAGCCAAACCCAGCGTTTCCAAATGGACAAGGAGAAAAGCAGAACTGGGAGCAGCATCGCGAGCGCAAAACCCATCACGCCCAATGCCTGACCTTCGTTGAGAAGTGTGATCAGCCGCTTTCCAGGCTGGTCGTTCCAGGAGCCGAGCGGAAACCAGAGAATCGCCTGAAAGTACGCCGCTAAGAGGATTTGAACCAGCAACGACGCTTTGAGCCACTTCATTGAGGATACTGGCACACCCTTGCTCACTTCTGGTTTCCCTCTCATAATGGCGATCAAGTAAACAGGCTTGCAACAGGTATCACGATGTTGCTCAGATTGTGGCCAAACACACATGGCCAGACGCTATCCGTGCGCTCGCGTACCCATCCTGAAACGAAGCTCAACATGACCGGCGCAATGGCCGCGTGAGGCACGATGCGGGCATGAAGTTGAGGGTCCACGGCGACAAGGCCGTTGGATCCGGCGAAAAGTATGGCAGTGATGATGAGCCCCCAGCCGAACTCCGCGTTGGCCAGTCGCCACGGTTTCCCGAAAACACGATTCAACAAGGACTGAAACACACCCCGGAATACCAGTTCCTCGGCGAGGCCGGGCATGATCAGGAGGAAGGCCCAGCCCTCGGCGTCCAGTTTCTTGCGAGCCCCAAGAATGAAGAAGAGTGCGGGCACCGCCAGAGCCAGGAGCAAAGCGACGATCGACGGCTTCAACCAGCCTTGCCGGAAGCGCGACGTCACGCCAATTGAGGCTAGCGAAATTCCGGGGACGAGAGCGACGAGCAAGAATGGCCATGCCGTCGAGAGGAGGCACGCCTGCCAACTCCAATGCAGGTGCTGGAAACCATCGATCCGAGGTATTTCTCCAAGCGCAAAGTCCAGGACGACTAAGGATGCTACGAATAACAATAAGCCCCAACGCCGCGTGCGGGAGCGCCAGACGGCAATCAACACAAAGGGCAGGGCGCACGCCAGGGTCAGCCCCGCTTCCAGGGCCACACGACAGAGATAACTGCGAAGCGGCACGCCGTATTCTAACTCTTTATCCCCTCACAAAGCTGTTCGAACAAGAAAGCCGGCTTTCTCGAAAAGCCAACCGATCTACCTCGAGTTTTTCCGCAACCTGCTGGAGGATTTCTTGCGGCTTTGGGCGGGCTTTCTGGATTGGCTCGGCGAAGTTTTCTTGGCGACCGAAGCTTTCTTGGCGCTGGGCGCGGCTGTCTTCTTTGCCCCATCGCTCGCCATCGGTAGGTCCTTCATCTCGGCGGCACGCCACAGGTACCAGGAAGCAACGCTGCGATAAGGGCGCCAGCGCTCGCCATAGGCCAGCAACTCTTTCGGCTTGGGCAGTTCGGCGAGTCTGCGCATTTTGGCGAAGCCCTTGCGGAGGCCGTAGTCGTCAATCGCCAGCACGTCCGGGCGCGCCAGTCGAAAGATCAGCAGCATCTCCACCGTCCAGCGGCCGACGCCGCGCACGGTGTCGAGGCGTTCGATCAGCTCCTCATCGCTCATGCGATGGGCTTGCTTGACCGTTGGCACCGTGCCGTCAATCGTCTTGGCCGCGAGATCGCGAATCGCCAGCATCTTGGCGCGCGAGAGTCCCGCCGAACGCAGCAATTCTTCCGGCGCCGCCAGAATCTGTTCCGGGCTGGGAAAACCGGCGACCAGCCCGCGGCGGGTGCGCAGCCGCTTGGTATTCTCGGGGAACAGCGCCTTCACGCGCGCGGTGATGGTGGCGGCAACCTTCCCGTTGAGCTGCTGGTAGATGATCGACTCCAGCAGCGCCTCGAAGATGCTCTGCGTGGTTTCCTGCTGCAGGCGGCATTCGCCGGAGCGAACGATGATCCGCGCCAGGCGACGGTCGGCCCGCGCAAGATGTTCCAGGGCGGCGGTGTGGTCAAGCTTCTTGGGCATGATGCAGTAGTCAGTTGCCAGTAGCCAGTTGTCAGTTGAGCAGCCGATAGAGTGAGTGGGCAGTATAACGCGCCAGCAGAATAGGGGTCCTTCGACTCCTCGTCCGGTCGCCACGGCGACCCAAATCGTCGCTCGGGATGACAGACTATAAAGATTTTTCGTCCACCCATGAGTGCCGCAGGCTCATGCTACGCTCCGGATGGCAGCAGACCTGACTACTGACAACTGACTACTGGCTACTGGCTACTGACTTCCTCCTCCAACGCCTCAATCGTCTCGTCATGCACGTCCCACTTCTTCAGGATACGAAAGATAATGCCGCTGCTGAATCCGGCGCGCATCAGGGTGCGAAATACCCGCGCCGCCTGCTTCTGGCCCACAGGTTTCACCATGCGCTTGCGCTGCAAGAACGCGCGCGCCTGGTGTTCCTCGTTGACGTCGCCGTAGGCCGCGCTGACCACGCTGTCGATGATGTCGCCGTGCACGCCCTTGATCTTCAGGTCCTGGATGACGCGCAGCCGCCCGAATTTTTCGTTTTCCTTGCGGAAGCGCGAATAGTTTTCGGCGTAGCTGGTGTCGTTGAGATATTTCTGTTCCTTCAGCCGGGCCACCACCATCTCGACCAGCAGTTCGCCGTGCTCCTGCTCCTTCACCCGGTTGCGCATCAGGCGCTTGATTTCCGCCACCGTGCGCATCTGCCGAGCCAGCGCTCTCACGGCGTACTCGTAGAGCGATTCTCGGTCGTAGGTTTTGCGCGCGCGCTGGAACGGCATGAAGAAGATTATAGGCGGCAAGCGTGGACAGCAGCAGTCAGTAGCCAGTAGCCAGTAGTTGCCAGCAGTCAGTAGCCAGTTGCCAGAGGAAGCATTCAACATCCAGCATAGGCGGCCGCAAAGAGGCTGCGTTTCTTAGGATACCAAGCGCGGGAACCGCAGGTCCTTCGACTCGTCGCTACAACAGCGCAGCTAATAGCCGCCAGCCGACTCCTAATTGCTAGTTGGTAATTGCTGTTACACAGTCACGGTACTCGGGTTGGACGCCTGCGAGGGGCCCACGACGCAAACGGTCTGCACACAATAAGTAGAAACCCGATCGCCCGCCGTCACAAACAGTAGTTTCCTACCCTTGTCGGAAGGCAAGACCCCAATCGCTCGATCTTTCCCAAGCGTCTTGGCTTCAAAAACCCCGCGGTCAGCCAAGCCCAGGACTGCCTCCAAGGGAACGGCCTTGGGCTCGCCGGGGTCCCAGGGGAAAGCCGCCCAACCAATCGAGCAGGTCTGGCGCAAGTGGATGCCGGTGTTGGCCATGCCGGCTCCTCCCTCTGCAACTGCCGTCAAGATCCGCGAGGCAAAGGCGGACGCGTCTGCCCGATTGGAATAGCGGGACACGATCAGGAATTCATCGCCGCCCCAACGCACCAGGACGTCGGAGCTACGGATCACGGAATTGATGCGCCGGGTCACCTCCAGCAAGACCTGATCGCCAACGCCGTGTCCGTAGCGATCGTTGACTTCCTTGAAATCGTCAAGATCGACCATATAGAAGATCAAGTCACTGACCCGGAGTTCTTGGACCTCGTAAGACCGCAGTGCATGATTAGCGTCGCCAGCGATGGAAGTGTCAAAGAATCTGCGATTGCGGGCCCCAGTAAGAGGGTCGGTGGCGGAGGCTTCCTGAAGCACCAGGTTGGCCTTGGCCAGGGCAATCCTCATCCGATGCAGCTTGGCAAACACCAGAAAGGTCATCACCAGCATAATGCCCCGCGTAACCAGTTCTCGGAACCTGGTAACCGGCGCAGGCGAATTCCGATTGAGGACTGCCCATGCGCCCATGACCGGCAAGGACAGCACGGCCAGCATCCCCAGCCTGGTCACAGGAACGGACGCCTGCGATTTCGTCGCGGCCACCGGAGCGTCGGCCAGCTTGAGGCCGAAAAAGCCGACGAGCGTGAACGAAGCGAGAGCCACCGAGAGGGGAAGGTCGTACCAACTCCCCGGATAGTAAAGATGCTTGTCGATCGCCTGGTTCGCCAGGTAACCGCTCGCCGTTATGAGCAATTGTGCTCCAAAAAGAAGCGCATAAAACCATTTCCAGCGTCCCAAGCATCGGCTCCACAAGAAAGCCAGCGTCAACAGCAGCACAATATCCAATAAACCATTGAGCCGGTTATAGTTGGAACCATATTTGGCCTCGTCTAGTACGACGTATTGCCAGGGAACCACGAAGAACAAGTAGAGATTAAGCCACCACAGAAGCAGCAACAGAAAATCCATGGTGCCCCTGGACTCACGACCTTTAACTGGGTCAAGGTGGGGCTGCAAGAGCAGAGCCGCTAAGAATGGAATATTGGACAGGAACAGCAGAATGTCGCCGACAAACGGATTGGGCGCTTCCTTGCGCAGCACCAGATCGAAATACATCCACATCAGCTGCGAGACCAGCGTTACTCCCCAACATGCCGCCAGCAGCATCCAGAACAGTCGAGTTGGTCTCGGGCTGGCGCTCGCGTTTACCAGGAAGACAAGCAGCGCCGACAAGATGAGGAGAAACTCAATGACATCGTTGATTAGAGTGAGCGAAAGCGAGCGCGGAACGAAGATGGTCGCGGCAAACTGCGCCAACGTCAACAAAACAACCAGCGCAGCCCAGAGGGCTATATGATTGCGCCGGCCGGGACGCGCTGCTGGTGGCACAAAGTCAGCGCTCATCGGCCGTCCATTGTCGCGTCCTGGACTGCGGCATTCTTCCCCTGATCAAGACGGCGTCCATCATAACTGCTCGCTATATTTCACGCTGGTCGAATGGGTCCCCAGTCGCAGCCCCGGGGCGCATTCTCTTGCAGCGTCACGGGCGGAACTTGGCCGATTGCACCGGCCCTCGCCCGTCCCGTCGCCGAGGCGCACTGAGCCCATAAAGTTTGCCAACCTGCGTACTCAGTTCATCCAACACCGACTTGTGATCGGGCGAACTTCCCGAGCCAGTGCCCCCATTCCCATTTCCAGAAAGCCAGCCATTACGGAAACACACGGCCACCGCATGAGCGCGGTTATCGGCGCCCAGTTTCAGATGGATTACCCGCATCATGTTCTTCACCGCTTGCCGCGTGGTTTGAAAATACTCGGCGATGGCTCGATTGTCATAGCCGTAGGACACCAGTTCGAGGACGTTCAACTCCTTACCGGTCAGTATCGCCTTGTGACTGGGTGGGCGAAGCACGCCCGCAGGTCGGCTGTTCGCTGACTTGGCCTTCATGACCTCTTCGGTCTCCATCTTCATGCCCCACAATTGTGGAATTAGACGAAGTGAGGCTGCATCATCTTGCGCCGTTCGGGCAACGAGAGTCAGTGACGATCAGGGGAGGATACTTACGAAAGTAACCATTAGGACATGTACCTGTGGCGGGTAGGACGAATCTCGCGGCAGACGAGTTGTGACGCCGTGCTCGTCAGTGTGGATTGTTCGCGAAAGAATGTTTTGTGTATCCCAGTGCGGGTCATTGCCGGATCACGAACCAGCCATCGGGACGGTGTATCCAGTAGCTGCCGATTTCCCAGCGCCATTTCGGCTGGCCATCCTGTGCGAGTTCCTTCGAGGCGGCCTGGATTGGCGCTTTCCCGTTGGGGCTAATCACGACGAAGAGACGGTTGCCGTAGTCGCTCTCCACCTTCAGATCGGCAGGCAGTGGTTCGACCTTTGAGATCCGGGCATACTCCGCCAGCTGCTGCGAAAACGCGTCTGGGGTACCTACGGCGGCTTCTCCCATGTAGGCAAGCAGGTCGCTGTACATGGGTTTAAGTGTGGCCTGCAGGGCCTTGGCGTCGTGGTCGACGAAGGCTTTGTGCAGGGCGCGCACCGCGGCCAGGACCTCATCCTTGTTGCCGGTGAAAGGCTCGACCTTCAGGAACGCCCATTGCGGCACATTCTTCAGGACGATGGTCTTTTCGGACTTCCCGCTGCCTGCGATCGTCTCTTTGAACAGCGGAGGCTTGTCAAAGTCTTCGAGCGATGCGGTTGCCACCATGGCGATGAAGGTAGTGGTGGCCGTGGTCTGCCCTTTCTCCGGCTGCGCCTCGACGGTTACCACGTTCGGTCCGTTGGTAGCGAAGGTAGAAAACATACCCAGCGAATCCGTGAGCGACCCATTCCCCAACTTAGGGTCGGAAGAAAAATGAAGGATGAGAACGCCATTCACGTGGACATCACCTTCCGAGCCATCGTGTTGAATGACGATCAGGGCCTGCTTGGCGTCGATGGGCGCAGTCTGCGCCGCGGCTGGTAAGACGGTGAGCAACGCGAGGAGGAGAGCGAGTTGGAATTGGCGTGGCATCACGGCGGAATTATACGCGTGGCTTCGGGCTCGGGCCGGACTAATCGTGGTCGCTGGGGTAAGGGTTGTTCTCGACAGTAATCCCGCAACGGGCTACCATTCATGCCGTCTTTGGTGCGTCATTCCCACCTTGCGCAGCAAAATCACGCGCGGAGGATGAGCACCTGGCTGGAACGAACCCTGTCATGGAGGATTGCCGATGTCACTGGGATTCAAGATTGATAGACAGTGCCCCAAATGCTACACCGACAGAACCCTGCTGGATACGAGCTTTGCACTTCCCGGACATATCGACCCACAGCCGCAAAAAGACAGCGCTGAGTGTATTAACCTGACCAGCGCCCTGCCGGTCCGCGTGGTCCTCTGTCCCCGCTGTCATTATCTGGAGCTGTATCACGACGTGGGATAAGCCCAAGAAACGCCGCACGCTTCATCGGGGAATGAGAGTGTGAAGGCAAAGTGCTGAATGCTGACTGCTAGTTGCTACCGGCTAATTGCTTCCCGCTGCTTCCCGCTTTACACTGCTCCCGTCCTCTGGCAAAGTAAATGGTGGAAACGCAAGCGATCGTCGTCCTCGACTTTGGCGCGCAGTATTCGCAACTGATCGCGCGCCGCATCCGCGAACAGAACGTCTTCTCCGTCGTTCTGCCCTGTACCGCCTCGCTCGACGAAATCAAGAGCTACTCGCCCGCCGGCATTGTGCTGTCGGGCGGGCCGTCGTCCGTCTATGACGCCGATGCGCCGCCGGCGGACGAGCGCGTCCTGCATCTCGGATTGCCGGTGCTGGGCATCTGTTACGGCTTGCAATTCATGGTGTACAAACTGGGCGGCAAGGTGCGCGCCGCCGACAAGCGCGAGTACGGCCACGCCCAAGTCGAATTGCTGGGCGGCCATTCCGCGCTGCTCAAAGGGCTGCAAGGGCCGCTGACGGTCTGGATGTCGCACGGCGACGAAGCCCTGGACCTTCCGCCCGGTTTCGAGCTGATTGGCCGGACCGCCAACGCCGTCGCTGCCATCCAGAATCCCGCGCAGAAGTACTACGCGGTGCAGTTTCATCCCGAAGTGCACCACACGCCGCAGGGCGCGGCCATCCTGCGCAATTTTGTGTTCGAGATCTGCGGGCTCAAGCCGAACTGGACGGCGCAGAGCTTCATCGACGAGACCATCGCCAGCGTTCGCCAGACGGTCGGCATGGGCCGCGTGATTTGCGGCCTGTCGGGCGGCGTGGATTCCTCGGTTGCAGCCGAGCTGGTGCATCGCGCGATCGGCGATCAGTTGACCTGCATCTTCGTGAACAACGGCGTACTGCGCAAGAACGAGTTCGTCACCGTGCAGAAAAATCTGCGCGAGAAGCTAGGCCTCAACATCGACGCGGTGGACGCTAGCGAGCGCTTCCTCAGCAAGCTGGCCGGCGTCAGCGAGCCGGAGAAGAAGCGCAAGATCATCGGCAACGAGTTCATCGCGGTCTTCGAGGAAGAGGCGCACCGCATCGAGCAGTTGCACGGCAAAGTCGATTGGCTGGTGCAGGGCACGTTGTATCCCGACGTGATCGAGTCGCGCTCGGTGCGCGGGCCGTCGCAGACCATCAAGAGCCATCACAATGTCGGCGGGCTGCCCGACATCATGAAGCTCAAGCTGATCGAGCCGCTGAAAGATCTGTTCAAGGACGAGGTGCGCAAGATCGGCCGCGACCTCGGTATGCCGGAAGAGATCCTGCAACGCCAGCCGTTTCCGGGGCCGGGGCTGGCGGTGCGCATCCTGGGCGAAGTGACCGCCGAGCGCGTGGCCCTGCTGCAAGAAGCCGACGACATTGTGGTCACCGAAATCAAGCGCGCCGGGCTGTACAACAAGGTGTGGCAATCGTTCGCGGTGCTGCTGCCGGTGATGTCGGTGGGCGTGATGGGCGACATGCGGACCTACGCGTACACCTGCGCCATCCGCGCAGTGCATTCCGAGGACGGCATGACCGCCGACTGGGTCCCCCTGCCGCACGAGGTGCTGAAAACCATCTCCAGCCGCATTGTGAACGAGGTGAAGGGCATTAACCGCGTGGTGTACGACGTGACCAGCAAACCGCCGGGCACGATTGAGTGGGAGTGAGGAAGAAGCACCTGGCAACTAGCTGTGGTCGCACATAAAGCATTGCAATGGCATGTAGGGTCCCTCAACTAGTCGCTGCGCTCGTCGCTCGGGATGACACTGCAAAGGTCTTATACTGGTGAATGATTAACTTAAAGTACACCTTTATCCGTTCTGCGTAAGATGCTGACGTTGGAATGAATCCTTCTACCGCGCAACCGGCTTCCATTTGTTCAGGAATTGCAGCACATCCTCGGGCGCCAGAGCGCGGGCCCGCTCGAACTCCCCACCCTTCTGGCTATACAGCAGCTTGCCATTGCTATCCAGGACTGCGACCGCCGGGATGCCGCGCTTCATCGGGACCTCGTACTGCTGCATGATGTCCTGGTTCTTGTCACCTTCGCCCACATCTACGTGCACCACTTCAAAGTTCTGCTGCAGCACCCCGGCGACATCGGGACGATGAAATGCCAGGTCGAGCACATGGCAGTCGTAACACCAGTTGGCGCCGAAGACCACCAGCACACGCTTGTGTGCTTTGGCGGCGAGCTCCAGTGCATGCTTGATCTCGGCGTGGGCATCGACACCGGGGGCGTAGATGACCTTGCTGGTCGAGCTCGGCTGTTGCAGTTTCGTAGTATCGGAACGTTTCGTGCCGATTATCCGCCACTGCCCATCTTGCATTTGCCATAGCTGACCTTCCGTGGCGTAGAGCGGCTGGCCTCCCAGCCCCGCCTTGGAGAGGAACTCAGCCTGAAGAAATAGCCGCTGCACGCCTGCCTGTGGCGATTCCGACTGAACAACAGTTATTTTCAGACGACGCGCTTTGAGGCCGGTCCAGAAGGCGACTTCCGAGGTAACTGTGGACGTGCCTGCGGCGGTGGCCACCTGGGCCGGTGGATTGCTGCTGTAAAACGCCTGCAACGCGGCGACGTTTCCGCTAATCACTGCCGCCTTCCATTGCTCCAGAGGCGGGAACGCGGGCTGCGAAGTCGCCTGTCCCGCGCAGTACGACGAGAGGATTGCCATCGCAAGCGCCAACAGAATGTGGGCGACGAGCCGCCGGTGAAACCTCATGCTCCTCCTTCTAATGTCCCCCATGATACGGATGACTCTTGAGAATGGTGAACCCGCGATAGAGCTGCTCCAACAGCACCACGCGCGCCAGTTCATGCGGCAGCGTCACCTTCCCGAAGGACAAAATGTTAGACGCGGCGGCGCGCGTGGCGTCACTCCAGCCATCGGCCGGCCCCACCGCAAACAGCAACTCCTGGGTGTCGTGCCCCTGGTGATACTCAAGAAAGTTGGCAATCTCTTCCGAGGTGAGCTGCCGGCCGCGCGCATCCAGCAGCACCAGCACTGGCGGCTTGCGGCTTGTGCTTTTTTCCACCAGCTTAAGCAGTGCGGCTTCGGATGCCAGCTCCTGCGCATCGCAGGCGGCATAGCGCGAGAGCCGTTTCAGGTATTCCGCGGTCAGAGACTGAATGGGCGAACTGCGCGTCCTGCCGATCCATGCAATGCGAAGCTTCACGGCTCAGGAACTCTTGCGCGAGCGCGCGGTCGAGCTGCGCCGCTTGCGAACGGCGCTCTTTGCTGTGGACCTGGCTGCGGATTTGGTCGCTGATTTTGCCGCCTTGGCGCGCTTGGCGCCGGCAGGCGTCTTCTTGGCTGCGGGTTTGCGGACAGGCTTTTCCAGGTCGGCAAGTTGCAGCCTCTTTGCCGTCTTCCACAGCCGCTCCAGGTCGTAAAACTTGCGCGCGCTCTCAGAAAAAATGTGCACCACGAAGTCCACGTAGTCCAGCAGGATCCAATCGGCGTGGTTGTAGCCTTCGCGGTGCAAGGGTTCTACTCCGGTGGCGCTGAGCTTCTCGTCCACCTCGTCGGCGATGGCTTGTACCTGCCGCGGATTGGCGCCTGAACAAACGACGAAGTAATCGGTGAACCCGCTGGCCTGCTCATCGAGCCGCAGAATGCTGATGTCGGCGGCCTTCTTGCCCTGGCAAGCGCGTACCGCTATGGCGACTTGCGCCTTCAATTCATTTCTCTTCATAGGTTCGGCTCGGTTTGCTTCGACTCACTTCGCTTCATTGTTTGCATCTCCTCGGCCGTCAGATTCAATACAGTAATCGGATCGTTATGGCAAGGTACCAGCGGAGGGGAGATCAAACGAGGCACCACTCGCACCATCAAAGACAGGACTACAAACGCCAGAGGAAAGCCCAAAGCAAGTACCGCTATAAACCCAGCTAAAGGACCAAGAACCAGAATCAACAGCTTTGCAAGATGGACCACCCACGGCAAGCCGAAACCAAGCACTATGCTGATCACCACCAGCATACGTGAGTAGGTTTCGGATAGGAGCAGTTTGGCCCCGCATTGTTCGCAGAGGAAGCCCTGGCGGAACACTCGCCTGTCGAACGCCATTCTCAATCCGCACTTTGGACATGTCATCATGCTCTCGGTCGATTCCTGTAAAAGATATCGCTATCTCCTCGCGCTTGCTGCATTCCGATACAACTGCTCCTTGTGGATGTATTCCGCTACAGGGTCGGGGACCAGTCGCCTTAGCGCGCCGCCGCGTTCCACGGCCGTGCGGATCTGCGTTGCCGAAACATTTTCGTGGGTCTTGGGCAGCATGTGCAGGGTCGCGCCCGGCAACACCAGCGGTCCCTCCATCTTCTGCTTGCGGAACAACTTTGTCACGGCCGCCGCCGGCCGCAACTTCGGCGGCAACGACGACGCCACGTCGGCCAGCGAGTATCCCGGACGTGCGGCCACAATGAAATCGCATTCGCCCAGCAGGGCCTCGGCTTCGTGCCACTTGGCGATGTCTTTGAACGCGTCCATGCCTATCAGGAAGTATAGGTGGTCGCTCTTGCCCAGCATTGCCTTCACGCGACGCACGGTGTCAATCGAGTAGCTCGGCTTGCGCTGGCTACCGCCGGTCGCAGGATCGGGAGCCTCTAACAACGACGGTACGAATCCCTTCTCCCCCACGAGCGCGAGCGCAACCATGGTGTACCGATGATAGAAAGAGAGGATCGGCGTCTTCTGCTTGTGCGGCGGTATGTCGGCGGGAATAAACCACACTTGCTTCAATTGGAATTTCACGGCGGCGGCGCGCGCCACGATCACGTGTCCGCGATGAATGGGATCGAAGGTTCCGCCAAACAGTGCGATGTTCATTCCATAGCAATCAGCAATCCGGCAGTCAGCCGTGCGAGATGGGGCAAGTCCAAGCTTACTTTGGCGGCTGCTTGGAATTGTCCTTCATCTGGTTGGAATTCTTGACAAAGAGCACGGTCTTCCAGATGTCGGCATCCGACAGCACACCGTCCCAGCCCGGCATGGCAGTGTAGCGTATGCCGTACTTGACGACATAGAAAAGGTTGCCGTCGGGATCGTCGGGGGTGTTGCTCATCAGTTGCGGTACCGGTGGATAAAACTTCGTCCGCATCTGCGAAGTGGGATCCTTCAAGCTGCCGTGACACAAGGCGCAGTTCTTGTCGTAGGTCATGGAGCCGTCCATGATGTTGTCCGTGGTCGGCTGGAAGGGGTTGGGCTGCTTGGGAGCGTGACCTGCTACCCAGGCGTCCACCGACTTCAGGGCAGAACTGCGCTCCAAGGTGCTGGGCGTATTGCCCACCGCCCGGGTGTCAAAGTGTCCCGTAGTCGCGTAGTAGTAGGCTCCGCCGAAAACGGCGAGCAGTGTAAGGATGGCTCCCAGGATGAATCCGCGCATATGCCTCCTCTGAACTGGTGGTTCCGCTCCGTCGCCGGGGCATTCATTATCGTACTATGAGCCGGCTCAGTACCTTCGCAAGCGTCGCGCTTCGCGCACCACGTCTTCCACTTTGGGGAGAAAAGCTTCTTCCAGCGGCGGCGAAAACGGTATGGGGCTGTCGGCGGAGGCGATGCGCACAATGGGCGCGTCCAGCGAGTCGAAGCACTCTTCGTTGATGATGGCCGCCACCTCGCCGGCAATCCCACCGGTCTTAGTGTCTTCGTGCAGCACGATCACGCGATTGGTCTTTTCCACCGTTTGACGAATGGTTTCTCGGTCCAGCGGCAGCACCGTGCGCAGATCTACCACTTCCAGTTCGATGCCTTCTTTCGCCAGGATTTCCGCCGCTTCCAGCGCGACGTACACCATGGCGGCGTAGGTAATGACGCTGACGTCGCGGCCTTCGCGAACGGTCCTCGCTTGGCCAATCGGCACGGTGTAATCACCGGTAGGCAGTTCCTCCTTGATGCGGCGGTAAAGAAACTTGTGCTCGAAGAACAGCACTGGATTGTTGTCGCGAATCGCCGACTTGATGAGCCCCTTGGCGTCGTAGGCGCTTGCCGGGCAGATGACTTTCAGGCCCGGAGTGTGCGCAAAGTAAGTTTCGGGATTCTGCGAGTGAAAAGGGCCTCCGTGGACGCCGCCACCCGACGGGCCGCGCAGCACCACCGGAACCGGCGCGCCCCAGCGGAAATGGGCCTTGGCCAGCATGTTGTTAATTTGATTGAAGGCGCAACTGATGAAGTCCATGAACTGAAACTCGGCCACTGGCCGCATGCCGGTGAGGGCGGCGCCGAAGCTGGCGTTGACGATGGCCATCTCCGAGATCGGCGTGTCTACTACGCGCTCGGGACCAAAGCGGTCGATCAGCCCTTCGGTGACTTTGAACGCGCCGCCATAAATACCGATGTCTTCGCCGATGCAGAAGACCGCGGGGTCGCGCTCCATCTCTTCCCAGATTCCCTGGCGGATGGCTTCAAGATAGGTGACGGCTGCCATGAGTAAGGAATTCTAACCCAATCGCGGAATTCACCCCGGATTACACCACAGCTCACGGTTTCGATAAGCCTAAGAGGTCGCCGCCGTCGCTACCGGTTTGCCGCAATAGGGGCAGCACACGTAGCCGGAGCTGATGGAGCGGCCACAGTGACTACAGCTCGGGGTCAAGGCGTGGCCGCATTTCGGGCAATATCGAAAGTCCGATCCGACTTCGGTACCACAGTTGGGGCACGGTATCAGCAGAGGCTTGCGCAGCAGGAAGTACGCAATAAAGCCCAGGGCCTTGGGCACGAAGATCACCAGCAGCGTCCACAGCAGCGCATTCATGCCGCGACGCTTGGAGTCGGCGTACACGTAGCCGACCATCAGGACGATGATGCCCAGGACTGCGCCCCCAACCAGGCTGATTAGCACCATAAACGGCATCGGGGGTATTTCTGAACGGTTTACAAAGTGAGGCAAGAGCCCCAGCAAGCAGATCTGCATAATCGCGAACGCCACAACTGCAATTACCCTTGCCACCGGCGGAATAATGGCGAGTTCGCTGCGAAAGTGAGACTTTACCTGGTTCATCGCTTTTCTCCTTCATGCTCCCTCGCCAACCCCAGCATGAGTGAGCCTTCGAATATGGGATGTGGAAACGCCAGCGCCAATCCTGCGATCACGATGGCCGGCAACAGCAGAAACAGCAGGATTCCCGGCTCGACGATCGCCGATGGGAGTCCCACATGGCGCGCCACCCAGCCGCCGAATCGCCACCACAACCACGCTGAAAGCGCGGAAGACATAGCTCCGATAGAGAATGAAATCGCAATCAACACCATGCGCGACCGCTGCTCTTGCAAATACGTCGCTCGTGCGCGCAGCCGGGCTTGGGTGGTGGCCACCAGTGCCGGGCTGGCGGTGATCGCTACCGACCGCAGAAGCCGGCCCGTGCTATTCGCCAGCGCAGCATATTCGGCACACTCGGCGCAAGTCGTCAGGTGCGACTCCAGCCATGCCATATCAGCAGCGGCGATGTCTTCCACGCCGCGACGGGTGATGAGATCAATGGCACGATCATGCTCATGATTGGTCATTGGGCGCCTCCGGTCAGCGCTGGCCGCAAGGCCATCACGCCGCGATAGATTCTGGTCTTTACGGTGGCAAGGGGAATGTGTATCAATTGCGCGATCTCCTCCAACTTCATTTGTTCCTGGAAGCGCAGTACCAGCACCTCGCGGAAAATTGCCGGCACTTGTCCTAAGGCGGCGTCGAACAATTCATGCTGTTGCTGCGCCAAAGCCAGGTCGAAGGGCGATGGGCCGGTCGCCGCAGGTTCAAAGGGTGCGCCATCTTCCGGGTCCGCCAGTTCATCCAGGCTGCGAGGATTTTTCTTGCGCAGGTAGTCGATCGCCACGTTGTGTCCGATCGACATGAGCCAGGTCACAAACCGGTTGCGCCCGTCGTACTGATGGCCTTTTTCCAGCACGCGCAGCCAGGTCTCCTGGAACAAGTCCTCGGCGACGGCGCGATTGCCGGTCAAGTGCAGCAGGTAGCGCAGCAGCCGGTGCTGATACTGCTCGATCAAGGCGTCGAGCAGGTCAGGATCGCGACGCCGCAGCCCACGCGCAATTTGCGACTCTTCGGTTTCCATCGGAACCAGCGAACTGAAGGCGGTGGCGACCATACTAACGGGATATACGAAGCAGGGCGAGAAAAAGACTCACGGACGGCCTAACCACGGATTCCACGCAGGATAGGGGCCTTCGGCTTCGTTCGGTCGCACTCACTGCGCTCAGGATGACACGTGGGAGACTGGGCGCGCCGCCCTGCTTCTTTCGTGATTTACAATCATCTGTTTGTCTAGACTCATTTTTCCCGGCCATCATCACCGTTCCTAAGACTGGAGCACGAACTTGCCAGAGACCATTTACGACGTAGCCATCATCGGCAGCGGGCCGGCGGGATACACCGCGGCCATTCGCGCCGGGCAACTTGGGCTGAAGGCCGCCCTCATCGAGAAAGATCCCTATCTGGGTGGCACCTGCCTGCATGTCGGCTGCATTCCGACCAAGGCTCTGCTGTTCAACGCAGAAGTCTTCGACCACGTGAAGGAAGGCGTGGAACTTGGGCTGGAGAACACGGCTGGCGTCTCGCTGAACTGGGGTGCGATCCAGAAGCGCAAGCAGGGCATCGTGGACAAGCATGCCAAGGGCCTTGTGTTCCTGATGAAGAAGAACAAGGTGGACGTGGTGCGCGGCTACGGCAAACTGACCGGCCCCGCGAAGGACGCCATCCACACGGTCGCGCTCGAAGGCGGCGAGCTGAAGTCGATCAAGGCAAAGAACGTCATACTCTGCACCGGTTCGTCGGCCCGCATGTTGCCCGGCCTGCAACCGGACATGCAGGTCCTGACCAACATCGAGGTGCTGAGCCTGGACCAGATTCCCAAGTCGCTGATCGTGATCGGCTCAGGCGCGGTGGGCGTCGAGTTTGCCAGCATCTACAAGTCCTTCGGGGCGGACGTGACCATCCTGGAGATGCTGCCGCGATACGTGCCGTACGAAGACGAAGAGGTCTCGAAGGAACTGGCGCGCGTCTATCGCAAGCGTGGCATCAACGGCTTTGTGAACGCCAAGGTCGAGAAGGTGGAGAAGACCAAGACGGGCGTCGCCGTCACCTTCACTGTCGATGGCAAGGCGCAGAAACTGGAAGCCGAGAAAGTGCTGGTCGCGGTGGGCCGCGCGCCCATGACCGAGAATATCGGCCTCGAGAAGACCAAGATCGAGTCGGAGCGCGGCTTTGTGAAGGTTGACGAATACATGCGCACCGCCGAGCCGGGAGTTTACGCGATTGGAGATATTGCGCTGGGCTACCCGCTGCTGGCGCATTCCGGCGCGAGGGAGGGTATTATCGCCGTGACCCACATTGCCGGCAAGCCGGTCAAGCCGATCAATCTGCTGCGCATTCCCAACGCCACCTACTGCCGTCCCGAGATCGGAAGCGTGGGCCTCACCGAAGCCAAGGCCATAGAAAAGGGCTACACTGTCAAGATTGGCAAGTTCCCCTTCACCGCGAACTCGCGTGCCAGCATCGTGGGGCAGCACGAAGGCTTCGTCAAGATTGTTACCGACGCCAAGTACGGCGAGATCCTGGGAGTGCACATCATCGGGGCGAGCGCGACCGAGCTGATCGCCGAATCTGTGGTGGCGCTGGAGATGGAATGCACCGCCGAAGAGCTGGCCAACATTATCCATGCGCATCCCACATTGTCAGAGTCAATGCTGGATGCAGCGAATGCGGTGTTTGGCATGGCGATCAGTGCGTAAGGCCGCGATTCGCCCTTCGCTCTTCGCTTTTCGCTTTTTTGGGATAGCTGGCACCTATCACCTAAGGCGAACGAGGCAAGCGGTGGAGGTGGATTTCTGAATCCCGGCTTTTGCGAAGAGCGAAAGGCGAAGAGCGAACAGCGAATAGCGTACGGCAAACAGCTTTAGTGGAAGGAATCTTACCAATCATGAGCCTGCTCAAGTGGTGCGACGAAGGCCCGGCGACGGTGTCGGTGCAAGCGACGGTGGACGACGCCGTCCAGACGATGCTGGAAAAACAAGTGGGCGCAGTGGCCGTCATCGATGAGCAGGGCGTCGTGGCGGGCATGTTTACCGAACGCGACGTGCTGGCGAAGTTTGCCCTCAGCGGGCGCGATGCCAAGCGCACTCCGGTGCACGAGCTCATGAGTCCCATGGTCGAGATGGCAACCGAAGAGACCAGTCCCAGCGAGGCGCTTCAGGTCATGCTGGAACGGCACTACCGCCATATGCCGATAGTGGACGATCGCGGGAAAGTGCTGGGGATCGTCTCCATCCGCAACATCCTGGAGGCGCGGGTGGATGACCTGCTGACCCAACTGGATGCCAACCATCCGGCGGGAGCGAAAGCGTAAGGTACTGATGCTGAGCAAGAGCCCGGTTTAACGCTGCTATAATCAACCTCATTCATGGCACAGAAGCGTTTGATCCGCTCGACTACTGTTCTTTGCGTTCGCCGGGAGGGTAAGGTCGTGATGGCTGGAGATGGCCAGGTCACGCTCGGCGAAGGCATCATCAAGCACTCCGCCCGCAAGATCCGCCGCCTTTATCAGGACAAAATTCTCGCCGGGTTTGCCGGTTCCACCGCCGACGCATTCTCCTTGTTCGCGCGTTTCGAGTCGAAGCTGGAGCAGTATCACGGCAACATCGGCCGCGCCGCCGTCGAGCTGGCCAAAGACTGGCGCACCGACAAGATGCTGCGCGCGCTGGAGGCCCTGCTGCTGGTCGCCGACCAGAACCAAACATTCCTCATCAGCGGACAGGGCGACGTGATTGAACCGGACACCGGAATCGCCGCCATCGGCAGCGGTGGCCCCTATGCCATAGCGGCCGCGACCGCCCTCTTCGAGCACACCGACATGCCGCCCCGCCGCATCGCCGAGGAGGCGATGAAGATTGCCGGCAAAATCTGCATCTACACCAACGACAAAGTGACCATCGAAGAGCTGTAGGTCAGAGTTTCTGACCGCTGCGCTGAATTCAGATCCGCGACCGCGGATCAATTCTTGGAGCCTCAACCAGCGCGGAAGTCTTGGATGTCTTCGCCCTTGCGCCAGAGCGGGGCAGGCGGCTGCTCGCGGTGTTCGGCCAGCTTCTGGTGGATGGCCTCGACATCGGCCTTGGACCAGCCGACGGAGGAAACTTCGATCGCGCCGCTGGGGGCGAGGTAGAAAATCGTGGGCACGTTGGTCAAGCCGTAAGCGTTCGACACCGCGTACTTCGCCGGATCGTCGAGCGCGACCGGAAAGGTCACGCCGTATTCGCGCATGAAATCCTTGGTGTCACGCGCCTTGTCTTGCGAGATGCCGAGCACGGTGACGTTCGCGGCTCCATTCGACTGGAATACGCGCTCGAGAAAAGGAAGAGCATACTGGCAAACCGGGCAGCTCACCTTGAAGAACACCAGCACCACCGGACCCTTGGCGAGCGCCTCGCGCAGCGACACCTGCCCGCCTTGCACAGTCGGCAGGGTGAAATCTGGAGCGAGCACGCCCGCATTTAATGCAGCCATCGATCAGACCTCCGAGAATTGCAGCTAGCGTTTAGATTCACTCGGCGTCGCGCCGGACTCAGGCGGGCAAGCGGCGAAGGATCTTCCGGGCAAGCCCAGTCAGCGGCAAGCGTTGCCATTGCCGTCGCGCAAACCATCGAGCATTGGCCGCCGAACTGTGAAACCTCGCGGGCGCCACCGTGAATACCGCTACGTCATAGTCGGTATCCGTAATGGCATGGCGCAACTTTGCCATTGGCTCGGCTCCGTTGTGCTGTGCGTCGGGGAGAATGGGCAGTTCCCACATCCCCGCCATCAGCGAAGCATTCGCCGGACGCTGCACCAGCAACACGGACCCGTTTCGCCGGGCCAAGCCGTAGATAAGTTGCTTGCGCTTGCGTGCCGCTTGCGGCCGCGCAGGGTTGGCTTCGCGCGAGACGCACCACGTGTGCAGCGGACACAGTGGGCATTGCGGCGCTCGTGGCGTGCACACCGTAGCACCCAACTCCATCATCGCCTGGTTGAAGTCGCCGGGGCGCTCGCGGTCGAGCAGCGCCTCCACCCGCTGCCACGCCGCTTCCTTTCCCTCGGCTGCTGCAAACATGCGGTCCAGCACGCGCTCGACGTTGCCGTCCACTACGGCCACCGCTTCTCCGAAGGCAATGCTCGCGATCGCCGCTGCCGTGTAGCGCCCGATGCCAGGAAGCTCGCGCCACTCTTCCGCCGTGCGCGGGAAGATTCCCCGGCGCTGGCGCGCGACCAGCTTCGCCGCCTGATGCAGGCGTCGCGCGCGGTGGTAGTAGCCGAGCCCGCTCCACACCGCGAGCACCGACGCCTCACGCGCGGCAGCCAAAATTTGCACGGTGGGAAATTTCTTCAGGAAGCGCGCATAGTGGTCCACCACTGCTGCGACGCGCGTTTGTTGCAGCATGATCTCCGACACCCACACGCGATAGGCACCGGCGTCACGGCGCCAGGGCAGCTCGCGACGATTTTCGTCGTACCACGCGAGCAGTGCGTGGCGCAGTTTGCGAAGAGCGGCCGGGGTTAAACGCTGGTCCATGCGGTGGCTCGATTGTAAGCGAGGGCGGCGCGAAGCAGGAACGGGTCGGCAGGTGTCAGCCGTCAGTTTTGCGGTGTCATCCCGAGCGACGAGCGCAAACGGGGTTCCCAGCGGCACCGGGTTTGTGCTTGCTGGGGTTTTGGAGCGACGAGTCGAAAATCATTCACCACGGAGATCACGGAGAAAATGCCATAGAAACCAAGACTCCGTGTCTTCTGTGTCTCCGTGGTGATTTAAGTCCGTATGTTGTTCTGCTAATCAACCGCTTCGCAGCCTACTGTCCGGGCTCGGGCAATTCTTCGGGAGCGCCGTGGCGGCGCAGGATCTGCGCCAGGTTCTGCGAAAACGCCGAGCGTGGCACGACCATATCGCATCCGGCTTCCTGCGCCTTCATCTTCAGCTCGCCCTGCACGTGCGAGACGAAGCCAATGATGTTGGTGGCCTTCTTCAGCTTGGTCTTCAATTTGGGAATGATGCTGAGCGGTTTGGCCGAGACATTGTTGAGGTCGAAGATGATGAGCGCCGGCTTGTCGTTGCCATTCTCGCCCATGCGCTCGTTCAGGTCCTTTTCGGTCTTGACGAATTCGACCTTCACGTTCATCTTGCGCGCTGTTTCCTGGATCTTGGCCATGAAAAACAGATCGTCGACAAAGGCGAAGATGCGGGCGGGCGCCGCATCCGAGGTCGAAGTCATGGGCACGGGCTCCGGCTCGGGTGGCAGGAACTGCTTGCCGAACGTCTGGCCGGGACTACCGCCCCGGGTCGGCCGATGCGTATTGCCGTCGTTGGTGCCCTGGGCGGCGCGATAGCTGTGGTCCATGGGCGCGGTGTAGATGCCGCCGCCAGGCTGGTTTTGTCCGGCCTGCCAGCTGCCCGGCTTGCGCCCGTGGCGCTTGGGAGGCCCGTGGCGTTGTTGTCCGGGATGCTGTCCAGGTTGTGCCGGCGATGTGTGCGTGACGGGTCCACGGCGGCCGCGCCGCCGTCTGCGTCCCTTCCCGCCGGGCTGTCCGCCGGAGGGAGGATTCGGTCCTTGATTCATGTTTCTCTCTTAATCGTTTTCACCCGCAGGTGGCGGGTTCCCACATTTGTGAACCGCTGTTAATTGGCCAGGCATTCGCATTTTTCCCGGCGTGCCGGCTCGGCGGTTGGATACTTCGCTCAACTCGAATCAGTTAACGTCCGTCTGGCGCCTGGAACGTTGGGCGCGAGGGCCGCCTGCACGGGAAGTGCGGCGATTGGGGGACATCTCTATCGTACCTAGCTTCAGGGCCGGAACGCAAGTCCAAAAGCTGTCCTTGCTTAGGATGCAACTTATCGGTAAACCGGCGACTGTATTTTTGCGCCGCGGGGAAGCCCGCTTTTCGGCGTTCGCGTTTCGCTCTTCGCTATTCGTTTTTCGCGGCGCGCCCTCCGTTTTTGTCCGACCCTTCTTCGGGGCCGTGCCTGGCCCTACTGCCGGAACATGTTGCGGGCGATGAACAGCACGTTGGCGGGACGCTCGGCCAGCCGGCGCATGAAGTACGGATACCACTCCGACCCGAACGGAATATAGACGCGCAAGCCGTAACCTTCGCGCACCAGTTGCTGTTGCAAATCGCGCCGTACCCCGTACAGCATTTGGAACTCATACGCCGAAGCCGGAATGTTCTCCGCCCGCGCGAACTGCTTCACCTCGGCAATGATGCGCTCGTCATGCGTGGCGATGCCGTGGAAGACTCCGCTCTTCAGCAGCGTGCGCGCCAGCTTCAGATAGTTCGCATCCACGTCGGCCTTCTTGGGGAAGGCGATCTCCGGCGGCTCTTTGTACGCGCCCTTGCACAAGCGAATGCGAATGCGCTCGGCCAGCAGCCCATCCACATCCTTCTCGCTGCGGTGGAGGTACGACTGGATGACGGTGCCCACCCGCCCGGCGTGTCCCGGCAGGCGATGCAGTTGGCGGACGAAGTCGAGTGTGCGCTGGGTGTAGGGCGAGCCTTCCATGTCCACGCGCACAAAACTGTCGATGCGCACCGCGTGGTCCACCACTTCGGTCACCAGACCGAACGCCAAGTCCTCACTCACGTCGAAGCCCATGTGCGTCAGCTTGAGACTGATGTTGGCGTTCAGCTTGCGGCTGGAGATTTCGTCGAGCAGACGGTGATACAGCTCGGCGCTGTGCTTGGATTCGACGGCGTTGGTGACGTTCTCGCCCAGGTTGTCGATGCTGACGCCGGCGCCCCACTCGTTCACCGCCTGGGTGGCGCGAATCACGTCGTCAAGTTGCGTGCCGGCAACGAAACGGCCGGAGAAGCGAAGGCCCAGCGGTGACTGCTCGGCAAAATGGCGTAATCGTTTGCTTTCAGAAAGCCCAATGAAGAGCGATCTTAACATGGCGTCTCCAGGGGGCAGAACGGAGCAGAGTCGGGACTCTGCAAGGCGCAATGGCTCATAGTTGGCTCGTGGCCGGCTCTTCGGCCAGCTTTGGCTTACATAATTGTGTATCACAGAGCAGCGGCCACGGCTATGAGGCAGGTCACAGCGGCGACGTGTCGGCTACACGTACATCACAGAGTTAGAAAGACAACAACATGGCACAGCGGAAACAAAAAACGATTGCCGCCCATCCAGGGGAGATTCTAAGGACGGAACTCATGGAGCCGATGGGGATCACCGCGTATCAACTGGCGAAGGCCCTGCACTTGCCTGGAATTTACGAGATCGTGCGCGAACAGCGGACCATCAGCGCCGACATAGCTCTCCGCCTCGGCAAATACTTCGGAATGACGCCGCCGCAACTGTTGGCCGAGGCCATCATAATGGGTGAGACCCCGACCGGTTGCGCCGAGATCTTTTGCAGGCTGCCGAACAGCACGTTGGACGAGGTGTCCGAGCCGGTCAGCGCCACGCCCAGCCAGCCGAGCAGGGTGCCGAAGAATGGATACGGGTGACCGATTCGAGCGAATGCTAGGGCCATAAGGGTAGTGGCTCAATTGAGCCACTACCCATGGTCGCGTTTATTTGCCAGGTAGGTGCGGGATCATCCCCGGGAAGACATAGGCCTGGAGCATGACGATCAAGCCGATGATGCCGGCCAGTACTATGGAGTGCCAAAAGACCTTGCGGAAGATCGGCCCCAAGGCGTGGGAACGCTCGTAAGGATCATCGTAACAGGCAGCACAGGCGACCATGATGGACTGGGCGTCAATCATCTTACCCATGACGCCGCCCGTCGAGTTGGTGGCCACGATGAGGACCTCATTCAAGTGAAGCTGCTGCGCCGTGATGCGTTGCAGGCTTCCGAACAGCGCATTGGAGGCGGTATCGGAGCCGGTCAGGAAGACGCCCAGCCAGCCTAGGTAAGCGGCGAAGAAAGGATACATCGGGCCGGCGCTGGTGAAGGCCAGTCCGAGGACCGCATCGGTGCCGGAGTAGCGGGTCAAAAAGCCCAGGCCCAGTACCTGGCCGATAACCAGGACGGGGATCTTCATGCGGCGCAGGGTGCGGACGGTCGCTTCCTTCCATTGGGCGGCGCTCATCTTCAAGACCAAACCGGTAAGGATAGCGGCAAGAAAAACGCCGGTGCCGGCTGCCGACAGCCAGTTGATGGCAAAGACCGCGCCCTCCGGCTTGGCATTCGCCGCCACCACCGGAGGCATGCGCTGCACCAGGTTATGCAATGCGGGCATCTGCCAGGTGGGCAGCGAAAGGGTACCGGCCAGCTTCGAGCCCAGCAGCATGGAGTTGATCTTCACGCCGGCAAGCAGGGTATTGAGGTGGGCCTTCCAGGTTGGCATACCCCAGACGGCACAGCAGACGATCAAGATGGTCCACGGCAACCAGGCATATAGGGTTTGACCGATGGTGTATGGGTAAGCCCACTCTTTAGCTGGCTGTGTGACCTCTCCTGCAGTCGAGCCGTTGGCTGCTGCGGCCAGCGCCTTGCGCTCGGACCTCAGGAGAAAACGCGTCTTCGGATGCCAGACGAAGCGCAGGAAAAGGGCGGTGCAGATCACCGAAAACACGCCCGACACCACGTCGGTCATCAGGTGGAAAGCCTGTGTCTGGGAGGCGAAGAACTGCATGATGGCGAATGACGCTCCGGAGCAGAGAGTCGCCGGCCATACTTCCCAGGCGTCCTTGAATTTGCCTCCCTGCATGAGCACGAAGGTCGTCACCAGCCAGAAAGGGATGAGAATGGAGACGAAGGGTAGCTGCCGGCCGGCCATGGCGGAAAGGGTGAGCTGATCGAGGCCGCTCACCTGGGCCAACGTCACGATTGGAGTGCCAATTGCTCCCCATGCTACCGGGGCGGTATTGGCCAGCAGATTGAGCACGGCGGCGTCAAACGGCGAAAAGCCCAAGCCTACCATGACGGCACCCGCGATGGCCACCGGTGTCCCGAAGCCGGAGGTGCCCTCAATGATCGCCCCGAAGGAAAAGGCAATCAACAGCACCTGCAGGCGCCGGTCGAAAGAGATGTGGATGATCGATTCCTTGACAATCTCGAACTTGCCGGTGATGACCGTCATCGTGTAGAGGAACATGGCTCCGAGGACGATCCAGATGATGCCCAGAAAGCCCGACATCGATCCAAAGGCAAAGGCTGAGACGGCCGATTTGAAGGGCATGCGGAACGCCACGCATGAGACCAGAAAAGCGGCCACAACACCGTAGAAGGCGGCATAAGGTGCGCTGATGCCGCGATGGCGAACGCCTTGCTTGTCCCGATGCGGATGGAGGGCGATGAAATACAGGAGTGTCAGGATCGGGATTGCCGCCACAATCGTCGACAGAGTGACATTGCCCAGAGGATTGTAATTCTGATGGTACATCTGTGGTGCAGCACCATCGGTGGCGAAAAGCGGACTTGCAAGAGCGGCAAAACCCAGTGAGGTCAAGAACCTTTTCATTTACTGCTCCCTTTCCCCAGCACTTCGATTAAAAGGCCATCGAGGTTGTCGTGCTGGATTCGCAACTTGAGGCTGCGCGGGCTTTTCAGCAAACCATGCTCGCCAGCCGTGTGGGCGCAAGGCTGAATGACGGCAAGGGAAGATAAATCGCACTGCTGGCGCGAACGCCACCAGGTTCCCCAATTCGAACGGCGCGCTCCCCATCGTGCCGGTGACACCAGGCGCAAACCTGACGGGAACAGGGATAAAGTCGCTAGGCCGAACGCGCCCTCCGAATCGGGAACTTGGCTGCGCGCCAGTCTAACACGGTGCACACTGGGGATATCAGTAGTCGCAAATCTTACGCAAATCGCCTGATGCAAAACAACTCAGAACGTTAGACGAAAGGCGGCAGACCGCGAGTGACCGGCGTCACAATTCACGGTGATACATCCTACAAGCTGGCGCTGGGAAGGGCTGGCAGGCGGGAGAGCCCCACAAGCGCGACAATCTCTGGGCCGGGGTCGAGTTTTCTCGACCCCGTATGCGCCCAACCCTGAACTACTCTGGCGGGGGCAATTCCTCTGGGGTCGACTGCGCAGGCGCGGCGGGCGTGCCTTGCTCTGCTGCGCTCGGCAGTTCCTGCTGAGGCGCTGGCTGCTCGGCAGGCGCGCTCTGTGCTGCTTCGCTCGGCGTTGGCTGTGCGACCCCCTGCGCCGGTGGGGAAGCAAGGGACGACCGTAATCCATCCATCAGCATCTGGATGTTCTTCCGGCTCACGGGTTCGAGCATGCCGCCTGCCAGGAGAGCCAGCTTGCCCAACACGCTGGCCTCGCCTTGCCATGCGATCCTGGTGCCCTCGGCAAGCGGCGAGAGATCGAAGCCGGTGCTGATGGCGATCTGGCTGCCCACCGCGTTGCCCCGGCCCTGGTATTGCGCCCGGGTTGGCCGCACTGCGTGGCTCAGCTCCATGCTGATTTCTGCTGTGCCGCGAATGTTGCCCACCCCCACGCGCACCTTCACCGTGAAGTGGGTCGCATCCTCGACCGACATGCTCTCGAAGTCGGGCAGCAGCGGGCCGAACTTATTGGCATCGCAAAGGAAGTCGTAAACTTCGCCCGGCGTGCGCGGCGAGGTGAACTCGCCTGAAAACGTGATGGCCACGGCTAGCTCCTCGGCCCTGCCGTAGCGGCCGCGTGGATTGCTATGGAGATGTTTCGCTTTCGCGCGGACTTGCGTTCGCGGTCGCTTAGATTATCGCAAATTGAAACGTTTTGCAGGGTGAGGAGCGAGCTCCGTAATTGTCATTACGAGCGAAGCGAGGAATCTGCTGTTGCTTGGCGTTGGGAGAGAGCAACCGAACGCGGAAACTCAGGTATATTGGCCACTGGGTCCGGCTTCGCGCCCGGCCCGCACTGCATGACAGACTCGATCACATCTGACGAATTCAGAGCTGCTCTGGGCCGCTTTGCCAGCGGCGTCACGGTGATTACCGTCGAGACCGCCCAAGCCGAAGTGCACGGCATGACCGCGACCGCCTTCTGCTCGGTGTCGTTGCGGCCGCCCCTGGTGCTGGTCTGCATTGACCATCTGGCCGAGACATACCTCCACATCCGCGAGCGCCGCCAGTTTGGAGTGAGCGTCCTCAAAGAGGAGCAAGAGGCGCTGTCGGAATTCTTCGCCGATCCCGAACGCAACCAGGATGCCGCCTATCGTCTCGGTATCGAATACCGTCGGATGCGAAGCGGCACGCCCGTGCTGCAGAATGCACTGGCCAATCTGGATTGTTCCGTGGTGAACGCCTACGGCGGGGGCGACCATACCATCTTCGTCGGCGAGGTGAAGGAAGTCATCGCGAGCGAGGGCGCACCGCTGCTGTACTTTCGCGGGCGATATGGAGTTTGCGATGTCCCGCAGGAACCGTGATGAGCGTGACTAATTTGCAGTGTCATCCTGAGCGACGAGCGCAGCAAGAAGGCGAGGGACCCCTATGGCCTGCGAATCGCGCATCCAGCGAGTTCCTCGCAGCCCATTTGCGCGAGGTATGCGAGGGGCGACCAATCTCCGCGGAGATCGCTTGCCAGCTCTTGCGCTGTGACGACGAAGTTCTTCCCGATCTGCTTGCGACTGCGCGCGCGCTCAAGCAGCAATATCGCCCCGGCGTCGTCACCTACTCGCGCAAGGTGTTTATCCCGCTGACTAACCTGTGCCGCGATTATTGCGGATACTGCACCTACCGCCGCGATCCCGGCGAGCCCGGTGCGCACACCATGACGCCCGACGACGTTCTCTCCGTGGCGCAAGCCGGCGAGAAGCTGGGCTGCACGGAGGCGCTATTTTCGCTGGGCGACCGTCCAGAGGCGCTGTTTCCCGAGATGCGCGAAACCCTGCGCAAGCTTGGCTATCGCAGCACCCTGCATTACCTCGAAGCCATGTGCGAGTTGGTGTTGCGCGAAACCCGGCTGCTGCCGCACGCCAATCCCGGCCTGCTGAGCGCGAACTGGATTGAACGATTGCGCGAGAGCAATCCCAGCCTCGGGCTGATGCTGGAGAGCACCAGCACCAATCTTGCGGCCGCGCACCCGGTGGATTGCACTCCGGACAAGCTTCCCGCCCTGCGACTGAAGACGATCGAAGATGCAGGCAGACTCGGAGTGCCGTTCACCACCGGAATCCTGATCGGCATCGGCGAGACCATGGAGGATCGCGTCGAGTCGCTGCTGGCCATCCAGCGCCTGCACGAGCGGTACGGCCACGTGCAGGAAGTGATCGTCCAGAATTTTCGCGTGAAACCGCCCATTCCGATGGCGGCATGGCCCGAGCCGGACACGGGCGACATGCTGCGCACGCTGGCGGTGGCACGCCTGCTCTTGCGAAACATGAACATCCAGGCGCCGCCCAACCTCACCGAGAACGGTTACGGGAAGTTGCTGGACGGCGGCATCAACGATTGGGGAGGCGTGTCGCCGCTGACCCCCGACTACATCAACCCGGAAGCTCCGTGGCCGCACCTGCTGGATTTGCAGCGGCGCACCGAGGCCGCTGGACAGAAGCTGAAGCAGCGCTTGCCGGTGTATCCCGAATTCATTGCGAGTGTGGCGGCCCGCGGCGGAATGCTGGGCGAGCGGCTTCAGACTGCGGCGGACACCGACGGCTATGCGAGGGCCGCATAGATGATCGTCGTCTTCACAGGCGGAACCGGCGGCGCCAAGCTGGTGCAGGGTTTGCAGCAGGTGGTTACGCCGGAAGAGCTCACGGTCATCGTCAATACCGGCGACGACATCGAATGGTGGGGACTGCACGTCTCGCCCGACATCGATTCTGTGCTGTACGGATTGTCGGGCTTGCTCAGCAAAGACCGCGGCTGGGGCGTGGACAACGACAGCTTTCGCTGCCTGGAGCGCATGAAGCACCTCGGGCAGCCGTCGTGGTTTAGTCTCGGCGATCTCGATCTGGCGACTCATCTCACGCGCACGGCGATGCTGCGGGCAGGGAAGTCGCTGAGCAGAGCAACTGCCGAACTCGCGAGCAAGATGGGGATTCGAGCGCGCGTGCTGCCGATGTCGGACGAGCGCGTCTCGACCATGCTCGACACAGCGAAGGGCACATTGACCTTTCAGGAGTATTTCGTGCGCGAGCGGCATCAGGTTGCGGTGCGCAGGGTGCGTTTCGAAGGCGCCCACCGCGCCCACCCTGCGCCCGGCGTGATCGAGAGCATCGAAGCGGCGGACGCGATCATCTTTGCGCCTAGTAATCCGGTGACCAGCATCGGGCCAATTCTCGCAGTGCCGGGAATTCGCGATGCGTTGCGGCGGGCGAAGGCCGCGATTGCGGCGGTGAGCCCGATCGTGGGGGGAGAGGCGGTTACCGGCCCGGCGGGTGCGCTAATGAAGATGATGGGTTGGGAAAGCGGTATTGCAGGAGTTGCCAAAGCTTATGAGGATTTTCTGGATGTGCTGGTTGCCGACCGTTCCGACGAAGCGGCGGCTTCATCGGTGTGCACTGCGGGCCTGCGCGTTGTGTGTACGAACACCATCATGAAGTCAATGGACGACAAGCGCGAGCTGGCGCGCTTCACGCTGGAGGCGTGCGCTGCGAAACGTAGCGCCAAGGCCTAATCATGCGCGGCATCCTGCTCATCCCGGTGAAGAGCTTGACCACGGCCAAGCAGCGTCTTGCGGCGGCTTTGGATCAGGGGCGGCGCTCGCAACTTGCCGAAGCCATGTTGCGCGACGTGATGACCGCGGCCGCTGGCGTGCTCGGCCGCATCGACGTGGCGCTGATGACCGGCGATGCCCGGGCGCGCGCGCTGGCCGCCGAGTTCGGTTTCCTGGTGATCGACGACCCGCGCAACGAGAGCGAGACCGCCGCCATCGAGATGGCAACTGCGTGGTGCGAGCAGCGTGGGTACGACACCACCGTCGTCGTGCCGGGCGACATCCCGCTTATCACCAGCGACGAGCTGCGGCGCGTGCTTGATGCCGCCCCCGCCGAAGGCGCGGTCTTTGTGCCCGCGTACGATCGGCGCGGCAGCAACTGTATATTGCGGCGGCCGGCATCCATCATTCCGCTGCGCTTCGGCAACGACAGCTTTCTGCCGCATTGCGAAGCTATGCGAAAGACCGGCAGGGAACTGGTGGTCCTGGAAATGCCCGGCATGGGACTCGACATCGACAATCCTCACGAGCTCGAACTGCTGTTGCAGCGCGGCGGCAGCACCCACGCGCAGCGGTTGCTACGGTCGTGGAACTTCGGTACGAACGACGACACGCAGTGGGAAGCAGCGGTCTGATGCCATCTACGCCCACTGTCAAGACCGGCGAACTGCGCGCCATTCCGGTGCTCGGTATTCGCGACGTTTTTGCCGGCGATTCCGTTGCTAGTCTCATCGTGGACGCGCTCGCTTTCGGGGGTCTGTGCTTTCACGACGGCGACATTCTGGTGGTCAAACACAAGATCGTATCCAAGGCGGAGGGCCGCAGGGTTGCGCTTGATTCGGTGAAGCCATCCGCTGCCGCAACCGGTTTTGCCCGTGACAGCGGGGCGGATGCTCGCGTGGTGGAGTTGGCGTTGCGCGAGGCCAAGCGTGTGGTGCGCAAAAAGCACATTCTCATCACCGAAACCCAGCACGGGCTAGTGTGCGCCAACAGCGGCGTGGACGTTTCCAACGTGGATGGCGGCAAGACCGCGGTCCTGCTGCCCGACGATGCAGACCGCTCGGCGGCGCAGATTCACCAAGAATTAAAGAAGCGCACCGGACTCTACATTCCGGTCATCATTTCCGATAGCTTCGGGCGTCCGTGGCGCGAGGGTTTGTGCGACGTTGCCATCGGCGTGGCCGGGATGAAGGTGATTCACGATTATCGTGGCCGGCGCGATCCGTACGGTTACAAAATGCATGCCACCGAAGAAGCCGTGGCCGACGAACTGGCGTCGGTCGCCGGTCTGGTTTGCGGCAAAGATTCGCGCGTTCCGGCTTGTATAATCCGGGGTTATCCGTATCGTCGCGGCAAGGGCACTGCGCGACAGATGGTGCGGCCAAAGGAGAAGGATTTGTTTCGGTGAGGAAGTGTCATGCTGAGCGAGGGTTCGCCGGGGCTAGCGGACCCGACTCGAAGCATCCCTCTAGCCGCGCCGCGATTCATGGTAGCTATAGGGGTCCTTCGACTCATCGGTCGCCGCGGCGACCTCGCCGCTCAGGATGACAAACCGGAAACTGGCCGCTCTCGCGCCGGATGACAACGTGAGCCACCTCGATCGGATGAGACTTGGGGAGCTATGTACGACATCAGTTGGGCCAATCAGCCAACGCTTCAGAGTGTGACGTGGGACGGTGCGCGGCAGCGCGTCAGTTCGCCCGTGCGAACGGCGCTGGAGAAGGTGTTGTCGGCTTTGGATGGCAGTGTGCTAACGCGCGAGGAATGTCTCGCGCTCGCCAGTTGCAGTGGTGACGACTTGTTTGGATTGGTGGTCGCGGCCAACCAACTGCGGCGGCAGTTGGTGGGCGATGTGGTCAGCTACGTGGTCACCCGCAATATCAATTTCACCAATGTGTGTTTCGTGGGCTGCAAGTTCTGCGCCTTCAGCGTCGGTCCGCGTGATGAAACTGCCTACTTTCTATCGCTCGACGAAGTCGCGCAGAAGTGTCGCGAAGCTGAACAGTGGGGCGCGACCGAAGTCTGCATCCAGGGCGGGTTGCCGCGCAATCTCCCGCCGTTTTACTACCGCGACATTTTGCGGGCGGTGAAGTCGGCCGCCCCGAAGATGCACGCGCACGCGTTCTCGCCCATGGAGATCGTCTATGGCGTCGAACTCACCGGCATGCCGCTGCGCGAGTATCTCCTGATGCTGAAGGGAAATGGGCTCGACACCTTGCCAGGCACGGCGGCGGAAATCCTCGACGACCGCGTGCGGCACATACTCTCGGCCAACAAGCTGAGCACGGCCCAATGGTGCGAGGTGATCGAGACCGCGCATGATTGCGGCATCCGCAGCACCTCGACCATGATGTACGGGCACGCCGAGACGCATGAACACTGGGTGAACCAGTTACTGCTGTTGCGCGAGATCCAGTCGCGCACCGGCGGCTTCACCGAATTCGTGCCGCTGGGATTCATCCACGACAACACGCTGTTGTTCGCGCAGGGTTTGGCCCGTTCGGGCGCGACGCTGCAAGAGCACCTAAAGATGCACGCTCTAGCGCGCGTGATGCTGGCGGGCTCCATCAACCACATTCAAGTTTCATGGGTAAAGCTCGGTCGCGAAGTTTCGCAACTGTCGCTGCTGGCAGGCGCCGACGATTACGGCGGCACGCTCTTCGAAGAGAGCATCTCGCGGCTGGCGGGAGCCACTGCGGGGCAGTACATTTCGACTGCGGAATTCCAGGAGCGGATTCTGGATCTGGGTCGCATTCCCGCACAGCGCAACACGCTTTACAGCAAGTACAGCTATCCGGCGGAACCGGCGACGGTGGGCGGCAAGGCATGATCGCAATTGTCGGCGGCACCGGACCGGAAGGGTCGGGACTGGCGCTGCGCTGGGCACGCGCCGGGGAATCGGTCCTCATCGGCTCACGTGATGCTGAACGCGCTAGGGCTACAGCGGCACAAATCGCGGAGAAGGTCGGACATCTGAGCAGCGTGGAAGGCGCAGACAACACCACCGCCGTGAAGATGTCTGACATTGTGGTACTGACGGTGCCGTTCGCCGGACAAGCCGAATTACTGAAGCAGCTAAAACCGTCATTCCGGCCGGGCACCGTGCTGATTGATGCGACGGTTCCGCTTGCGGCGGCGGTCGGCGGGCGGCCAACGCGCGTGCTGGGCGTGTGGCAAGGTTCGGCGGCCGAACAGGCAGCCGAGATCGTTGGCAAGAGCATTGCCGTCGCTGCGGCGTTTCACAGCCTTTCGGTAACCGTGCTGCAAGGCGATCAGCCGGTGGATTGCGACGTCATCGTATGCAGCGACGATGATCACGCACGGCAGGTTGCGTCGGATCTGGCGACCAAGATTCCCGGAGTGCGCGCCATCGATGGCGGCAAGCTGGAGAACGCGCGCATCGTGGAAGCCATGACCGCGCTGCTGATCACGCTCAACATCCGCCACAAGGTGCACGGCGCGGGATGGAGAGTGACGGGGCTGGGAATTTAGAGCCAGTTGTCAGTAGCCAGTTGCCAGCCGCCAGCCGCCAGCCGCCAGTTGTCGGTGGCAGGTGCTACCTGTCTAACTGTAGTTCGGAGCACCAAGCTGATTCCCGGTTTGGTGGCCGGCTTAATCTTACCTCCGCCAAACCCGTCCAACTGAGGACTGGCAACTGACAACTGGCAACTGCTTCACGCTTCTCTTAGCGCCCGCGTGATCGGCATTCTGGCGGCGCGGAAGGCCGGCAACAATCCGCCGACGAATCCCATCACCACGGCGAAGCTAAGGCCGATTATTAACAGCGCTGGAGTGACCTTGAAGGCGAATGCGAGTTCGCTGAAGGCATTGGTTCCAGTGGCGGCGGTGTAGCCATTCATCGGCAAGGCAATCAGGCAGCCGATCACTCCTCCAATGATGGCGAGCAACACCGATTCCATCACGAACGAAAACAGGATGCTGAAGCGCGAGAAGCCCAGCGCGCGCAGCGTACCAATCTCCCGGGTGCGCTGCGAAACGATGGCGTACATGGTATTCATGGCGCCAAACACCGCCCCGATGCCCATCACAATGGCAACGAACGAAGCCAGCATAATGAGCGCCGTTGCCACACTTCCAGCCAGGTCCTCGTAGTACTTGCGCTCCGAGTCCGCCTTCACCTGGATCTGCGGGTTGCCCCAGATGTCTTTGTCGAAGGACGCGAGCACCGCCGGGTTCGTAAGCCGCACGGTCAGCGACTCGCATCCGCCATTGCGCCCAATGGCGGGCGCCATGGCGTCATAATCGCCCCAGATCTCGCTCTCGAACGAGCTGTCCTCGGCGGCGAACAGGCCCACCACCTTCCAGTTCTTGCGCTGGATGTTGATGGTGGAACCGACCTCCACTCCGCTCACGCGGTCGGCGATCCGCTTGCCGACAATCACCTCGAACAGGCCCGGCGTAAAGGTCCTGCCCTCGACAACCTTGATGTTGTTGCGCACGTTGAAGGCGGTGGGCGTCACCCCGCGAAACGTGATGTTGGTGGGGATATTTGTCCCTTTTCTGGGGCGGGTGGTGATGACGACGACTTCGCACGAAGCCAGGGGCTTGCCATCGGCGCCGCGTGCCACCCGCGGATCGACCGCGATCAGGTTGGCATTGCCGATGTCGATCCACGAGGTCAGCTCCGACATCGAGCCACGCTGGGTCACAATGGCATTGTTGTCGGAACCGGTGGAACTCAAAGCGATCTTGAAGCCGCGGGCCATGGACAGAATCGTCACGAATGCCGCCACCACCAAGGCAATACCGAAGATGGCCAGCAGGGTAACTTTCCAGCGGGAGCGCAGGTTGCGGACGTTGTAGGAAATTGGCAGCGCCATTACACTTGCCTCAACACTTCGGTTATGCGGGCGCGATAGGCCAGCAGCGCCGGGACCAGCCCAGCCAGCAGTCCCAGCAGCAAAGCAGCGCCCAGTCCATAGGTAACAATTTTGGGTGACAATCCAAGTCCGGGGAACTGACGCACCACGTCGCCGATGAAGGGAACGTTGGGCAATGCATGGATCGCCCCTCCGGCCAAGATCAGTCCCAGCGCGCCGCCCATCAATCCCAGCAGCAGGGCTTCAATCAGGATCAGGGCCATGACCAGACCGCTAGGGAAGCCCAGCGTCTTGAGCACGCCAATTTCCTGCTGGCGTTCACGGACGGCGATGCTCATCGTATTGGCTGTCACCAACAAGATGGTGAACGCCACAGCCAGGCCGATGCCGTTGAGCAGTAGCGCCAGATTTCCCGCCATGGCGATAAAGCTGGCGCGGAACGCCTGCTCGGTCTCCGTCTTGGTTTGGACATCGCTGTTCTCGAATTCAGCGTCGATGGCCTTGCTGATGCGGCCCGCGTTCTTAGGGTCATCAATCAAAAGCGTCAACGTGCCGATGCCGGCCCGCTGCCCGGTGGCTTCATAGAGGTACTTGTAGTTGAAGTACATGGCGCTCAGATCGGTGCCGGGATACTTCACCGTGTCGGTGTCGTAGATTCCATCCACGATAAAGTCGAAGGGCTTGCCCACGCGGTACGGGGGGATGAAGCTTTCCAACTGAAAGTGGTCGCCGACCTTCCAGCTCCATTTTTCAGCAAGCTTCCGGCCGACGATGCAACCTCGCCCATCGTGAAACCACGCCTGCTTCTGGTCTTCCGGCAGCATGATCTCCGGATAAATCTGCAGAAAGGCTTCCGGCTCAACCGCCATGTTGGGGAAGAAGTACTTCATGTCGCCGCGATACATGCCGCCAAACCAGTTGACGATGGTGGTGTTTTGCACGCCGGGAATGGCCGCGATCTTGTTCTTGTAGGAATTGGGCAGATTAAAGACCAGGCTCACATAATGACGGGTTACCAGGTGGGAAGCGTTGCCGAGATGCAAACCATAGTTCACCGCGTCCACCACCGTCTGCAGGGTGCAGATGAGGAAAATGCAGACCGCCATGGCCAGCACGGTGCTGAGCGTGCGGAACCAGTTGCGGCGCAGATGCTTGAGAATGAGCGGTGCGAATTTCATATCAGTTGGTCAGCACTCCCTTGTCCAGATGGCGCTGGACGTGCGCCCGCGCAGCCGCCCGCGGATCGTGGGTCACCATCACGATGGTCTTGCCGAATTCCTGGTTGAAGGTTTGCATCAAGTCCAGAATCTCCTCGGCGCTTTGAGCGTCGAGATCGCCGGTGGGCTCATCGGCCACCAGCACCGTGGGGTCGGTGACCACGGCGCGGGCGATCGCCACGCGCTGCTCCTGTCCGCCGGAGAGCTGCCGGGGATAATGCTTGGAGCGGTCGGCCAGTCCGACAATACGCAGCGCCGTCATGGCCCGCTCGCGACGCTCGCGCTTGGAAAGAGGCGAGAGCAGCAGCGGCAGCTCGACATTCTCCAACGCGTTCAGCACCGGAATCAGGTTGTAGAACTGGAAGATGAAGCCGACATTGCGGCTGCGCCATTTGGCGAGTTCGCCCTCTGACAGCGGGCCAAGCTCGGTTCCGGCGACCACCACGCGCCCTGAGGTGGCGCGGTCAATTCCCGCGATCAGGTTCAACAGCGTGGTCTTGCCCGAGCCCGAAGGCCCCATCAGCGCCAGGAATTCGCCCTGCGGTACCTCGAGATTCAGGCCGTCCAGCACCTTGATCTGCATGCTGTCGCGCTGGTAGAACTTGCGAACGTTTTGTACGCTGACGGCGCCCGTCTTGGTAGCCACTTCGGTTGCACTCATAATCTCTCCAGCACTACTCTCTGTTAACTCTTCACCTTCACCGAATCGCCATCTTTCAGCTTGTCCGGCGGATTACTCACCAGCGTCTCTGACCCTACCAGCCCGCTGGTGACGATGACTTGGCCGCGCAGATCGGCTCCCGTCACCACGGGAAGCTGATGAACTTTCCTGTTCTCGATCTGGAAGACGACCGACTTACCCTCACGCGTAACGATTGCGTCTTTCGGAATGGTCACAATGCGCCTGGGCCCGGCCGTTGTTTTCTCCGCTCGCTTCTGCGGCTGCAAGAACGTTACGTTGCAGCTCATCTCCGGCTTCAGATACTTGTCCTTGTCCAGGATCGAAGTCTTCACCGTCACCGTCGCCTTAGTGCGGTCGGCAGTGGGGATGACCTGGCGCAGCACTCCCTTGTATGTATGGTCGGGAATTGCCTGCACCGTAATTTCCGCCGGCTGGCCCGACTGAAGCTGCGCGACGTTGGCCTCGTTCACGTCCACTTCCGCCTCCAGCGAATTCATGTCAGCGATGGCGACGATGGCGCCCGACGACGTCGAGATATTCACACCCGGAGGAATGGGCGCCACACTCTCGCCTGCCTCCGTCATCTTTTTCACCACGATGCCGGCGAAAGGGGCGCGAATCGTGGTGAAGTCGTAGTTGGCCTGCTGCATCTGCAAGGCGGCCTTGTCCTGCTCGATGGTGGCTGCGGCCAACGCGACCTTGGCTTTGGCGGCGTCGAGCGCGTCCTGCGATACCACTTTGTCGCGGAACAGGCCCTCCTGCAAACGCTCTTGCCGCTGCGCCTCCGCCAGGTCGGCCTTGGCATATTCGATATCGGCCTTGGCCTTGGCGATGCCCGCCGCATAGTCCTCGTTTTCGAGCGTCGCCAACACATCGCCTGTCTTTACAATGCTGCCCTCTTCCACTAGCAACTTGCCGATTCGTCCCTGGATCTTCGACGACACCACCGACTGTCGGCGCGCTACCAGATAGCCAGAAGCAGTAAGAATTGGTGTACCTGCCATTGGCCCGCTGCCGCTTTGCACGCTGGGCTGCACGGTTTGGACCTCGACGGCGCCGAAGGCGGGCCGGGCCCGCACGAAGTACAATCCGCCAGCGGCGACGATGGCAAGCAGCAGCAAGACAACCAGCCAGCGCCACCGTCCCCGGCGCGGCGCGTCCCGCTCGATCCGCAACGATGCGAGTTCGTCTTTCAAGTCCCGCATAAACGGTGTCCAACTCTCCTTGGCGGTGCTACTAGAATCGCATTGTTGTCGCGAGTTGGGAAGGGCGCGGCTCACTGCTTACTGTGCGCCGGACGTGTTCAGGGCCCGTCATTTTAACAATTTTCACAATCCAACTGACAGGGATGATTGTTCCCCAGTGGTGTGAGCGGCGCTAGTGTGGAATGTCAGCGCCGCAGGATGACAAATGTCATGCGCGAGCTGAATCCGCCGGTATTGATCTGGATTATTTATGTGTTTCGGTGGCTTTGAAGAGGCACGCCTGAAGCCGTGCCCCGTCAAAGCGTAACAGGTGCCGCACATGGTTCTCGCGGGCGAGCAATGGGTTATCATCGGTTGCGCTGGCACCAGGAGAATTCGACGTGGCGGCCGCTTCTGCGATGAAAACAACTGATTGGGACAAACGCATCCATCGGGCAGTAGAACTTGCCGAGCGCTACCCCAGCGCCGCCGAGATCCTAGCCTTCTATCGGCACATCCTTGAATTTCAGAAGACGTTATTCGCCGACGTTGCGTGCCTGTCTCTTCCCGCTGCCGGCGGCAAAGCGGCTTTTCGTGAACAGCTTGACCTTGACATCGCGGTGCAACAGTTGCCGGCATTGCTCTCACTCGTTCAGCGGACGGGGCCGGCAAAGCTGGCGCAAGAGGCGGCGGAAATCGGCCGCGCCTCTTCGGAGCAAAAGCGCGAGATACTTCGCAGCTTCCTGTTGTCCACGGACGGCAATGGGCCGGAATCGACTCATTTCTTCGCGCGGGTTCTGTTCCAGCCCCAGGCCGAACATCTTGCTGTGGCACAGAATGCACAATCCGTGGATTCCTCCGCTTCGGTTTGTCCCGTTTGCGCAGCCAGGCCGCAGGTCGCGGTTCTTCGTCCCGAGGGCGACGGCGGTAAGCGGTTTCTGGTCTGTTCTTTTTGTTCGACGGAATGGGAGTTCCGGCGAATCCTGTGTCCGGTGTGCGGCGAAGTGGATCATCAAAAACTTTCGCGCTACTCGGCGGAAGACTTTGCAGCCGTACGGGTGGAGGCTTGCGATACCTGTAAGTACTACCTGAAATCGGTGGACATGACGGTTGACGGACTCGCGGTTCCACTGGGGGACGAGATTGCCACCGCGTCACTGGACATCTGGGCGGTCGAGCACGGATTTAGCAAAGTCAGCCCGAACCTGATGGGTTTTTAGCCCAACCATTCCATTCCCAGGCATCGTTCTGAAGAGACCGTGAATCCATTTGACCAGCACGGGTTCCCGGGTATACGCTGTTGCGCATTGTTCGGGTCCTGCTGTTGATCCCTGGTCGTAACGGAAACAGCTTGGTGGAGATGTGGACCACACTGCGCACACTTTTTTCGCTGCTTCGACTTTGCGCTTCCCCAGCGCTTGCGTTCCATCCCTGCACCAATTCACGGTTTCGAATCCTTCGCCATGGAGGGCTGCGTAATGGATGTATCTAGACGAGCATTCTTCAAGACTGGCATGGCCGGCGCGGTTGGGATTACCGTCTTCGGTTTCGATGCGCGGCCGCTGCTGGCGCAGGCCTCGAGCCTGAAGATTTCGCGCAGCACCGAGACGCGCAGCACCTGCCCCTATTGCGCGGTGAGTTGCGGCGTCATCATCCACACCATCGGTGACAAGGCCAAGAACGTCACCCCGCAGGTCATCCACGTGGAAGGCGATCCCGACCATCCCATCAACCGGGGTACGCTCTGTCCCAAGGGTTCCTCGCTGCAGCAGGACATTCAGAACGAGCGGCGGATCTTGAAGCCGCAGGTGCGGCGGCCCGGCTCCGATCATTGGGACGACATCTCGTGGAACCAGGCCATCGACGAAATCGCGCGCTGGACCAAGAAGACCCGCGACGCGACTTTCATGGAGACCGACGCCAAGGGGCAGACCGTCAATCGCTGCGAATCTATCGCCTTCACCGGTGGTTGCACCGACACCAATGAGTTCAATTACCTTGCGGTAAAAACCATGCGCAGCATGGGCATCGTCCGCCTGGAAAACCAGGCCAGAGTTTGACACGGCCCAACGGTCTCAAGTTTGGGACCAACTTTCGGGCGCGGGGCGATGACCAACGGCTGGATCGACATCAAGAACACCGACATGATGTTGATCATGGGTGGAAACCCGGCCGAGAACCATCCGTGCGGCTTCAAATGGGCCGTCGAAGCCAAGCTGAAGCGCAACGCCAAGATGATCGTGGTCGATCCGCGTTTCACGCGTACCGCAGCGGTCGCCGATCTGTTCTGCCAGATTCGCGCCGGCGCCGACATCGCCTTCCTTGGCGGATTAATCAACTACGCTATCGAGAACAATCGCATTGCCAAGGATTACCTGGTCAATTACACCAACGCCGCGTTCATCATCAAAGATGGATTTAAGCTGCCCGAGGACGGACTGTTTTCGGGTTTCGATGCTGCCACCAAGACCTACAACAAAAGCAGTTGGAACTACCAGGAAGGCGGTAACGAGACCGGTAAGTTTGTGCCGGGCGTGGCCGGCGAACAGCCGGCCCATGGCGACGAAGCGAAGGCTGCGGTCATGCCGGTGTCCACGGCTGCGAAAGGCGCCGCGAGTACTCCACCTCCGCCTCCGCCTCCGTCGCTTCCGCCGAATATCGCTTACGATTTGTCCTTGCAGCATCCGCGTTGCGTCTATCAATTGCTGAAACAGCAGTACTCCCGCTACACCCCCGAGATGGTCGAGCGTATTACCGGGATACCGAAAGACCAGTTCCTGAAAGCTGCGGACCTGTTCACCTCCGTTCGCACCAACGGAGACATGAAGAAGGTCGCCACCATCATCTACGCGGTGGGCTGGACGCAGCATAGTTTCGGGACCCAGATCATCCGCACGGCCGCCATGTTGCAGTTGCTGATGGGAAATGTGGGGCGTGCCGGGGGCGGAGTGAACGCCTTGCGCGGCCACTCCAACATTCAGGGCGCCACCGACATGGCCGGCATCTTCGACATCCTGCCCGGCTACCTTAAGGTGCCAAGTCCTGCCGACAAGGACCTGAAGGCTTATCTCGACCGCATCACCCCTAAGCCGGCGAAGCCCAACGAATGGGAGTCCTTTAACTACTGGTCGAACACGCCGAAATTTATGGTGTCGTTCCTCAAGGCCATGTATGGCAACGCCGCCACCAAAGACAACGATTTCGCTTTCCACTATTTGCCCAAGATCGACCGAAATTATTCGTGGGTCGAGATCTGGAACGACATGTACCAGGGCACGGTCAAAGGACTTTTTGCATTCGGCATGAATGGAGTGATGATCGGACCCGATTCGCAGAAAAACATTGACGCGCTGAAGAAGGCCGATTTCCTGGTGGTCTGCGAGATCTATCCCGACGAGACCAGCGCTTTCTGGCAGGCGCCGGGTATCACGCCCGACGACGTGAAGCAGATCAATACCACGGTCTATCGCCTGCCGGGAGCTGGATTCGCCGAGAAAGACGGGACCTTCGTCAATTCGGCGCGCTGGCTGCAATGGAAGAATGTGGCGCTTCCGCCTCCCGGAGACTGCCGCCTCGACCAGGACATCCTGGCCCAGATCTTCCTCAAGATCCGCGAACTGTACCAGAAAGAGGGCGGAAAGTTCCCCGATCCGATATTGAAGGCGTCATGGGCCTACACACTGCCGGAGCACCCGTCACTTTCGGAAGTGGCGAAGGAAATCAACGGTAAGGCGCTGGCCGATATCAGCGACGAAAAGCTTGGCGTTTCGCTGAAGGCCGGCCAGCAGTTGCCGGGCTTTGCCATGCTGCGCGACGACGGTACCACCTCGTCCGCCAACTGGCTGTACTGCGGCTCCTGGACCGAGGCGGGGCCGATGATGCAGCGGCGCGGCACGGATGATCCTTCCGGTCTGGGTATTTATCAGAATTGGGGCTGGTCGTGGCCGGCAAATCGGCGGGTGATGTACAACCGGGCGTCCTGCGATCTCGCAGGCAAGCCGTGGGACCCAACCCGCAGCCAAGTCTGGTGGAACGAGACCGCGCAGAAGTGGGTGGGCAACGACGTTCCTGACTTCAAGCCCGACTCTAAGCCGGAAGAACACATGGGCCCGTTCATCATGAATCCCGAGGGGGTGGGGCGCCTCTTCGTGCCGCTCGGCGCCATGGCCGACGGTCCCTTCCCGGAGTTTTACGAACCTATTGAGAGTCCCATCGAGAATCCTTTGCACCCCGGCCAGTCCAACAATCCGGTGGTGAAGAAGTACAAAACCGCGATGGACAAGTACGGCACCGCGAAGGAAGGGTACAACATCATCTGCACCACCTATCGCCTCACCGAGCACTATCACTATTGGACCAAGAACAATCCCATGAATGTGGAACTGGTGCCGGAGCCGTTCGTGGAAATCCCCGCGGAATTGGCCGACCAAATGGGCATACGCGGAGGCGAGAAGGTAAAGGTCACCAGCGCGCGCAGCGATTACATTGCCAAGGCGATGGTAACCAAGCGTATCAAGCCCATGATGGTGGACGGCAAGAAGCTCTACCAGATCGGAATGCCGATCCACTGGGGCTTCCTGGGAATTTCCGAAGGCGAAGGCCGCACTGCGAAGACGCCTGCGAATTTGCTGACGCCTACGGTTGTCGATCCAAACGCATACACCCCGGAATTCAAGGGATTCCTGGTAAAGCTGGAGAAGGTTTAAAGGAGGCACGGGATGAGCGATCGCGGCACATTACGAATTCAGCAAATCTCGGCCCATCCTGGACCGGTAGCCGGCGAAGGCGTGCAACGCCAGGACAAGGTGTGCAAGCTGATCGACACCACCACCTGCATTGGTTGCAAAGCCTGCGAAGTGGCCTGCGTGGAATGGAACGACATGCCGTTCCAGACGACCTACTTCGACAACACCTACCAGACGATGCCCGACACCGACTGGAATTACTGGAACCTGATCAAGTTCAATGAGGACCAGCACGACAACGGCAGCTTTGCGTGGCTCATGCGCAAACACCAGTGCATGCACTGCGAAGATCCCGGATGCCTGCGCGCCTGTCCGGCCGATGGCGCCATCGTGCAGTACTCCAACGGCATTGTCGATTTCCAGCAGGAACACTGTATTGGCTGCCAGTTCTGTGTCTCGGGCTGCCCCTTCAACATTCCGAAGTTCAACCCCAACACGAAAAAGGTGTATAAGTGCACACTCTGCTCCGACAGAGTGGGAGCTGGCCTGGAGCCCGCCTGCATCAAGGCGTGTCCCACCGGGTGCCTGCATTTCGGAACCAAAGACGACATGAAGTTCCTCGCGGAAAATCGCGCTTCGCAATTGCGCGAGGTCTCCGGTTTTCAGAACGCCGGAGTTTACGATCCCGACACCATCGGCGGAACGCACGTGATCTACGTGCTGCACGACGCCACCAAGCCCGAGCGCTACGGCAACCTGCCTGCGAAACCGCGCATTCCACTCAGCTTCACGGTTTGGAAGGACATCTTCAAGCCGATTGGATTGTTTGGCGCAATGTTGGGCTTTGTGGGTGTGGTCATGCACTACGTCTTTGAGGGTCCACGGCGCGAGCAGCCGGCCCCTCCGGTCGTGCGAATTGACCCGCCACCGCCTCCCGCGGGAAAGGAGAACTAGATGGCGACTTCGGCCGATCGCTTCGTACATCGCAGCAACCCGATTGATCGCATGGGACGGACGGTGGTTTACACCGGTGAATTGCTGCGCCATCCCGTGTACACCCGCTTTCTCCACTGGATGGTCGGGATCTTCTTCTTCCTGGCCCTGCTGTCGGGCTTCGGGATCTATCTGCCGTGGATCTTCCGCTTCTTTACGCCGCTGTTCGGGGGCGGAGCCACCACCCGCTTTCTGCATCCCTGGTTCGGCCTGGCTTTTGTTTTCTTCTTTGCGCTGCAGGCGATCAATTGGCTGCAAGTGATGCGCTGGACTCCCGACGACTCCCGCTGGATGAAGCACATCAAGCAGTACGTCACCCGCAGCGACTCCGTAGAATCGCCGGAGACCGGCTTCTTTAACGCCGGCCAGAAGATGCAGTTCTGGGAGATTGTTGGCGGCTGCGTCGCTTACGTCATTACCGGCGTCATCATGTGGCTCCCGGAGATTTTTGGGCGCATCCTGGTGGCGATCTCGTATGTGGTCCACGACATATCCGCGCTTGTCATGTTGTTTGGGATTTTCTTCCACGTCTATCTCAGCACCTTCGGCGAGCCCGGCACCATTCAAGCGATGACGCGCGGCACCGTGAGCGAGGGTTGGGCGTGGACGCACCATCCTAGCTGGTACAAAGCGGTCACTGGCCGCGATCCGGCCGAGGCTCTGGAAGAGGCCAAGCGGCGCAACACGCCTCCGCCCCTGCCTCCGCGGACACTCTAAAGCGCTCTGAATCGGTGCGGCTAGCAACTAAGTTGATTAGTTGCTATGCTGCACCGAGTGGCGGAAATAGCCACGTAGTGAAGCAGCGTGAACAGGGCATTAGAGACATTTCGGAGCATGGTGAACGAACGCGGCAACCGACTCCGAAAGCTTGGCTATGAGCAGCTCAAACACTTAACAGATGCGCCTACCGAGCAGATATCTGTGGAGTCACGTTCCGCGACAATTTCCCTCATTGTTCAGTTCTTGCCAAGCGACGCTATCCGAGTTGTGGTACAGGGATTCATGAAAGGTCGGCTTTTGCCAATGATCCGTGATGTCGCCTTGGATGGGTTTTATAAATATCCCGACGAAACAATGGCTTCTCTCACTGCTGACGACCTGTACAAATTTGACTGAGTGTCGCCTGCCTGTGGGGATTCAGACTGACCCCCTACCAGCGCAGTTCGTCCATTCCTCGCCGGACGCGCAATGTGCAATAATGGCGCGTCTATGAAGCTGAGAACCTTCTTTCTCCATTACGCCGTCGCAGCATTGTTCCTTTCGAGCGTTTTTCTCTGCGCACAACCTCAGGCGAATCCGGCGAGCGCAAAGACGGACGATGCCCTCGAGCTTGTCAAACAGGGCCAAAAGCTGAATAGTGAGGGCAAGCAGGACGAGGCGCTGGCCCTTTACGATCGTGCCCTGCAACTCTCCCCAAATCTCTTCCAGGCAGACTTGGTCGCGGGAATGGCTTTGGATTTGCAAGGCAAATACCAGCAAGCGCGCCAGCATCTGACCAAGGCGATTGAAGAGGCCCCACCTGCTTCAAAGGTTCAGGCGCTGAGGACGATGGCTGTCTCTTACGCGTTCGAACACAACACAGATGAGGCGGGAAAATACGAGCAGCAGGCGTTCGATGCGCAATATTACGTCAAGCAATACGCGGATGCGGCAGGTACGGCCGATGAACTGGCGCGCATCTATCTCGAATCGGGCGACTCGGACAACGCTTTTCAGTGGTACCAGAGCGGGCACCTCACCGCGCTGCACCAGCCCAACCTCAGCTCCGCCGAAAAGGACCTGTGGGAGTTCCGCTGGGAGAGCGCTCTGGCGCGCATCCGCGTCCGGCAGCTAGGAAGGAGCGCAGAAGCGCCGAAGCACCTGGCCGCCGCCAAAGCCATATTGGACAAGGGCGACAATCCCGACCAAGCGCGCTTCTATCCCTACCTCAGCGGCTACGTCGCGTTCTACCTGCACGACTATAAAACCGCGATTGCGGAATTGCAGAAGGGCGATCAGAAGGATCCGTTCGTCTTGAGTCTGCTGGCGCAAGCCTGCGAAAAATCCGGAGATCGTACCCAAGCGTTGGATTTTTACCGCAAGGTCCTGACCATCAACACGCATAATCCGACCAATGCGTTTGCCCGGCCACTGGCAAAAGAAAAGATCGCAGCGCTTGCCAAATAGCCACAATCTATTGGACCTTTGCGTAAGTGGTTTTGTATCAGGGCACGGCTTCAGAGGCTGCTGAAAAATTCGCTTACTTTCATGGCAGCTTCTCGCCCTGGTCATTTTTTTCGGGTTGAACCGCCCTTCGGCATCGCATTTGTGGTCTCTGCCGGG
>PLXE01000052.1 GCA_003151335.1 Acidobacteriaceae bacterium
AAATGACCAGGGCGAGAAGCTGCCATGAAAGTAAGCGAATCTTTCAGCAGCCTCTTCAGCCGTGCCGCACCGGGTCAACAACGACTTGGGCTTCAGCCCCTGAGGGACATGTTTTTGCAAGGGCTAAAGAGCGTGTGAGAACGTCTGTCGTCCCTACGGGACTCGGATCTATTTCCCACTCTACCCAGCACTCCGCCTGCGGCTCCGTGCTGGGCTAAACTATTTCGCGCCTACGGCGCTGGGTTCTTGGCTGGCCTAATGCACTTCAGAACGATTTATGTGACGAGCGCTAGTTCCTTACTAGGAACGTCGGCGATTCCCGTGCCCTCACGCGCGCAAAGCATAGCTATAATGCGGGTAGAATGGATTTTCTTCAGTTGCTGGAGGGCGCCGAATATCTTGCCCAGCAAGGCAATCCGCAGATCGCCGGTCTCGACTACGACAGCCGGCGGGTGCAGCCCGGCTGGTGTTTCGTGGCCATCCACGGCGAGACCACCGACGGTAATGGCTACATCGATGCCGCGCTTAGCGCAGGGGCCGTTGCGGTTGTCAGTGACTCGTCACCGCCGCGGCCCGATGTCGCCTGGGCGCAGGTCCCACACGGGCGGCGAGCGCTGGCGCGGCTTAGCGCAAACTTCTATGGCCGTCCTGCGGAACGGCTGTCGATTACCGGAATCACCGGCACCAACGGCAAGACGACGACAGCGTTCATCCTGAATGCCATGCTGCGCGCCGCCGGACGCAAGGCCGCCCTGGTGGGCACGGTGGAATATCGCATTGGCGACGAAGTCCTGCCCGCGCCCCACACCACTCCCGAGGCGCTGGAGTTGAACCAGCTCTTTGCCCGCGCGCTGGAGGCAGGCTGCACCGAGGCGGTGATGGAAGTCTCGTCGCATGCCTTGGAGCAGCAACGGGTTTACGGCGTGCCGTTCGACGTTGCCGTGTTCACCAATCTCACGCGCGACCATCTCGATTACCACGGCACCATGGAGCAGTATTTCGCTGCGAAGACGGTCCTGTTCACCGGCTTGGGGACCGAGCCGCCAAGGGCGGCGGTGATCAATGTCGAAGACGAATACGGTCAGCGCATCGTCAAGCTGCTCAAGAAGCAACAGGAGTTGATCACCTACGGCATTAACGGCGGCGATTTCCGCGCGAAAGATGTCAGCATCGAAAGGAACGGAACCAAATTCACCCTGGTGACGCCTGATGGTCAATATCCAATTTGGAGTCCGCTACTGGGGCGGGTCAACGTGCTGAACCTGATTGCCGCCTCCGCTGCTGCCTATGCGCGCAATGTTGAGCCGCGCGCCATGGTCCTGGCGGCTGATGAACTCGCCCAGGTGCCGGGGCGCTTCGAGCGAGTCGATCTTGGCCAACCCTTCACGGTGATTGTGGATTACGCCCACACTGACGACGCGCTGCGTAACCTGACCGCAGTCGCGCGAGAATTCCTGGCACTGCGTGGAGGGCCGGGACGAGTCATCACCGTATTCGGATGCGGCGGCGACCGCGATCGCAGCAAACGTCCGCTGATGGGCGAGGCCGCCGGCGCCGGCAGCGACTTCGTGGTGCTGACCAGCGACAATCCCCGCAGCGAGAATCCCCTCGACATCATGAACGACGCACTCCCGGGCTTGCAGCGTTCCGGCACTCGTTACACCTTGGAACCGGATCGAGCCAAAGCCATCGCCTTGGCCATTCACGAGGCGCAGGGCGGTGATGTCGTTCTCATCGCCGGCAAGGGGCACGAAAAGGTCCAGGTCACGGCCGCGGGCGCCATCCCCTTCGACGATATCGAGGTGGCGCGGAACGCGCTGCGCGACACCGGTTACGCAACCATCCAACCAACGCAGTCAACAAAGTCATGAAGCTAAGCCTGTCGCGCGCCGCCGAATTCATGCAGGCCACCGGCGAATTTGATCCTGCCACGGTGGCCAGCGGCTATTCCATCGATTCGCGCACTTTGCTGCCGGGCGATCTGTTCTTTGCGGTCCGCGGCGAGCGGCTGGACGGCCATGATTTTGTCGAGGCGGCGCTCGCCAAGGGTGCGGTCGGTGCTGTCATTAGCAAGGACCAGACCGCGCGGTTCGCGCAGAAGCATCAGATCTTGGCGGTGGAGGACCCACTTCTCGCATTGCAACGGCTCGCCGCCGCAGTCCGCCGGTTGTGGGGAAAGCCACTCATCGCCGTGACCGGGTCAGCGGGCAAGACGACAACGAAAGAGGCCATCGCGCATGTGCTGGGCACAAAGCATGATGTACTGAAGTCGCAAGGCAATTTGAACAATCATTTCGGCATGCCGCTGCAATTGCTCAAGCTGGAGCCGGAGCACGACATTGCCGTGCTCGAGATGGGGATGTCGCACGCCGGCGAGATCACTGCACTCGCCAGGCTGGCCCAGCCGGATTGCGGTGTCGTGACCATGGTCGCTCCCGTGCACCTGGAGTTTTTTGAGTCCATCGCGGCCATCGCGCGCGCCAAGTACGAACTCATACAGTCGCTTCCCGCCGGCGGTATCGCGGTGTTGAATGCTGACGATGAGTACGTTTCGCAGTTTGGCCGAGACTTCCACGGGAAAGTCGTCACCTTCGGATTGGGAATTCATCAGCCGGCTGACGTATCGGCGCGAAAGGTTGAATCGCGCGGCCCGCTGGGCTCGGTGTTCGAAATTGTGGCGGATGGCGAGCATGTTCCGGCGGCGCTGGCCCTGTTGGGCGAGCACAGCATCTACAATGCGCTGGCGGCGGTCGCCGTCGGATTGCAGTATGGAGTGCCGCTGCGCGTAGCCGCCGAGTCGCTTGCCACCCTGGCGCCCGGGGACAAGCGCGGAGAAATCCTTAACTACGCGGGCGCGACTATCATTAACGATTGCTACAATTCCAATCCGAAGGCCCTCGACAGCATGGTCCGGTCGCTGGCCCAGATTCCCGCCCGGCGCCGCATCGTAGTCGCCGGTGAGATGCTGGAACTCGGTCCTGCGGCTGACGCCATGCACCGCGAGTCCGGACAAAACATGGCGAAGCGCGGAATCGACAGGTTGCTGGGGGTCCGAGGATTGGCGAAGTCGATGGTAGAAGCGGCAGTCGAAGCGGGGGTGAACGCGGAGTTCGTCAACACGCCGCAAGAGGCCGCCGATTGGTTGCGGCGCGAGGTCAAAGCCGGCGATGTAGTCTTGCTCAAGGCATCGCGCGGCGTGCGCCTGGAGCGCGCGCTGGAAGCCTGGGTGGGTAAACCGACGGAGGCTGCACATTAGGATTGCAGCTCCGGCATAACGTTCAGAACGGGGAAGAATTTGCTCTATTGGTTGCTGTACCAGAAGGGTTTTCTCGTCTTTCATGTCGGCCCGTTCCGAATCTTTCGCTATTTGACCTTCCGCACTGCGTTCGCGAGCCTCACCGCATTGTTTATCGGCCTGATCATTGGCCCGGCGGTGGTCCGCCGCCTGCGTGAATTCCAGATCGGCCAGTACATCCGCGAAGACGGCCCCAAGGACCACCTGAAGAAAGCGGGCACCCCCACCATGGGCGGCCTGCTGATTGTGGTGGGCATGATTGTCCCAACTTTGTTGTGGGCCGACCTCAGCAACCGCTTCGTATGGATTGCCGTTTTGGCGACGCTGGCCTTCGGCGCCATCGGCTTCACCGACGACTACTTGAAGGTGGTCCACCGCCGCAACCTCGGCCTAACCGCGCGCGCCAAGTTGTCCTACCAGTTTCTGGCGGCTTTCACGATCGGCGCGATCTTCGCTGGCCTGGAAACCCATGGACTCTACTCCACCCGCCTGATTGTCCCTTTCCTTAAGCATTTCCGGCCAGACCTGGTGATCGACCGATTGCATCACGGCTACCTTTCGCCAATCGCATTTCTGCCGTTCCTCGCGTTCGTGGCCATCATTCTGGTGGGCTCCAGCAATGCCGTGAATCTCACCGATGGTCTGGATGGATTGGCGATTGGCTGCACCGTGATTGCCGCCGGCGCGCTTACCGTCCTCACGTATGTCAGCGGCCACGCCGTGTTTGCCGATTACCTCGAGCTTTCCAAGATGCCCCAGGTTTCGGAGGTGACCATTTTCTGCGGTTCGATGGTCGGCTCCGCCATCGGTTTTCTCTGGTATAACGCGCATCCCGCAGAAATCTTCATGGGCGATGTCGGCTCGCTGGCACTGGGCGGCGCCATCGGGACCGTGGCCGTCATCATCAAGCAGGAACTGCTGCTGCCGTTCATCGGCGGCATCTTCGTGATTGAGGCGCTCTCGGTCATTCTTCAGGTGGGCTCCTACAAGCTGCGGAGGAAGCGCATTTTCAAGATGGCGCCCATCCACCACCATTTTGAGCTGATGGGCTGGAGCGAGTCGAAGGTGATCGTGCGCTTCTGGATTGCCTCGCTGGTGTTTGCACTCTTTGCTCTCACCACCTTGAAGTTGCGCTAGAGGCCCGGCAAACGTGGCACAATGGCGACGCGAGCGGAATCTGTGATGGACGTTAACGGCAAACGCGTGCTGGTGGTTGGGCTGGGCAAGTCAGGCGTGGCCAGTGCGCTCTTCCTGGAGAAGCGCGGCGCGCGAGTTACCGTGTCCGACGCCAAATCGCCCGATCAGCTCCGTCACGAAATTCCGCTGCTGCTCGATCAGGGCATCACCGTCGAAACCGGGCAGCATAGCGAACGCACCTTCCGCGATCAGGACCTGATCGTCATCAGTCCGGGTGTGCCCTTCGATGTTCCCCAACTGGTGCAGGCGCGCGCGTTGGGCATCCCTGTGATCGGCGAGGTGGAACTCGCTGCGCGCTTCCTGAAAGGCAAAATCATTGCCATCACCGGCTCCAATGGCAAGACCACGACGACCGCGCTGGCGGGCGGAATTATTGCGGCTGGCGGTGGGAAGGCGCTGGTCGGCGGAAACATCGGAACGCCGGCAATTACTTTCGTCGAGAGTTCCACCGAAGACACTTGGGTGGTGCTGGAGATCAGCAGCTTTCAACTGGAGACCATCGAGAGCTTTCACCCGCGCATTGCAGTGGTGTTGAACGTCACCCCCGATCATCTTGACCGGCACCATTCGTTTGAAAATTACGCCGCCGCCAAGACTCGTGTTTTCGAGAACCAGACGGCGAACGATTTCGCCGTGCTGAATGCGGACAACCAGCCTTGCGTCGAGATGGCTTCCGCTGCGAAGGCACCCGTCTTCTGGTTCAGCCGATTGAAGGAAGTCACGAGCGGGGCATTCGTCCGTGCTGGGCAAATCGTCTGGCGCGACAGCCGCGGCAATCGCGAGATCATGCCTGCCAAAGATATTTCGCTCAAGGGCGCGCACAATCTGGAGAATGTGCTGGCGGCAGTCTGTGTCGGAATGTTGGCCGCAGTCGAACCCGCACAGATCCGTCGCGCGGTTTCCGAGTTCAAGGCGGTAGAGCATCGCCTGGAGTATGTGGCTACGGTCCGTGGCGTCGAGTATTACAACGATTCCAAAGCCACCAATGTGGACGCGACCATCAAGGCGTTAGAGTCGTTCCCCGGCCGCATTCACCTTATTCTGGGCGGCAAGGACAAGGGCAGCGACTACGGCGTGCTGAATGCATTGCTCAAGGAGCGAGTGAAGCGCGTCTATACCATCGGTGCGGCCGCGGCCAAGATCGAGTCGCAAGTGCAGGGAACTGAGATTGCGAGCGTCGGGACGCTGGAGGTCGCGGTCAAGCGCGCCAGCGAGTCCGCCAGTGCGGGCGATGTGGTGTTGCTGGCTCCCGCCTGCGCCAGCTTCGATCAGTTTGACAGCTACGAACACCGCGGACGAATCTTCAAGGACCTGGTTCGCCAGTTGGCATTGCGGGAACAGCAGCGCGAGCAGGTGGGCAGCACGGCGCGCGGAGGCAACGAATAATGGCCAAGCGGGTCAGCGTGGATAAGTGGCTGTTCACGGTTACGCTGTTGCTTGTCTTTATTGGACTGATCATGGTCTTCAGCGCCTCGGCGGTGATGGCGAAGGAGCGCTTCGGTTCGCCCTACGGTTTCCTGCTGCGGCAGATGGCGTGGGCGGGCGCCGGCCTGGCGGCCATGATCGTGATCATGCACATCGACTACCGCAAATACCGGCGGGCGTCGGTGGTGTTCACCTTCCTGGGCTTTACCTCGCTGCTGCTGATCGCGGTTTTCCTGTTTCGCGATTCCCACAATACGCACCGCTGGATCAAGCTTGGCGGCTTCTCCTTGCAACCTTCGGAACTGGCGAAACCCGCAATCATTTTTTATCTCGCATACTTTCTGGAGTCGCGCTGGCAACAGATCACCGACTGGAAGAACGTGCTGCTGCCGGCCGCCGCTCCGGTAATCTTGTTCGCCCTGCTCATTGTGAAGGAGCCCGACCTCGGCACCGCCATCGCCTGCCTGGCCATCTCCGCCGCCGTATTGTTCGTGGCGGGGATGAACATGAAATATCTGGGATACGCATTCGTCGCGTCGCTGTTGCCGCTGTACTTCCTGGTGGTTCGCGTGCCGTGGCGCTGGGCGCGCATGCAGGCCTTCCTCGATCCTTTTAAGGATCCGCAGGGCAAAGGCTTCCACATTATCCAGTCGATGATCGCCGTCAGCACCGGAGGCCTGACCGGCTTGGGGCTGATGGAAGGCAAGCAAAAACTGTTCTACCTGCCCGAGCCGCATACGGATTTCATCTTCGCGGTCACCGCGGAAGAGCTGGGCTTGTGGGGGTCGCTCTTGGTGGTCACGCTGTTCGGCATTTTCCTGTATCGCGGCATCCGCACCGCGCTGCGCACCGATGACATGTTCGGCAAGTTTCTGGCGACCGGCTTCACCGCGATGGTGGTGGTGCAGGCCCTGTTCAACATCAGCGTGGTGCTTGCCATGATGCCGGCCAAGGGAATTCCGCTGCCGTTCATCTCCTACGGCGGCTCTTCGCTGTTCATCACTCTGGCCAGTGTCGGAGTGCTGCTCAACATCACCCAACAGACGGACTAGCCATGCGTGTGATCCTGGCTGGAGGCGGAACCGGCGGACATGTTATTCCTGCATTAGCCATTGCGCAGGAATTGCGTTCGCGCTACCACGCGGAGGTGCTGTTCGTCGGCACGCAGCGAGGCATCGAGACCCGCCTGGTTCCGGCGGCGGGATTCCAACTGCATCTCATCCAGGTTGGCGCGCTGAATCGCGTGGATCTCGCGACCCGGCTCAAGACTCTGCTGGATCTTCCGCGCGCCTTGATGGAGTCCGCGAAGCTGATCCGCGAATTTCGGCCCGATGTCATGATTGGCGTGGGCGGTTACGCCTCGGGCCCGGCGATGCTGACGGCGGCCATGATGAGCGTGCCCACGATTGCCTTCGAACCTAACGTGGTCCCCGGTTTCGCCAATCGCATGGTTGCTCCCATGGTGAGTGCGGCGGCGGTGCACTTCGAGGCGACGTGTCATTACTTTCGCAATTGCCATGTGACCGGGGTGCCGGTGCGGCAGGAGTTCTTCCATGTTCCAGTGCGTCCCACGAATATGCGTCCTACGCTGCTGGTGTTTGGCGGCAGTCAAGGCGCACACGCCATCAACCAGGCCGTGTTGGACGCTCTGCCAAAACTGATGGAGGCGGTGCCGGGAATCCACGTCATCCATCAGACCGGCGAGACAGATTACGTTCCCGCCCAGGAAGTTTATTTGCGCACCATGATTTCGGCGGAGGTGTCGCCTTTCATCGATGACATGCCCGGTGCGTTCGCCCGTGCCGACCTGCTGGTGTGCCGCTCCGGCGCCAGCACCGTCGCCGAAATCACGGCGGCAGGGAAGCCCGCTATCTTCGTTCCTTTGCCAACCGCCGCCGCCGACCACCAGACCCAGAATGCGGCGACGCTCGCCGATGGCGGCGCCGCCCGCTTGTTACCGCAGTCTGAACTTTCCAGCGACCGCCTGGTGAACGAGATTGCCGAACTGTTGCGCGACCGCGCGCGGTTGGCGGCGATGGCGGAGGCGGCGCGTCGCTTTGCTCACCCGGATGCAGCCGCCAGGATCGCAGCGCTCGCGGCCCGCGCCGCTGGCGTCCAAAGCCAGCACGCTGTAGCCTAGTGATTCGTCTCCCGCATGTTTGCAAAAATCCAACGCGTCCATTTTGTCGGAATCGGCGGCATCGGTATGAGCGGTATCGCCGAGGTGCTGCTCAATCTCGGCTACAAGGTGTCCGGCTCCGACCTGAAGCCGTCGCCGGTCACCCATCGCCTGGTTGCAATGGGGGCCGTTATCTGCGGCGGGCATCGCGCAGAAAATATAGTCGGCGCCGAAGTAGTGATTACCAGCTCGGCCATCACCCGCGACAATGCCGAAGTCGTCGCCGCGCACCAGCAGCATATTCCGGTCATTCAGCGCGCCGAAATGTTGGCGGAATTGATGCGCCTGAAATACGGCATCGCCGTCGCCGGCATGCACGGCAAGACCACGACCACTTCGATGATCGCGGCGGTGTTGGCTGCGGGCGGTCTCGATCCCACGGTTGTCGTCGGAGGCCGCGTGGACGCGATGGGCTCCAATGCGCGGCTCGGGAAATCGCAATACCTGGTAGCGGAGGCCGACGAAAGCGATCGCTCCTTCCTGAAACTCTCGCCGATTCTCGCCGTGGTCACCAACCTTGACCGTGAACACATGGACTGCTATCGCAACATGGAAGACGTGGAGCAGACCTTCCTGAAGTTCATGGACTTGGTGCCCTTCTACGGGATGGTTGTCGCCTGCAATGACAACGACGATCTGCGCCGGCTGCTGCCCGCGGTGCAACGGCGGACCCTGACTTATGGAACGCATGACCAATCCGACTTCCTGATTTCGAATGTGCATTGCGGCCCGCGCAAAGATTCTGCGGCGCTGAGCAGCTTTCACGTCAGCTATCGCGGAAGTTCGCTGGGCGAATTCCATCTGCGCGTTCCCGGAGAACACAATGTGCGGAATGCAACCGCGGCGATTGCGGTGGGGATCGGGCTCGACGTGCCGGTCGAGGACATCCGGCAGGCGCTGCAAAACTTTGACGGAGTGGATCGCCGCTTTCAGAGGCTCGGCAGCGCCGGTGGCGTCACCGTGGTTGACGATTATGGGCACCATCCCACGGAGATTCGCGCCACGCTGGCGGCGGCGCGCCAATGCGGATTCGGCAAGGTGCATGTCATCTTCCAGCCGCACCGCTACACCCGCACCCAACTACTGCTGGAGGAATTTTCAACCGCCTTCCGCGCCGCGGATTCGGTCATCGTGCTCGATATTTACCCAGCGCATGAGCCGCCTATCCCAGGAATTACTGGCGAGATGCTGGCGGACCGCATCACGGAAGTTGGCGGGCAGGAAGCGCTCTACGCTTCTTCGTTTGCCGAAGCGGTGAAGCTGGCGGCGAGCGCGGCGATGCCAGGTGACATGATTCTGACGCTAGGCGCGGGAAGTGTTTCGCATCTTGCGCCGCAGGTGTTGGAGGAACTGGAGAGTCAGAGGGCGAACAGCATCGGATAAGGGCGCGTGGATTTTCGGAAACGATCAACATCCTGACGACGCTTCGCAACCGAGTTTGAAACGAAATTGACACGAGTGCCGATGATTCTCAGCACTCGCGACATCGTGAGGAACGGTCAGGTTCAGCGGTCGATCGTCTTCATACTTGCTTCCGTATAGCGATCGCCGACAATTTCATTCTGTGGCACCGCCGCCTCCAACTCCGCCACCTCCTCCGGCGTCAACTTGATCGCCGCGGCGGCTGCATTCTCTTCCAGGTATTTCCTTCGCTTGGTTCCCGGAATCGGCACCACGTCCTCGCCCTTGGCGAGCACCCATGCCAGCGCCAACTGGCCAGGCTTTACCCCCGTGCGCTCCGCAATCGCTCTCACCCGCTGCACCAGCACTTGGTTCTTGTCGAAGTTCTCGCCCGCAAACCGCGGATACCGCTGCGCCCGGAAATCGCTGCTCTGCAGATCGCTGGGCTTGGTGATGGTACCGGTCAGGAAGCCACGCCCCAGCGGACTGTACGGCACGAATCCGATCCCCAACTCGCGAACCGTCGGCAGTATCGCTGCTTCCACGTGCCGCTCCCAGAGTGAGTACTCCGTCTGCAGGGCTGTAATGGGATGCACCTTGTGGGCCCGCCGGATGGTCTTCGGCGACGCTTCGGACAGTCCCAGATACTTCACCTTGCCGGCCTTCACCAGTTCCGCCATGGCGCCTACCGTGTCCTCAATCGGAGTCTGCGGATCCACGCGGTGCTGGTAGTACAAGTCGATGTGGTCCAGGCCCAGTCGCTTCAGCGATGCGTCGCAGGCCGCCTTCACGTATTCCGGCTTGCCACTGATCGCCCAGGATGACGGATCCTCTTTCTTGCGGATATTGGCAAACTTCGTCGCCAGGAAGACCTCATCGCGCCGCCCGCGGATCGTCCTGCCGACCAACTCTTCGTTATCGCCAATCCCATACGCGTCTGCCGTATCCAGAAAGTTGATGCCCAAGTCCAACGCCCGCAATATCGTCGCGGACGATTCCTCATCGTTCCGCTCGCCGTAGAACTCACTCATCCCCATGCAACCGAGTCCCATGCGGGAGACGATCGCGCCCTGTGAACCAAGCTTTACCTTTTCCATGCTCATGTCGATGTAGATGGTTGAATGCGCCGTCAGGTATCAAACATTCCCTGTAAACTTTGTTCAATTTCGGGCACCAGACGATAAAGCGCTTTGAAGATGCCTTGCTGAGAAGACGTGGAGAGGGGCTTTGAGTTTACTGTTGTGGTTCCAGTTCTCCGGCGTGGTCGTCTGAACTCAAAAGCCTCTCCTTAATCCGAGCGAAAACAGTTATAGTGAGGCGAATGGCCGAAGTTCTGGGCGTTTCACCCGGTTTTCATGGCTCGGAAAAGTTCATCAGCAACCACGGAAGACGAACTCGAAGCGCGGGTCAGCGATGCCGCGGTGCGTTTGCGCGGCTTCGACGAATCGCCGCTCGACGCCCGCATGCTCGATCTCGATGACGAGGCCGAGTCGCCATTTTTGCGCGGACAAAAGCGCGTTCCGGTGCGCCGGGGAGCCCTGCCGCGCAAGGCCGCCAGCCGCATCAAGATCGCGCTCATCCTGATCCTGGTGCTGGGGAGCGTTGCTTTAATCTGGATCACGCTTCATCAATACGCCGCGCGATCGTGGCGCTTTCGCATCGATTCCAGCGACAACATCCAGGTCTCGGGCAACAGCAATGTCAGCCGCTCGCAGGTAATGGAGGTGATGGCGAGCGACCTCAATCGCAACGTGTTTTTCGTTCCGCTGGAGTTACGCAAGAACCAACTGGAGCAAATTCCCTGGGTGCAAACGGCTGCGGTGCAGCGACTGCTGCCCGACCGCCTGAACATTGTGGTCAAAGAGCGCACGCCGGTCGCATTTGTCGAAGTCAATTCACACATTGAACTGATTGACGCCCACGGCGTAATTATGGACCTTCCCGCCGGCCAGCAGGCAAAATATTCCTTCCCGGTGGTGGTCGGAATGATGGACAGCGAGCCGGTCTCGACGCGCGCCGCGCGCATGAAGATCTACGTTCAGTTGATGAAGGAACTCGATGCTGGGGGCGCGCATTACTCGCGCGACCTCAGCGATGTCGATCTTTCCGATCCTGACGATGTGAAGGCGACCGTCACCGATCCGAACGGGGCGGTGCTGGTGCATCTGGGATCGTCGAACTTTCTGGAGCGTTTCAAAATCTACGTGGCTCACGTGCAGGAGTGGAGAGCGCAGTTCCAAAAACTGGAATCGGTGGATTTGCGTTTTGATCACCAGGTCATCGTGAATCCAGATTCCGCAGGCGGTAACCCCAAGAGCGCTGCTGCGCCGGGCAGCGTGGAGAATGCGAAGAGCGCACCGGCGCCTGGTAGCTTAGAGAGTACGACGAACGCACCCGCGCCACCCGCAACCGTCCAAAGCAAATCGGCGGTGAAGCACAAAACGAAGAAGCACTCGTAACCATGGGAAGTCAAACAGAAAACCTGCTCACGGTGATTGACGTCGGTAGCGCCAAGACGTGCGTGATCGTCGCCGAAGTGAATGACTATGCCTTGCGTTATCGCGGCCACGGCATCGCCGATTCGCGCGGCATGCGAAAGGGCGTGATCGCCGATCTCGACAAGGCGGTCGACTCCATCCGGAAGGCGGTCGAAGACGCCGAGAACGTGGCGCAAGCTCCGGTGGAGCACGCCGTGGTGGGAGTGGCCGGTTCGCACATCCGCGGCGTGAACAGTCACGGCGGCATCGTGCTGGGACCGCGTTCGCGCGAGATCACCCGCGAAGATGTGCGCCAGGCGGTGGAGAAGGCGCGCTCGATCGCCATGCCCGATGACCGCGAGGCGCTGCACCTGCTGCCGCAGGAATTCATCGTGGATGGGCAGGGCGGTGTTCACGATCCCGCCGGGCTGATGGGCAGAAAGCTGGAAGTGCGCGTTCATGTGGTGACCGCGGGAACCACGGCCACCCAGAATGTGGTCTCAGCCATGAACCGCGCCGGTATCCACGTCAACGACACCGTCTTTGAAGCACTGGCTTGCGCCGACTCGGTCTTGCAAACCGATGAGCGCGAACTCGGCGTTTGCCTGGTTGACATTGGCGCGGGTTCGACCAGTCTCATCGTGTACTACGAAGGCGTGGTGATCCACAGCGGCGCCATTCCCATCGGCGGCGATCATTTCACCAACGATGTGGGAGTGGGCTTCCGCACCCCGATTCCCGACGCCGAGAACATCAAGAAAATGTTCGGCTGCGCCATCGTCACGCGCATTCCCGAGGGCAATGAAATCGAAGTGCCGTCGGTGGGCGACCGCCCCTCGCGCCTCATGCAGCAGCGCATGTTGGGAGAAATTCTGGAGCCGCGGGCGCGCGAGCTGATGGAATTGCTGCGCGATCACCTGCGCCAGGCGGGAGTTTACGATTTGCTGGGCGCGGGACTGGTGTTTACCGGCGGCGGCTCGCGGCTCAATGCGCTGCTGGAGGTCGCGGATGGAATTCTGCGCCGGCCGGTGCGACTGGGTTATCCGGTGCCCATCGCCAAGCTGCCTTCGAATCTGTTGGAGCCGGAGTTTGCCACGGCCATTGGGATGGTGCTCTACGGACATCGTGCGCGGCAGGCGCGCATGAACATTGATCGCGGACTGGGAGCAAAACTCAAAGCATTGTTCGCCCGGCAGAACGGCTGAAGATCTGGCAAGGCCGGAAACGGCAGCGCGAAATTCGGATTTAGCACGCGCGAAATCGGTTGAATGATGGAGGTCTGGCAATGGCGCGTATATCCGAGAAGCACAAGAAGTGGTTGAAGGAGCCGAAGTACCGGAAGGCATACGAGGCCCTGGAGGAGGAATTCGTCCTGGCATCTGCCGTGATCGATGCGCGAAAAGGGCGTAAGAGCGCATGTGAGAACTGAGTTTGGGTTGGTACAGTGGGATGAATTGCGCAAAATGCAAGCCCCGCAGGGGCGAAATAATACTAGCCCAGGGCGTACCGGGGTCCCCAACGCGCGCCGCTTTTGCACGTGTTGGGGTGGTTGAGCCCTGGGTAGGAACGAAGACATTATCTGAGCCGGCTTCAGCCGGCGGCACAAACAATCGCGAATTGCCAGTCGCGATATTGGAGTAAAAGATGATCGAAGATTTCAACGACAAAAGCCAGCCCGAAAACGACATTCGCATTCACTTCAACGAAGAGCTGCTGAACGCCGCGAAGATCAAGGTGATTGGCGTCGGCGGCGGTGGCGGCAACGCCGTCAATCGCATGATCGAGTCGCACCTGGAAGGCGTGGAATTCGTGGTGGCCAACACCGATCTGCAGGCGCTCAAGCTGTCGAATGCGCCGGTGAAGATCCAGCTTGGGGTCAAGCTGACCAACGGCCTGGGCGCAGGCGCCAATCCCGACGTTGGCCGCAAGGCTGCGCTGGAAGATGCCGACAAAATCATCGAAGCGCTGGAAGGCGCCGACATGGTGTTCGTCACCACCGGTCTTGGCGGCGGCACCGGCACCGGTGCGGCGCCGATCATCGCGTCGCTGGCCAGCGAAATGGGCGCGCTCACGGTCGCGGTTGTCACCAAGCCATTCGCCTTCGAAGGCAAGCGCCGCCAGAACCAGGCGGAGCGCGGCTTGCAGGAGCTGATCGATTCGGTTGACACCACTGTCGTCATCCCGAACGAAAAGTTGCTGGCGGTGGCCAAAGACGCAGGTTTCTTCGAATCGTTCCGCGTCGCCGACGACATCCTGCGCCAGGCGGTGCAGGGCATCTCCGACATCATCACCATTCCCGGCATCATCAACCGCGACTTCGCCGACGTAAAGACCATCATGGCGGGCATGGGCTATGCCGTGATGGGCACGGCCACCGCGAGGGGCGAAGGCCGCGCCACGCTGGCGGCGCAGGCCGCGATTGCGTCTCCTCTGCTGGAGGCCGGAGCCATCGATGGCGCGCGCGGCATCCTCATCAACATCACCGGCTCCAGTTCGCTGCGGCTGGCGGAGGTGAACGAAGCCTCCACCATCATCCAGAGCGCCGCGCATGAAGACGCCAACATCATTTTCGGCGCCGTGCTCGACGAGAAGATGAAGGACGAAGTCAAGATCACGGTGATTGCCACCGGCTTCCGGGAAGTTTCCCGCCGGCGCGAGGCGTCGAACCCAGTGGCTGACGTGGTGCACCAGGCGCGCGCCACCGCAGCCAGCGTGCACGCGACCTACGAAGTGCCGAGTATGCGCGAGCCCCAGCCGGCGCCCGAAAAGGCTGTGCCTACCCGCTTCGAAGCGGTCAAGCCGGCAGAACCTGAATCGCCGCGGGCGGCGGAGCGGCCGCGGGCCGTGCCATACATTCCCGACAATCTCGACGATATTGATTCCGAGATCGTGCGCCACGCCGAGCCGATGGACGAGGCGCAAATGCAGGCACGGGCCGCCGCTGCCGGTCGAGAGGAGCCGCCCACGATTGACACCGTGAGCAGCAGCGTCAACATCACCTATGACTCGGATGACCTGGAGATTCCGGCCTTCCTGCGCAAGCGTACGGAAAGCTGAAGCCAGTAGCCAGTAGCCAGTAGTCAGTTGTCAGAAGAAGATTGGCTGCCTTTAGCTGAAACTGAGACCACTGCCCAAGAAACACGAACTACCGAATTCGCAGCCGGCGGTGATGGTCGGCAGAGACCGGCCTGCAACTGGCAACTGGCTACTGACAACCGACAACTGATTATAACTAATGTTATAATCTCTCCATGCACACCAAACTCCGCAAGATCGGCAACGGATACGGAGTCCTGTTGCCCAAGCAGGTCATCGAACGCCTTCGCCTGACCGAAGGCAGCGTATTGAGCCTCGCCGAGACGAACGCCGGGATCGAACTGTCGCCTTTTGACGCCAATTTCTCCGAGCAGGTTGAAGCCTTCCGCCGGACCGAGTCGCGGCACCGCAACAGCTATCGAGAACTGGCGAAGTGAAGCGCCTGCGATGGCTCACCGCGAAAGCCGTGCAGGCCATCCACGAGGAACTGATTGCGCGTTATGGCGGAGTGTCTGGCCTGCGCGCTGGCGGACTGCTTGCGTCCGCCGTAGCCAGACCTCAGAACCTGGCGGCCTATGGACGGAACACGTCGGTGGCCAGTCTGGCGGCCGCCTATGCCTGGGGGTTGCTGCGGAACCATCCATTCGTCGATGGAAACAAGCGCACCGCACTGGCGGCGATGGTGGTTTTTCTTGAGCTAAACGGCTGCGAACTCAGTTGCAGCGAAGCCGAAGAGACGGCGATGGTTCTGCGCGCCGCTGCCGGCGAGATCACGGAACATGCGTGGATCGAGTGGGTGCGACGCAGCACGCAGAAGAAGGGCTGAGGAAAGTTACGCGATGCCGGGTGTGCCCCATCCTTCTCGCGAGCCTCTAGCGGGAGGGTGGGAACACCACTGACAACTGGCAACTGGCTACTGGCAACTGTATTATGAGCAGGTGGCAATGAGAATCCTGCCGGCTTCCGCCCCGGAGCACGCCCCGTATTGACCCCTATGCCCAGCAAACTTGGCAAGACACTTTGGTTGTTCCTCTTCTGCTCTCTTACATTCTGCCGGGCGCTGGCGCAGACTCCGCAGTTCGTTTCGTTTTCATCCGCGCAGCCTGTACTTGAGGCCATGCGCAGCTCGTTGCCGCCCGAGCTGAAAGCGTCACTCACGGCCGCCGCCTGGGACAAGTGGGTCCGCACCGAGGACAAGGAAATTCGCAGCCGCATCGACGAGGGCGAGGAAAACACGCTCACCAATTTGTTGCGCATGGGCGTCACCTTTACCAAGGAACCGCCCATCACCTACGAAGGTCTGGGCGAGTATGGACGCAGCACTGCCATCAATTCCATCGCCGACAGGCGGGCCAACGATCTGGTGCGGGCGCTGGCCGCTCCGCATCCCAGCGAAGGCATGCTGGAAATGCGGGCCCTGCTGGAGCGCAAAGGCTTCAGCCTGAAAACTCCCGAGGCGCAGAAGAAAGTCAAAGCCTACCTGCTGGCCAACCTGGCGCGCTGGCGCGACGATGTGGCCCGCGCCCGGGCGCAAGCCAAGACCAACCCCTACCAGGCCTTCAAGGACCGCGGCATCTCGACCGACAGCAACCTCTATCCCGACTACACGATTGAGCTGCACCTCAAGCACATGATGGACCAGGGACTGCTCAAGCCGGGCAGCGTGCATCGCATCGCAATCGTTGGTCCCGGCCTTGATTTTGTGAACAAGAAATCGGGCTCCGACTTTTATCCTCCACAAAGCACCCAGCCCTTCGCGGTGATCGACTCGCTGGCCCGGCTGGGCCTCGCCGACCCCGCTACCATCGAGGTCATCACCTTCGACATCAGCCCGCGGGTGAACCGGCACCTGGAACGCGCGCGCAAGGACGCCACTGCCGGCAAGCCCTACACCATCCAGTTGTTGTCCAGCCCCTCGGACCAATGGAGCCAGGAGTATCACAATGGTTTCATCGAATATTGGCAGAAGCTGGGAGCCAGGGTTGGCAAGCCGGGCACGCGAATTCCCGTTCCGGAGGCGGCGGGAAACATTTGGAATCGCGCCGTCAGCGTTCGGCCCGCGGTCGTGCTCAAGGTGTTTCCCGTGGACATGAATGTCGTCTTCCAGACTCTGGCGCTGCCGCCGGATAAGCACTTTGATCTGGTGATCGGCACCAACATATTCGTCTACTACGGCGGACTGGAACAGTCGCTGGCGCGCGCCAACCTCGCGACCATGATCAAGGCCGGCGGTTTTCTGCTTACTAACGAAGCTTTGCCGGGCGCCGCTCCGACCAAGCTGGCGGACTCGCTCAAAACCTCGGTGCCGATTGCAAAGTCCCCCGCGATCACCGACTACATGTACGGCTACGTGCGCCAGAAGTGAGGGGCTTCGCGAGGGTGCCCGACCCAAGCTGGTTTTGTGTCCTTACTTACTAAAAAGTTCGCTGTGCGAGCCCATGCGGACAAACCGGCGGGTGGCCCGGCCAAAGCTCTGGTTGACGAGGTCTGTTCAAACATGGGGTGCCCCGTTCTAGCCTGATTTTGGCTAGGGCGGGGCAGTTAAGGGTTGCGGGAGCACGGAGTGCTGGAGATCGAATCGCAGTGGACGGCCAGAGATCGTGAGTGGAAAATGTTCGGTGGGCCGGCCCGGATCTTCCGCTGCCCGGGTTAGCGTCCAAAACACGGACGCGAACCTGGGGCACAAGCGCCAGGCCATGCTACCGTTACCTTGCACGTCATGCTTCTATTCTCACCTGTGGAGGCCGCCGGTATAATGCGGGCATGAGCGCCGATCGATTTTCGCGCATGCTTCTGAAGATGCAATTTGTCGTGTGGGTGGTTTACGGCTTTCTGGCCGGCCTGCGACATTGGCCGGCGGGAGTAGCTTTCGGAGTTCTCGCCAGCCTAGGCTTGCTGTCGCTGGAAGCCAGCCGTCATATTAAAGTCAAGCTGATGGACTGGGTTTTGTTGGGCTACTTTGTCATCGCGGCGATCGCGACATTTCTAATTCGGTCGGCCGCGTTTCCAGCCTACAGTTCGGTGGTTATCTGGGGGCTATACGCTGGTGTGACCTGGACATCGATCCTTGTAGGCGTTCCATTCTCCCGGCAATATGCGCGCGAATCGGCGCCCCCTGAGAGCTGGCATACTGTCGGCTTCCTCCATGCCAACCGGGTCATCAGCGTGGTTTGGGGACTTGCGTTTTCCGTCAACATCGTCTTGGCGGCCATCGCCCTGAATCCGCGCAATAAACCTCTGCTGGTTGGCGTCCTCGCCCCTCTACTCACTATGGTTGCCGCCACAATTTTCACCACCCGGTACACGAAGATCTCGCGCCAGCGCGCTGGGCGGGCCTAGCCGGAGTGCTGCGTCCGCATTCCCTGGCAGGAACTTGTAACGGGTAGGACGCACATCCCTGCTGCGTGGTGCCCCAGCACCAGGCTGCTAACATGAGGTCGGCTGCAAGGAGGAATTCAGAACATGACACAAGCAGGACTCTCCAACCCCGGCTCCGGAATGTCAATTGTGTGGGCGATTCTGCTCATCGTCTTCGGTTTCCTGGCCATCGCGATCCCGTTCGCTACCTCGTGGGGTGTGGTTGTGGTCATCGCCTGGCTGATCGTCTTCAGCGGCGTATTTCAGTTCATTCATGCCTTCCAGTCGAAAGGCGTCGGGCACATACTCTGGAAGCTTTTGGTCGCAGTTCTGTATCTGATCGCCGGTTGCTATTTTCTGCTGCATCCCGTGCTGGGGGTTGCCGCATTCACTCTGGTGCTGGCGATTTTCTTTGTGGTGGAGGGAGTGTTCGACCTGGTGGCTTACTTCCCAACCCGCGCTATCCCAGGATCGGGCTGGATTCTGTTCGACGGCATCGTCACCTTGGTCCTCGGCCTGCTGGTCTGGCGCCAGTGGCCCTCCAGTTCGTTGTGGGTGATGGGTACGCTGGTCGGAATCAGCATGATCTTCACCGGGATGACGCGTCTGATGCTGAGCCTGGCTGTAAGGCGTCTGGCGCACAACTAACGAGGGCGCAATGCCGCAGCCTGGCGCCTGAGGTTTGTTGCTCTGTTGGACTAACCTGGGTTACGAACCTTGCGAGAGAACGGAGTGGTGGGATCGAATCGGAGTGGACGGCCAGAGATCGTGGGTTGAAAATGTCCGCTGGGCCGGCCGGGACCTTCCTCTGCCAGGCTGGCGTCCAAAAGACGGACGCGAACCTGGGGCGCCACGCGCCAGGCATCTTCTCATCACTCCGAGTATCCCTGCTGGCGACCTACCAAAAAGAGAGACGAGGCCAGTTTCGACGAACCGCAGATCGCTGTCCGAGAGTTGCATCACCTGAGAGTGTTTGGGAGTCAGGACCGGGGACAAGATAATCTTGGCAGACGTGCTTGGCCTCTCTTCCTTCGATCCCTACTTCCGTCCAGCATCGGCATACCGTTAGAAAACACTTCATGCAGATCGATTCGATCACGCCGTCGGCGATAAAGCGGTGCACGAACAGATTGTCCGATTGCGCTTGCATGCCCCAATACTAGGACGATCAGATTTCAGTTGTCTGGGCAATAGTGCACACTTGATCGCCTGGGGTCGCGGCAGTTTCCGGCATTATGCTTTGCGGGCGAACCGAGTGGTGGAGATCGAATCGGAGTGGGCGGCCACAGATCGTGAGTGGAAGAGGTTCGGGCGGGTGGCCCGGCCAAAGCTCTTGTTGACGAAGTCTGTTCAAACATGGGGTGCCCCGTTCTAGCCTGATTTTGGCTAGGGCGGGGCAGTTGCCGGCTTGGTGATGCGAACCCGTGGCTTCGCTCGGGGCAGGCTCTTCGACTCGGTCGCCGCGGCGACCTCGCTCAGGTGGACAGGCCGAACTGCCCAGCATGACAGACAGAAAAGAGCAGCCCCTACACCCTCGCCAGGTGGACCCCAAACCATTTCTTCCGGTCGCACCAGGTGTGCTCCAGGGTGAAGCCGCTTTCGCGCAGGATGGATTCGATCATGGCGTCGGTGTACTTGTAGCTGATCTCGGTGTGGATGCGCTCGCCGGACGCGAACGACACGTCCAGGTCGAGTGCCGGAATAAATGCGGTTTGCGCGGTGGTGCTTTCCAGGTGGGCCTCGATGCGCGACTGGCGTCGGTTCCACAGCGCGACATGACGGAAGCGATCGACCTCGAAGTCGGCATCCAACTCGCGATTCAGGCGCGCCAGAATGTTCCGGTTAAACGCCGCCGTAACTCCCTGCGAATCGTCGTATGCGGGCAGCAGGATCTTCGGACTCTTGGCGAAATCGGCGCCCAGCAGCAAAGCGTCGCCTGCGCGCAGCGTCCGGCGGATGCGGCGCAAAATCCGCACCGCCTCGTCGGGTTCGAAATTCCCAATGCTCGATCCGATGTAGAGCACCAGCTTGCGCCCGCTGATGCGGCCCAGCGCGGGCACGCCTCCGGTGTAGTCGGCGACGATGGGATTGACCCGCAGCCCGGGAAATTGCCGTCCCAGTTGCGCTTCCGCTTCCTGCAACGCGGAAGGCGATACGTCAATCGGATAAAACAGCGCGCGGCTTTGCCGGCGCAGTAATTCTTCAATCAGAATGCAGGTCTTGCTGGCGGTGCCGGCGCCGAGTTCGACCAGAGTCAGCGACGTTCCGGCATGTTGCAGGATATCGCCCGCGTACGTCTCAAGGATCGAGCGCTCGGTGCGCGTGAGATAGTACTCCGGCAACTCGGTGATCTGCTCGAAGAGGGCCGAGCCGATGTGGTCATAAAACAGCTTCGACGGCAGCCGCTTGGGCGTCGCGCTCAGGCCCTCGAATACTTCCAGCGCGATTGCGTCGTTCGCCAGGAACTGAAGTTGCTTGCTAGTTGCCATTGGCCAACCGTATGCCCATAAATTGCCAGCGCACATGGGGCGGAAAGAAGTTGCGATAGGTGGCTCGAATGTGCGACTGCGGCGTGGCGCAGGAGCCGCCGCGCAACACCATCTGATTGCACATGAACTTGCCGTTGTACTCGCCGACGGCCCCCGCGGCCGGCTTGAAGCCGGGATACGGCCCGTACGCGCTGGCCGTCCATTCCCAAACATCGCCGAACATCTGCGACAGCGGCTCGGCTTCTTCGTTCTGCGCGCGCGGATGCAGATGCCCGCTCTCCAGCAGATTTCCCGCCACCCGGCACGATCGCGCGGCAACTTCCCACTCGAATTCAGTAGGCAGCCGCGCCCCCGCCCAGCGAGCGAAGGCGTCGGCCTCGTAGTAGCTGACGTGGCAAACCGGCTCGCTCAATTCCAACGGCTTCATGCCTTCGACGGTGTAATGCCACCAATCGCCAACGCGCTGCTCCCAGTACAACGGAGCGCTCCACTGATTGCTGCGCACGCAGTCCCAGCCGTCGGAAAGCCATAGTTCGGCTGTGCCGTAGCCGTTGTCGCGCATGAATTCCAGATACTCGCCGTTGGTCACCGGCCGGGAAGCCAGGCGAAATCGTTCGAGATAAACATTGTGACGCGGGCCTTCGTTGTCGAACGCGAAGCCCTCGCCGGCAAAACCGGCGCTGTAAATCCCTTCGTCGAAACTGCGCCACTCGATGGGCGGGACGGAGGCAGAGGCACTCGGTGCGCGGTGGCTTTCTGACGTTGGGCGAAAGGCTGGCCGCAGGGGATTCGTCCACAGCCCGTTCTTGACGTCGGTGACGATCAGCTCCTGATGCTGCTGCTCATGGTTGATTCCCAGCGTAATCAGCGCGACCAGCTCGGGCGCAGGCTCGGTTATGAGGATGTGCACGATGGCATCGTCCACGTACGCGCGATAGGCATGTACTTCGTCCAATCCAGGGCGCGACAAGGTGTGCCGCATGGCCCGCAACGGCCGATCGCCCACGGCGTTGTAATACGAATTAAATAGATTGCGAAATGCGTGATGGAAGGGGCGATAGTCGGGCAGGTGCTCGGCCAGAAGAAAAGTCTCGAAGAACCAGGTGGTGTGCGCCAAGTGCCACTTGGCCGGACTGGTGTCGGGCATCGGCTGCAGGCCGTGATCTTCCACGCTCAAGGGAGCACAGATCTGGAGAGAAGCCTCCCGCACCGCCAGATACTTCTCCAGCAATGAGGCTTCGCCTGGGGGCGGCGCAGGCAGATCGCGAATTGGACTGATGCTGTGCATAAACCTGCAAATGTGAATCGTTCTTGAGATGCAGAAAGCGAACGTTGCGGCTGTGCCCACTTCGGGGTGGGGTGCCGTGTTGCCTCTCCTAGAGCAGATGCGGAGATTGCGCGGAGGCTACAAAATTTAAGGCAGTGCAAGACGGGGCGCTATTTTGCGATTTCGGCGGGAGCGGCGGGCTGAATTTGCGGCTCTTCGATGGTCGTGGAAGGCTGCTCGTATAACCCCCGCAGATCGTTCCAGCGGACCGCCAGCACCTCCACGCCCATCTTCAACCCGTCGCGAATAGGATTGATCTTGGAACGGTGATCGTGGGCCCACTCCACCGCGACCTCGACGGTGCGCAGCTTGAACTTGTTGGCCAGAAACAGCAGCTCGGGGTCGAATCCCCAGCGCTCGACGCGCTGCCGCGAGAAGACGGTCTGGGCCGCCGTCCGGGCAAACGCCTTGAAGCCGCATTGGGTGTCGCGATACTTCAATCCCAGAACCATGCGCAGCGCCAGATTGAACAGCCGTCCATACAACTGCCGATACCATGGCTGCCGCTCAGTTTGCAGTCCAGCCTCGAGCCAGCGCGAGCCGATGGCGACGTCCGCGCCCCCCTCAATTGCCGCGAACAGCTTGGTCGCTTCGTAAATGGGCGACGACAAGTCCGCGTCAGTAAACAGCAGAACGTCGCCGTGGGCGTGCAACATGCCGTTGCGCACGCTGTAGCCTTTGCCGCGATTTCCGGGGTTCTCCAGCAATCGAGTCGCGGGATATCGGCTGGCAAAGCTGCGCGCAATTTCGGCGGTGCCGTCGCTGGAACCGTCATTCACGACGATCACCTCAGCCTGGATTTGCCGTTCACGGATGTAGGCAAAAACTTTGGGGAGCGAGGTAGCTAGCCGCTCGCTTTCGTTGTAAGCCGGAATTATGAAGCTGTAATACATCTGCAACTTAGACGCTGGCTTATTGTATTCCAGTTGTCAGAGGGCAATGTTTGTTCGCAGGGAGTCAGTGCATGGCTGGATGGGACATACTCTCTCGCAAAGGATAGTCTATGACGATTGCCTTCCCGGAAGAGAGTGCCTTAACGGAATGGAGGGTATTAGGTGGAACGATTCCGACAGAGCCGGGACCTGCGCGCTGGGTGACCCCAGCGATGGTTATTTCCAGTTCTCCTTCCAGGACTTCCCAGACCTCTTCCTGGGGGTGGGAATGCTCATGAATCGAGGCCCCAGCGTCGAACTCGTAATGCCCAAATGTCATGCTGGCGGAATCGAAATAGCGGCCTCTCCAGCCCGGCAAGCGTTCGATGGTTGGCAGTTTACTGGTATCGATGAATGTCACGGTCCACCCCTCAGGCTGCTGTTTGCTGATTTTACACCGGCAGGTCGAGGGTGACTCTTGTGGACGGCACTTGCAGTGCCGACGAAGCGGGATTAGCCTTCCCTTAGCCATGCGCACCGCTCACCTTCTCGGCGTCCTGCTGGTGTTGAATGTTGCCGCCAGCGCTGCGTCCAAACCCCACGTGGTAAGCCTGGGAAAGCCGCAGCCGGTCAAGCTGTTCCTCGGCGCTGCGGAAACCAAGACGATGGACATCGCGGTCAGTCCGCTTTTTGTGGATGCCAAGCTGAAAGAGTTTACGACCGGCAAGTCCCACGAGGTCACCGACCGGCAGTTCGTGGTGCGCCGCGCTTTTCGTATCAATGACGCACTTCCCGACGAGGCCCGCAAGTCTCCCAAATGGCTTTGGCAACTGGGTGGGTGGCTGCTGGTGGACCGCAGTTCCGGCAAGATCACGCCAATCAAGTTGCCCGATTTCGATCCGTTTTACTCGGAGGTGAGTTGGTACCGTGACTATGCGGCGTACTGCGGCACCACCGCCAATGGTGAAAAACTCGACGCCGTAGTCGTGCAAATTGGCGTCAAAAAGCCGCTGTATCGCAAAGCACTGGGAAAGGCGAGCGGCGGAGAACAGCCCGACTCCGATTGCGCCGTCCCGCACTGGGAGCGTCAACCCGCGCGTGTGACCTTCCTTCCCAAAGTTGGTGACAAGCTCAGCGTGAGCGTGCGAGGCCGCTTTGTTGACGAAGTAGCCGACGACGATTCCGACGAACCTTAATTCAGATCAACTTTGAGACGGAGTACGGGTTTCCATTGAAGAGCCTTGACGAACTGCTGCGCGACGCTGAGGAAGCCCACGGACATCTCTGTGCCGGGCAGGTGTTGGGCGTTCGTCTGGCCATGCTCGGACTGGAACTGCTGGGCATCGACGACCCGCGCGGCAAAGATCGCAAGCGTCTCATCACCTTTGTGGAGATTGACCGCTGCGCCACCGATGCGGTTGCCGTCGTGACCGGCTGCCGGTTGGGCAAGCGGGCGCTCAAATTCCGTGACTGGGGCAAAGTGGCGGCGACCTTTGTCGATCTCGCCTCGCAGCGAGCGGTGCGGGTCTGCGCCCGCGAAAGTTCGAAAACGCTGGCGCGGCAAATGCATCCTGAAATCGAGAACAAGAACCAGCAGCAGATGCTGGCCTATCGCGAGATAGCGAACGCCGACCTGTTCACCGTGCAGTGGGTAAAGGTCGCGCTGCCGCCCGAGGAATTGCCCGGCTACAAAGGCGAGCGCATCGTGTGCGAGCAATGCGGCGAAGGTATCAACTTCCAGCGCGAAGTCCGGCGCGACGGAAAAATCCTGTGCCGCGCCTGCGCCGGCGAACGCTATTACGAAGACATTTCGTAGGCGGGGATGCCGCGAGGTCGCGACGGCATGGCGCTGCACAGGTTTGGGATCGCTGGCAGCCAAGGGGATCCGAGGGCGCAGCCTACAGGGAGACGATCTTGAGGCCGGGGATCATCTGGAAGTGGCGAAGGTTGGCAGTAGCGACACTGTAGCCGAGTTCCAGAGCGGTCACCCCGATCAATAGATCGGAGAGAGGAAGGCGGACGCCCTTGGCCTGGTTCTCGCCGTCGATCTGGCCGGTGCGTAGGGCAACCGGCACGGTGATGGGATGGATGGGCAACGCCGTGAGCAGTTCCTGGATGAACTGGTGCCGCTTGGCTCTTCGGTGCGGTGTGTCGGCGCGGGCGGCACCGTGGGCCAACTCGATTAACGTGACCACGGAGATTGCGATCTCGGTATTGCCCGCTGGGCTGCCGGAGATGGCCGCGAGCATCTGTCGCGCATTTTGCCCTTGGCGCTCGGCTGTAATCAGTACGCTGGAGTCGAGGATCAGTCCCATGGCGGTGGTTCTAGCGGTTCGCGGTGGCTCTCGATAGCTGCCTCAACATCCTTTGCGAAGTCTGCATCCATGACCGCTGTCGAGTCTTCGGGTAACAGCGCGATGCACTCCGAGATGGTGCGGCGGGCCGGTACTGGGGGATGGATCACCGCTACGGGCAGCTTGCCGCCCTCGCTCTCGATGACGACTTCCGCACCCGCACGCACGCGGGCCAGCACCGACGCGAAGTCGCTGGCGGCTTCCGCTTCCGAGATGTGGATGACGTGGTCGGCCATGGCGCGATTATACCGGTTTATGCAACCCTCCAAACCTGGAAGATCAATATCAACCAACTGAAATCAAGCCCTTTCTTGCCAATGCCATTACACAACCCACGCCTTGGTGTTCTACTCCAATAAGTGTACGGCCCACGTCATTGGCAGGTCGGGTACACTCATGATGGCGAAGAAATCGGTTTTCCCACTAGGAATTTAATGCCAACCGCTGCGACCAAGCGACGCCTTAAGTTGCTTACCATTGAACTCGACCGAGAGGAAGATGGACGCTGGATAGCCGACGTTCCCGATCTTCCGGGCGTCATGGTCTATGGACATACCAAGGAAGATGCACTTGCTAAGGTGCAGGCGTTGGTATTGAGGGTATTGGAATAATCCAGCTTCAACCGCCGCCCATTCTACCTGTCCATCCTCCCCGCCAGCGCGTGTTCCGCCGCGTGCCCCACGCGCAACACCATGGGCTCGTCGAAGTGCTTTCCCAGTATCTGCATCCCGATCGGCAAACCTTCCTTGCTCGTGCCGCACGGAATCGAAATTCCCGGAATGCCGGCCAGGTTCGCCGTCACCGTGAAAATGTCCGCCAGATACATGGCGAGTGGATCGTCGGTCTTCTCGCCGAGTTTGAATGCGGGCGTCGGCGCGGTGGGCGTAACGATGGCATCCACCTTGGCGAACGCCTGCTGAAAGTCGCTGCCCAGCAAACGCCGTACCCGTTGCGCCTTCAGGTAATAGGCATCGTAGTATCCCGCGCTAAGAACGTAGGTGCCGAGCATGATGCGCCGCTTGACTTCCGCTCCGAAACCGGCGTCCCGCGTGCGCCGGTACATTTCCGCCAGGGTCTTACCGTCCGTCGCGCGGACCCCATAACGCACGCCGTCATAGCGCGCCAGGTTCGACGAGGCTTCGGCGGTGGCGACGACGTAGTACGTGGGAATGGCGTATTTCGTGTTGGGCAGCGATATCGGCACGATCTCGCATCCGGCCTTGGCCAACTCCTGGATGCCGGCTTCGACTGCGCTGCGAACCTCCGCATCGAGTCCCTCGCCGAAATATTCTTCCGGCACTCCGATTCGCAAGCCGCGCACCGGCTGTTCAATCTGGTCGAGATAGTTGGGCACGGGAACGTCGGCCGATGTCGAATCGAGCGGCTCGCGGCCCGCCATGCACTGCAACATCAAAGCCGCATCTTTCACGCTCTTGCCGAACGGCCCCACGTGATCGAGCGACGACGCGAAGGCGATCAGTCCGTAGCGCGACACTCGTCCATAGGTTGGCTTCAGCCCGACGACGCCGCAGAACGCCGCCGGCTGCCGAATCGAGCCGCCGGTGTCGGAACCGATCGAAGCCACCGCGGTTCCCGCCGCCACCACCGCAGCCGATCCGCCCGAGGAGCCGCCCGGCACGCGCGCGTGATCGCGCGGATTGTGTACCGGATAAAAGCCGGAATTCTCGTTCGACGAGCCCATGGCGAACTCATCGCAATTGGTCTTGCCGAGAATGATGGCCCCGGCTTCTTCCAGTCGCGCCACCACCGTGGCGTCGTACGGGGAGATGAAGTTCGCCAGGATCTTGGAACCCGCGGTGGTACGCACGTCTTTGGTCGCGAAGACATCCTTCACCGCGATGGGAACGCCAGCCAGCGGCGGCAGCGCATCGCCTTTGTCGGCCAGCGCGTCAACCCGCGCCGCCTGCTGGTATGCGCGCTCCTTGCACAAGGTGAGATAAGCGCCAATGGCGGCATCTTCAGCGTCGATCTTCTGGTAAAACGCGTCCACTAGCGCAGTGGCCGTGGTCTGCTTCTCCAGCACCGCCGTGCGGGCGGAATCAACTGTCAATCGATCGATGTTCATCTGAAGCTATCTTACAAGTCGCTGAGGAAGAGGCACAGCTTCACGGCTGCGGAAAAAATCTTTGTGGTGTCACCCTGAGCGAGCGGCCGCAATTGCCGCGAGTCGAAGGGCCCCTATGATCGCCTACTCCCGCTCCAGTTCGTCCAGCATGGCTTCCATCTCCGCCAGCGCGTGCTGATTTCGGGTGCGGCGGGCGCATTCGATGCCTTGCTGCAACAGCGACTGCGCTTCCTCCTTGCGCTCGGCGCGCGCCAGCGCCTGCGCCGCCATAAAGTACCCGTTGGTGTAGTCGGGGTGGGCCGCCAGCAAGCGCTGGAACTCAGCCAGCGCAGCGTCGGTCTCGCCCGCGCCCGAGTACTCCAATCCTAGCGCGTAGCGCGCAAAGGCGTCATCGGGATTTGCGTCCAGTATCTCTTTCAGCGCCGCCACGCGGCCCTCGTCGGGCATGGGTCCGATCTCCTTATTGTGCAACGATCAATTGAACGGATTGACGACTGCGATTCCAAAATATTTCTGGCCAGAGTTATAGTCTTCCGACCAAATCCGCTCGCAGCCAGCACGCTCAGCCGCCGCAACAATCATACCGTCGTAGAAATGCAGACCGTAGGCAGCGTGGGCCTCTACCGCACGCCGCACGATATCCCCATCAGGAGCGATGAGCTTGATCGGTTCTAATGCGTCCAACGCCGCAGTCAAATCTTCGGGACGTACGGCAGGAGAGAGCTTGTGCAGCAGAGTAGCCGCGAATTCCGCCAGCACTTGAGTTGACATCACGATGCCGCCCGCGAGCGCCGTTCCGACCAGGGCCCGTGCGATCCGCTGCTTCACTGGATTGCTAACGTCGTAGGCGTAAATCAACACGTTGGAATCGAGAAAATCAGGAGCGGGCATACAGATCTTCCCGCTTCCATGTTCGCTTTCCGACTTTGACCTGGAGTCGCGTGAAGCTGCGCTCCAGCGCTTCTCGCTCCCGTCGTTTCCGGCCCGATGCCGCATTTTCGGCAGCAAGCTTTTCCAGGTAGTCGCGTACTAACCCGGTCAAAGTCGTATCTTGATCGACCGCGATTTTTCGGACTTCTTTCACCAGCCTGTCATCCAAAGAAAGGGTAATGTTCATAGCCACATAATAAGGGAATCACGTAACCCGTGCAAACGGTTGTCAGGATTTGCCATCTGCACCAGTTTACTGGCCCGCGCTCTTCGAGCACGGCTCAAGACGTCGAGGATAAACGATTGTGTATGCCTTGGGTTCGCGGGCGGGGGTGATGGACAACTTAGCTGGCCTGCTCAGCGGAGTGGTCAGCTGCAATTCCATCCGGTTGGGAGCCGCTACTTGCTCCCTGAGGCTTTTCGCCAGCGACGCGGCCTCTGGCTTGGTGAACCATTCCATTGACCGCAATGGGATGAGCTCGCCGCCCGTTTTTTGTGCCAGGTCCTCCATATAATCTGGGCCTTGGCGCTCCTCTGGGGTGTGGGTGCCCCAGGTTCGCGTCCCTCTTTTGGACGCTAACCCTGGCCGGGTGAGCACCCGACTCAACCTTCTTTTGCGCCTTCAAGAGCGCACTTGCGCAAGGATGGAGTGCACCACGTTGAGGGTGTGCTGCGCGGCGAAGATTTGCTTCAACGTCTCTTTGAACTCCTCCTCGGATTTGATCGGCCTGGCACTATTCAGATAGGTCAGGGTCAAAGGATAAAAGTTGACGGTGTGAGAAACCTTGAACAACTCGAACCGGTAGTTGAGCGTGGGCGCAGCGATATAGAAGTAGTGGACGAAAATATCGCCCGTGGCCTGGGTGACGACTTCGCCCTTCACCAACTGGCGCGTTTTCTCGCCCAGCAGGGTGGCTTGCTCTTTCAAGATGGTGGCCGGCGTGGTCAGGTTGGAGTCGGCAATGTTCGCCGGCCAAAAATCGTTGCTGTCAGGCATCGCGCCCTCCTTCAAAATTTCAGCTTCAGCGTCACCGGCAGATGGTCCGACATGGTCTCTTTGTCGGGCTGCCCGTCCTCCTGCAACAGCGAAAAATCCCGGATCGAAGTGGGTATCCGCACGTTCTCCGGTGCGAAGCCCTTCAGCAGAGCCGGCCGCAGCAACACTTGGTCGAACAGGTTCCAGTAATAACAAAGGTGCTCGGCGCCCTCGAAGTAAAAGGTGCCGCACGTATCGCCATGGTCACCAAGATGGTTCCACATCGGGTTGTAGAAGAACTTGTATCTCTGCTTTTGCACCAGGCGCGTCATGCGGGACGCCACGCGCCGGCTCATCACCGCGTGCAGGCCGCCGGCTATGACCATGCCCGCCTCGAAAGGATTCATGTTCATGTCGCCCAGCAGAATGGTGCGCTGATGCCCTTCGCTCCTCTCGACCTCATCGATGCTTTGCGCCAGGTGTACCGACTCCACCAGCAGGCTCTCCTCGGAGAAGTTCATCTTGGCGGGAAGATGGGCGGCGGCGACCAGGATGCTCTGGCACCCCGGCAGCTCCAGGCGGCGAATCGAGACGCGATGGCTCTCAAACAGCGGCGTCAGCAAACTCGACTCGAAGCGGGTAAAGAAAAGCAGATGCCCGCAGTTGCCGGGCGCGTACTGGTAGTCGGGCGCCTCGGCGTAGTCGGGCGCGTCGATGTGGTGGGGCGCTTGGGTGTGGTGGGGCGCGTGGGCGTAGTCGGGCGCGTCCGCGTTGAGTTCCTCCAGGCGACGTGGGACACTCGGCCAGGATGACGACATCGGCATTCTCCTGCCGCGCCAGGCGAGCGACGAAGCCGTGCAACTCGCGCCGATTCAGATTCCAGAACAGGAACCTCGTCATAGCCCGAGCCTAGCAGAATCGCTCTCCCGCTTCGAGTTACGAAAGTGCCAGTTGTCAGTTGTCAGTTGCCAGTCTCAAAGGCTAGTTTCGAGTTACGAGTTTCAAGTTATCAAGTTTCCAGTTTCCAGTTTCGAGCTTCCAGAAGCTATCTGATGGCTTCTCGCAACTAGAGCCGTCTCATCAATTGTTTTGTGTCAGGGCACGGCTTCAGCCGTGCCGCAAATGGCCCGTTACGGACTGGGCTTTAGCCCCTGAGGTACCTCGCTTTGGGCCGCACCGGTATTTATGAGATGGCTTTCAGTTATCAGTTGCCAGTTTCCAGTTTCGAGTTTCCAGTTTCGAGCAGTCTAGCTCCCTTCCACTCTTGTCATCCTGAGCTAGGTCGCCGCGGCGACCGAGCCGAAGGATCTGCGGTTGTTTTCACTGGCTACTGGCTACTGACAACTGTTTCTTCCAGTCTGGTGCCCCAGGTTCGCGTCCTTCTTTTGGACGCTAACCTGGGCTGAGGAAGATCCGGGCCGGCCCGCCGAACATTTTCAACTCACGATCTCGGGCCGTCCACTCCGACTCGATCTCCACCACTCCGTTCTCCCGGAAGGCATAATGCCGGAAACTGCTCCACTTCCAGTCTCCTGGTTCCTTCACCAGCCCGCGTTTCACTGGATTGAGGTGCAGGTAGCGCAACTTCACCATGAACTCCCGCGCATCCCTTACGTTGCGGTCATAATAGCGTTTTTGCCAGAACGAACCCAGTTGGTGCCCCAGGTTCGCGTCCTTCTTTGGGGAAACGCGGTGCCCCAGGTTCGCGTCCCTCTTTTGGACGCTAACCTGGGTAACGCTTCTGCTGCGCACCCGTTTTGCGAACGACAACTTCAAGTAGTGAATCGCCGCGGCTAGAGTGTCATGCTCCGGCTCGCTGAGCAGGAGGTGAACGTGTTCCGGCATCACCACGTATCCGTAGACGCGCAGGTCGAAGCGACGACGCATGTCCTCCAGGCAAGGCGGGAACAGGTCGTAAACTGCGGCGTTGACGAACTTGGGCTGGCGGCGATGACAACTGAAGGTGATGAAATGCGACTGTCCGGATTCGTGAAACCGGCGCAGACCACGTGGCATGAAAACAATCTACACCTTGAGCACTACGGAGCGCAGTGATCCCAGGTTAGCGTCCAAAAGACGGACGCGAACCTGGGGCACCAGGCCAGGGGGTCTTGTTCATACGTAACCAAGTTGCCGTACTTCTTTTTCAGCTTGGGATACAAGAGGGGAACCGCGCGATTCGTGGCCATGCGGTGGCCGTCGTTGTCCGCGGCGTAGTGAGAGAGCGCCCCGAGCGCAAAAGCGTAGCCGTCAAGGTCCTTGGCGTCGCGCAGCAGAGCCAGGACAAAGTCCCCGCTCCGCACATAGTGCGTCAAGTCGCTGAAGAAATAACTTCCGTGCGGGTAATAGCCCATGTCCTGGATAATGGCGCCGCCATATGCATAGCCATGGGCTTCCTTCAGTTCTTCCTTCGTAGCGTTGGGGAACCGCTTCAAGAGTAACGGGCGTATGTTGGTGTCCCATATGCTGTCGATGATGGCTTCATGCGCAAGAACGGCGTAGGCTGCGCTCTGGGCCGGCCAGCCAAAAGACAAGAAAAGCGCCAGCACTAGCGCGCAAAGTCTCGCAAACCTCGTCCTGCCTTCGCCGCGTCTCACTTGCCATTCAAAAACCGGCCGCAACATGCGATCCTCCAGTAGCGCGCACATTAAGGTTTTAACCAGCATGTCCGTTTTCATTGCCAAACGGCCACATACTATATACCCACCGGGTAATTTCAGCGCACTTTTTTGCGGGACGGTAGTGTCCTAAACTTGCGTTGATGAAAAACGGTAGTGGGTCAGTCTGATTTCCACAGGGAGGTTATGGAAAGATGATGAAGCTTGAGCCGTTTATGTCAACTCTGACAATTATCCGCGCCGACTCTTCAGCCGAGTATCCGCCAGTCTCGCGCAACCAAGCGTATAACTGAGGTTCACTGAATTCGGCGATTGGCTCTCCGGCAGGATCGCCCCTGTAGACTTTGTAGCCCTTCACGATTGTGTATGTGTCGCCTGTCATGCAGTTCTATCTCCGAGTGCTTTCAGGATAAGCCCCTTGTCAATTCGCTTCGCTGCCGATCCCTGCTCAGGCAGTAGGGCGCACATTTCTTCGATGCTCCAAATGTGATCGGAGATTCCCGCTTCCATCGCTGGTGTCACACGCAAACTCTTGTGTATCCGGCAGAAATTGTAATACGCGAAGTGCAGAGCGCAAGCGGCTTTGTGATTATCCAGCTTCTTTGAGAACGCATTGGTCAACCGCGTGAACCGCCGGATTGCCATGCGAATCGTGAGATTTTGCCTCTCGACATAGCTGGTGGAGACGTGGCCCGGTGCCCCAGGTTCGCGTCCCTCTTTTGGACGCTAACCTGGGCAAAGAAGAGTCCGGGCCGACCCACTGAACATTTTCAATCCACTGCGCCCCATCCCCCGCCGCCGGGGGTTTCGATGCGGACGCGTTCGCCGCGCCGCAAGCGGGTGCTGCCCTTGCTGGGCATGAGTTCCGTGGATCCATCGGCGCGAAGTATCTCGGTGCGTCCCGGCGCTCCGTCCGCGCCGCCCGCCAGGCCGTACGGTCGAAACTTGCGCCGGTCGGCGAGCAGGGTCACAGTGGCGTCGGCCAGCACTTCCATTTCTCTGACGATGCCGTCGCCGCCGCGATGTTTTCCTTCCCCGCCGCTGCCCGCGCGCAGCGCATACTTCATCACCCTTAACGGATAACTGCATTCCAGCGCTTCGGCGGGCGTGTTGAGCGAGTTGGTCATGTGCGTGTGTACGCCCGAGACGCCGTCATGGGCCGCACTGGCGCCCGAGCCTCCGGCAACGGTTTCGTAGTACGCGAACGGAATGGCCTTCCCGGTGCGGTCGTCCATGCCGCCGATGGTGAGATTGTTCATGGTCCCCGACGACGCGGCGGGGATGTGCTGGGGCAGCGCCTGGGCCAGTGCGCGCAGCAGCACGTCAACGATGCGCTGCGAGGTCTCGACATTTCCGCCAGCCACCGCTGCGGGTGGACGCGCATTGACGACCGTGCCCTCGGGCGCGATCAACTGAATGGGGCGCATCAATCCGGCGGTGGCGGGAACGTCTTCGCGCAGCAGGCAGCGGAAAACGTAGAAGCAGGCGGAATACGTGATGGCTTCCACGGCGTTAATGCTGCCTTCCACCTGGGGCGAGCTGCCGGTGAAATCGATGATGACGGGTCGCGGCTTCCGGCCCGCAGTTTTTGTTGTGTGCGGAAAGGTGATGCGCACCGCAATGCGCACCGGCGCGCCCACCCCACCGCGCGCTGGGGACCCCGGTCCGTCGCTGACGCCATCGTCATCGAGTACGTCCTCGGCGGTGTAGCTCCCCGCCGGCACCGTCGCCAAAAATGCGCGCATCATTTTCTCGGAGTAATCCAGCAGCGCTCGCGCCGCACGCTGCACCCGTGGGAGGCCGTAACGCGCGCAAAGTTCGAGCAGCCGCGTGCTGCCGGTGTGGCACGCCGCCAGTTGCGCGCTGAGGTCGCCTTCACGTTCTTCGGGAGTGCGAACATTGTTGAGCAACAGCGCCAGGATGTCGCGGTCAAGGGTTCCGGCGCGCACGATCTTCACCGGAGGAATGCGCAATCCCTCCTGGTAGATCTCGCGGCACGGACCCATCGAGCCAGCGTAGGTTCCGCCAACGTCGGCGTGATGCGCGCGCGCCGCGACGAAGAATTCGGGCGCGGCATTGCGCCTGGCGCGTCCCACAAACACCGGGGCGACGACGGTGATGTCGGGCAGATGCGTGCCGCCGCGGAAGGGATCGTTGAGCATCGCCACGTCGCCCGGCGCGAGCGGCAACTCGGCAATGGCGGCGCGCACCGACATCGGCATCGAGCCCAGATGCACGGGCATGTGATCGCCCATCGCCAGCACGTTGCCGGCTGCGTCAAACAGCGCGCAGGAGTAATCGCGACGCTCCTTGATGTTGGGCGAGAACGCCGTGCGGCGCAGCGCGGCCCCCATCTCTTCCGCGACCGCGTGAAACAGATGCTTGAAGACCTCGAGCTCGATGGGGTCGGCGCGCATGTGTGAGCGAGTGTAACTCAGGCGCTGGCAGCGGGACACTTTGCGTCGTCGTTTTGGACGCAAATCACTAAAGTTTTGGGACGCAAATCACTAAACCGCCGGTCGCGCAAGAGATTTCCCAAATATTTTTGTTGACATTCCGTTCGAGTAACCGCAATATCTTGTGTTAGACATACTGCTCATGCAACATCTTGGGCGGGTATGGCACGGGCCAAAAAACTCGACCTTCAAGGGAGAAGGTTACACAAGGAGGATTACCCAATGGCAACGAAGAAGAAGGCCACGAAGAAAGCCGCCAAGAAGAAAAAGCGGTAACCGATCCTGCGAGGCACCGGCCTCGCTTAACTTTTGCAAAAACATGGCCTCCGCACTCGCAGTTCGCGGAGGCCTTTCCTTTTGCGCGCCCTCAGCGCGCTGGATTACGGATGGCCCACCAGCCGCGGATCCTGTTGAATCCATCGCAGCTGTGACCTGCCACAACCAAGATTCAACCGTTGACGCCGGAGTTGTGTACTCTAGAATGAATCGCTGGAAAGCATATTCATGGACGTTCTCAAGAAACTTTTTGAAGATCATTTCCACGCGCCGGTGGATAAGGCGGAGCCGCTGCGCGGCCAGCTCGGCGGCTCCGAGCGCAGCATGGTCCGGCTGGCCAGCGAAAAATTCAGCGCCATTGGCGTGCGCTACGAGGTGCGCGAAGAGAACGTCGCTTTCCTCGAATTTTCCCGGCATTTTCGCCGCCACGGGCTGCCGGTGCCGGAAATCTATGCCGAAGATTTAGAGCACGGCGCTTATCTGGAAGAGGACCTGGGCGACACCACGCTGTTTGAGTTCCTGTCGAACAATCGGGCAGGCGAGACCATCGCTCCCCAGGCGGTCGAAGCCTACCGCAAGGTTGTGGCCGTGTTACCGCGCTTTCAGATCGAAGCCGGCCGCGATTTGAATTACAAAGTGTGCTATCCGCGCGCTAGTTTCGATCGCCAGTCCATCGCCTGGGACCTGAATTATTTCAAGTACTATTTTCTCCGGCTGGCCAATATTTCATTCAACGAACAGGCGCTGGAAGTAGATTTCGGCCGCCTGACGAAATTCCTGCTGAGCGCCCCGCGCGATTACTTTCTCTATCGCGATTTCCAATCGCGCAATGTGATGTTGCGCGCCGGCAGTCCATTCTTCCTGGACTATCAGGGTGGCCGCAGAGGCGCGCTGCAATACGATATCGCGTCGCTTTTATTCGATGCCAAGGCCGATTTGCCGCCCGAGCTGCGCCAGCAATTGCTGGATCATTATCTCGACACGCTTGCCGGTTTTATCGAACTGGACCGCGAAGCGTTCCTGCGGCATTACTACGCCTACGTGTACGTTCGCATGATGCAGGCGATGGGCGCTTACGGCTTTCGCGGTTTTTATGAGCGCAAACCCCACTTTCTGCAAAGCGTGCCGTTCGCGCTGAAGAACCTGCGCTGGCTGCTGCACAACGTCCAACTGCCCATTGCGCTGCCGGCGCTGATGGAGGCGTTCACAAGCATTCTGGGCTCGGACAAATTGCAGGGCCTGGCGCCCGCAATCGGCAAGGTCACGGTACGGATTTGCAGCTTTTCATTTCACCGCGGCCCGCTGAAAGACGAGACCGGACATGGCGGCGGCTTCGTTTTCGATGCGCGGAGCCTTCCCAATCCCGGACGCGAGGAGCGCTTCAAAGCTCTCACCGGCAAAGACGGGCCCGTGGCCGATTACCTGAATCAGCAAGAGAGTGTGCATCAATTTCTGGCTGGCGTCACCGCGCTGGTGGACGCCAGCGTGAGCGATTATCAGCGTCGTGGTTTTAAGAGCTTGACGGCGTCGTTTGGCTGCACTGGCGGCCAGCATCGCTCGGTATATCTGGCGGAGCAATTGGCCAAACATTTGCGGGGCAGGGAAGGGGTCGAGGTGGTGGTGCAGCATCGTGAACTGGAGAACTTGGGCAAATGAAAGCGATGGTTTTGGCCGCCGGCCTGGGAACGCGATTGCGGCCGCTCACCGACGATCGTCCCAAGGCGCTGGTGGAAGTCGCCGGGCGTACCATGCTGGAGATCACGCTGGCCCGCTTGCGCGCGATTGGAATTCGCGAAGTGATCATCAATGTGCATCACTTTGCCGGCATGGTCGTCGAGTATCTGAAAGCGAACGACAACTTCGGCATGAAGGTTGAGGTCTCGCGCGAGGAGGTCTTGCTCGACACCGGTGGCGGGCTGAAAAAGGCCGCTCATTTCTTTCTGGAGGATTCGAGCGACTCGAAAGAGCCGTTCCTGGTGCACAATGTCGATGTCATCAGCACCATCGATGTGGGGCGCATGGTGCAGTTTCATATTGACAACCGGGCGCTCGCGACACTGGCGGTGCAAGTCCGCGACAGCTCTCGCTACCTGCTGTTCGACCAGCAGTTGCAACTTTGCGGCCGGCGGTCCGGACGCAATGGCGAAACTGAATTGGTTCGACCTTCGCCACACATGCAGGCGCTGGCATTTTGCGGCATACACGTAATTTCACCTCACCTGTTTGGGAAAATGACGGAAGCGGGCGTGTTCTCCATCATCGACTGCTATCTGCGGCTGGCTGGCCGTGAAGAAAAAATTCTTGCCTTCCGCGCCGACGAATATTATTGGGGCGATCTGGGCACGCCCGAGAAAGTGACGCGGGCGGCTCAGGACCTAAAGCGTAAGCGTCCGGAGTAGGCCGCGTTGACAAGGCGTATAGATACTAAGAGGCTGTAAGAACACCGTCCGAAGAGGCGGCGCCCTCGAAAAGGTTGAGGGTGGCCGTCTTTAACATTGCAGTCAACGGCCATCTTCTTTGCGCGGGGAACTTTACTGATTGGCCTCATTGATCAGTTGGGCGACCTTTGAATTTGGTCCCACTGGTTCCACAAAGACAATTTGCCTGGCATTCAAGTACATGCGGTCAGGCCCGTGCAGCTCCTTACCACGCTTCACCAAAACGTTGGTGATCTGCTTGGTGTCCGGATCCGTTTTGCTAAGGATGTAGTAAACGTCGGTCAGCACGGGATGGCCACCACTATAGCCCGAGAGCTTGCCGTAATATACGGAACCGTTACTCAGCAATACCGCCTGATAAGGCGTCGAGAAACTGGTGGCTGCGCGCATTCTGTGGTAAGTCACAGCATGCCCGATGAATAGTCCAAGCAACAAGCAGACTATGCATCCCAGAATCCAAAACATCCGTCCCTTGCCCGTTCCGATTTCGGGCGTCGCTGGTAGGGTCATATTCTTCTCCTGATTTTCTGGCTCGGGGCCTGTGCTCGGCGGCCTAATAAACCGGCACGGACCCCCATTCCCTTTGATATTGGGTCCGTGCCGGTTTTGCTACTTCGTCATGCGCCGACGAACACTATAACCCACGAACAACAAGCCCGAACCAAGAAGCAATAAGCTGCCCGGCTCCGGAGTTGACGAAGATGGGCCATAGTCAGACGTAAAGTGAGACCCGGTGCTCGAGGTAAAGCCAGATGCAGTGCCAGATCCACCATCAGCTGCGATGCTGGATGCAATGTCGGATGCAATGTTGGATGCGAGGAGAGTCGCCTGGCCGTTGTTCGCCTCCAATAGCGCGCCCGACACCACTTCGAGCGTCAGATCGGTCGGGTTGTATTCCAACACGAAGTGTTCCTCACCGTTGATCGGCAAGCCCAAGACCATCGAGAACGTTCCCGACTCGCCCGAAAAGTGCATGATGTCGAAGGCATCGCCCAGTTCGGGGAGAAAGCCGTGAATCAAGTCCACGGTCATCAGGCCATTGAGCTGGGCATGGCCCGCGATGTTGAGTTGGTCGTACTCTCCAGGCGCCGTACCCGCAATATCGAAGGTCAAGCTTCCATGCAGTCCCTGCGTGTAGTTGCCCATAAAGTAAAGCTGGCCAATGGTCCTAAGGCTGTCGCCGATGTTAATGGAGGCATTCGAAACAATCGGTCCGCGAATAGTGCCCTGATTGCCATAGACGGCGCCACCAGCGAAATTGATCATCCCTCTTCCTGAAATATTCAGGCTGCCGTCCACCGTCGTCTGTCCGGCAGTCTGCGTGTAGTAGCCTACAACGGCGAGACTGCCGTTCGGAGCGATGTTAACAATTCCGATGTTGGTGAAGCCGGAGAGAGCGGAGGCACCAGCGCGCGGCCCGCCAGTCACGTTCAGGGTTGCTCCGTCAGCGATGTACACAGCCCCCTGGTTCACCACCGATCCAATGTTGGCAATATCGGAGGCGCCCCCGAGCGAGAAGGTTCCCGTCAAGCCGTTGGTCAACCGGCCGGCGACGGTTATCGTGTTTCCGCCAGTGCCGTAGGAGCTCGTGGTGATCTGTCCGGAGTTGCTTATATTGCGATTGACTTGGAGTGTCGATCCACCCTCCAAGTCGATAACCCCGCGATTGACGACGCTGCTGATCGTGGCGGTGTCGCCATAGCCAGACAGGAGTAATGAGCCCGACGCGTCGTTGGTGAGAGTGCCGCCGATGGATAGCGAATTCCCGTCGCTCATGGAAATAGTTCCGGAGTTATCTGTATTGCCGACTTGGAGGACTGATAGGTTCTCCAGATTGATCGATCCGCTGTTGGTCAGCGTCCCGCCACTGAGCGAGGAGTAGACAAGGTTAATCGACCCGGAATTCACAATATCGCCAGTTCCCATCGACGATCCGGAGACGGAGACGGCGCCCGAATTTGATAGAGCTCCCAGTGTGGCCTGAGAGTAGTCCACCTCGAGTTGCCCGCTATTGGTAAGCAACCCGCCCACCGTCAGATGGCTCCCCTGCGTGGTAATCGTGCCGGAGTTGTTTGCATCCCCGCCCACCGCAAACTCCGCCGTCTGCAGCCCAATGGTTCCGCTGTTGTCCAAGCTCCCGACAATTGCGGAGTCCTGAATAGAGTCACTGCCGCTCACCCTAAACTGGCCGCTGTTCGTCAATCTGCCATCAATGATGATCTGGTTTTCGTCGCCGCCGTAGATGCTCTGGTAAGTCTCAATGGTTCCCGAGCTAATTACGTCGCCATAAACCTCTAATATTGAGTGAAACGTCACCCCGACGTATCCAGAGTTCAGCAAGTTCCCAATAGTGGCATTGGGGGTGCTACCCGGAGCGTGCGGACCCGACAAGTAGACGGACCCAGTATTGGTCAGTGTGCCGATATTCAGTGTGCCAGTGAAGAAACCTGCCAAAAACTGCCCGGAGGTGCTGATAGTCCCGGAGTTGCTTGCGACGCCGACGCTGAGGTTGGATTCATTCTCCACACCGATGGAACCGCTATTCACCAAGTCGGCGACGTTGGCCCAAGATCCGTTCTGTAGATTGATCATTCCGCTCTCGACGTTGACTAAGCTATTCATAGTGGCGGTATCAAACGCGTTGAGCGCTAAGCTTCCCAGGTTTGTCAGTGTGCCATTGATCGTCAGGCTGTTTCCGCCGAAACTGTTGCCGAGGGAAATAGACCCGAAGTTACTTGCGTCGCCGTTGACTTGCAGAACCGAGCCGTTTTCTAGATCAATATTTCCGCTGTTGACCAAACTCCCAGCGCTAGCATAATCGGAAGGGCCATTCAGCACGAACGAACCGCTATTGGTCAGCTTACCAGCGATTGCTACCCCGTTGCCGCCGGAGCCTTCATAAATGCTGGTGACGATCGACCCGAGGTTATTTGCGTCGCCGTTGACGTGAAGCCGTGACGCACCCTCCAAGTCGATAGCTCCGCTGTTAACAACGCTTCCGATGCTGGCTTGGCCGTAGAGAACAAAGTTTCCTCCTGTGCCATTAGTCAGCGTGCCGCCTATATTGAGCACGCTCGTACCGGCCGTGGTGATCTCACTGCCGTTATTTACGTTGTCATTGACGTGGACGCTTGATCCGCCCTCCAAGTCAATGGCTCCGCTGTTAACGATGCCTCCGATGCTGGCTTGGCCGCTGAGAAGAAGGTTTCCGCCTAGGTCATTCATCAGTGTGCCACCTATGTTCAGCACGCTCCCACCGGACGTGGTGATCTGTCCGGCGTTATACATGTCACGATCCACTTGGAGCATCACGCCGGCACCTGAGGGTGTCAGATCGATGGTCCCACTGTTTACGATGCTCCCGATCGTGGCGCTGTCGGGTCCAATGCAGATTAAAGGTGGACCGCAGCCGCCCAAAGCGAATGAGCCCGTGTTGGTCAGGGTGCCACCGATTTGGAATTGGATCCCTCCCCCGAAACCCCGTTCCGGATCACCCACGGTGGCAATACTCCCGGAGTTGTTCACATCGCCCATGACCCCCATTTCCCCAGCTACGCCCAAAGTGATGTCTCCGCTATTGATGAGGCTACCCGATTCAACGCTGCCTTCATATAGGTGCATATGTCCCGAGTTGATGAGGATGCCATTGACAAAAATGTCGCCATTGTTGAAAGAGGTCTGACCTTGCATAAGCCCAGAGTTGATGAGGTCGCCATTGACGTACACCTGTGTTCCCCACCCCAGCTGGATAAGCCCGGAGTTGGTGAGGTTGCCATTGACTTGGAGCGAGGAACTCAGGAGGTCGATCTGTCCATTATTGAAGGAGCTAGCCCCGACGATCACCGTGCTGCCATGGGATAGAGATAGCAAACCTCCCTGGTTTGCGAGGGAACCCGCAATGGTCAGCGTCTGTGGAGTGCCGTTATCCACAAGTTGTGAATCGTAGAACAGGGTGAGCGATGCAATGCTGGGACTTGTGTCCAAGTAGACAACACCAGGGGCAAAATAACCTATGACGACGTCACTGTCACCGGTCGGCAGGCCCATGTCCCAATAATTCCAGTCACTCCAGTTGCCCATGCCGCCGATCCAATTGTCGGTTGACGTCGAACTGTTAATTGCGTATGCGCTGTGAAATGCGAAGTCGTCGTAATATGTGGATTTATGAATTGGAGCAGCATAGCCGCCACTTACAGCCATGACGGCCAAGAGGATCAGCAGCAGTGGCCCGCGGTGCTGGTTCATAGGGGGACCTTCTTTGCTTGATGATCGAGGGTCAGGCGAAGTTGGAGTCGATAGGGGCTCGACAACTGGGGACGGTGAGCCGGCGACAGGCGATCATTCCCGCCGTAGCTTTGCCCGCTCGCGAGGGCACGCGATAATCCAGACGGATTATCGAAGCGTGCACTGTTCTCAAGATAACTGTAAGACGAAGCCGCGGCAAGTCAAGACAAGAATGGAATCTCTTTCCCATTTTCGTCCACAGGTTCCCGAATTGGAACCAGATGTGCACGGCGCTGGTGACGTTTCTGGGCGGTCGCTTCACATAGAAGAGATTCCCTTCGCAGCCGATTAGCAGCGGCTCTCGAGATTGCGCCTGTACTCCGCCTGCGGCTGCGTGCTGGGCTAAGCTCTTTCGCCCCTGCGGGGCTGGATTTCGTGTCAGCAAATTCCACTGGCAGATACTGACTTTCGTTCTCACACAGACGGTGGCGCGCTGGGCTAAGCTCTTTCGTCCCGCAAGGCGGGACTGGCGTAGTGGTCAGACGGATGCTGAGCAAATCGGAAAGCTCAGGGCAAACAAAATCCCTACCCTAGCCAAAAGAAGGCTAGGATGGGGCACCCGCGCGAAAACCGGATGTGCCGTCCCTACGGGACTCGGTTTTATTTCCCACCTGACTGCACCAAAGGAATCGTCGCCCACACAGACGGTACTCATTTCTTGGATGAAGCCACAATGACATCTCCGTAGTGTGCGATTTTGACCATACAGGAGACATTCCAACTGCGTAAAATCCCCTAATCCATCACGCCGTTGCGCTAAGACATCTTTGGCCGTCGCGGGTGAGAGGTTAGAGCTCCAGCAAAGGCGGCGTCCATTGTCCAGCGCGTATCTCCGCAAAATACCCGCTTATATCCTGCTCACGATGTTTCTCATGCCTTGGGTTTCGGCCCAGGAGAGAAGTGCGATTCCTGCCAGATTGACCGTTCCCGATGGAACCCCCATCAAGCTTCGACTTGCCGAAAGCGTTTCCTCTGCCCACGCCCGGGTTGGCGACAAGCTGAATTTTGTCGTGGTGCGAGATGTAAACGTCGCCGGTTTCACGGTTATTCCCGCGGGCACCATCGCCCACGGCTCCGTCACTGGAGTTAAGGGCAAGCGGTTGCTGGGAATCGGAGGCAAGGTGGCCCTGAAACTGGATTCCGTAGAACTGATAAACGGGGATCAAGTCGGGTTGCGTGCCCGCATGAACGTGAAAGGCCGCTCCCGTACCAAGCTGATGGCCGCAGGTATGATCGCCACCGGCTTCATCTTCCTGCCCGCTACGCCAGTTTTTCTGCTCACCCGTGGCCATGACAGCACCGTGGTGAAGAGTACAGAGATCACTGCGCAAATCGACGGCGCTGCCTCGCTTCTATCGGCAGGGTTACCGGGTTCGCAAGAAAATTCCTCCGAACTGGGCGCGATGATGGATTATCTGCCGCCCCGGGTCTTCAGTGGTGAGGGCCGCGAGGGCGACATGCTAAACCTGGTTTTTGTCGGCCACCAGGAAGACCTGCAGCAAGCTTTTAAGCGCGCCGGTTGGGTCATAACTGACAAATGGAAACCGGTATTCGTTTGGCACTTGTTGCGGCATCGGACCAGCGACGCGCAGTTGCCGATGGCCAGGTTTTACCTGTTCGGAAGGGTGCAGGACTATTCGTATGCCTTGCCCGATCCTGGTGCCATCATGTCACGACGGCATCATCTTCGCATCTGGAAAACCGATTACATGATTGACGGGATGCCCATCTGGGCGGCTGCTGCCACGCACGACGTTGCCATTGAAATCGCCAAGCGAGGACGTTTGATCAACCACCGGATCGATCCCGCGGTCGATACCGAGCGTGATTTCGTCGGAACCGATCTGACGAATACCTTGTCGGTGAGCCGGAAGGAATATTTGCATTCCGCTGCTCCAGTTTTCCAGGCGCAAACTGCGTCCGGCGAGCCCTATCACTCCGACAGCAGAATTCTGCTGCTGGATCTGCACCCCGGCACCGCCGCCAAGAGCGGCCCATCGGGCCAATCATCTATTCTGGTTCGCGCGAACGCTCTGTCCATCGCAGCCCCAGCGGAGTCTTTCTGGATATCGCCTTTTTAACGGGGTCGAGGTAGGTCGTTGCGGACGCAAAAATTAAAGGCTCCATGTGGACAACATGGGGCTCTTTCCGCTGGTAGACGGTGAAGCTATATCCAGTTCAGGCAGCCAAGGAACCGGGAAGTCGGGACATTATCTCCCTACTATGAGGCTGGTCGCTCGACGGACTGCTCTTTCCGCCGATTGGGGCAGCTCAACTGCAATGAAATATCCCTCCGGGTATAGGTAATCCTCTCCCGACTCGTCAATCACGCGGATCTGGCCATGCTTAGCAGCGGCTTGGTCGGGGAGGACTTGATATAGCTTCCGCAACTCCAAGGAGGCAGGGTACTGCTTGTTTCTAATACAAACAACGAATTGTGGTTCCGTGCGTTTCATGTCTCCCATTGCAAAACGTGCTTGATCTTGTATTCGGCGCCTCCAACTTGCCGAGATTTATTGATATTTGTGCTTAGGCGGTCTACGCTAGTCACAGGGCCGAGAGGACGGCACTGTAGCTATGGATCAACCGCCAACGCTTGGCCAACTGCTCGAAGCCCTCACCGGACAGCGCCCACCTCTTTCACCTGCTTTAGACGTACTGCCGTCCTTCCCGGAAGGCGGTCTCGGCTACAGCCAGCTAAATGAACTCCTACTGCTTCTTGGATATGATCGGGTAACACATTCATTTTTTCAGTTTCTAGTGGATGATACGCTGGAATACAGGCCGGGATGTGGCCTGCGATCAATCGAGGATCTAGAAGTGGGCGTCGAACGAGCGCGAAAGCTGTCGCTGCTTTTCTTCGGGAATGTTAAATTCGGCTTCAAAATGTTGGCTGGTGACTCGGATCAACTCTCCCACTACTACGAAGGCACTCAGCCTCTAGATCCGGAAATGTTCAAGCAGCGACACGATCCAATTCACCCTGTGGACCCGATTCCCGCAGATGAGACATACTACCTCGGCTATGTGGTTCAAAAGGACTTAGACAAAAGGCTGAAGGACAATCCAGGCGACGCTGCTGCCCTATCTGAAAAGGGACACTTGGAGAGAGTGCGCGACCGGGGAATTCGGAATCAACGTGCCTACTTGGTGTCGGATCACTTGGACGTGTATGTTGCGACATCAATGAGGCAGAGGCATGAATATGTCGAAGTATCCGAATTCGCTGATGCGGTCTTCAAGAGCGAGCGACTTAAAGACTTGAAACTTCGTTGGTTCGACCCGACCCAAGCGTATTGCTCGGATCGGATTGACAAGGGCTTGGCTGAAGCGTTGATGCTTAAGCGAGCGCAATGCACGTTGTACTTGGCTCAGGAATCGGATACGCTCGGGAAGGATTCTGAACTCGCATCCACGTTGGCTCAGGGAAAGCCTGTAATTGCCTATGTGCCCTCTCCGACGAACGAAGATGTCTTGAATTCTGTTGACCTGCCCCCCGAAAAATAGTCC